>NZ_CP027061.1:3052500-3307500 GCF_003047165.1 Bacillus sp. ZY-1-1
ATGCTGATCCGCGATTACTAGCGATTCCAGCTTCACGCAGTCGAGTTGCAGACTGCGATCCGAACTGAGAACAGATTTGTGGGATTGGCTTAACCTCGCGGTTTCGCTGCCCTTTGTTCTGTCCATTGTAGCACGTGTGTAGCCCAGGTCATAAGGGGCATGATGATTTGACGTCATCCCCACCTTCCTCCGGTTTGTCACCGGCAGTCACCTTAGAGTGCCCAACTGAATGCTGGCAACTAAGATCAAGGGTTGCGCTCGTTGCGGGACTTAACCCAACATCTCACGACACGAGCTGACGACAACCATGCACCACCTGTCACTCTGCCCCCGAAGGAGACGTCCTATCTCTAGGATTGTCAGAGGATGTCAAGACCTGGTAAGGTTCTTCGCGTTGCTTCGAATTAAAACCACATGCTCCACCGCTTGTGCGGGCCCCCGTCAATTCCTTTGAGTTTCAGTCTTGCGACCGTACTCCCCAGGCGGAGTGCTTAATGCGTTAGCTGCAGCACTAAGGGGCGGAAACCCCCTAACACTTAGCACTCATCGTTTACGGCGTGGACTACCAGGGTATCTAATCCTGTTTCGCTCCCCACGCTTTCGCTCCTCAGCGTCAGTTACAGACCAGAGAGTCGCCTTCGCCACTGGTGTTCCTCCACATCTCTACGCATTTCACCGCTACAACGTGGAATTCCACTCTCCTCTTCTGCACTCAAGTTCCCCAGTTTCCAATGACCCTCCCCGGTTGAGCCGGGGGCTTTCACATCAGACTTAAGAAACCGCCTGCGAGCCCTTTACGCCCAATAATTCCCGGACAACGCTTGCCACCTACGTATTACCGCGGCTGCTGGCACGTAGTTAGCCGTGGCTTTCTGGTTAGGTACCGTCAAGGTGCCGCCCTATTTGAACGGCACTTGTTCTTCCCTAACAACAGAGCTTTACGATCCGAAAACCTTCATCACTCACGCGGCGTTGCTCCGTCAGACTTTCGTCCATTGCGGAAGATTCCCTACTGCTGCCTCCCGTAGGAGTCTGGGCCGTGTCTCAGTCCCAGTGTGGCCGATCACCCTCTCAGGTCGGCTACGCATCGTCGCCTTGGTGAGCCGTTACCTCACCAACTAGCTAATGCGCCGCGGGTCCATCTGTAAGTGGTAGCCGAAGCCACCTTTTATGTCTGAACCATGCGGTTCAGACAACCATCCGGTATTAGCCCCGGTTTCCCGGAGTTATCCCAGTCTTACAGGCAGGTTACCCACGTGTTACTCACCCGTCCGCCGCTAACATCAGGGAGCAAGCTCCCATCTGTCCGCTCGACTTGCATGTATTAGGCACGCCGCCAGCGTTCGTCCTGAGCCAGGATCAAACTCTCCGATAAAGTAGTTTGACTGACTACGCACATCGCTGTGCGATTTATTTAAAACTTTGAATTAACAGGTACGTTTTGTCTTGTTTAGTTTTCAAAGATCATCTCAACCTCATCTCGAGGCGACTTTTTCAGTATAACATTTCAGCGATTTGCTGTCAAATGTTTTTTTTGTTTTTATTTCTCCGCCGCTGCGAGCTTTTTGGTGAAGCACATCAGCGACGTTTAATAATATACCATGCCTATGATTCAGCGTCAACACTTTTTTTGAAAGAATATCCTCGATGATATACTTCCTGCCCTTTGGTCTCTATTTGGGATACTTCAACAAAGCCTTTTTCCGTCAGGTAATCAAGCATGACACCGAGATCTTGGGTGAAGTGCACCAGTTCAGGGTGCTGAAGCAATTCTCCAAACTGCCACATTTCTTTTTCTTTCATCACCTGAAAAAGGTGCGCAGAACCGATTTCAGCTTTTGAATGGATGAGAAAATCATTTGCTAAGAATAATAATTCGAGCCTTTTCTCCAAGCTTTCGTGACTCTCGACAAGTTCGGAATATAGCTTATATACCTGCGGCTCAATGTGACGGACCTGGTTCCAGACTGTCGTTTCGGGATAAAACCCCCGGTCAATCACTTCTATGCGGGCCAAGTGGTGAAGAGCGTGCACTACCGCATAATATGCATCCAGAAAATGATCAGCTTCAAAAAACGCTTTTCCTTCTACAAATCTTCTGATCAGCTTGCCGTATTCCATTCCGATCTTTAATTTCCGCTCGGCGAAAGGAAAAGTGCTGAGCCGGTCATTGAGTTCAGATATATATTCATTGCGGTCAAACAGCACTTTGCCGTTGATGATCCAATCTATGACTCTTCTATTTGTCCCAAGCAGAATCCATTCCTGAAGCAGAGCATCCGTTACAATATGTAAAGAAGCGGTTTTGTGTTCGAATTCATAATGCTTTATAAAAAGAGGTTCATCAGCCTGTTTGACAATGACAAGCATGACCGCATCAAAGTTATCCGTGATGGATGATGCTTTACTCCTTCTCTCAATCATAAGGACGGCCAGCGTATCGGGATGACTTGCTCTTTCTTGGTAAATTGGACGGAGAAGATTGTCCATTACGATTCCTCCAATGCGATTGTTTCACTAGCTATTGTTTCTACATTTCTATGATAAAACATGAAAGTCCTTTTTTCTAAACACATTGCACTATTATAACAAATTTCCTTTCAGGTGCCATATTTATTCTTCCCTTTTCTTACGAAAACATGAAGAATATGCCATCTGTTTTGTGCTATAGTTAAACGAGAGGGGGATGGACATGGCGAAATACTCAAGCAAAATTAATAAGATCAGAACGTTTGCGTTAAGTTTGGTTTTCGTTGGGTTTATCATTATGTACATCGGGCTGTTCTTTAAGCAGTCTGTTTTGCTTGCCAGCTTGTTTATGATTCTCGGCCTGCTGTCGATCGGACTCAGCACCGCCGTTTATTTTTGGATCGGTATGCTGTCCACAAAAGCGGTCCGGGTGATGTGTCCCGCTTGCGAGAAAGAAACGAAGATTCTGGGCAGAGTGGATATGTGCATGCATTGCAGAGAGCCTCTTACATTGGATAAAGGATTGGAAGGCCAAGCGTTCGATGAGTCTTATAACAGAAAAAACAGTGTAAAATAAACGAAGCTGACCGTATCAAAGCGGTCAGCTTCGTTTAGTGGTTCTCTTTTTTGGAACATTCTTGGCAGACGCCGTAAATCTCCAAACGGTGGTGGCTTACCTTAAACCCTGTGACGTGAGCAGCAAGCTGTTCCACTTCGTCAAGCCCGGGATAATGGAAGTCCACGATTTTTCCGCAGCTTTCACAAATGGCGTGATAATGGTCAGAGGTGACAAAGTCAAATCTGCTGGACGCATCTCCGTACGTCAGTTCCTTTACAAGCCCCGCTTCCCGGAATACACGCAAATTGTTATACACTGTCGCAACACTCATATTAGGGAATTTCCCTTCCAAGGCTTTATATATATCGTCCGCTGTCGGATGTGCCATAGAATCCACGAGATATTCCAGAATGGCATGACGTTGAGGAGTAATCCGGACTCCCGTATCCTTCAACGTGTCTAAGGCTTCTTTTAATTCATGTGCAGCCATCCGTCATGCACCTCTCTTCTAAAAAAGATTCTTACTTTATAATGTTTATAATTAGTGTACATCTTTTTCCGGTCTCCTGTCAAATGTAATCTGAAGAAAACCCCGTGAGTTCAGCATTTGTCCATTAATTAGACGCAATTTGTTCCAATTCGCGAAGCGCCTCGGCAACGTGATCTTTCACTTTTACCTTCCTCCACTCCTTCACAAGACGGCCTTCTTTGTCTAACAAAAAAGTGGATCGCTCGATACCCATATATTCTTTCCCAAAATTCTTCTTCAGCTTCCACACATCAAAAGCTTCCGCCAGTTTGTGCTCATCATCAACGAGGAGCTGGAAAGGAAGATCGTGTTTTTGCTTAAATTTTTCATGTTTATCACGGCTGTCAGGGCTTACTCCGATGATAACCGCATCAAGTCCCGCGAAACTTTCGTGCTGATCACGGAAATCACATGCTTCCGTCGTGCATCCGGGTGTCATGTCTTTCGGATAAAAATAGAGAACGACGTACTTCCCTTTAAAATCCGTCAATGCTACTTCTTCCCCGCTGTCATTCACTAATTTCATATCCGGTGCTGTTTGTCCGATTTCAATCGTCATTTCTTATACCTCCGGGTTTTTTATTAAGCGTATCCAATTCACGTTAAGATTACAACCGTTATCCCCCGGCTCTTTTCTGGAAGCATGAACCCGTTGTGCTCGCAATGAAGCATGCTACAATAGAACATGATGTAAGGAGATATTAGGAGGGTCATTTTTTGTATACAAAATCAGTTGAACTTCATAAGGAAGCGTTAGAGCATATCGTCGGAGGCGTGAACAGCCCGTCCAGATCCTATAAAGCGGTAGGCGGCGGTTCACCCGTTGCGATGGAAAAAGCGAACGGCGCTTATTTCTGGGATGTAGACGGGAATCAGTATATCGATTATTTAGCGGCTTACGGTCCGATTATTACCGGACATGCCCATCCGCATATTACTGAAGCGATTAAAACAGCGGCGGAAAACGGCGTGCTGTACGGGACGCCGACCAAACATGAGGTCACTTTCGCCAAAATGCTGAAGGAGGCCATTCCTTCACTTGATAAAGTACGATTCGTAAACTCAGGCACTGAAGCGGTGATGACAACGATCCGGGTTGCACGCGCTTATACAGGCCGCACAAAAATCATTAAATTCGCCGGCTGCTATCACGGCCATTCTGATCTCGTACTTGTCGCTGCGGGTTCCGGCCCGTCTACGCTCGGCACCCCTGATTCCGCCGGCGTGCCGAAAAGCATCGCCAATGAGGTCATTACCGTTCCTTTCAATGACATTGAAAGCTACAAAGCCGCGCTGGATAAATGGGGTTCAGAAATTGCAGCGGTTCTCGTCGAGCCGATCGTCGGCAACTTCGGCATCGTTGAACCTGAAGAAGGATTTTTAGAACAGGTAAATGAATTGACCCATAAAGCGGGCGCGCTCGTCATTTATGATGAAGTGATCACGGCGTTCCGTTTTATGTACGGAGGCGCGCAGGATCTTCTTCAAGTGAAGCCTGATTTAACAGCGCTCGGTAAAATTATCGGGGGCGGCTTGCCGATCGGCGCTTACGGAGGCAAAAAAGAGATCATGGAGCAGGTTGCTCCGCTCGGCCCGGCATATCAAGCCGGCACGATGGCCGGAAACCCGGCATCTATCCTATCAGGCATCGCCTGCCTGGAAGTGCTGAAGGAAGAAGGCGTTTACGAGCGGCTTGATGAGCTCGGCGCCAGACTTGAGCAAGGCATTCTCGCCCATGCGGAGACACATGGCATTACCATCACCGTCAACCGTTTAAAAGGCGCGCTCACGGTTTACTTCACTGATGAAAAAATCGTCAATTACGAGCAGGCGGAAAATACGGACGGAGAAGCATTCGCCAAGTTCTTCAAGCTGATGCTTGAACGCGGCATCAATCTCGCTCCGTCGAAGTATGAAGCTTGGTTTATCACAACCGCACATACTGAAGAGGATATCGACGCCACTTTACAAGCCGTTGAAGATGCGTTCAGACATATGAAAAAATAACTTCTGAAACAAGCGGGAGCCCGGGGCTTCCGCTTTTTCTTTTTGTCCGATTTGTGAGATAATGGTTTTTTCAAAAAAAGACCTTGAATAATTGGTATGATCCCTGTATATTACTTTATTGTTTAGCAAATCAGCCGACAGGGAAATGTAAGTGTCAGCCGTTCGTTCGGCACATAATTTATTAGAGAAAGGAATGCACGCACAAACCAATGAAACTTGGTGCCCGCATTTTTAAAACAGGGATTGCGATTACGCTCGCGCTCTACTTAGCATCATGGATCGGACTTCCGTCGCCGATCTTTGCCGGGATTGCAGCTATATTTGCCATACAGCCCTCTATTTACAGGTCTTTTCTTATCATTATTGATCAGGTTCAGGCAAATATCATCGGCGCTGTCATCGCTACGGTATTCGGACTGATTTTCGGACCGAGTCCGATTATGATCGGATTGACCGCAGTGATTGTCATCACGATCATGTTAAAACTGAAAATTGAACACACCATTTCGATTGCGCTCGTGACGGTTATCGCGATTTTAGAAACACCGGGAAACAGCTTCCTGACGTTCGCTCTGATACGAACAAGCACCGTTATTTTAGGCGTGCTGTCTTCTTTTATTGTGAACCTTGTGTTTCTTCCGCCGAAATACGAAACGAAGCTGACTCATCATACGGTTGAATATACCGATGAGATCATGAAATGGATCAGGCTGACGATGCGTCAGTCTACGGAACACTCGATATTGAAAGAGGATATTGAGAAGCTGAAGGAAAAAATGATGAAGCTTGATCATACGTACCTTCTTTATAAAGAGGAGAGAAGCTACTTTAAGAAAACGACGTATGTAAAGTCGCGCAAGCTTGTTTTATTCAGACAGGCGATTATTACGGCAAATCGGGCGCTTGATACGCTGAAAAAGCTGCACCGCTATGAAAACGAGATTTATCATATGCCGGAGGAATTTCAGGAGACGCTGACAGAAGAAATTGATTATCTGCTTCATTGGCACGAAAGGATTCTGATGCGGACGGTCGGCAAGATCAAACCGCATGATGACGATGCTGAAGAAAGCATAAGATATAAACAGCTTTTGACGAAGTCTTTCTTGAAAAATCAGCAGAACTGCGAGGATGAACTGCTTGATTACAATATGCTCAGCATTATGGCTGCGGTTGCGGAATACCGCGAGCAGCTGGAGCATCTCGATACACTAATTACGAGTTTTCAGACATACCACCCGAAAGACAGCGAATTAGAAACAGACGAAGAGTAACCCGGTGCTTCCGTAAAACCGGGTTTTTTTGCATTCAAAAAACGTATGCCGCCCATTCGGACGGCATACGTTTTTGTATCAGTTCAAATTCTGAATCGTAAATAAGTGTCTGTACTGGCCGCCTTGGGCCATTAATTCCTCGTGCGTGCCGGTTTCGACGACGGCGCCGTTTTCCATGACGACAATTTTATCCGCGTGCGTAATCGTGGACAGCCTGTGGGCGACGATAAAAGTCGTCCGGTTTTTCGCAAGCTTTTCCATCGCTTCCTGAATGTAGTGTTCACTTTCAAGATCAAGAGCCGATGTCGCTTCATCCAAGATCAGCAGCGGCGGATTTTTCAAGAATACACGGGCGATCGAAATCCGCTGCTTCTGCCCGCCTGACAATTTGACGCCCCGTTCGCCGACTTTGGTTTCGTAGCCTTCGGGGAAGTTCATAATAAATTCATGGGCATTTGCCGCTTTCGCAGCCGCAACCACCTCATCCAGAGACGCTCCCGGTTTACCGATAGCGATATTTTCACGAATCGTCTCACTGAACAGAAACGTATCCTGAAGCACCATTCCGACTTGATTGCGGAGGCTTCTCGCTTCATAATCGCGAATATCCGCGCCGTCAATCAGCAGGCTGCCGCCGGATACATCATAAAAACGCGGTATGAGGCTGACAAGCGTCGATTTTCCGCCGCCGCTCATCCCGACGAGCGCGACGGTTTCCCCTTTTGTCACCTTTAAGGAAACGTCCTGCAAAATCGTTTCTTTTCCTTCCTCATAACGGAACGAGACATTTCGGAATTCAACTTCACCCTTAATGCCGTCAGCTTTTAGTGCATTCGGTTTATCAGTCAGTTCATACGGCTCGTCGATAAATTCAAATATGCGGTCCATTGAAGCGATCGACTGGGTCAGCGTCGTCGATGAGTTGATCAATCTTCTGACCGGATTGTACATTCTGTCAATATAGCCGACGAACGCAACCATCGTCCCTACCGTAAGCGGGCCGTTTATGACAAAATAACCCGCAAACGCGATAACAAGCAGCGGCGCCAAATCCGTAATGGTATTCACAACTGCGAACGTTTTCGCGTTCCAATTCGTATGACGGATCGCTTTGTCCAGAAAATGTCCGTTTTTTTCATCAAAATTGGCTTGTTCATAATCTTCAATGGCGAAACTTCTGATAACGGGCATCCCCTGAACTCTTTCGTGCAAATGTCCCTGAACTTGGGCGAGTGCCTGAGAACGCTCACGTGTCAGTTTTCGGAGACGGCCGTAAAAGTATTTCACTGAAATTCCGTATAACGGAAACAAAATGACAGATATCAATGTCAGCTTCACATCGAGTGTAAACATAATACAGATGACGATCAGCACCGTCATCATATCAAGCCAGATATTCATCAGTCCCGTTATGACAAAGTCTTTTGTCTGTTCGACATCATTTATCACCCGGGAAATGACTTCGCCCGTTCTCGTGTTGGCATAAAACCTCAGGCTCAATTTTTGAATATGATCAAACAATCCCCCCCTGATATCGTAGAGCACCCGGCTGCCCGTCCATTGCGCGAAGTATTGCCGATAGTACTCTACCGGGGGACGCAGAATTAAAAACAGCACGAACATGATGCCCATTATCGTGAATAGCGATGATGTTTTAGCGCTTGCCGTTCCGCTCCCTTGAATAATGTCATCGACCACGTATTTTAACAGAAGCGGGAGAGCCAGCGGGATGGAGAATTTTATAATGCCGATTAACACTGTGATAAAAATTTGTTTTTTATAAGGTTTTACAAATTGCATATAGCGTCTGATTACGCCCACACTTTATCCCCCTCTCTCTTTAAGGCGTGTGAGCCCATGTGAAAAACCTGTTGACACCCCAACAGGTTTTTTATTGTATTCTTTATTTTGTATAGCGCAGATACCGTTCATACCACATATCAACAAATTCCGGAGCAAACGGTCCTTTCCGCTGATGAATCCAATGCAGCAGCGTATTCAGATACTCCTTCAGAATGCTGTCGATCTCTTTAGGGTAATTCATTGATTTGCGGTGGTCATCGTATTCATCCTCGTCAAGAATGTTATACGTCATATCCGGAAACACCTTGACATCCAAATCGTAATCAATATATTTGATGGCCTCTCCGTCATAAGCGAACGGCGAGCTGATGTTGCAATAATAGTGTACCCCGTCATCTCTCAGCATTCCGATGACGTTAAACCACTGACGGGCATGAAAGTAGCAGATCGCCGGCTCTCTCGTCACCCACGTCCGTCCGTCGGATTCCGTCACCATTGTCCGGTCGTTGGCTCCGATGATACACAATTCCGTACTTTTTAAAATCGTCGTTTCATTCCAAATTCGATGAAGCAGCCCGTTATGCTTATAGCTGTGAATTTGAATGGTTTCTCCTTCCTTGGGATATCCCATATTTCTCCCCTACTTTCTGTAAAGCCCTGCAGTCAATGCAGCCGCAATTGCTTTCCGACAAGTCTTTTCACTATTATAACGTTACGAATTAAAAAATGAAAATAAAAGAACCACTCCGCTTCCGGAATGGCACATTCATTTCTGCACATAGGAAGACGGCTTTTCCGTGCTGCGATAAGACTGGATGACTTGCTCTGTCTGCCTTTGGAATAACTCCTGTATGCCGGCCAGGTCTTTTCGCTTTGTCGCAATTTCGTCCTGTACATTGTCCAGCTTTGCATCTCTTTCCAGACTGATGAGTTCCGCTTCCACCTGCCGGCAGCGGTCAAGTTCTGACTGCAGCTCGAGAAGCTGATCCATGATTTTCATCTGTTCACTTACAAGCTTTTCAAACTCTGACATCGGGTTCCTCCTTAGGCTTTAGGTTGATACTCCTTACCATTTCGATTTTACGCCGGAAAACCCTTTGACTCATTCTGTAGAGGAATCACAAGTTTTGTCGTTTTAGCAACAGAAAAAAGCACTTCCATCCGAAGATGAAGTGCTTTTTCGTTTCAGTGATTAGCTGTTTTGCTGTTTGTTTTGTTCAGCAGATTGGTTTTGCTTTCTAACCTGCTGCGCATCAGTTTCACTGCCGAATTCAGTGCCGTATTGACCCTGACCGGAAGCTGATTGCTGGTTTTGTCTTTTCACCTGCTGAACGTCTGTTTTGCTGTATTTTGAGTTTGCCATTGTTATCACCTCCACGCACTTTAGAATGCGCAGGAGACGATAAGGCTATTCATCTTTTTTAAAACTTATACGAGCAGAGAGCGTCCGCCGTCAATAATGATGGTCTGGCCGCGGATCATGTCCGCTTTTGAAGAAACTAAAAACTCCACCGTGTCGATCATATCTTTAATCTCGACCATTCTGCCGGCCGGCGTATTTTGGCGGGCATCTTCCAGCAGTTCATCTCTGTTAGGGAAATGCTTCAGCGCGTCCGTATCAATCGCTCCGCCTGACACCGCGTTTACGATGATGTTTTTCGGAGAAAGCTCAACCGCCAGATAACGGGTTAACGATTCTAAAGCGGCTTTTGAGACACCGACCGTCGTATAGTTTTCAAGATAGCGGATGCTGCCGAGCGAGCTGATGCTGACGATGTGGCCGCCTCCGTTTTTCTCCATCATCTTTGCCGCTTCCTGGGCGCAGAAAAGCAATGCTTTCGCGTTGATATTCATCGTCCAGTCCCAGTGTGTTTCTTCGAGTTCCATAACCGGTCTCAGCACGCCTGAAGCCGCATTATTGACGAACACGTCCAGTCTGCCGAATGTTTCGTCAATCTGGCGGAACATGTCTTTGATTTTTGCCGGCTGGCCGACATTAGCTTTAATAACGAGCGTTTTAACGCCGAGTTTTTCAATTTCTTCGGCGGTTTCTAATGCCGCTTTTTTACTGCGGGCGTAATTGATGACGATATTGTATCCTTTTTCCGCGAGTCTGATGGCGGCTGCTTTCCCGACGCCTCGGCTGCTTCCCGTGATCAGTGCGCATTTATTTTGTTCCATTTTTCCTCAGCTCCTTGCTGTGTATAGTTCTTTTCATTCAACAAACAATAAAAGCAATATCTGTTGAAAGGGGTCTTTTATATGTATGTCGGACGTGATATGGGCGAATTGGCCATGATGCCCAAACAAGATTGGAGAGATTCAGAGCTCGCCTATTTCCATCATGCCTTCCAGCAAATTATGCCGTATTTAAACGAAGAAGGCCAGTCCAAATACCGGGAACTGATTCAGGAAATCGAAGCCCGCGGCGGACTGAAACGGAATGAAGCGGATTACGGCCACGGCACTCGCGTCAGCTATGACTGACGCTTTTTAGCGGCCGCTTTCTTCCGCCATTTTCCATATCTTTTGATGGGAAACGGGAAATGCGTATTCCTTGAGCTCCTCTTTTGTGACCCGTATGAATTCCGTTGTATCCGACACTTGTTTTACTTTACCGAAAAAGACCGAAATATTCCAGACGAGATGGGTGAAAACATGTTCTACGATGCCTTCCAGCTCCCCGATTTCAGCGGTTATTCCCATCTCTTTTTCTAAATAGGCTTCAAGCTGCTCTCTTTCGGTTTTGATTCCTTTCTGGGTTTCGGTATTCGGAAACTCCCACAAGTTGGCGAGCAAGCCTTTTGGCGGCCGTTTATGAATATAGACATCGCCTTGTTCGTCTGTCAGCACAACGGCTGCCATTGTTTTTATTCCGGGCTTTTTCTTTTTGCTTTTAACGGGCAGCTCCCGCTCTGTCCCTTCCGCAAATGCCGAACAGTGCTTTTGTACGGGGCAAAGCAGGCATGACGGTGATTTCGGGGTGCAGATGATCGCGCCGAGCTCCATTAAACCCTGATTGAATTCAGATGGTTTTTCATGAGAAATGAAAGCGGATACCGCCCGTTCGAAAATGGTTCTGGTTTTAGGTTTTGCGATATCGTCCCATATGGAAAGAATTCTCGACATGACACGCATCACATTGCCGTCTACGGCGGGAATCGGTTTGTTGTATGCGATGCTGAGCACGGCGCCTTTTGTATAAGGGCCGACGCCTTTCAGTCCGCCAAATTCCTTTTCCCCGGCAGGGACGACTCCCCCGTACCGCTCATGTACTTCTTTTACGGCACTTTGCAGATTTCTTACACGGGAGTAATAACCTAGCCCTTCCCAGGCTTTGAGCACTTTTTCCTCATCGGCTTCAGCGAGCGCCGAAACGGTCGGAAATTGCTCAACAAACCGCCGGAAATAAGGAATGACGGTATCTACGCGCGTCTGCTGCAGCATCACCTCTGACACCCACACCCGATACGGGTCCTGATTTTCTCTCCACGGCAGAATTCTCTGTTCTCTTTCGAACCATGTAATTAAGTCCTCGCGAAATTTGTCTATATCTTTTTGTTTCATTTTTTCTTCAAGTGCGTTCATATCTTCTCCTCAGATGTTTCGGGTTCCGCTTTTCTTGACACTGTATTTTGGTGTAAACTAAGGGCACGTTACGATAATATGTTACATTAAATAGTGATAAAGAAAAAGCGGAAACATATGAGAACGGCGGATAAACGCCATGATTGGGCAAACAGAAAATGGGGAATATCTTATAATGCGAAATATGCGGGCGGCTGATTTTTAACGCCTGCTAGGAGGTCAACAATGGATACTGGCACTCACGTTGTCATGGGTATCGCGCTTGGCGGAATCGCAACTCTTGATCCTGCCGTCGGCATGCACACCCCCATGTCTCAGGCAGTAATGATCGCCGCGCTTGCCGGCTCTCAGGCACCTGATATTGATACCATATTGAAGCTGAAAAATAATGCCGTTTATATTCGAAATCATAGAGGATTCACGCACTCCATTCCCGCCGTATTATTTTGGTCCGTTCTGATTCCGGGCATTTTGTTTATGTTTTATCCGGAAGCGAACTTTTTGCACCTGTGGCTGTGGACGCTTCTGGCTGTCGTTTTGCATGTGTTTGTTGACATTTTTAACGCGTACGGCACACAGGCCATCCGCCCGTTTTCGAGAAAATGGATCGCTCTCGGTTTAATCAATACCTTTGATCCGTTTATTTTCGTCAGCCATTTGGCCGCGATTGCCGTGTGGTATATCGGAGGTCATCCGGGCGTGACATTTCTGATGCTTTATATCATCCTCGCAGGATATTACGCCGTCCGGTTTTTGATGCAGCTGCGGATAAAGCGAAGGCTGCGCGAAATGATTGAAGAGGAGATTGAAACCATCATTATTTCGCCGACGATGAAATTCAGGCAATGGCGTATCGCCGTGACGACGGCGCATGCCTTTTATGTCGGCAGAAGCCTTGACGGCCATGTCGTGATATTGGATACATTCAACCGCGTGCCCGTTCCGGAAACCGATGTGATGAAGGCCGCGAAACAGGACGAAAATATTGCAGCCTTTCTTTCATTTTCCCCCGTTTACAGGTGGGAGGTCGATACTTTTAAAGATCATTATGAGGTGCGCTTTATTGATTTGCGCTACCGGAGCAAAGGCCACTATCCTTTTGTCGCCATCGTCCACCTCAGTCATGATTTAGAGCTTCTCTCTTCCTACACGGGCTGGATTTTCAGCGAGGAAAAACTGCAGAAAAAATTAAAGCTCGGCTCTGTTTAAGAGCCGGGCTTTTTTTGTCTTCTCACATATAATGCGGCAAACACGAGGCTGATCACCGATAGAGCGGCCGCGGGTTTAAAAAACGGCGGGTAATACGTTAATTGAATATCGTTTTTTCCTTTTTGCGCTTTAAATCCGATGAAGGAATAATCCGCTTTTTCAATCTGCTCTTTTCTGCCGTTTATCTTCAGCTCCCAGCCTTTTTCATATGGAATCGGAAGCATGATATACGGCGCGCTGGTTTTGTTTTCATACGAGATATGAAGCGTATTTCCGCGCCATCTGAGATCGGCCCGCGGTTCTTTTTCCGCTTTTCGGTATGCGTTTTTCAGCGTATCGTACCGTTCTTCGTAAAGCGCCAGCCTGTCAAGCTGATACGATCCTTTCGGCAGACGGATTTGGATGTTTTTTGTTTTCGGCACTCTGACAGCAAGATCGTTGACACCTGTTTTGTAAATGGATTGATTCGATTTTCTCGTTGTTGTGTAATCGTTCACTTTTAATGTAAAGCCCTGGTCCTTCGCTTTATTCTTCAAATAAAAGCTGACGTAATAATCGCCGCCGTCCATCTTAGCGGCTTGCGGCGTAATGATCAGGCCGCCGCCGTCTTCATTTACCGTCAGGATGCCGTCTTGATAATCGGCATGGTCGGCCGTTACCTTTGCCTGACGGATCATATTTTTCGCCTCAGGCGCTTTTTTCGTGTTGGCTGCGCTTGATTCCGTGATGATCCCGTCAAGCATTGCCCGTTCTCTGGCAAGGGCGGGCGCTTTTTTCAGACCGTCCTCGTTATATACGCGATCAGCTGTGCGTACGAACGGAAGCATATATTGATTTTGATAAACCGCATAATGGGATGATTCCATGATTTTTTTGAACCCGTACGGCACGCCGGCCCCGTTAGTTTTTTCCGTCATATAATATTTTCCGTAAAGCAGGCTGTATAAATTAGCCCTGTTTCCTAATGTCGCATAACGGCTGACGCTTTCTCTGCCCATGTCAATCCGGAGGTCGTTCCAGTAAAAGGACAGCAGATTGCTGTTCAGTATGCTTGAGTATACGCTGAATCCGTTGAACCCGTATATGATCGGGGTGTTATTGAAAACACCGTTCATCCAATCCAAACGGGCAAACGGATCAGGGTCTTTTTCTTTCAGGCGCTGAATGAGCTCTGTTTGTTCTTTGCCCTTATAGTCAGGACCCGTCATAAAGGTATGCGATACCGTATAAATCTTCCCGCCTTCTGATAACGCATATTTTTCATATGTATTAGCCGTCAGCACCGCCGTCAAGAGAATGACGGCATAGACGGCGGGCACCGCGCCTTTCAGTCTTGTCTTTGCTGCAAGGAAAGCGGCAATGGTCAGCCCCAGAAGGAGCAGGATAGGCAGGTTGGCCTGATCAGAAATATCCAGGCTGAACCGTCTCACTTGGCTCCAATAGAGCAGAACGGCGAGTACGGCGGATATCAGCATACTCTTCATGCTGATGTCTGAAAGCTTAGAAAGCCCTGCTGCAACCGTTCCTGCAATCGTGAAGCACAGGACGTATTCAAACCTGTTTTGCGGAGCTGAAAAACCGTTAAAGGCGCTTGCCGCAAACGGACTGAAGTGAAACAGAATGTACAGCAGACTGATTCCCGCAAACAGCCGGAACAGCCGGTTTTTATATAAAGAAAATGTAAATAGAAAAAGTAAAAAAACCGCCGGCAGAATGATTATCCGGCTTGAAAATAAAATGTTGTCGGAAAAATCAAGCCATGCAATATGGTCAGAATACGGCGGCCGCAGATTATGAAGGTATCCGTATACGACAGGGATAAAGGAAACTGCGCTTATGCCGAACCCGAGAAGGCCCGACAGAATAAATATCCTGCATTGAATGAGCCTTTTCGCTTCATTGCCTTCAAGGGGGATCATCCACCTGAATAAGATATAAATGCCGATGAAAATCAGATTAATATACGCAAAATAAAAGTTGTTGATCAATGTCAGCGCACAGGCGAAGATAAACCACGCCGGCTTTTTTTCCCTGATGATTTTTTCCGCGCCGAGCACGAGCAGCGGCAGCCACACCATACTGTCAGTGAAAAAGTCCCAATACACCTCGTGCCGGAAGTAGATAATCGAGACCCCGTACAACACGGCGCCGGCAAAAGCAGGCACCGTCCGTTTGACGAAATAGCGGAACACATACGCCGCCATGAATATGATGAAACTCTGCTTGGCGATGCTGATAAAAACGGAGGCCTGTGCCCAAAACAGCGCATCAGCCTCACCCGTCAGCTGAATAAGCTGCAAAAAGCGGACAGCGGCGGAGATAAACAGGAATAGAAAAGAAGTAGAGAAATAATAGCCGAGCTGACTGTACACTCCCCCGCCCAGTCCGAACGAATAGCTGTAAAACAGCCTGCCGTTCATATATTGATCAAACAGCAGCTTTTTGAAGACCGCCATTTGGGCGATCCCGTCTCCAGACCCCGTCATATAGCGGCCTTCCGACCACTCTTTTAAGAAAAAAATATGAGCGGCTGCCGCAGCCAGCACACAGGCTGCCGGCAAGATCCATTTATTTTTTTTCATACAACGTCCCCAGACCCTGCGCACAGCGGCGGCTGTTTAATGGTTCCACTTGCGCTTTTTTGTATAATTCGTTTCATTTTGTTCTCCGTACGTTATATTCGCTTCTTTAATTAAATAGTGCGGGCGTTTTTTTGTTTCATAGTAAATCCGGCCGATGTATTCTCCGATGATGCCGAGACTCAAAAGCTGGATGCCCCCTAAAAACAGCACGGCGGAAATAATGGTGAAGTATCCGGGTACGGACACGCCGTGTGTCAGAATATGAACAAAGGTCGTTACAATATAAACCATCGACAGAAGCAATATCAGAATACCGGTGAAAAAGCATACCCTGAGGGGCTTGTTGTTGAAGGAGACGACACCGTCCATTCCGTAGTTGAACAGATTGCTGAATGACCATTTGGACGTGCCGTTCTTCCTTTCGACATTTTCATAAAATACGATTTTCTGGTCAAACCCGATCCAGCAGAACAGCCCTTTCGAGAAACGGTTCCCTTCACTCAGCTTCAAAAGGGCATCAACGGCCTGCCGGCTCAGCAGGCGAAAATCTCCGACCCCGTCACGCAAGTCCACTTCGACGGCTTTGTTGATAAATTTATAATACAGGGAAGAAAGCACGGAACGCACGGGGCTGTCCCCTTTTCGGTTGCGCTGCGCGATGACTTGGTCATACCCTTCTTCATAGCCTTGAATGAAGTCTTTCAGCAGATGGGTCGGATGCTGCAGATCGGCGTCCATCACGATTACCGCTTCGCCCTGCACGTGTTCAAATCCTGCCAAAATGGCCGCTTCTTTCCCGAAGTTGCGGGAAAAAGATATGTATTTGACGCGATGGTTTCTGGCGGCCAGTTCTTTAATCTGCTGAAGGGTGTCATCCGCGCTTCCGTCATTGATGTAGAAAATTTCATAGTCATAATGAATCGTCTGAAATTCTTTTTTTAAAGATTCATGAATGAGCTTGACGTTGTTCCCTTCATTGTAAGACGGAATAATAATTGAGATTAACCTTTGTTTCATGAAGGCACCTTCTTTGTATTATTCTTTTTTTAGGACGGCCTTAAAGGAATTGTCCGCAAAACTTCAGTAAGGCTTTTCCTTTTTTTAATGACGTTTAAACCCTTTTTTTGTTACAGGGAAAGAAATTTTTTTCTGCATATGATTTATATTTTGTCATGTTTTTCGGCAGATATGAGAAAAAAAAGAAAAAGTCTGTACGCGGGACAGACTTTATTGCTGAAGGTATTCATGAATCAAATGGCTGACGATGCGCGGTTTTTCGTGAATGACCCAATGTGAGGCATCATCTATGAAGATTAAGTCGCCGTTTGGAATCATCCGTTTTGTTTCCTTGGCGAGCTTTTTGCTCAGCGCGCGGTCGTTGACGCCCCATATTAACCGGTACGGAACGGGCATTTTAAGCGGAACGGCAGGGCCTAAACCGCCGGCTCTGATCGCCCGGTACCAGTTCAGCATCGCCGTGAGCGCTCCTTTTCTGCCCCATGCTTCTTTGTAGCTGTCGACATCTTCCCGTGAAAAAAGCGCCGGGCGTTCAGATAAGCCGATCGCGTGATCCAATACGCGGTAATCGTCTTCAGACAATCTCCGTTCCGGCTTTTCCGGAAGCTGAAAGAAAGCGATATAAGAGCTTTTCTTCCACTGCGGCGGGTAGAACGGTGTGACCTTCCGCATAACCGCCGGGTGCGGGATATTGACCGTGATCAATTTTTCAACGTATTGCGGCCGCGTGGATGCCAAATGCCAGGCCACGGCTCCTCCCCAATCATGTCCGATGACGACGGCTTTGTCATCTGTAAAATGAGTGATCAGCCCGATAATGTCGTCTCTGAGCGTATCAATGGTATAGTTTTCAATGCCCTCCGGTTTGCCACTGAGATTATAGCCGCGCTGATCAGGCACGACAACATGGTATCCGGCATCCGCCAGCGGTTTGATCTGACTCTTCCAGCCGTACCAGAATTCCGGAAACCCGTGCAGCAGCACCGCCAAAGGACCGTCTTTCGGACCGGCTGAAGCCGTGTGCAGCGTCACTCCGTTTGTTTCGATCATGTGAAACGTAATGTCATTCATCGATTCTCCTCCCCGTTTGTTTCAATCTTCTTTCTGTTAAGACGATGATCAGTACGCTGATCGCGATCAACAATACGGCCTGAACGATCAGGGCGAACGGCTGAGTCTGCCGGATAAGCAGGCTGACCGCAAATCCAGCTGCCGCCGAAATAAGGCCGAACAGAATCATGAGGAGCGCACTGAATCGATTGCCTTCTTTCCACTGCGACTCATCCGCCATAGAGCGCTTCGTCCGATATCCGTACAGGCTGTTGATCGACTTCGGCGGAAAAAATGCGACTGAAATGCCGGCCGCAGCCATCAGAAGGCCGCCGATTACCATTATCATATCCGTCACTCTCCTTTTCATCTTTTACGAAAGGAAAGGCGAAAGGTTTCAGAAAAAAAGCAGGCTTATTCGCCCGCCTGAATCTTTACTTTTGAGTTAAGTCGGCCGTTTTCACATAACCTGCTTTCCCGCCGTATGTGACGTACGCCCATTTACGGTCAAACCCTCCGTCATGGCTGAACCCCCAGCCGAGCACATTGACGGTTTCACCCGCTTTAACGGACCCTTTTTTGCCGGTTTCCAAAGTCGGCGTATAAAAATCGGTTTGTTTCGCGGTCACCGCCTTCACCGGCTGCTTCATCAGAAAATGCGTGGAAATATAGGCTTTGTGACCTTTGTAGTCAATTTCAGCCCAATCTGCTCCTTGAAGCCGTTTAACCTTTACGGAATCCTCTGAACGAAGCGTGCCGATAATCCGCCCTTGTTTATTGGGTTCTTTGCGGACATTAAGTTCTCCTGCTTTCACGATATATGTATCTGCTGCGGTGTCTATTTTTGTCTGATGAACTGCTGAGGCATTCGCTGCCGGATCAAAAAAAACGGTGCCTGCGGCTAAAAATAAGCAAAGTCCTGCGGCCGGAATAAATGCGGTTAACCCCTTTTTCATGTTCATTGTGGTTCCTCCCCGCTATTTTATAAGTTATTACACATTTCCACATTCCGCCGGTCGTCAAACATGATTTTCCCATTTCTTTTATAAAAAGAAAAAACCGCCGGACGGTATCCGGCGGGCGCACTGCTATATTAATGCAGGAGACCCCTGCTTTGATCCAAATAATGAGAAACGTCTTCCCGAACGCTTTGGAACATATGGAGCTTGCTGCCGTATGATTCGATCCATTCCTTGACGACGCGTTCCGTCATTTGCTCTCCTTGGTACGGGCGGCCGGCTTTTGCGTAAGTCGCTTCGAAATCTCCCCATAAAAGCTCAACCCAAGTCCGCGCTTGCAAATAGCTGAGCATGTCATTTTTCTCAAGCAGCAAATTCGTCAGTTTGTCGATATATGTATTCATGTCTCTGTCTCCTTTCCTTGGGAAAACCTGCTGCTTTTACGCAGCTTGTCACAGGCATATACTAACTTTACGTCTTCAGTCCAGAAGGCGCAACCTTTTGATATTGGCCGAGGGGGAAAACAAATGGTCCGGAACAAGGCAAAAGGATTTCCTAATCAGAACAATAATAAGTTTGAAGGCGAACCGCGGGCAAAGGATGACTACGCTTCTAAACGGGCGGACGGTTCAATTAATTCGCACCCGCAAGAGCGCATGAGAGCTTCAGGCAGACGATAACACACACCGTAAGAGACCGGGAATGACCCGGTCTTTTTTTTGCGGAAAAAAACATCCTCTTGCGGTCATAACGCTAAATAAATTCCATAATATGTTAAATGTTAAACCGCAAGCCGGTAGACAAAAAAGGAGGGGTTTTATAAAATGAAGACAGTTTCAAAACGATTGCTGAGCCTTACCGCATTCTTACTGTCAGTTTCATTATTTGCTGTTTCAGCAGAAGCAGCGGGCAGCCCGCAGACATCTGTATCAAACAGCGGTGAGGAGTTTGACGCAAATCAGAATCAGCCTGTACAAACAACACAGACATCCCCCGCTTATGAAGGAACGGGTCTCACCAAAAGACAGCTTGCACAAAACAGCAAAGCTGACATCAAGTCATTAAAGCCTTCCAGTATTATTGGGACAGACGAACGAATCAGAATTTCTCCCACAACATCATTTCCATATCGCGCGACAGCACAGCTGACCGTTACATACAGCGGCAGCACAAGCACCTACGGATGCACCGGTTTTTTTGTCAATGCCGACACGATCGTTACGGCGGGACATTGCGTGTATGATCAGAAAAACGGCTGGGCATCGAAAATTACGGCAGCTCCCGGCCGCAACGGGTCATCGTACCCGTACGGCTCTTATTCAGGCAAGACCTTCTACAGTGTCAAAGGGTGGACAGAAAACGGTGACACAAACTATGACTACGGCGCAATCAAAGTAAACGGGTCGCCCGGGAATACTGTCGGCTGGTACGGCTATCGGACGACCAACAGTTCCAGTCCGGCCGGGCTTTCCTCAACCGTGACAGGGTATCCGTGCGACAAAGTGTCCGGTTCCATGTGGTCGGACAGTAAGCCGATACGTTCTGCCGAGACATATAAACTCACTTACACGACAGATACGTTCGGCTGCCAGAGCGGATCGCCCGTTTACCGCAATTACAGCGACACCGGCCAGACCGCCATTGCCATTCATACAAACGGCGGGTCGTCTTACAATCTGGGAACAAGGGTGACAAACAGTGTATTCGACAACATTCAATATTGGTCAAATCAATAAAGCTTTTGTCTTCTTTCTCGCGGCAGCCGTTTTATGCGGATGCGGCAAAGCGGATGATTCCGCCGCAAAAAAAGCACTGCCCGTTACGCTCCATGTTGAGGATGCGGACGGTTCACCGGCGGCCGGTGTGACGGTTACCGTGATGAAAGCGGCGGAGTCAGATCATCAGCCGAATATAGACCGCGGAGAGATAATAGGCAAGACTGATCACCACGGCGAGATGACATGGAAAAGCAGCGCGAAAGGAACCTATGCCGTTGTTTTTGAAAAAGACGGGGTACCGGAAACCCGGAATATTTCCTTAGCTGAGAGCGATAAACATACGGTGATCAGCATTACGTTGAAACATTGAAAAAAGCTTGCAGGCGGAATATCCCCTGCAAGCTTTTTGTTATCCTTTATGCACTTGGTATTCATAAACATCTTTCTTCTCAGACAGATGAGCGAACGTGGAAAGCACAAGGCCGAGAGCCGTCATCAGCGCACCGCCGGCAAACAGCCATGAGTAAGATCCCGTTCCCCCGAGAATCAATCCGCCGATCCAGGCGCCGAGCGCGTTTGCCAGGTTAAAGGCGGAAACGCTCACCGCTGCGGCGATTGTCGTGCCGTTTTCAGAGGAGGAAATAACCTTGGTCTGCAAAAGCGGCGGCGTGCCGAACGCACATGCGCCGAACAAAAATGTCGCTGAAACGGCTGCGGCGGGAAAAACAGCGATATAAGGAAAAATCGCCAAGACGCCGATCAGGCCGATCATCACACCGATCATCGTGCGCGTCAGCAGTTTGAGCGGCACTTTCCCCGCGAAGAAATTCCCCGCCACTCCGCCGAGACCGTAAGCAAATAATGCGCCTGTAATGCCGACTGTGCCGAACCCCGCTGAATCTCTTAAAATCGGCTCAATAAACGTGTAAGCGATAAATACGCCTGAATAGCCGAGAATGGTGATCGCAAAGGAAAAAATCACTTGTTTATGCTTAAAGACACTCCATTCATTCATCAGCATCGGAATCACTTTCGGTTTTCGGTTCGGTACGACCAGCATCAGTCCGATCAGCCCGATCAAGCCTAAAACGGAAATAATGAAAAAGACGGCCCGCCAGTTAAGGGCATCCCCTAAATAAGAGCCGAACGGAACGCCGAGCATCAGCGCCACGGTTAATCCGCCGTTCATGGAAGCCGCGGCGGCGGAACGTTTTTCAGGCGGCACCATTTCACTCGCAAACACCATGGCGATCGCAAAAAAAGCTCCGTGAATGGATGCGGATAAAATTCTGGAAATCGCCAGCACGGCGAAGTTCGGCGCAAAGACGCTCATCAGGTTGGCAAGTACGAAGATGCCCATCAACCCTAGCAGCACCGGCTTTCTCGGCAGCTTAACCGCGATAATGGTTACGATCGGGCCCGTCAGGCAGACGCTTGCCGCGTACGCCGTAACAAGCATGCCCGCTGAAGATACATGTATATGAAAGTCATCGGCAATCGACGTCAGAATACCCATGACAGCATATTCCGTATACCCGATGGAAAATGTGCAAATCATTAAAACAAAAATCATTAATTTCACAGATGGCTGTTTCATTTTGATATTCAACGCAAATCGCCTCCTTTTTATTAAAAAACAACGAATTCCATCTTAAAAGATATCAAAAATGAATTCAATCATTTTTTACTGAAAGGTTGAAACGAATGTGCCCGAAAAGAAAAAGAGGCCGGAACCGGCCTCTTTTGTTATTATTTTTCTTTTAAAACGGAAATCGGCAGTGCTTCTTCCCCGTCAGACGGGGAAGATCTGTGTCCCCAGGCGAATACGCCGTTGATGTAATCAATGCGGAAAGTGTCATCAGAACCTTCTATCTGATACACCCCGCCGGGCCGAAAGTCTTCCGGGTTCAGCATGTAAGCTTTGGCCATCGTAATTTTCCGTTCAAGCACGGCCAGTTCATTTACAATGCCCATCTGTTCCGCTTTACGCGCTTTTTCCGTCAGTCCCGCAATTTCTGTCTGTAGTTCATGAGGCGTCATTTGACTGTATCGTTTGTCCATTTCAGTTTACTCCTCTTTCTGCAAGAATTGATCAATATCGTCAATCGAGAATCCTTTTCTGAATAAGTACTGTTTGACCTTCATTCCGCTTTCATAGCTGCCGTCATAGCGGTATTTCCTGATCGCTTTTTCCGCATGAGCCTTCAGAGCTTCCATCTCGGCTTCATCATCATTTTCATACTCCGTCTGCTCCAGAGCGGCATTGATGACGTCGAAAGGGAAACCTTTTCGCTGAAGCTGCATCTGCGCCCGCTGTCTGATCTCTTTTGTGGACAGCTTTTTGTCTTTTTTGAGGATTTTGCCGATATGTTTCAGCGCTTCTTGTATCTGCTCATCAAATGTAAACGCGCTGAGCGTCTCCTTGATGGTATCGTCGTCTATTCCTTTCGCTTTCAGCTCGCGGAACAGGACGTCAGGGCCTTTGCCGTTTGTTTTTTTGTGGGTGCTCGCATAGGCTTCGGCAAATTCTTTGTCATTTAAGTAGCGGTAATCGTACAGTTTATGGATGACTTCAGAAATGACCATGTCCGGTGTTTCTTTTTTCTTCAGGTGATCCCGGACTTCTTTTTCAGACCGCATCCGATATGATAAAAATTCTACGGCGCGGTTAAAGGCTTTTTTCACGTCATCACCGTGCTGGATTTCAAGAATGTCAAGCTCGTCCAGTTCTTTCCCTTTTTTCAGGTCAAAACGCACAAGCACGTCGGCGTCGACGCTGAATGCATATTTCTCATCAAGAAAGATGTTGAAGCGCTCGGTATTTTTCTTTTGGGTCGATATTTTTGTAATAAACGGCATCCCGGTCTCCTTTCCCGCCCCGATGTTCAGGCGTTTTTCTTTTTGGCAAATGAGGTACAGTATATGTATCAACGTGTAAGGAGAGATGGATATGAATATCGCGATGACAGGCGGCACTGGTTTTCTGGGCCGGCATCTGACAGGTGTGTTTACCCGCCGGGGACATCATGTCTATATTTTATCAAGAAAACAGAGAGAAACCGAACAAAAAAATGTGACATATGTTCAATGGCTGGCCGAAAACGCGGCGCCTGAGCGCGAGCTTCCCCCTATTGATGTATGGGTGAACCTCGCCGGCAAATCCATCTTTGACCGCTGGACGGACACAACGAAGGAACAAATCATTTCAAGCAGAATAGAAGCGACGAGAGAAGTCAGACGGATTATGAAGCAGCAGCCGAAAAAACCCCGGACTTTGATTCAGGCAAGCGCCGTCGGCATTTACGGCACAAGCACAGAGAAAACGTTCACTGAGCAGTCCGATACGTCAAATGAAGACTTTCTCAGTCATACGGCTCATATGTGGGAGCGTGAAGGCCAGAAAATTGAAGCGCTCGGCATCCGGACGGTATATGCCAGATTCGGCGTGATGCTCGGTGAAAAAGGCGCCCTGCCGCTCATGGTTCTCCCTTATAAGCTGTTAGCGGGCGGCACCGTCGGCTCTGGACGGCAGTGGCTGTCATGGGTTCATGTCGATGACGCCGCGGAACTTATTGCTTTTGCGGCGGAGCATGATGACTTGTCCGGTCCCATGAATGTGACATCGCCGAATCCCGTAGAAATGAAGCAATTCGGAAAGACGATCGCAAGCGTCCTGCACCGCCCCCATTGGATTCCCGTACCGGAATTTTTTCTGGAGAAGGCCTTGGGAGAAATGAGCCTGCTGATCGTAAAAGGCCAGCGCGCCCTGCCTAAGCAGGCGATGACATCCGGTTTTCAGTTTACGTATGAAGAACTTGAGTTGGCTTTAAAGGATATCTTATCTGCATAAAAACGGAAATAAAAGCCAATCCTATTGGTATTCTGTTTTGAAGGAGGGTCTTCTTTTATGGAAAAGAAGCGCGAAAAACATCAGCAGGGAGCCAATCTGAAAAAAATGCAGGAAGTCCTTTATTCCGGTGAATTTAAAAAAGCGGAAAGAGCAGCCAAACGGAAATAAACTGAATAAAGATCGGGACCGGGCAGATACTATGTTTGTTTGATATCACTTTTTTCAGGGGGCGATTGATATGGGCAGAAATCATACTCACAAAAACCGTGATAAAAACAAACAAAAACTTCCTCAAGTTCCGGATGCTTTGAAACGCGAAACAGACGGCACGTACGAGGAATATTCAAGCGAGCTTGCTGATTCCGCTGACCGCGAAGCGCAGGCGCGGATGAAAGCCGCTGACAACAGAGCTAAAAGCAAAACCCGCTAATACGAAATCCCCGCCTCTGTATAGAGACGGGGATTTTTTTACAACTCGGTAAACAGGCTTTTTGCCGGCGTCCGTTCTTTCGCCTTAGGCTGTTCATCCGGATAGCCCGTTTGAATGATGGCGGCGAAGCGCTCATTGTCTGCCAGACCGAAGTCTTGGTGCACCTGTTTGTCATACATGATGCGGCCGCTTTTCCAGACCATGCCGATGCCGTTTTCATGTGCGAGCAGCTGAAGGTTTTGAATCATGCCGCTCAGCGCCGCGAAATCATCGTTTCTCGTAAATTCATTTTCATCTTCTTTTAAGACGACAAGCAAAAATCCCGGAACGGCGCTGAGGTTTTTTCTCATGTTCCGCTCTTTTTCCTCGTTGAAATCATCTTTTATTTTTTTGAAAAATGAGACGTAGCTGTCCGCAAGCTTTTCTTTACCCGCTTCGCTTGCTGCGTAGATAAAACGCCATGGCTCCGTCAGTCTGTGGTTCGGCGCGTAAACGGCCGTTTCAAGCATATCTAATATGACTTCAGAAGGTACGGTTTCCGGCTTAAACGACCGGATGGATCTTCTGTTTCTGATTGTATGTGCAAGACTTTCGTTTTGCTGTAGTTGTTCGGTTTTCGGCATGCCGATTCACCTTCCTATTCAATTGAAAATGATTATCATTTATAATATAACGGATACGACCGTCTTTTGTAAACCGTTACGGAAGCTGAAAATTGATTGATTCGGCATACACGGCCGTTCCCGTCATCTCGATTTTCATCTTTTCGTTATCTTCTGTAATCCTGATTTCCACTTTTCCGTCTTTCCCGATTTCCTGGCCTTGTTCAATCGTGAGGCATTCGGCTTCAGAGCCTCCGTATTGCCGCATATAGGCCGCCATAACGCCTGAAGCGGTTCCCGTGACGGGATCTTCGGTCGTTCCGGAGAAAGGGGAAGAAAAATGGCGTCCGTGCAGATCACTTTCCGGATGAACGGTTTCCAGAGAAAACGGATGAACGCTCGCTTTCGGAAGATCGCGCAAAACAGCGGGGAATTGTGCGTTGTCCGGCACCATATTCCGTGATGCTTGAAGTGATCTCAGCGGAACAATCAGTGTCCAGATCCCCGTTGATCCGTAAACAATCGGCAGCTCGCTGTGAAAATCCTCAGCCGTAATCCCGAGCGAGGCCGCAAGCTTTTCTTTGTCTCCCGTAAACGGCAGAAATTGCGGGGGTGCCTGTTCGAGCGTGATGTATACCCGGCCGTTTCGTTCAGCGGCTTTTGCGGGAAGAATACCGGCTTTTGTCTCAATTTGATATGTCTGATCAGCCTGAAGCCTTCCCTTTTCAATTAATGCGTAAAGAGAGGCGACGGTAGCATGTCCGCATAAATTCATTTCGTGGCCGGGTGTAAAATAGCGGATGCGCAGATCGGCTTCTCCGCTTTTGCAGAGAAATGAGGTTTCATTGTACCCTGCCATTTCGGCGATCATCTGCATCTCTTCATCTGAATAATCATCTCCGTTAAAGACGATTCCCGCGGGATTTCCCAAAACAGGAATATCGGTAAACGCTTCATATTTAAACACGGTTGCCTGTTTCATTCATCAGCCTTCCTTTCACCTTATGATCATGTTATTCAGTATAACAGAGTAAAATTAGAATTTTTAGTTAATTCTTCAAAAAAAAGACGCCTTTTAACGGCGTCTTTTTTTGGTTTTTCCGATCAGGCGGGTGACGAGAATCATCGTGACGGACAGCGATCTGTTTTTACGGTACGCCAAGTATTTCCCGCGCCACTCCGGTTTGTATTTTTCTTTAAAGGCCCGCAGCCCGCTGAAGCTGTACATATACCGGACGTTGTTGAAAATGACGGCCGCGATTCTTTCCGACCAGAAAGATGTAAAAGCCGTTCCTACGTTTGACAAAGGCGCCATGCCCATATTAAAGGTGGTATAGCCTTTTTCCTGCGCCCAGAGAAACAGACGGATGAAAAGCGCGTCCATAATACCGTTCGGCGCACTTTTCCGATAACGCATCAAGTCGACTGATATCTCGCCTTCCTGATACATCGGCATCAGGTTGGCAAAAGCGATGATCTCCCCTTCCGCGTCTTTCACGTAAGCAATCGGCGCCTGTTCCAGATAATCCCGGTCGAAGAAACCGAGAGAAAAACCTTTCTCTTTTTTCGGTCCGAGCCATTCGTCCGATATGTCTTTCAGCTTGGCGATAAACTCGGAGGAAAACGGCGGTTCCCCGACATGAAATGTGTAGCCTTCGCGGTCAAATTTGTTGTTAATCGCCCGCAGCCCCGCTTTTTTCTTACCTGACAGCGTAAATGCTTCCATATCCACGAACGCCTCTTCTCCGAGCTTGAAGAAGTTATAGCCGAAGTCATGGTACAGCGCCAGATCTTCACGTTCGATCTGATAAAACATGACACTCAGCCCCTGCTTATGCGCTTCATTCAGAAATTCCTCAATCACAAGCGGAAAAGAGTCTCTCTGTCCTGACGGATCACCGAGCACGACAAGCCTTCTGGAAATCTGGCCGAACAATAAAAGCGCTTTGCCGTCGCTTGAGAAATAAAACCGCTTATCCCCGAGAAAGCCGAGATGGCTGAGGGCGTTTCCGCCTTCTTCCGCCAAAAAGGACTTCAGCCGTTCAGGATCGGCCTTTTCTCCGATCGGCTTCGATCTTTTATGATAAAAGACCGTAAACAAAAGGAAAAACAGCGGCACAACAATAATGGCCGTCATCGTGGCATATGTAATGTGCGAATTGTTATGGACGAAATAATCGTGGCGCAGCAGCCGATTCATTTTATCCCAAATAAAGCCGGCAATGAGATTGTAGTTAAACAAGGCGATAATAAACAGAGCGGCGGCAAAAATCATCTGGCCGAGCGTATACGAGGCCTGCTCTCTGATAAACTGCCGCTTTAACAGCACCAGCAATACGATGACGACAGGCAGAATAAAGATCGCGCTGATGTTCAATCCTTTTAAGAAACTGAACACAAAACCGCCGACCAGCGCGGCAACCGCCATTGAATAAGAACGTTTCGTCCGTTTGTATAATTCAATCGGCAAGATTAAAAGAATTAAAGCCGCGCTTAACGATAACGCGTTAAACGCAAGGAGCGCCGGGCGCGGAATATGCGGGATGACCGTCTCCCTGTCAATCGGCAGGGCGACGGATGCCAGCACAACGACTCCCGCCATGAAAACCAAAAGCGACAGCGAACCGTAAAGCACTCTGATTAAGATGGCGCGCTGGAATACGAGAAGCACGTTCGTCGTTTCCACGGCGGGCGCCATCTTCGGATTTGATTCCAGCCGTTTAAGCGTATTTTCCGTTAAATCGCCGGCCGCAAAGAACAGCCCGAACACAAACGGAATAAATGAATACACAATCCGGTAGATGACGATGGATGTCACAACCGCCTCCTGCGGAAAGCCCATATTCTGCATACCGAGCAGAAACAGAAGGTCAAACGAACCGAATCCTCCCGGCACAAGGCTGATGATTCCCCCGATAGCGGCAATGGCAAATACACCGAATACATGGCGGACATCCGCGTGAATCCCCATGACATACAGGGAATAATACATGACGACGGCCGCCGCAAACCATTCGGCAAACGATGCCCCGATGTAAGAAAAAACCGGATGCCTCGGTTTTGCTTCACCGTCTTCTGCGCGAGCTTTTTTATTGTTGATCCAAGCGGCGATTAAGGCTGCCGGCACAATAAGCGCCACTCCGGCGATTACAGCCCACAGCCACGGTTTCTCACCTGTAATCTCTCCGACCGGCAGAATGCGGGCAATCGTCAGGATACTGAAGACGGACAGCCCGAGCAGCGCTGAGGACGTAAGCCAGGCGATGCCTGCGACAAGGCGTTTTACGTCATTCGTATGCTCTTTGTAAAGCATCGTCCGCAGCCCGACGCCCGCCAGACCGCCGAATCCAAGGACATTGTTAAAGGAATTGGCGATAAAGGAGACCCTGAATACTTTCCAATTCGGAATGTCGAGGCGAAGCGTCCGTTTCAGCACAAAGTCATAAAAGGACATCGCGCTGACGGCAAGGAGACCGAGCAGAACGAGAATAAATAAATCGTAACGCTCAATCCCGTTAATAATATACAGCGTTCGTTTAAAAGAAAGGTCTGTCAATTCCTTTTTGGACTGATAAATGACTAAAAGCAAAACTGCAATAGGAAATAATACTTTTAATATCGATAAGGCATTCTTTTTAGTCAGCAATGTTCTCTCCAATCATCATAAAATAGCTTATTTATTATAATTCCCCCAATAATCTCCAACATATTATACACTACCACCTCACATTCAAACAAAACTCGTCTGCAACTTTCTTTCTCTGATTAAAATCAGTAATATGGTATGCAGGAGTATGAATGAGGAAGTGAGACGATGGATTATAATCTGCATGATACAACGGTATTAGGCGGCGATATTTTTTCTCCTGAGGAACGGGATATTTGGATACTGTACATGAAAGTGATGACCTCGGCGGGACTCGGCGATGTGTCGGAGTGGATGAAGCTTGATATGAGCATGCCGCAAATGAAGGTGCTGATGCTTCTGAACAACCACGGGACGCTTAAGGTGAGTGACATAGCGGAGAAAATGGGCGCTTCTCTTTCAAATACGACGGGGCTCCTTGACCGTTTAGAAAAATCATGTTTCATTACACGCGCTCCGTCAGAAGAAGACCGCCGTTCAGTCGTCGTTCAATTAACGGAAAACGCAAAAGATATTTTCCGCAGCCTTTATCAAAAAGGACATGTAAAATTGAAGCGTTCATTGGAAACGCTGACCGCTGAAGAAAAACAAACGGTCAATCAAGGACTTGCCATCTTGGCAAGAGCCCTTGATTCTTCCAAACAGGCATAGAGATGAAAAAGGCCTGCCGGTATCGGCGGCCTTTTTTTGTTTGACATTTAATTCACTCTAAGTGAATAATATATTCGAAGTGAATTAAAAAAGGAAGGATTGATCAGTATGCCGGATCCATTGCAAACAGAAAAAAACCAGAGCCGGGCCATCACTCTTTTTACGATCGGTGTGTTCATGGCGGCGCTGGACAACGGAATTATTTCCGCTGCTCTGACGACGATTAACAGCTCTTTTGATGTTTCTCCTTCATGGGGATCGTGGGGAGTGACCCTTTACACATTGGGACTCAGTGTCAGTGTGCCGATTGTCGGCAAGCTGTCGGACCGATACGGGCGGAAAAAACTGTTTATGATGGAAGTCGGCCTGTTCGGACTCGGCTCTTTGCTTGTCGCACTCAGTCAGAGCTTCCCGATGTTTTTGGCGGCACGGCTCATTCAGGCGCTTGGCGGCGGCGGAATTTTTATAATCGGGAGTTCGCATGTGCTGGCCGTGCTTCCGAAGGAGAAACAGGGGAAAGCTCTCGGGCTTTTAGGGGCGATGAACGGTATGGCGGCCGTCCTCGGACCGAATATCGGGAGCTTTTTGCTTGATGTAACCGGATCGTGGCATTGGCTGTTCTTGATTAACCTGCCGATTGCCGCCGCTTTGGTTGTGTGCGGCGGTTTGTTTATCGCTGAAACGAAAGAGCCTGAGGCGAAACGGCTTGACCTCGCCGGCACAATGCTGCTGTCTCTTGCGATCTTATCTTGTATGATCGGTATCACGAATCTCGATGGGGCGAAGCTGTCAGAAAGCATAATGGACGTAAAGGTGTACGGGTATCTTTTGGGAGCGGCACTTCTCTTTCTGGTGCTGCTTAAGGTCGAAAAGCGGGTTGAAAACCGGGGGGGCGATCCGATTCTCGCCTACTCGCTGCTGCAAAATAAAGTGTTTCAATGGACGCTTGTCATCGGATTTTTATCGGGAGGGCTGCTCGCTGCGGTCATTTTTATTCCTTCTTATGCGGAGCAATATTTGCACGTATCGGCGGAGAAAGCGGGTTATTGGATGACGCCGCTTGCGTTGGCGTCAGGCATCGGAGCGTGGCTCGGCGGGGCGGTCACGGATAAAAAAGGACCGGTCTTCTCCGCGGTTGTATCAGGCGCCATCGCCTTTGCGGGCTTCAGCCTGTTTCCCTTATGGGTGACGGATAAATGGGAATTTGTCACGGCGAGTGTCATTGCGGGGATCGGTTTCGGATTTCTGCTCGGGGCTCCGCTGAATGTGCTTGTATCAGAAACGGCGGGCCAAAACAAAGGAACAGCGCTCGGCACGCTGTCACTCGTAAGACAGGTCGGGCTGACGCTCGCTCCGGCTTTATATGCCGGCTTCATTACAGCGGGCTTTGACCGGATCGGAGAGGACATTAAAAACCGTTTAACGAAAAGCGGCATTCCCGCTGATCAGGCGCAAACGCCCGATATCGGCGGCGGACTTTCTTCGTTGCAGGAGCAGGTAAGCCGAATCCCCGTTCCCGCCGTCAAAAAAGCGGTTTCTGATGCGATTGAAGCGGGCATTTCCAGCGGCTACCACCATCTTTATACGGCAGCCGCCGTCATTTCATTATGCACGATTGTGTCTGCGGCTGTTTTGGCGTTTTTCCGGAAGCCGGCATCCTCTAAGACAGATGCCAGCCCATCCGCCGGGAAAGCTCAGTAATATGGGCGATGTGATGTTCAGAGTGCCAGACATATAGCCCGAGCGCCTGTTCCAGCGTAACCGTCTCTTTAGATACAGGATGGAAGTATGTCCGTTTGAATTGGGCTTCCGTCATGGAGCGCAAAAGAGCGGCCCATCTTCTGTGCAGGATCGTTAACAGCTCAAGCGCATCCCCGCAAGCGGCGGTTTTGGAATCATGAAGAGCGGCCCAGCCTTTTTCATCATAAGGACGGATTTCCGGTTCATTCTCCGTTAAGCTCAATTTAAACCGGGTATAGCCGTTCATGTGGCTGTCCGCCAGATGGTGAACCACTTGGCGGACAGTCCATCCCCCTTCGCGGTACGGCGTATCAAGCTGACTGTCCGACATCGCTCTGACAGCTTGGTTCAGTTTAGCCGGAGCGTGTTCCAGCGCATTGATCCATTCTTGTTTCTGTCCGGCCGAAATCGATTCAGCCGGCTGATACTCTCCGATCGGATGGCTGAGGGTTTGTTTTTCCATTTTTGTCTCTCTCCCGCTGCTCGTATTATGAAAGTATGATGGTGATGTCGCAGCCTTCCGCTTTCGCTTCACGAAAGACCTCAAGCACACTCTCGGCGCCATTTTCTGTAAGCTGCTTGCTTTGTTCAAACTGTCTCCATTCTAAAACAAGGGGGTACTCCACCCATCCGGTCAGACAGTCCCATAAAGCGTCAAGGTTTTCACCGTAGTACTCAGGAAGGGCAAGTTCCTTTTTCAATGTCTGGTGCAGGTCGCTCATACTTCTGATTTGCTCCCCGTTAATAACTGCTTTATTCATGCGCGGCTCCTTTCTCATGATTCTATTCTATCAGTTTACCATTTTCCTCTTCAGAAGTGACCGGAGTCTGCCGCGGTTCCAGCTGGACGATGCCTTGCCCGCCGTCAACGGCCACCCTGTCCCCCGTTTTCAGTTTTGACGTTGCATTTCCGCACCCGACAACGGCAGGAATTCCCAGTTCCCGGGCGACGATCGCCGCGTGGGACAAAGGGGCGCCGACGTCCGTTATGATGGCAGCCGCTCTTGGAAAAAGCGGGGTCCAGCCTACATTGGTTGTCGACGTCACTAAAATTTCCCCCGCCGCAAAAGAATCACCGTCTTCCGGAGCATCAAGGACACGGACAATGCCCTCCACTCTCCCGGCCGCTCCCGCGAAACCTTTTAAAGTATGCGCATCATCCGTTTCCGCAGGCATAAAAGCATCGTAATAATCCGCTCTTCTGTCAGGATCCTCAGCCCATTTAAACGGATTGAATCTTCCGTTAATAACGGATGGAAACGGCGGCAGTTTTTTATAGGTTTCATAGTTTTGCTTTCTCGCTTGAATCGACGCAACCGCCGGCTCTTTCCCCGCGAGCAGATCGGTTATTTCATGCAGATACAGGAAGAAAATATCGTCCTTCATGCCGGTCATTTCCGCCGCTCTGAGCGCGAATGCTCTGGCTGTCCGGTACACTCTGACAAATTCGGATCTGGTTGTTTCTCTAATATTCGCGTATTCTGACGCTTTTTCCATTTTGGCTTTGAGCCATTTGACCTTATGAGGAAACTTTTTTTCAAATCTTCGGAAGGCCTGTTCATGCGCCCGCTGCTGTTTCAAAAGCAGTTGTTCGGCATCAATACCCGACTCCTTGTGTTCACTGATCTGCTTCGTCAGCCAATCCCGGTTTTCTCCCGGATGCGGTATGGAAAGTTCGTATTCATGCGGGCCACGGTGGCCCTGGTTCCTGAGATATTCTTCCTCGCTCATACGGCCTTTCATGACTTGATCAATGCCGATAATCGGCTCCAGGCTGGCCAGTCCGCCTTTTCCCCTCAGATTGGAAAGCAGGAGATTCGCATCTTCTATGCCTGCGAGTTTTGTTAATTGAGAGGTTAACGACGAAGAGGATTGCGCAGAATCACGCCCGCCGGATATTAACGCAAACCACGCGTTGCATAAATACGGATAGATCTCATCGTTCCATATCGCTAATAATGCCTGCTCCGTTTCGGCGCGTTTCAGCTTTTCCTCAATATTCCGGCACCACTCCGGTGATTCGTCCAAGTAGGAGGACATGTTTTTTTTCGCTTGCTTCATTTTCGACAGATACGGTTTCAGTTTTTTCGGGATGATCTTCAAAAGTTCATACTTTGAGAACGGATATAATGGTATCTTCATTTCCGCCGGGATTTCTCCCAATGTATCGCTCATCATTTTTCCAATTTTTCCGCCTTTCGGATTCAGACCGAAAGCGGCGAGAACGGAAAGAGGCTGGCTCATATTGTTATAGGCTCTGCCGCAAATATTGCCGGACCAGACATAATAGCCCGGAATGATGCCCGACTCTTCATCCAGATTCCGGAGGAGCGACCATGTCAGCGGCGTCATCACATCGGGAATCGCTTCTCCTATATTTGTGTTTGTCCATAAAAAATCACCGCTGAAAGAATCGTTCCATTCATAGGTTTCCAGATTTCCGGCTTGTAAGGTCGTAATCGGGCGGGATTGAAGAATATACAATGTCCCGCCCGCGGCGGCCCATTCAATATCCTGCGGCCCTCCAAGATCTTTTTCCAGCTTTTTCGCCAGTTTATAGAGCTTTGACGCATATTTGCGAAATTCCCCGGGGCCGTCATATTTTTTCTTGGGCCGTGCCAGTTTAAAAGAATAGGCATCGGCTTCCCCGGAAACGAGCTGCTCCCCGAGACCGTAGACGTAATTGCCTGTCATCTCCCGCCTGCTCCCCGTAATCGGATCTGCGGTAAACAGCACTCCGGATATCTCAGACGGTATCATCAGTTGGATGACGATTGCGATTTCATGCTCATCTTCCATTCCCTGAACGGCGCTGTACGCTTTTACCCTTTCTGACTGTACCGACCGGCGGACTTCATCAATCGCCCTGGACATGTCTTGATCTGTTCTGACATTCAACACCGTATCGAATTCTCCGGCAAAGGAAGCCTGAGCGGAATCCTCGCTCAGCGCGGATGAGCGTACGGCAAACAACGCAGATGCATGGCGGCTGCGGATGGAATTCACATATTGATCAACAGCCTCTCTCGCCTGATGGCGGAGCTGTCCGTCCTGAAAGGCTGACGGCAAAATCACAAACCCTTCAGGCACAGGATACCCGCTTTGATACATTTTAGAGAGAATGCTTCCTTTTCCTCCCGCAAAGGAATAAAGTTCGGCCGGAAGTTCTCCGAATGTTTTGACACAGTCATTCATAATGTCCCCGCTCCTTTTTAGTCGTTCATCCAAGCTCACAGTTTTTCTCTTTTTCACTTTTTTTGAAAGTATTTCCTATAAGTATACAATATATCGGTCTTCACAAGGGAGAAAATCGATGGCGTTATTTTGTCATAAATGCATCCGTCAAAACAGCAGCAGGCGGGGGCTTTGTATGCAGGATGTACAACTATCCGTCCTCGTGCCGGATAAAGCGGACCCGTATCAAAAAGGCGGCCGAAGCGCCGCCTTTTTTTCAGACTGTGCGGCCTTGATGCGCCGCCGTATTTCTTTTGGTCTGCTTCGGCTGATACACTTTCCCGACAAACAGGTATCCGTATCTGAAATGGTTGCACCCCCACGATACGAAAATGGGACCGAGCGTGCAGATCAAAAATAAAAGAAGGATGGCAGCCGCTAAAGGCATTGACCGCAAATAGCCTTCCAGAAGATATCCGCTGATTAAAAAGTAGGAGTGCAGCAGATAGATTGAAAACGAATAGTTGCTGATCATCATCACAATCGCGGGCACTTTTTTGAGCTTTGAAAACAGATGAAAACACAGAAAGATCATACTGACCGCGTAAATCATAATATCCGGACGCTTAGAGGAAATGGAGCCGCCGCTGATATATGAAACGGCCACAATCAATATTGCCGATACGGCCGCACTGAAGTAAACCGCATAACGGTACTGATTGATGAGCGATAAAAAACGCGGATATTCCTTTCCGCAATAAAATGCCAGACAGAAATAAAACACCCAGCCCGGAAACGGAACCCAAAAGAACGGAAAAATAGAATCAAGCCCCGATGATGCCGGCGGATGAAAGATGGAAAAGTAAGCCAGATAGACGGCGTTGATGATAAACGAAACAGACAGCACCCCCACGGGGGATGTGTTGTTCAGCCAGCGGTGCAGCAGCATATGGAGAATGTAAAATTGAAAGATCACAAGAGTGAAGTAGCCGATGAAGTTTCCTAAAAACACATTTTCTAAAAATTTACCGATCACTGAAACGAATCCGGCTCCTTCTTCCGCCACGCTTTTCATTAAAATGGCATCCACCGCGGCAATAAACAGAAACGGCACGAAAATGACTTTGCCCCTTTTCTTTAAAAAACCCGCTGGAACGCCTTTCGGGTATGACCTGGCAAGCAGAAATTCCGAAATAAAGATAAACGCCGGCGTGCTGAACATCAACAGGGTCCGAAATGCATCAACCGTATGGGCGGCACTGGCTAAGGACTCTTCCTGAATCATCAGCACCATTGAAACTGCGTGAAGCAGAACGACACTTAAACAGGACAGGCAGCGAATCACGAAAATTTCTTTTATCTGCATGCGGCCGCTCCTTTTTCACAAGCGCGCCGGACTTTGGCGTATGCTTGGCGCAGCCATTTTTCCCGCAGTTCGGGGGTGCTCGTTCTGACGACAGAAAAAAGGTTCCGCTCGGCTTTTTGAATGCCGCAAAATTGCAGAATGCTTTTTTTCAGCGTAATCCAGTCCGAGTTTTTCCGGAACCACTTTAAGTACCAGCCCGGGGAGTCCGCCGTATAAAAGACCTGTGCCGTCTCTGCCCGTAGCAGTCCTTTTACGCGGCCGTTTTCATATGTGTAGGCTTCTCCGGCGACAAGCACTCTGTCAAAAAAGCCTTTCATAATCGCCGGAACGCCTCCCCACCACAGCGGGTAGATGAAAATGAGATGATCCGCTTCTTTCATCAGTTTCCGGTATTTCTTCGTTTCAGCGTCCCGGTTCATGTCAGAGCGCTTTTTTTCGCCGCCGTACTTCAGCACGGGATCAAATTGATCGGCGTATAAGTCAATGACCGTATAGCTTTGGCCGCTGTCCTTTAAAGCCATGGCGACGTATTTTACGAGAGCCGCATTGAAACTGTTCTCATCCGGGTTTGCATACACAATCACCGTCTTCATATGTCCCTCCCAGTATTTATTAATTTTTACAATGATTATATCATGATGTCATATGAATGAGGCATAGACACGATAAAGGCTTTTTCCAGTTCTGCTGCCGTTTCGATAACCCCTTGCTGCATATTTTTGCTGATTTTGGCGCCGCGGATTCAATGATAAGCATCCGGCGCTTCTGCGTTTTTGAGCGGCCGTATGGTATACTAGCTGTCAAATGAATGGGCTTGGAGGACAACATGAGAATTTTAAAGTACGCGATTTTAGGGCTTTTGCGAAAAGGCGAATTGAGCGGATATGATATATCGAGCTATTTTAAGGAAGAGCTCGGCCAGTTTTGGAGCGCAAAGCACAGCCAGATTTATCCGGAATTAAAAAAACTGACGGCTGAGGGATTTATTACGTTTCGCACTGCGATTCAAGGAACGAAGCTTGAGAAAAAAATGTACACGCTGACTGACAAGGGAGAGCTGGAGCTTGCTGCCTGGCTGACGAAAAAAGACCCGATTCCGGAAACGGTGAAGGATGAATTTATGCTGAAGGCTTATTTCATCTCAGCTTTGACGCAGGAAGAAGCGGATGAGCTATTCACCGATCAGCTCGTAAAGCGGCAGGAGAAATTGTCCGATCTGGAAAACAGTTATCAAGAACTGATGACATCGTCGGCGGAGGCGGATTCATTTTCTTCTCCTGATTTCGGCCATTATCTCGTGCTGACAAAAGCGCTTGAGCGGGAACGGAATTATATTTCCTGGCTTGAAGATATTTTGGCTCTCATCAAAAAAGCATAAACAAAACGGGGCGGCTCTGTATCTGCAGGCCGCCTGTTTACGTTCTGAGAACCGCATTGATAAACGAATCAGCCATTAAAATAAGAAAAAGCAGACTGAAATAAACAATCGAATAAAAAAACATCCCCTTCGACCATTGCGTGTCATCCGCCGCCTGAAAGCCTTTGACGCTCCGGTACAGCCAGATGGCCCCGAGCAGGAGAGCGGACGCGGTATAAAACGGGCTGACGTCTATATAAAGAGGAACGAGCAGCGAAACCGCAGTCAAAACGGCGATATAGCGCAGCATTTTTATTTTTGTGACGCGATTGCCTTTTATGATCGGCAAAAGCGGAATGCCGGCGGCACGATACTCTTCCTTTCGCCTGATTCCGATCGCCCAGAAATGCGGCGGCTGCCACAAAAACATAATCGCGTATAACAAAATCGCGGGCATATCAATGTACCCGGCCAGCGCGCAATAACCGATTAAAGGCGGAGCCGCCCCCGGAAAGCTGCCGACAAATGTGCTCCAGACGGATTGTCTTTTAAACCAAAGCGTATAAACGACGGCATACAGCAAAAATGCAAGCAGGCCAAGAACGGCGGTCAGTACATTAAGCGAAGCAAGCATGATGAATCCGCATGCGCCGAGACATGTGCCGTACAGGATCATGACCGTCGGCGGTATTCTTCCCGTGACGCTGGCGCGGGTGCGGGTTCGCGCCATCTTTGCGTCCATGCCGCGGTCAAAGAAGTTATTAAAAACAGTGCTTGACGCCATGACTAACGCCGTTCCGATCATGGCAGCCGCCATGGCGGCAAATATACCGGGCCCTCCGCCCGTCCTTTCCGACTGTAGCCACGCGATCCAAAATCCGCCCAATGCGGCGAGTGAATTTGAGATGATAATCCCCGGTTTGGCAAGAATGATAAAGTCCTTGAACGTCATCCGGTTTCCGTTATGCTTCATGGACTGTTCCGTCTGTGCTGCATTTGAATTCATTTGTGGAGGTTCTCCTTTTTCGGCTTATCATATCAGGAAGAATCAGGAAGCACAATTTATTTTGGGCATTTTTCACACAATTGTAAATTGTATATGAAAAGCCAATCTTGTGACCGGATGCGGCTTTTCCCTTTTTCTATTCAAAGTCTGCCCATACAGCTCCCTGATCCGCCGAACGGACACCTTTTTCAATCCAGCGGATGCCCTGAGTTCGGGCCGGCGATAGCGGGCTCCACGCGTCATTTTTGCGCCTCACTGAGATGTTCGCTCTCTTCAGTCACACAAAAGCCGGGTGTATATTGCAAATCGACGTTCTTCTTTCCCGAGCCTTTAGAAAAATAAAAACCCTTGCCGGTGAGACGGCAAGGGTTGTTTCTTACAGTGTAAATGCGATATCCGCCCCTGATACAGGGTCTTTGACGAATACGCCCTCTTCTCTTTCTTCGATCTCAAAGCCGGCATCGGTCAGCGCTTTTGTCACACGTGACAGCTCTTTTTGATGCGGCAGCGCGATGGTGTAATAATCCAGCCCGCTTGCATTTCCCGGTTTCGGCGGCGCATGTTTTCCGGCCCATATATTCAGACCAATGTGATGGTGATACCCTCCCGCCGAAACAAACAGAGCGGACATGCCCGCGTAATTGCCGACAATGTCAAAACCGAGGATATCGGTGTAAAACGCTTTGGCTTCCTGTAAATCCGTCACATGAAGATGGATGTGGCCGATAACGGTTCCTTCCGGGAGACGGCTTTTCCGTTCAGCTCCGGCTTCTTCCAAAAGCCCGTCCACATCGACGGGCGCCGTTTGCATGACATAATTGCCCTCTGCATCCCGGCGCCACGTGCTGCGGGGACGATCGGCGTATATTTCAATGCCGTTGCCGTCCGGATCAGACAGGTAAAGAGCCTCACTGACTGCGTGATCCCCCTGACCGAGCGCGATGCCGTTTTCAATCAGCCTGGCCAATGCGATGCCGAGTTCTTTCCGGTCAGGCAGAAGTATCGCGAAATGGTAAAGGCCGGTGACAGACCGCTCCGGGAGAACGACGGCGCTCGGATTTTCTTCAAGCACCAGCAGGACGCGTTTTCCGTCTGCTGACAGTTCTGCAGAACGATCTGTCTGCGAGATGACTTGAAGGCCGATGACATTTTGGTAAAAGCCGAGCGAGCGTTCCATATTTTTAATCGTCAATTTGACATAACCGATTGCTGTATCTTGATGAATGCCGGTCATTTGAACGCCTTCTTTCTTATGCTGAAAAAGTTTCTCCCTTTTTTGATTTGAAAAGGAGCTGATCCAATGAAAGCAGACGGCTTCCTGAAAGCGCTAAGTGAATTGACGCAACCAGTAAGATGAAATCAAATTCCGATCCGCCCATAAATGGTGAGGAAAGCTTCGCCGTGAAAATGGCGCCGACTAATGTGACGGCAAACAGAACGCCGATAATGCGCGTCGCCAAACCGAAAAAGATCAGAACCCCGCCGACAAGCTCAATCGTCGCGATGACGTAGACCATAAAGGCCGGAAGCCCGATGCTCTGGAAAAATTGCGTAGTTCCTTCCAACCCTTGAAACTTGGATAAACCGTGAACAAAAAAGATAATACCTGTTACAACCCTTAAAAGCAGTGTTCCTGTTTCGAATGATTTATTCATAAAATCCTCCTTGAAAATTATTATCACTTACTTTATGTAAGCTAGTATATATACATAACTTATTTACGTCAAGTAATTTTGTTACATTTAACGAAAATAACTTAAAAGTACTATTTGTCTTCGCAAAAAAAAGACCTCCGCACTCTGTCGGAGGTCTTTTTCCCTACCTATGATTCCCGGAACTGGCTCTCATATAATTCCCGGTAAAACCCGTTCTGGCTGAGAAGTTCGGCATGGGTTCCTTTTTCAGCCATTTCGCCGGCTTTCAGCACAAGAATCTGATCGGCTTTTTGAATCGTGTTCAGCCTGTGAGCGATGATGACGCTTGTTCTGCCCGCCATTAAACGGCCGAGCGCTTCTTGTATTTTCACTTCCGTCACCGTATCAATGTTGCTCGTCGCTTCATCCAAAATGAGCAGCACCGGGTCCGCCAGCACAGCTCTCGCGATGGAAATAAGCTGTTTTTGTCCTTGGCTGATGCCCGCGCCGTTTTGGGTAAGGACGGTATCGTAGCCTTTCGGGAGCCGTTCGATGAATCCGTGGGCATTGGCGGCTTTTGCGGCTGCCTCCACCTCTTGATCAGATGCATCCAGACGGCCGTAACGGATATTTTCCCTGATGGTGCCCTGAAAGAGAAAGGAATCCTGCAGGACAAACCCCATGTTTTTTCTCAGACTGGACCTCGTCAGTTTTTTGATGTCCGTTCCGTCAATGAGGATTTTTCCGTTATTGGGCTCGTAAAAACGGGCGATCAGGCTCGTAACGGTTGTTTTACCCGCTCCGGTCGGTCCGACGAAGGCGATTGACTGTCCTTTCGGAACGCTGAAGGACAGATGTTTTAAGATCGGGCTGTCTTCCTGATAGCCGAAGGAGACATCTCGGAATTCAATCTCTCCCGTTTTGATCGGCTGGTGCGTCGCATGCTCTTCATCTTCCCGCTCCTCTTTTTCATCCAGCACGTCAAACACCCGCTCAGCCCCGGCGATGGCCGATAACATCGTATTGAACTGGTTCGCCAAATCATTTAAAGGGCGCGTGAACTGCCGCGAGTATTCTGCGAATACGACAATGGAACCGATCGAAATCCACCCCTTCAGCGCAAACAGCCCGCCGACCGCCGCTATAATCGTAAAGCTTAAATTGTTTAAAGAGTTCATGACTTTCGGAATGAATCCCGAAATTGTCTGCGCCCAAAAGCCTGATGATTGTAACGCCGCGTTTTTTTCTAAAAATTGCTCCATGACGCGGTCTTCCCTCGAATAGGCTTTAATGACCTTCGCTCCTGATATCGACTCTTCAATAAAACCGTTCAGCTCGCCGAGGTTTTTCTGCTGCTGCTTAAACAGGAGTCCCGTCCGGTTGGTGATCCATTTAATGCTCAAAAGCATGATCGGAATAATCAAAAGCGTGATCAATGTTAAAAGCGGGCTCATGTACAGCATGACGGCGATTGTGCCGACGAATGTAATGACGCTCGACAGCACTTGAATGACGGATGTATTTAAAGTGGAGCTGACATTTTCGATATCATTGGTAACCCGGCTCATCAAATCGCCGAGGCGCTGTTTATCAAAAAACGGTATCGGCAGCTCATGCAGATGGCTGAACAGCTCGCTCCGCATTTTAAACACGGTGCTTTGCGAGATATTGATCATCCAATAGTTTTGAAACCATAAGGACAATGATTGCACGAGGTAAATCCCAAACAGTATGAACAGCACCCCCGCCAATCCGTCCGTCGTCCGTCCGACGATAAAATGATCAATTGCTTTCCCGATGACGAACGGTCCGAGCAGGCCGAATATGGCGCTTATGACTACCATGATGATCACAAGGGTTAAAAGCCCTTTTTTCTCGGCTACATACGACCAGATTCTGCGCAGCGTGCCTTTTGTATCTTTTGCTTTCGCGCGTTTTCTGCCGCCTTCATTTGATTTGAGCGGTATTTTCGGATATCGGAAAGGTTTACGAATGTCTTTCTCCACTGTCAGCTCCCTCCTTTCCGAATTGTGATTCATAAATCTGCCGGTACAGATGAGACTGTGCCATCAGCTCTTTGTGCGTGCCTTTTGCCAGCAATTCGCCGTCTTCAAGCAATAAGATGGTGTCAGCCTTCATCGCGGTGGTTATTTTCTGCGTAATAATCAGTGTCGTGCATTCATAGGATCTGATCGCTTGTAAAAGCTTCGCTTCCGTTTGAAGATCGAGCGCGCTCGTACTGTCATCTAACAGCAGGAGGGACGGTTTTCTGATAAAAGCGCGCGCGATGGAAATCCGCTGCTTCTGCCCGCCTGACAAATTGACGCCCCGCTGTCCCAGCACCGTGTCGTACCCGTTTGACAGCTTCATAATCGTGTCATGGATTTGCGCGTCTTTGGCCGCTTCCATTACTTCATCTAGTGAAGCTTCCTCCCGTCCCCAGGCGATATTTTCACGGATTGTGCCCGAAAACAGAAGCACTTCCTGCGGCACATAGCCGATTTCCCTGCGCAGCCCGCAAGCGGAGAATTCACCGATCGGTTTGCCGTCTATGAAAATACTGCCTGAATCAGCCGTGTACAGGCGCGGAATCAGCTGAAAAAGCGTTGATTTCCCTGAACCTGTCGCGCCCATAATGGCAACCGTTTCTTTCGGGCTGGCTGAAAAGGACACGTGATGCAGCGCGTCTTTTTCCATGTCCGGATAGCGGAAGGACACTTCGCGAAACTCAATCCCGCCTGCTAGCGCCCGCGCCGGGTCGTGCCCCGTTCCCTCGCCGCCTTCTGTTTCCAGCACCTCGCCGATTCTTTCCCCGGAAGCCTTCGCCCGGGAAAATACCATAATGAGAAATGGCAGGACGGACAGCGCGCCTGTAATCCGCGTCGCATAGTTAATGACGGAAACGACATCGCCGACCTGCGCTCCGCCCTGAGCAATGCTTTTGGCGCCGAACCATAAGATAAACAAAATGCAGCTGTTCATCAGCAGCATTAAAATCGGCATCGCCGCTTCCACGAGACGAAAAGCGGAAACCGTTTTTTCCATCAGCTTCGTATTCGATTTCAAAAAACGTTTCACTTCGTGGTTTGCACGGAGGAGCGCTTTAATCAGTTTGATCGCCGTCAGGTTTTCCTGCATGATCGTGTTGACCTGATCAAGCCGCTTTTGCACGGACCGAAACAGCGCGCCGCCTCTTTTCAGCACCCACAGCAAAAACAAAAGCAAAACCGGCACCGTGATCAGCAGAAAAAAACCGAGTTTCGCATTGACGGTCAGCGAGAGAATAATGCCCCCCGCAATCATTAACGGCGCCCTGAGCATAAACCGGAGACTCATGAAAAGCATATTCTGGACCTGCGTCACATCGTTTGTCAGCCTGGTGATAAACGACGTAGATGAGAATTGCGCAAACGTCGAATAAGAGAAGGATTGAATTTTTTGAAAAAGCCCTTTTCGCGTATCATACGCATAGCTTTGGCTGATGTGGGCGGAGTAGAATGAATTTAAAATTCCCGATGCGAATGAAACAGCGGTCAGCCCGATCATCACGCCGCCCCACAGCCAAACCGTACCGAGATCCTGCTTTAAAATTCCTTCGTCAATGATTTTCCCGATCAGCAGGGGCTGTATCAGCTCTACCGCAAGCTCGATGAGCATGAAAAACAGAGCGATTCCCGCCAAAAGGGAATACGGTTTTACATATGATAAAGCCTTTGACATGTGTAAGCCTCCAAATCCTTTGTTCAATATTATTATTTTATGCCTTTCCGGCAAATGAATAAAGAAATTTGGTGTGCCGTTTTTTCAATAATCTGCGAAAAAGATAAAACCTTCCCGGGGAGGGGAAGGTTTTGACCTTATTGATCCAATTGCTGTTCAATACGCTCCCGCATTTGCGGAACGCCTAATCCGACAATGACCTGAAGCGCCCTGCCTTTTCTGACGACGCCGTGGGCTCCCAGCTCTCTGAAATCGGCGTCATTTTTGACCTTTGATTCATCAGCGACAGTGACGCGGAGACGGGTGGCGCAATTGGTGACCTCCGTAATATTGTCCTTTCCGCCCAGCGCTTCAATATACAAAGCGGCTGTATCCCGCTGTGTTTCGTCTGCCGCAGCCGTTTCTTTTGAAGCCTGCTTCCGTTCTCTGTACTCCTTTTTCGAATAGAGCTTTGTTTCCTGCCCTTCCTCTTTTTCTCTGCCCGGTGTGGCGATGTTGAATTTGAGAATGAGGAAACGGAAGACGAAAAAGTAAACAGCGGTAAAACACAGCCCGATGATGATCTGGTATACATACGTCAAACCGTGGCTTGACGCCAGCGGGATCCAGTTCAAGGTCGCAGCTTCGATCAAACCGCCTCCCATATTTCCGACGACGCCTGCCATATACATGACGGTTGCCATGGAAGCGGCAAGCAAAGCATGAACCGCAAATAAAAACGGCGAGATAAAAAGGAATGTAAATTCAATCGGCTCTGTAATCCCCGCTACAATGGACGTCAAGGTGACCGGGATCAAAAGGCCGGCGACGATTTTTTTCTTTTCCTTTGAAGCCGTGGCGTAAAAAGCGAGCGCGATTCCCGGAATGCCGAAGATTTTCGAGTTGCCGTGAAGCGCGAAGCCCCCCTGCGGGAACAATTCTTTCAGCGGTTTGACGCTTTGAGAGTATTCCCCGAGATGCTGGGCCCAATAGGTGACGATACCGCCTTCAGCCACAGCCGGACCGTAAATAAACGGCGAGTAAATAAAATGATGCAGGCCGGTCGGAATTAAAATCCGCTCCAGGAATGTGTAAATCCACACGCCGATCGCCCCGGAAGAAACGAGAAAACTTTGCAGCGATCCGATTCCGGACTGAACCATCGGCCATACGTATGCCACCGCAAATGAAATCGGTATCATAATGAAGAAAGAAATGATAACGATGTAGGAAGATCCTTGAAAAATCCCCAGAAAATCCGGCAGTTTTTTATCAAAATAACGATTGTGCAAATACACGACAATAGATGAAATAAAGATGGCGCCGATAATATTCGTATCAAGCGTTTTGATGCCGGCGATCATCGTCAGCCCGCTCGTTCCGCCGGCTTCCTGAGTCATATCCACATGAAAAGCCCCGCCCCAAACCGTCAGAATCGCATTGATAAAGTAATTGAATGTCAGATAAACTGTAAGCGCTTCCAAACAAGCCCGCGCCTGCGCTTTTTTCGCTAAGGCGACAGGGATGCCGATCGCAAACAGGAGCGGCATTTGATTAAAGACGGTCCAGCCGCCCTGTTCAATGACGTACCAGCATTGATACCAAAACCCGTCAGGATCAGCCAGCGGCCCCATCAGCGTTTTATTTTTAAACAGCGTGCTCAGACCGACAATAATACCGGAAAATGCAAATAATAAAACAGGCACAAACATCGCGCTGCCGAAGCGCTGGACTTTTTGCATCATTTCACGTGACCTCCCGCTATTTATCAAAATTTTCGAGCTCTTTATAATCAACATATGCACGGAATAACGCTTCGCCCACCAGAAAAAACGGGGCAAATGCGACGATTTCCGTTTTATCGCTTAACGTCACCGGCTTGCTGGTCGCATAAAGATTATACGGCGTCGTTTGCGCCAGTACGTTGTTTTTCAGATTGGTGATTGAAATAAACGGAACTCCCTTTGCGGACAGGGTCCTTACCTGCGGAATTAATTCGGGTGTTTCGCCTGATAAAGAAATAATGATGAATACGTCATCAACCTTAAAATCATCACACATGATATTAAACTCTGTGATGTCCTGAATTAAAATCAGATACTTCCGCCGGGATACAAACATCCGCTGCAGCTCACGGGCGCACACCCTCTGAGCCGTCCCCGATCCGTAAACGAAAATCCGTTTTGCTTCATCTATCAGCCGGCACATCTCCGTCATATCTTTTGACTTCACGTATTTTACATTGGCTTCAATATCATCCAGCAGCTTTTCAAACGTCATATTCTCGCCCTCTTCAGGCTGATCCTCCCATTTCAGAAAAACACGGAATTCACTATAGCCGCTGAAGCCCAGTTTTTGGGCGAGCCGCAGGATGGAAGACCGAGAGACATTACAGGCTTTCGCCATGTCATTGATACCGAGATGGTAGCACGTATGTTTATGATTCAATATATATTTTAAAATATAAAAATCGTTGTCATTTAATTTCGCGTAATGCTGATTAACCAGTTCTTCAAGACTCATCCCAAAAATCCCCCCGTTTTCTTTCTATTATATAGAATAACAGATAAAGATAACGGGGAAGATTGTCATCAGGAAATAGGAGACGGGCTTACATCAAGCTCAGGCCAGTAGTCCTTATTAGCCTCCATCAGATCTTCAAGAATCAGTCTTGCCACACGGGCATTCGGCACTGTTTTTGACAGGATCAGCGCCTGCCACAGCTTTTGAAATGACCGCTCTTCCCACGCTTCAGCCGTCAGTTTTTCGACAGACACCTGCTGTTCCATCAGGCCTTTTTGAAATTGCGGTATGTTCCCGACTGAGAGCGGTTCCGGTCCGTTTGAACCTACGAGACAAGGAATCTCAACCATGGCTGACGGATCAAAGTTTGCGATCGCACCGTTATTTTCAACGATTAACAGCATTCTCTCCCCGGTGTTATAAGCGATGGCCCGGGCAAGATCGACGATATAGGAAGCATGATCATCAATTTTAATTTCACTGTTCTCCGATGATTGTTCGCGCGTAATCATATCGCATTGGCTGAAAATGAAAGCTTCGCGCCCTTCCATGACTTCGTTGGCTCTCGTATGGTTCGGATTTGATTTTTTCACCATATCATCCGGGAATAAGTAATATTGCAGATATGTGTTCGGAAGCGTATCCGGATCCGCCGCCTGTACGTCGCGCGCTTTTTTGAAGGTGTCATTCCAGCTTGCTTCAGTCTGTTCGGCCTCCGTCTTCGGAACGTAGCCGTATTCACGGACATGCTCTTTCAGCTTCGGCATTAAATCATTGCCCTCTCGATCCGTGATGGACGTCCACCAGCCAAAGTGGTTCAAGCCGTAGTAACGGACGTTCATTTCTTTTCGTGAAGATAATCCGAGGATGTTCGCCATGCGATCCTCAATTCCGACCGGCATGTCGCAGATGTTCAATATTTTTGAATTCGGTCTGAGGCGCCGTGTAGCTTCGGCCACAATCGCCGCCGGATTGGAGTAATTCAGCATCCATGCGTCAGGCGAGTACGTTTCCATATAATCAAGAATCTCCAGAACACCGCCGATAGAGCGCATGCCGTATGCGATTCCGCCCGGCCCGCATGTTTCCTGGCCGACCACGCCGTACTTCAGCGGGATTTGTTCATCGAGCGCGCGCATCGCGTATTTTCCGACGCGGATATGCGCCATGACGAAGTCAACATCCGTAAAAGCCGTCTCTGGGTCATCAGTCGCCAAAAATTCAATGTCCGGCGCTTTTTCTTTTATGAATACCTCACACGCACCCGCAATCCGCTCCTGCCTTTCTTTATCATTGTCATAAAGTTTCAGCTTTCTGATCGGAAACTCTTCCAGGTGATTCAAAAGCATTAATACAATTCCGGGGGTAAATGTGCTGCCGCCGCCTGCAATAACGATTGAGAATGATTTGTCTGTCATGTGAAGCCCTCCTCTGATAACGTTTACATTTTATTTATATCATGAGAAGGTCCGATCTGTACCGGGTTTGAAGGAGTTAGATCATTTGATCATTTTTAGTTACTTTTCTCAAAAAGCGGGAAAGTTCCCACAGGTACGAAAAAGGCCTGCTGTCATCAGCAGACCCCTTCTCAAAAATGCTCTTGTAAATCAGAAAGCAGCACTTCCTGCTCAAATTGTGGATTTCCGATCGGAAAAATCCTGGCTGTTTCCTTGTCTTCGTTGACATGCTGAATATAAATCGGGACTCCTTCATACGTCACATACGCCATGGCGGCGGATTCCGAAATGTCTTTCGCACGCTGTGTATTCACGTCTCAAACCTCCTTTAGGCCTCACACATAACGTGTCCGGCAGCCAAGAGAAGTATGCTTGTTTCTTACAATTGTCCGGCGGTGAGTTTGAATTTTTTGAGGCGTTTGTAAAACGTGCTCCGCGGGATTCCGGCCATTTTGGCAGCCAGCGTGACATTCCCCTTCGCTGATTCAAGCGCGTTTACGATGATGTTTTTCTGAATGTGCTCCCGGATGGAGACAGAGGACGCTTCTTCCTGTTCATAAGACTCGGCCGCTTCTTTAAGACCTGACGCTTCAAGCAGGGCTGCGATGGGGCGCCCTGACAACCGTCCGTCCGGGAACATGACGGAAAGACGTTCAAATACATTAAACAATTCCCTGATGTTCCCCGGCCATTTCCGGCTCTTTAATACGTCTAAAAAGTCAACAGGAAGCTCCCCCCGCCAGCCGCGATTTCGCTGAAATTCAAGGAAGAGTCCGGGAATGTCTTCGGTGCGTTCTCTTAATGGAGGGAGGTGGATCGGACAGACGTGAAGCCGGTAAAATAAATCTTCTCTCAGCTTTTTGCATTCGACAAGCTGTCTCAGATCAGTGTGGGTGGCAGTGATGATTCTGATGTCAACGGGAATCTCTTTTGTCCCGCCGACCGGGGTGACTTTCCGCTCCTGCAGCACCCGTAACAGAGCGACCTGCATGGAGTGTGATATTTCTCCGATTTCATCGAGGAAAAGCGTGCCTTTATCGGCTTTTTGCAAAGCGCCGCTATGTCCTTTCCGTTTGGCCCCGGTGAAGGCGCCTTCCGAGTAGCCGAACAGTTCGCTTTCAATCAGCTTTTCGGGGACCGCCCCGCAGTTAACAGCGATAAACGGGCCGTTTTTCCTGGAGCTGTTGTTATGAATCGCCCGGGCGGCAATCTCCTTTCCCGTCCCGGTTTCTCCCGTAAGACAAACGGTTGCGTCCGTTCGGGCGACAAGCTCCAGCTGCTCAAGCATATGTCGGGATGACGGGCTTTTGCCTGCCGCACCATGAAATATAAACGACGGCTTTTCTTCCCGTTTGGATAAGTAAACGCATGTGAAGCCGTTCTCCTCCCGCTTCGTCCGCTTGATATGATAGCCCTGTTCCTCAAGCTCGCGCAGCATATGTCCGGTAAAATGCTGAACGGGACGGCTTGCAGCGATAACCCGGCTCATTTCATTGCAAAGCACGATCGGATCATGAGACCGGGTAAGCCCGGCGAATTTGCTGATCATGTCAAGTTCTGTCATTTTGATCTTTAGGGCAAGCTCCCGTTCCGCCGTATAAGCGATGGAGGAGGCAATTCCGAGCATAAAAGGCTGAGCGCGGGCGGCGGGGCAGGAAATATCAATGACACCCGCCAGCCGCCCGTCTTCATAACGGATGGGCGCGGCGGAACAGCTCCATTGATGAGAAGCGAGCGAATAATGTTCAGAGCCGTGTATCATGACCGGTTCATTTGTATAAAGAGCCGTCCCGATCGCATTCGTGCCGACGGCCGTTTCCGTCCAGCGGGCGCCTTTTAAGAAATTGATGCGGTTCGCTTCATGAATGGTGCGCGGGTGGCCGTCAACTGAATGGACAACGCCGTCTGAATCAATCAGGAGAACCATCATTTCCATTTCCCGCATCGCCGTTTTCATTCTTTCTGCGTGCGGCATTGAGGCCGCTAAAAATAACGCATGCTTTTCGGCCTGCCTTTCTAAATGATCTGCCGGCATTACATTCGGTCCCTTTTCTAGATAAGGGTTGACGTCGGCTTTTTTGCAGCGGTGCCATGAGGCGGCCACCCGCTTCTGAATACGGGATTCATCGAGCACGCCTTCTTTCACAAAGCGCTTCCAGGTTTTAAAATCATTCCGAATGACATTCATTGTATTCGCTCCCCCCTGTTCAGACCATCTTTTCATATATTGTAGGGGAAAAGTAAAGCGCTTTCAACGAAAAATACCCCTTCTCATCTGAGAAAGGGTATTCCGGTTATACGGAATGCACCGCAAGTCCGGTGACATTCAGCAGGGCTTCCTGAAGCGTTTCTGACAGAGTCGGATGCGCCGCGATAAAGTGCTCCGACATATCCGCCGTCATTTCACCGTTCATCATCATGACCGCCTGACCGATCAATTCCGTCACGTCCGGCCCGATCATTGACACCCCGACGATTTCTCCGAATTCCGGCTCGGCAATGATTTTCATTTTGCCGCCGTACTGATGCTTAATTAACGCTTTTCCGTTAGCAGAAAATGAGCATTCTCCGATTTTCACATCTCCGTATGTCTCTCTCGCCTGTGTTTCCGTCAGCCCGACAGCTGCCATTTCCGGCGATGTATAAATACAGCGGGGCACCGCCCGCATATTGACTTTGCTATCCTTTCCCGAGGCATGCGCGGCGGCTGTGATTCCTTCATGAATGGCGGCATGCGCGAGCTGCATTCCTCCGGCCGCATCGCCGCACGCATATATATGAGGCACATTGGTCTGCATATGGTCATTGACTTCAATGCCGCGCGGAGAATACCGGATGCCGGCCTGCTCCAGATTCAGGCCTTGCAAACGCGGCTTTCTGCCGATTGCAACCAAAATGTGATCAGCCTGAGCCTCAATTTCTTTTCCGTCTTTTGTCCACACGGCGGTTTTCCTTTCTTTGTCAATCCGCTGAAGGGCGGCTTTTGTCTGAATATCAGCCCCGCTGTCTCTTAAAGAGTCTTCGAAAACGGCGGCGATTTCCCCGTCTTCTGCCGGGAGCAGCCGGTCAGCCGATTCAATCACCGTCACTTTCGTTTTAAACCGGCTGAATAAAGAGGCAAATTCGCAGCCGATCACACCTCCCCCGACAATGAGCAGAGACGAAGGGATTTTCTGTAAAGAAAGCGCATCTTTGCTGTCGATTACCCAATCGCCGTCAAATGGGGCAAACGGCAGCTCCGCCGGTTCAGATCCGGATGCAATCAATATCCGGTCCGCTTCCAGAATGTCTTTTGCGCCTCCTTCTTCTTCAACAAGCAATGTCTGCTCTGTGAGAAATGAGGCTGTCCCGCTGATGACTTTAATCTGATTTGCTTTCATTAAGTATTGAATTCCCTGCACGAGCTGGCTGACGATTTGCCGTTTGCGCCCCTGCATGCGGTTCCAATTGAGTGTAATGTTTTGCGGCAGTTCGATGCCGAATGTATTTGCATGCCTGATTTTATCGAGCACATTCGCACTTTCCAAAAGCGACTTTGTCGGGATGCACCCCTCATTGAGACAAGTGCCTCCGAGCGGCCCTTTGTCGATCAGAACGACTTCTGCTCCTCTCCGCGCGGCAGTCACGGCAGCTGCATATCCGGCCGGCCCGCCGCCGATAATGGCTAGTTTCATTTTTTCACCTCTCTCTATAAAATCAAACCGGCAGGCTCTTCAAGCAGCGCTTTGACCGTTTTCAGGAAGTCCGCAGCCGGGGCGCCGTCACATACTCTGTGATCAAAGGTAAGGCTCAGCGGCAGCATGATGCTTTTGACAAGCTCATCTCCTTTAAACGCCGGCGTTTCATAGCTTGCGCCCACTCCGAGAATACCGGCTTCAGGCGGATTAAGAATCGGGGTGAAATGCTCAATTCCGTAACCCCCGAGATTTGTAATAGAAAATGTCGATCCGTGCAGATCATCTCCGGAAGCATTGCCTTCCCGCGCCCGGCGTGCCGATGTGCTGATGTGATCCGCAAGCTCAAGGAATGAAAGCTTTTCCGCATCCCGGATCACCGGCACGACGAGACCGTTTTCAAGAGAAACCGCCATCCCGAGGTGGACATATGGATAGGTGATGATCCGCTCCTCTTGATAAGAACTGTTCAGCTCAGGATGCTGTTTCAGCGCAAGCACCGCGGCCCGGGATACGAAATGTGTGACCGTCAGTTTAACACCGCTCCGCTTTTTCGCGCTGTCGGCGAGCTGCTTTTGCCATTTTACAAGCTCCGTAATGTCTGCTTTCATCGTCAGCGTCAGCTGGGCGCTGTTTTGCAGGCTTTTGTGCATTCGGTCTGCAATCACTTTTCTCATCGCTGAAGCCGGTTTTCCCTCCGGCTGTGCTGTCTGAACCGAAGACTGCGGTTCAGCTTCTGTCTTCATCGCCTTGATGACGTCAGCTTTTACGATTCTGCCTCCGGGCCCCGTCCCGTTCAGCGTATCGACTTTCAACCCGGCTTTCTCCGCCATTTTTCGGGCAACGGGAGATATTTTCACGCGGTGTTTGCGCTTTTGCCCGGCTTTTGGAGCGGGAATATGTTCAGGTTCAGCTTGCGGTTTCCCTGCTTTTTCAGGAGCCGGCGCCTCCTTCTCCCGCACTTCTTCGCCGTTTTCCCCGATATAACAGATGGGCGTTCCCGGCGGGACTCCTTCTCCCTCTTTGACTTTAATGTGAAGAAGCGTGCCGCTTTCAGGCGCTTCTATTTCCATTTCTATTTTTTCCGAGTTGATGCTGGCGATGCTTTCTCCCTTTTCAACCGGGTCGCCGACTTTTTTATTCCAGACGGATACTTCACCTTTCTTCATCGCCATTCCCAGCTTCGGCATTACTACTTTTACAGCCATTCTATACCCCTCCTTTAATTCATTGCCGGCTCGCCAAGCAATTCAAGTGTGACGCTGACAATACGGTCTGGTGTCGGCAAATATTGATCTTCAAGCACCGGCGAAAACGGCACCGGTGTATGCGGCGCTGTAATCCGCTTAATCGGCGCATCAAGCAAATCAAAGCCCTTATCGGCGACAATCGCAGCAATATCCGTGGCGATGCTGCAGCGCGGATTGGCTTCGTCAATGATGATCAGCCGGTTTGTTTTTTCTAACGATGTGAAAATCGCTTCCTCATCTAAAGGAGACAGACTCCGGGGATCAAGCACCTCGGCGTCGATGCCTTTCTCAGAAAGCTGTGCAGCCGCTTCAAGCGCGGTATTAACCTGCTTGCCGACCGCAAACAGCGTGATGTCGCTGCCTTTGCGTTTGATATCCGCTTTTCCGAGCGGAATTGTATAATAATCTTCCGGCACCTCGCCCTTCATGCTGTAGGACGTTTTGTCTTCAAAAAAGAATACCGGATCATTGTCTTCTATTGCCGCCAGCAGCAAACCTTTGGCGTCATACGGATTGGACGGCACAACCGTCTTCAGACCCGGGATGCTGGTGAACAGGCCATACAGCGCCTGCGAATGCTGAGCGGCTGCCCGGAACCCGGCTCCGTATGTGGTGCGGACGGTGATCGGCACTTGCGCTTTACCGCCGAACATATAGCGGAATTTCGCCCCTTGGTTAATCACTTGGTCAAAGCACGTTCCGATAAAATCATTAAACATCAGCTCGGCAATCGGTCTCAGCCCCGTGGATGCCGCAGCCATGGCCGCACCCATGTAGCCCGCCTCAGAAATCGGTGTATCCAGCACTCGGCTGCGCCCGAATTCCTGTACGAGACCCTTTGTGACCCCGAGTACACCGCCCCATGCCTCATCATCTTGCAAATGATCGACCGCCGCTCCCCCGGCGACATCTTCACCGATTACAAGCACATTGTCGTCTCTTCTCATCGCAAGCTTCATTGCTTCATTGATCGCGTCCGACATGCTTATGACTCTCGCCATCTCACATTCCCCCTTTTTCATATGACACGTAGACGTCTGTCAACAGCTCTGACTCTTTCGGATATGGACTCTTTTCGCTGAACGAGACGGCTTTTTCAATCGATTCGCTGACTCGCTGTTCGATGTCTGACAATTTATTTGCATCTGTTTCTTTTAGAAGATAGTTTTTAAAGCCTTGGATAGCATCCTTTTCTTCAAGATGCTCAGTCTTTTCATCCTTTGTTTTATAAGTTTGGGCATCGCCTTCGAAATGGCCGTAGTTTCTGTAAGTCATACATTCAATCAAAGACGGGCCTCCGCCGTTTCTTGCTCTTTCTATCGCTTCCCCGGCTGCCTGATAAACCGCTAAAATATCTTTTCCGTCCACCGTGACCCCCGGCATGTTGTAGGCAGCCGCCCGATCGGCGATTGAATCACAGGCTGACGCGTACTCAAATGTCGTGGCTTCGCCGTAGCCGTTGTTTTCGGCGATGAACACGACAGGAAGGTTCCATACTGCCGCTAAGTTCAGCCCTTCATGGAAGGTGCCTTGGTTATTGGCTCCGTCTCCGAAAAAGCAAACGCTTACATTTTTAGTTTGTTTATATTTAGCCGTGAGCGCTGATCCGCATGCGAGCGTAAATCCGCCCCCGACGATTCCATTTGCGCCTAACATGCCTTTATCAAGATCCGCAATGTGCATAGAACCGCCTTTGCCTTTACACAGTCCGGTCGCTTTTCCGAATATTTCCGCCATCATGCCGTCCAGATCACAGCCTTTGGCGATACAATGGCCATGTCCCCTGTGTGTGCTTGTAATGCTGTCGCCATCATCTAAATGAGCGCACACCCCCGCAGCTACCGCTTCTTCACCGGCATACAAATGGACGAATCCGGGAAGCACTCCTTGCGCGAAAAGTTCATGCACTTTGTCTTCAAAGCCCCTGATTTCCAGCATCTTTTGGTACATCCACAGCGCTTTTTCCTCAGTTAATGACAAGCCTTCTCGTTTTAACAATTCCATTTTGTGCGCCTCCTTCTATTTAGGGTTCACACTTATAAATGCAAGAAGCATGCCAGCCTTTGGAGCCCGTAAAATGAATGTTTTTATTTTTTCAATGGAGACAGTTTGAGACAGGTGTCTCATTTTGTCTCGATCCGTTCCCTTTGTCTCGTTTTATGGCATACAAAAAAGACCGGGCATCACCCTGTCTTTGACAATGATCGACGTATTTATTTCCTCGGAAATCTTTTATTGCTTCATTCTTCCGCATACAGTCTATCACGGCGTTTGAGTGGTTACACTCTTTTTTTCATATCCACGCGCTGCAGTTCATCCTTTTCTTCAACAGCCCGATTCAGTGCTTGAAGCATGTAACCAATGCCTTTATACGATGACAGAGGCCAGGTGATATGCTGATGCTCTCCGATGACGGCGTTTAGAACGCTTCGGTATTTTTTCCCGCCAAGCATGACAAGCTCTTCGACGTCGGAAAAGCCTTTTTCATGAAATTGGCGGCGCAGCTCGTCCGCTGCCATGATCTCCGGGTGACCGGTTCCAAAAGTGACATCGTAATTTCCGGGAACAGTATCATCCGGACGAAGAAATCCGTGCTTCGCCGACAAAATCACCCACTCATCGAAAAATGCTTTCGCATATCGCTCGCATGCCTGATGAAACGGGCTGAGATAAGCGTCTTCCGCCCTTACCGGCCCTGTATCTGAATGGACATCCCAAATTTTTTTCTTGCCGCAGGGGATGATGCACAGTCGTTTCATTTTTCTCTCCCCCTTTATGATGTATCTTCTATCAATGTACCATTATTCGTTTATTTCTGCATGACGAAACCGGCCATGGATCTGTCTGGGTAAAAGCTGCACACAAAAAGGCCCGGAATTCAAACCGAAATCCGGGCCGGATGATGAGTTGTTTATGTCACTCTTGCTCCATCCCATCAAGATACTTTCTCTCAAAGTCATCGAGCAATGCACGCACTTCATCTGTTGACTTTGTATTCATGCATTGATTTCTTAATTCACTTGCTCCCCGGAACCCGCGGAGATATATTTTGAAAAAGCGGGGGAGCGGTTTATATGCTCTGGCTTCTGCTTTTGAATATTCATCATGAAGATCCAGATGCAATCTCAAAAGATCAAGCAATTCCTTACTGCTATGCTCTCTCGGCTCCTTTTCAAAGGCGAACGGATTAGTAAAAATGCCTCGTCCAATCATAATCCCGTCAACACCGTATTGTTCAGCAAGTTTCAAGCCGGTTTCACGGTCAGGAATATCCCCATTGATCGTCAAAAGGGTATCCGGCGCAATCTCGTCACGAAGTTTCTTGATTTCCGGGATCAACTCCCAATGCGCATCTACTTTACTCATTTCCGCTCTTGTACGCAGATGAATGGAAAGATTCGCAATGTCTTGTTTCAGTATGTGTGTCAGCCAGCCGCGCCATTCGTCAACATCCGTGTAGCCAAGTCTCGTCTTCACACTTACCGGCAGACCTCCTGCTTTCGCCGCCTGTATTAATTCGGCTGCAACTTCAGGACGGCAAATCAGGCCGCTTCCCTTTCCATTCCCCGCCACATTAGGGACAGGACAGCCCATATTGATATCCAGGCCCTTAAACCCTAATTCCGCCATCCCAATACTCATTTGGCGAAAGTTTTCAGGCTTATCTCCCCATATGTGGGCAACCATCGGCTGTTCATCCTCCGTGAAAGTCAAACGGCCGCGCACACTATCCTTCCCATCCGGGTGACAATAGCTTTCTGAGTTTGTAAACTCTGTGAAAAACACATCAGGTCTGCCTGCTTCACTCACAACATGGCGAAAAACGACATCCGTCACATCTTCCATTGGTGCCAGTACAAAAAATGGCCGCGGTAATTCACGCCAGAAATTATCTGTCATAACAAATCCAAATCCTTTCATGATGGGATACAGCGAAACCTTTATCCCAAAATTAAAAACTGACCATGCTTCTTTTACACTTATAGCATGTGTCAGCACTTCTTATCAAACGATAGTAAATTTTGAACATTTCACTTTTTACACGTTAAAAGTAAAAAAGCAAACTGGAGTAGAACACATTAATTGAGTTAACGTAATAGACTACCGCTATAGTTAACCCCATATCGTTTATTTCTGATCAACTCAGTCAACTCCTTCACCTTTAAAAGGGTTTTGAGAGAGAAAAGTGTGATGATTATCTACACCTAATTTTTATTTATATTGTGGTTTATTAAGATTAGCGCTGACCTTCATCTTTCTTAGCGGCCTTACTTTTGCTCTTTTTGGATAAAAAGGATTCCAACCTAAATAGAATATCATATGAGTTCTCCCTATTACCATAAAACAAATTTCAAGAAATAAGTTGATTAAGCAAATGGGGCTGGGGGGGTATATCTGAGTACTGAAGAGAATGTAAAAAGAAAAAGCCTTAACTTGCCGCTTGTGAATTACATGGAGTAAAGAGGATGGGATGGGATGGGATAACCAACGCCGCAAGTGGCTTGGCTCTATACAGTATATGTACTAAGGGTTGATCGGCTTTTAAACCCCGTATGTTAATATCTTTATACAATCACCTATATATATTTGTATAAGGTTACGCTTCGGTAATCCTGATCCAAAACCAATAAAATAGACTGCTGACTAAGTGCCGCAGTCTTCATTCATAAGATTAATTAGAAAGTGTTCATGTTCTTTCATCATTAAATAAGGCATCAGAAGTTATTGCTTTCATTTCGGATATTCTTTGTTATACCTTTAATGATTTGTATAACAGTGAAAACCCCCAAGAAAACAGTGACAATATTAAACCATGGATTATCATAGAATGAAAGATATGTTTGAAAGAAATCCAGTTCAGCTATATTTGCTGGGAATCCATTCATTTCTCTATACTTAGGACCCCATCCCGTTAATTCTACAAAGTTAAAATAAAGCTGTGATACTAAAAATGCCAACAACGTGTGAAACCAACTTCTTTTATATACTTTACCCATTTCTTTATCCATTTCCTTTTCTGCAATACTTTTTAGCCTAGTGTCAATTTAACATCATTATATGATGAAGCATGATTGTCGCAATAATTACTTATTAAGGATATAACCATCGCAGGTATTACTGTAATAGTTGTTATCACTTGCGGTTCCGCCTCATATTTATTCCTTTTTTGGGATCAAGAGAAATAGTTGGGGTCCTTTTCCTGTTTAGGCTTTCATATTATATATAACGACCAAACATGCTTTTTTAGTGTATTTGATCTTTTATCGACAGTTGTTGATATGCCAACTGCCGCTGTGATTATTGAAAGTAAGCACCCTTGCCTTTTACAGCTTCTACTTCAGAACCTTCGTTCAGTTGTTGAAATCCCAATATCTCTCGTTCGGTTTCACCTCCTTTTTATCATTTATTAAAGACCTACTTACTTTGGCATGATAAATACTTTACAGTTGAATAATGTTACAACTTCATCTCAAACCAATGATATCAAATTATTTTACATTATCCCAGTAATGTCATAATAAACCACATCGTCATTATACAAACGAGGTCAAAATTGGCTGTTTTCCCTCGCTTTCCCACACGTTTTTTCAACTCTTTTCGTCAGTTTAAGTTAAAGATCTCCGAGAAAAGAGGGAAGATAAAGTTTAGAAAAGACAGCCAGGGCAAAGGCTGCGCATAAAAAAACCCGGAAATCGGAAATGTTTATACCGAAATCCAGGTCTGATTACGAATTGTTTATTTTAGTTAGACGATTTCAACACAAGCTTCGCCACAGCTTCCACATGGGCCGTCTGCGGAAACATATCAACAGGCTGAATATATTCGACGCGATAGTCTTTCGACAGCGCCTGCAAGTCTTTCGCCAGTGTGGAAGGATTGCAGGATACGTAGACGAAGCGTTTCGGTTTTACTTTTTTGATGGTATCTAAAAATGTTCTGTCACAGCCCGTTCGCGGCGGGTCGACGATGACCACGTCGGGACGGAAGCCTTCTTTCGTCCATTTCGGGAGCCAGTGTTCGGCTGTTCCCGTGACATATGCCGCGTTTTTGATGCCGTGTTTTTTGGCGTTTTTCTTCGCATCATCAATTGATTCTTTAATGACGTCCATGCCGCGGATCTCTTTTGCGCCGCTTGAAACCCACATGCCGATCGTACCGACGCCGCAATACGCGTCTACGACTTTTTCTTTTCCTGTCAGCTGAGCCGCTTGTTTCACTTCGTCATACAGCTTGACCGTCTGCTCAGGGTTGAGCTGGAAGAAGGCGCGGGCGCTCAGTTCAAATGACACGTCACCGAGCACTTCTTGAATGGCATGGCTTCCTGCCAGCGCTTTTGTTTTGTCACCGAAAATGACGGATGTGCGCGCGCCATTGACGTTTTGAATAATCGATTTCACTTCCGGCAGCCGGTTCTGAATGGCTTTGACGATCTCGTCTTTATTCGGCAGTGTCTCTTTCGCGGTGACAAGCACGACCTGCACTTCGCCTGTTTCAAAACCGACTCTCGTCACGATGGTGCGGACATCGCCTTTTTTGGTCCGTTCGTTATAAACGGATACGTTGTGTTTTTCCAAAATACGGCGGACGATACCCGTTGTTTTGTTTGTCGCCGGATGCTGGACAATGCATTCCTTAATCGGGACGATTTTATGGGAATCAAGTCCGTATAAGCCGGCAATGATGCTGCCGCTTTGCGAGCGTCCGACTTGGAACTGGCTTTTGTTCCGGTAATTCCAAGGGTTGTCCATTCCGATCGTATCTTTAATGTTCATTTCTTCGACATTGAATCTCGTATGACGTTCCAGAGACTGAATAACGATGTCGCGTTTTTCGCGAAGCTGCTGGGTGTATGCCAGATGCTGAAGCTGACAGCCGCCGCACTGGTCGTAGACCGGGCATGGCGGCGTGACGCGGTGTTCAGACGGCTTGCGGATGTTTTTGACGCGTGCTTCTGAAAATTTCGGCTGCACATTTGTCGCTTCGGCAACGACTTCTTCCCCGGGCAGAGCGCCGGGAACGAAGACAACTTTTTTCTTAAAATAGCCGACGCCCTCTCCGTTAATGCCGAGACGTTTGATGGTCAGCGGAAATGTCTGCCCGATTTTCAATTCGGCAGGCGCCTTTTTTTGATGTTGATTCACGTTTTTTTCTCTCCGTTTCTATATAAAGCCTTTCTCCTGGGAAAGCGGCTGATTTGAAATATCACATCTTTTCAGTATAACATGCAGCCGGCGGTTCCTTCATGTTTTTCACTGGAAGTTTCCAAAAATCCTCAAAGCGGTTTTTCATTCAATACTTCTCCACAAATACAAGGACGCATAGCTTAAATACGGCGCCCATTCGCTGCTTACCTGAAGCATCACGTCTTTTGACGGTTTATCCTCAAGGGCGAAGCGGCGTTTGATGGCATTTTGCAGGCCGATATCCGCCAAAGGAAACAGATTCGGGCGGCCGAGGCCGAACATGAGCACGTTTTGGACGGTCCACGGGCCGATGCCTCTGATGGTGATCAGCTTTTTCATAATGTCTTCATCCGATAAATGGGTAAGTTCCGCCAGATTGAGCGCTCCGTCTGCAATCATGCGTGAAATGTCAATCGCATATTCCGCTTTTCTCATGCTGAACTGGAGCTCCCGCAAGTCCTGATACTCAAGCGCCGCGATCGTTTTCGGCTCGGGATAGCACCAGACGCCGTCTTTTTGTTCACCGAAGGCATGGACGAACCGTTCCGTTAAGGTAAATGCGAAAGACAGGTTGAGCTGCTGGTGGATGATGCATTTCATGAGACAGTTGTAGACGTCATATTCCAAGACGAGCGGGGTTCCCGCATGCTCCTCAAAAAGCGCCGACAGATTTGTTTTTGAGAAATGATCAAGCACAGGCTGAAGCGGCTGTTCCCATTGAAAAATGTGTTTGATCCGTTCAATCATCTCCTCGCGGTCCGTTTCTCCGCTGACGAGGAAGACCGGGTCTGCGGCGGTGCCTTCCGCTTGAACCGTAGTGACGGACAGTTTGCCGTCCCGTGTTCTGAGCGGCACTTTGATTGATCTTGCATGAAGATCGACCGCATTCAGCGGATCGAGCGACAGCCTCTCAAGGACTTTATCAAAATGATACGGCGGCGTGACCGAAACCGTTTCCTTCCACATATGCTCCACCCCTTTTTGTCCAAGTATATCATGAAGCGGGCGGGCGGCAATTCGTATACTTTTCTTCATAACGCCGCATGATATAATGGCAGGCGGAGGGTTGTTTATGATACATATAACCGCAATCACAACACATAATGAGATATTAGATAATATCCCCCTATCACGTACAGAACAACCGGACATCGCATGGTACTGGATCGATTTTTTCGGCGCTGAGATGCATGAAACCGAGCTGCTGCGGGATTATTTTCACTTTCATCCGCTTGCGATCGAGGATTGCTTTCAGCACATGCAGCGGCCGAAAATCGACCATTATGACGGCTACCGTTTTTATGTGCTCCACGCCTTGAACCCGGACACACTGGAAATGGAAGAGGTGGACATTTTTCAGTCCGACCGTTTCATCGTCAGCTTCCATTTGCACGAATCCCCCGGCGTCTCAAGGGTGAGAGAACGGTTTTTCGCTTCTCCGGGATTAGCCAAAAAAGGGCCGGGGCACATCACTTATATGATTATGGATCAGCTTGTCGATGAATATTTCCCCGTGCTGTACAAAATTGAAGACCGGCTGAATGAAATTGAAGACAGCAGAACACATAAATCTTACGGCACTTTAATGAATGAAGTGTTTGAATTGCGGACTGATCTTTTGAATCTGAGACGGACGATCATTCCGATGCGCGATTTAATGTACCGGATTTTGAGCCTTGACCATGTAAAAGAAAGCCGTGAAACGAAGGCGTATTTCAGCGATATTTATGACCATCTGTTAAAACTGGCCGAGCTGATCGAGTCAAACCGTGATATGACGTCAGATTTGCGGGACAGCTATGTGACGCTGAATTCAAACCGGATGAACGCCATTATGATGACATTAACCATCGTCTCGACCATTTTTATCCCGCTGACGTTCATCGCGGGGGTTTACGGCATGAATTTCGATAACATGCCTGAGCTTCATTGGAAATACGGGTATTTTATCGTTTTGGGCGTCATGGCCGTTCTTGTCGCCGCCATGCTGTTTTGGTTCGCCCGCAAAGGCTGGTTTAATATTTTCAAGTAAGAACGGCTGCCGGCTGTTCTTTTTTTTGAGAAAACATGATAGTCTGGAAAAAAACGTAAAGAGGTGTGCGCCGTTACCATCCTTTCTCATAAAATCATTTCTTCTGTCCTCCTGCTATTCAGTGTTATGTCCATTGCCCCGCTGTATAACGGCTGTACGGTGTCTGATTACATCTTTGAGTCGCTCGGCTTTTCTTCCTGGTCTGAAGACGGAGCCCATATCTCCGTCATTCCCGGGGTCGTCCTTTACTTTGCGGCGTTAATCTGGTGTGCCGCCGCGTTCAGGCGGACGCTTCCCGCGGCGGGGCTGTTTCTGATCTTTCTCAGTATGGGGGCCGCTTCCGGTATCAGTCCTGCCACCGAATATGCCGCTTTTTCCTTAAAACAGTTCGCGCCCGAAAAAGAGTCTGTCGAATATTTGAAGCACCGCAGCGAATGCAGTCATCTGATTGAGCGAAAAAGAGCGGGCATGAGCTGCACGCTTTATATCAATCATTACGGAAAAGGGGAACAAACCATTTCTGTCACGCCGGATTTATCAGAAAACATAAAGGACGTCACATTCAAATCAAAAACATTCACTGTAAAACCCCGTTCAAAAACAATCATCAAAACCCGATTTACCGGATTTTATAAGGGGACAGCCGCATCAGACTCCGGATGGTCTTCAGAACCGGAACTGAAAGTGGCAATCCTGTACACAGCAGATTAACCATTTTGCATGTATAATGGTGGAAAACTTTTCATTGGAGGGACTGTCAAATGAAGATTGCCATTGTCGGACTCGGCAATATGGGCCGCCCCATCGCCGAAAATATCATGAAAGCCGGATACAGCCTGACTGTATATAACCGGACGAAAGAAAAAGCGGCTGACCTGCTGGATAAAGGGGCCGAATATGCCGAAACGCCCCGCCAGGCAGCTGAACATGCGGACATTGTGCTTTCAATGCTGTCAGACGATGAAGCTGTAACAGGCGTGACGTTCGGAGCTTGCGGCATTATTGCCGGGTTATCTGAAAACGGCATTCATATTTCAATGAGCACGATCAGTACGGCGCTGTCAGAACAGCTTTCCGCCGCACATTCGGGCAGAGGGCAGTCCTTTATTGCCGCTCCCGTCCTCGGCCGCCCCGATGCCGCTGAGAAGGCCGAGCTTCGCATCATCACAGCCGGACCGGCAGAAGCGAAGAAAAAGGCCGAACCGCTGTTTAACATCCTGAGTCAGCAAGTATTTGATACGGGTGAAGAAACAAAAACGGCCAATGCCGCGAAAATCAGCGTCAATTTCTTGCTCGTTTCTATGCTGGAGGCGTTATCTGAATCATTCTTAATGATGGATAAGTTCGGTTTAGAACAAAAACAATTTCTAGAAATCGCCAACGCGCTCTTTGGCTCTCCCGTCTATCAAAATTACGGCACGATCATGGCTGAGGAGAAATTTGAGCCGGCCGGCTTCAAAATGTCTTTAGGGCTCAAGGATACCAATCTGGCGCTCGCCGCCGCTGAACAGGTTTCCGCAAAACTCCCTCTTGCCGAACTGGCGAAGAGCCATTTTGAAAGCGGGATCGCACAAGGCTTCGGAGATTTGGATTGGGCGGCATTGATTAAATGTATCAAATAACAAAACACCTCTCCATTACCAGGAGAGGTGTTTTCTACAGGCGCGGCAGCTTCATTTCTTTCTCAAACATCAGGTCATCAATGCTTTTAAACGTGTAGCCTTCTTTTTTCAAATCGGTAATGGCATCGTCCAGAGCTTCTGAATTGTCCTTTGAAACGGTGTGAAGAAGGTAGATCGCGCCGGGATGCGCCTGCTTTATCATGTGATCATAGGCGTATTGTTTTCCTTTTTGCTCGTTAACCTTCCAGTCGACAAATGCGACGGACCAGAAAACCGTTTGGTAGCCGAGACGCTTCGTTTCTTTGAGGACATATTCGCTGAATACGCCGCGCGGCGGACGGAGATACAGGTTGTCCCGCTTTCCGGTAATGTTGTACACAGCTTCCGTGACGGAATCGAGTTCGTCTTGAATCTGATCGCCCGTTTTTGTCGTCAGATCAGGATGATGAAAAGAATGATTGCCGATGATATGGCCTTCCTTTGACATCCGTTTAATCAAATCAGGCTGCTCTTTCACAAAATGACCCGTGACAAAAAAAGTGCCCGTGACGTGATGTTTTTTTAACACATCAAGCACTTTCGGGGTGTACCCATTTTCATATCCGTTATCAAACGTTAAATAGATGGTCTTTTCTTTCGTATTGCCCAAATAAAAGGCATCATATTTTTTGACCAGATTGTCCAGCTGTCTGCCGGCATCGGGCGGCTGATGATTGACGCTGCGTTTAAATCCCCAGTTTATCCGTTCATTCGGCACCGCTTCTGCGCTGTTGATGCCTCCTGCAAGTAAAACGGCCATGCAGCAAATTGAACAAAACCATTTCATGACCAGCACTCCTTCTGCATTTTTCCTTATTTTGCAGTAGGCCCTGCCCTTTTATACAGCCGCATTATGGAAAAAGAAAAACCCCGGCATCCGCCGGGGGTTATTCCCAATCTTTTTTAAAGCGTTCGTATTTTGCTTCCAGATCATCAAGCATGCCGATGAGCCGGTCTATATCTTCAACGTCCGTTGATTCAGGGTCTAATGAATCAATGACATTCATAAACATATCGAGTCTGTTCTTCAGGTAATCGAGCTGCTGATCTTTGCTGTTTACTGCATTCCCCATACTTCCACTCCATTCATTTTTTATAATGGTAGCGTATTTTTTGGCGTTTTTCAATGGTTCCGCTACTTGCGATCTTGGCAGATCAGGTCTAAAATTAACAGTTGGCAGACGTTAGTATGCCCATTTATAAAGGAGTTAGATAGTCATGACACAAAACACAGCACTGCGTCCGATTACACCGGAGTACGACCCTTGGGAAGCGTACATGGATGTCGACCAGTATGGAGATATGAAACTGACGAACGTTGAATTCACAACGACGACTTTGTGCAATATGAGATGCGAGCACTGCGCCGTCGGGTACACGCTCCAGCCGAAAGACCCGGATGCGCTGCCGATCGACCTTTTATTAAAGCGGCTTGATGAAATTCCTCTGTTGCGCTCTATCAGCATTACGGGCGGCGAACCGATGCTTTCGCTGAAATCGGTAAAGGAATACGTCGTCCCGCTTTTGAAATATGCGCATGAACGCGGCGTGCGCACACAGATCAATTCAAACCTGACGCTTGATATCGGGCGCTACGAACGGATTATTCCTTATTTGGACGTTCTTCACATTTCCCACAACTGGGGAACGGTCGAGGACTTTGCCGACATCGGATTTGCGATGATGGAGAAGAAACCGACATTTGAACAGCGGGCGCGCTATTTTGACAAAATGATTGAAAACAGCCGCACGCTGGTCGAAGCAGGCGTAATGGTTTCAGCGGAAACGATGCTGAACAAACGGACGCTGCCGCATATTGAACATATTCACCGGCAGATTACGGAAGAAATGAAATGCCAGCGGCACGAAGTCCATCCGATGTATCCGAGTGATTTCGCCAGCGCGCTTGAATCACTCAGCCTGAAGGACATGAGACAGGCCATTCATCATCTGCTCGACATTCGCGATGAAGAGACATGGATGCTGTTCGGCACGCTCCCGTTTTACGCATGCAGCCCTGATGAAGAAGACCAGAAGCTCCTCCGCCGCCTGCGGGAAGCGAAAAACGTTACGGTGCGAAACGACCCTGACGGCCGCTCCCGCCTGAACGTCAACATTTTTGACGGAAATATCATTGTCACGGATTTCGGCGATACACCGCCGCTCGGCAATATTAAAACAGACAGCCTTCCCGAGGCATATGACAAGTGGAGACAGACGAAGCTGAGCAAGGAGCTGAACTGCCGCTGCACAAACGTCCGGTGCCTCGGACCGAACGTCCTTGTCAAAAACAGTTATTATCAGGACACGGATTTTTCATTACGAAAAGCCAGAGGTTAACAGAAGATGGAAACGACAATTACGGATATTTTGAAAAGCAAAGTGGTTGAGATCATCATCGTCGCTCTCGTGCTTTACGCCGGTGTTTTTCTGATCAACCGCTTTGTCCAGGTGTTATTTAAACGCATAGATTTCTTGGAGGAACGGAAAGGGAAAACGATTGAAAGCCTCGTCCGATCCATCACCCAGTATACAGCGACGATCGGTTTTATCTTTTACGTCATTTCGTTATTCGTTCATGATTTCGGCCGAATTTTAGCCGGGGCGGGTGTTGCCGGTATCGTCATCGGTTTCGGCGCCCAGTCGTTAATCAAGGACATATTGGCCGGTGTCTTTTTGATATACGAACGCCAGCTTCATAAAGGCGATTACGTGACAATTAACAATCTGTTCAACGGCACAGTCGAAGAAATCGGGCTCCGTTCCCTCCAGATCCGTGAGTGGACCGGCAAGCTGCTTACCATTTCAAACGGTGAGGTCAGACAGCTTCAAAACTATAATATTGATTTTATGCGGATTACCGAGTCCGTCGTGATCAGTTATAAAGAAGATCCCGAGCGGGTATATGCCGTCTTAGAAAAAGCCTGCGACATGCTCAATGATGAGCTTCGCGATTCACTGAAGCGGGATGAATTTCTCAATGCGGCGGAGCCGTTTCAAGTGCATGGAATCATGAGCCTGAACAAATTGACGAGAGGCATAGAATTTACCGTCAAAGGCATGGTTCAAGATAAAGAATACTTCTCGGCAAGCCTTGCGGTGAGACGCGTTCTTGCCCGGGAGCTGTACAACAACAATGTGCAATTGCTTGAGGAAATGTATCACACACAAAAAAGCTGATTCCCGAACCGGAATCAGCTTTTTTTATTTATCTCGGCTGCGCTGTCATTTGAAAACCGAATGTGACGTGATCCTGCACCGGAATCCAAGCCCCGATTCCTTGCGAAGTCACATTTTTGACGACAAGTTTCCGCTTGCTGCCTTTCAGCACCAAATACACTTCACCGTATGTTACTTTTCCTTTTTCATTAACGGCCGGAGCGTAGGCGTGCAGGTAGCCGAGCCGCTGCGGAGAAATTTTGTAGGTTTGATCGCGTTTTGTGCCTGCGCCGATAACCGTTTCAAACGCGAGCGGCAGTTTTGTTTTCTTCATCGCTTTTTGCATCATCATGCTTTTTACGTCTTCTGCGTTCGGCACCTTCGCTGTGAGCCCGCCTTTGATTTTGTACTGCTGTTCTTGGGCGTATGAGATAACCGCGGTTTGCTGTCCGCCCCGGTTATCCGCTCTGTTCGTATTGATTTTTTTATATTCCCAGTTGGCGACCGTTTCGTTCGATTGATAGCCGAGCGCCCATTTCCCGAGAAATATTGTCGCCCGGTAGCCGATGGCAAGCGGTGAACCGGAAACCGAGGATTCATTCAGCATTTTTATCAGATGCGGATTTTCGATGTTGATCTCGGATGTATCTAACAATTCCTTTGCCAGTTTGCTCGGCTGAAGCATCGGCTGGTCCTGTGAAGCATTCGGATACGTATTTTCCTTTGAAATGCTTACAACAGAGTTGGGAACCTTAAACGGTTTCTTTGCACCGGCAGACGGCATTGCGAAAAAACTAAAGGATAACAGCAGAATCAGTGTGGCATGAAACAGCTTTCTCATCATATCACTCTTTCTATAGCATTTTCCTTTAGTCTTTTCCTCCGCAATCGTTGTTATCCGCATTTTTTACAGGTTAAAGCAGGAAAAAACCGATCGCCATGATGACATAAGCGGCAAGGAGCGTAGCCCCTTCAAACCAGTTCGAATCGCCGTCATTTGAAATCATCGTCATCAAAAGGACGGATGATATCATCGCCACAAGCTCGGGCAATGTGAATACAAGCGGCATATTGACCGGAAAAAAGATAGAACAGATCACAAGAACCGGGGCTACAAACATGGCGATCTGCAAAGTCGAACCTACCGCGATTTCAACGGCGACATCCATCTTGTCTTTGTACGCCATAATAATCGCCGACGCATGCTCTGCGGCATTTCCGACAATTGCGACGATAATCACCCCGATAAACAGCTCGCTCCAGCCGAACTGTTCAGCCACCGCATGAAACGTATGGACAAGGTTTTCAGATATGTAGGCGACAATAATAGTTGAAATAAATAAGACGGCTGTCGCTCTTTTCCCCGACCACTCTGGCTGCTCCTCTTCTTCCTTTGCCTCCGGCTGATTCGGCTGATAAACACCGCGGTGAGTGACGAGCTTGAAATAAAGAGCTGCCACGTACAAAAGGATCATGATGATGCTGATGCCGACACTCAAATCAAGCTTGTTTTTTTCCCCCATATCCATGGAAAACACTTCGGGAATGACAAAAGCTACGATAATGGCAAAAATCAGCAGGCCTGAATTATGCCGGGCATCATGAATATTGAATTCCTGCCGCTTGTATTTCAAACCGCCGATAAAAAATGACAATCCCGCGACGAGCAAAAGATTGCCGAGCACCGAACCGGTCAGTGAAGCAAGCACGATGCCCGTCAGCCCTTCTTTTAAGGCGAAAATCGATATAATCAGCTCTACCGCATTGCCGAACGTGGCATTCAGCAGACCGCCGATCCGCGGTCCCGCGATAATGGCAAGAGATTCAGTCGCTCTCCCCATATAACTTGCAAGCGCAATAATCGTCAAGCAATAAATAATAAACAAAACCGCTGACGGCCAGTGCATCAGGCCGCCGATGACTGAAAGCGGCACTCCCGCCGCAGCCGTAAAGAAAAAAATCCGATTCATATCTGCCTGGCTCCTTTTTTCGAATAAGTCTTTTTATATCCTTCTCAAAAACTCCTTCAATTACACTTCCTCGGCAGCCCGAATTGGCATTTTCAGGTTGCCGGACGCGGCAAATCCGTGTACGATCAAGAAAGATACTGAAGAAGGAGAAATACGCGATGTCACGACTGTACTTCTTTATTTTGGTTCTGCTTGTTTCCATCTCCGGATTTTCCCAAGGCATGCTTCTGCCGGTGATCTCCGTCATTTTTGAAACGAACGGAGAATCCGCAGCCATAAACGGACTTCACGCAACCGGCCTTTATATCGGCGTGCTTCTGGCGTCGCCGTTTATGGAGGCCCCGCTGCGCAAGCTCGGATTCAAACCTCTGATGGTCATGGGCGGATTTCTTGTTATCATCAGCTTATTCAGTTTTATTTGGCTTCAATCCATATGGTTATGGTTTTTTCTTCGGCTGCTTATCGGAATCGGGGATCATATGCTGCATTTTTCAACCCAAACGTGGGTGACTTCCAAGTCAACGCCCCGAAACAGAGGAAGAAACATTTCGCTGTACGGACTGTCCTTCGGGCTTGGATTCGCTGTCGGCCCGTTCATGGTCCCTCTTGTGAAAACAAGTCCGTCCCTTCCGTTTATCGTATCCGGCTGTATCAGTCTTTGTGCCTGGCTGTTTGTGTTTGCCTTACGTAACGAGTACCCGGCGCAAGGTCCGGATGAAACATCCGGGGACAACAGCGCAAAACGGTTTTACCGCGCCCTTCTTTTCGGCTGGGTCGCTTTTCTCCCGGCTTTCGGGTACGGTTTTTTAGAAACGGCGCTGAACGGAAGCTTTCCCGTGTACGCCCTTCGTTTAGGCATATCCGTGGATGCCGTCGCGCTGATATTGCCCGCTTTTGCCATCGGAAGTATTGTATTCCAGTTCCCTCTCGGTTTATTAAGCGATCGATTCGGGAGAAAACGTGTCCTGCTCGTCATCTTATTAACGGGTGCCCTTTGCTTTTTGACGGCCGGACTGTTTCCGTCGCCTTCTGTCATCGGCTGCTGCTTTTTCACGGCGGGGATGGCGGTCGGCAGTATGTTTTCCCTCGGCATCAGCTATATGAGCGACCTGCTGCCGTCCCATCTGCTGCCGGCGGGCAACCTGCTCTGCGGCATTTCCTTCAGCCTCGGAAGCATGATCGGCCCGGTGGCGGGCGGCTGGTATATGCAGCGGTTTGAAAGCGCCAACTTGTTTTACTTTATTACGGTGATTCTGGTCTGTATTTGGCTTGCGCTCGTCTTCGGGAAAACAAAGCACAGCCCCGCTTCCGAATCCCATTCTTTTCCGGCCACATAAAAAAGCCGCCTGATCTGAGCCAGGCGGCTTCTTTCTAGTGGTATCCGTTCTGCCCGTTGGCGCTTCCGCTTGTTTTATTCTTCGGGCCGTTTTTTGAGTTTTGTTTATTATGGCTTCCGCCTTTTTTCGTATGCTTGGTCATAGCCGATTCCCTCCGTTTTTCAGCTTGAACGTCATCCGTTCCTCTATAGCTTGCTCCCGCGGTACGGATTTTCATCAGGAAGCTTTTTACGTTTATGTAAAAGCGCGTTGATTTCTCCTCCTAAAATCAACAGGGTTCCCGTAAGGTAAAACCAGATCATAAGGACGATAATTCCCCCGATGCTCCCGTATGTGGCGCTGTAGTTGGCAAAGGTGCCGACGTAAAATGAGAACAGCATACTGACGATAATCCAGCCGGCTGCCGCGAATACAGCTCCCGGCAGGACAAAACGGAGGGAAAGCTTTTTATTCGGCGCGAATATGTAAAGCGCGGTAAACACGATTAAAAGGATAAGCGGACTGATACCCCAGCGGACAACCGACCACACCTGCAAAAACAGGTCCGAGGCGCCGATGAAATCCGCGGCCAGCATTCCGATTTCTCTGCCGAACACCGGCAGAAGCAGTGCGATTAAAATCGTAACCACCATCGCAATGGTTAAAAAAATTGAGGTCAGGCGAATGATGATAAATGAGCGGTTTTCCTCGACTTCGTAGGCATGGTTAAATGCTCTGACAATCGCGTTCATACCATTCGAAGCCGACCAGATGACGGCGATAATCCCGAATGACAAAAGCCCGCCGCTGCGCTTGTTCAGCGTTTGCTCCGTTATGGATTTCACCATGGACATGGCGCTGTCGGGCGCGTATTGATCGACCGCCCCGAGCACGTCTTCTGCCGATATGGGAAGATAGGCGGTGAGCGTCAGCATGAAAATCATCAACGGAAACAATGACAGCAGGAAAAAATACGCCAGCTCCGCCGATTTACTTTGTCCTTCATGCAGAGAAAACCTTGCAAACAGCTCCTTTATAAAACTCATGACATCCCACCTCAATGATCGTTTTTCGAAAAATGCTCCTTCGTTTCTTTTAACAGGTCAATGACCTGCGGCGTCGTCTGCTTCAGCTTGGTGATCTGCCCGTTTAAAAAACTCAGATCTTCCGATACGGTATTGGCAATGTTTTTCACTTGATCCAGTTTTGCGGAAGCCTGCTGCTTCAGGGCTTCAGGATGTTTTCGGTAAAATGCCGCACGCCGCCTGCACGCGTCCATGTTCCGGAAACATGCCTCTCTCGTCGGCTTATGTAATAAGGACAGTGCTCCGCCGGCGGCAGCGCCGATCAGAATCGCTTTTGCCATGATGCGTGTCTGCTTCATCGGTCAATCCCCCTTATAAATGATGGTCTTTCTTTATTGTCTCCAGCAAATGACGGCACCCGGACTCGACCAAAGCGTACACCTCGCTGAAATTTCCGGTATAATACGGATCGGGCACGTCGGCAAGGTCTGACTCCGGTACATAATCAAGCAGCCTTGCAATACGCGGCGCCGCTTTTTTATAACCGGCCATGCTGCGCAGATGTCCGATATTTTCTGCATCCATCGCAATGACGTAATCAAAATCGGTCAGATCAGACTCACGGACCTGCCTCGCCGTGATGCCGCTTGCGCTGATCCCTTTCTCCTTCAGGATCTCCTTTGTCCCTTCATGCGGCGGATTTCCCGCATGCCAGGCGCCGATTCCCGCTGAATCAATGTTAATCTGCCCGTTCAGCCCGTTTTTCTTCACCATATCAGAAAATACCGCCTCTGCCATAGGCGACCGGCAAATATTTCCCAGACAGACAAACAGCACATGTATCATATCGATAACCTCCCTATTCTTTCCCCGCATTTTGAGGATCAAAAACCTTATCAACATCTTAGCAATTTTTCTGCGGCTGTGGAAATAAGCTTTTATTCTAAATGAATTCTGTTAGAATAAAGGGTACGAAAACGGTCATGAAAGGATGCATGAATTTGCCGAGCCAACAAACAGAAACGTTAAATAAAATGATTGAAGACATTTCGCAAAAGCTCAACATGCTCAATGTCGGCGTCATCAGAGCGGAAGATTTCAGTGATGAAAAAATAGAAGATCTTACATACCTTCATCAAATGGTCATGAAAAAAGCATCATTCAGTCCGAGTGAAATGCAGGCCATTGCCGAGGAGCTCGCCTCTCTCAGGAAATAAACCCATGTCAGACCTGCCGAAAAACGGCGGGTCTTTTTTGATTTAAAAAAGTAAAAAATAAAAGTTCATCGGTTTGACACATATAAAAAGAAGGAGTATAGTAACTGTGAACTTGGTAGAACGATATACTAAATGAGCGGGCCGCTTATCTTTTTTTGTTTAGTAGAACGATATACTCATTGTGATATCAGCGTTATTCAAGTTTGTCTATGCAACCGTTGTATCAAACAGTTTTCAAAGAAAGGCAGTGGTTCAATAAAGGGGAATGGTGCTGTGCTTTTATCAATTAAAAAAATAATTTAATTCTTTATTAACCGCATTAGGGGATGTCATCATGAAAAACATATACACCAAAATGGCAGCGGGTCTTTATATTAACTATTTCCTGCTGGGCATGATCAATATTATTATCGCATCCAATATGGAGGCATTATCAAAACAGCTTCATACTTCCGCAGCCGGTGTCAGCTATTTGGTCTCCGCCATCGGGATCGGGAAGCTGATTTCGCTTCTGTTTGCCGGGAAGCTTTCGGATACATTCGGGAGACGGCCGTTTATCGTGTCGGGCGCCTTTCTGTATCTGATTTTCCTAATCGGGATTCCGCTTTCGACAAACTATACGGCCGCGTTTATCTTCGCCATTTTCGCCGGGATCGCCAATTCCTTTTTGGATTCCGGGACATATCCGGCGCTTATTGAAGGATTTCCGAAAAACGCAAGCTCTGCAACCGTGTTAATCAAAGCGTTTGTATCAATCGGCGCGACGGTGCTTCCGTTTTTTATCGCGTTTATTGCGGACAGGCATTTGTTTTACGGCTGGACGTTTTTCGTACCGGGCATTATCTTCTTCCTGAACGGCTTTTTCCTGTTGAAAGTTCCGTTTCCGAATCATAAGCAAAAAGAAGACGGCGGCCGGACGGAAGCCTCTCCGTCTGATGACGCGTTCACATCACAGCCGTCGATATGGCGCGAAGGCGTTGCGATCATTCTATTAGGCTTTTCATCAACGGCGCTGTTTATGCTCGTTCAAGTATGGCTTCCTAAGTTCGGGCAATCCGTTTTGGGCATGCCTGAGGTGCAGGCCGTCAAATTGTTGAGCTATTACAGCATCGGGGCGCTTGTGTCCGTGTTATTGCTGGCTGTGCTGTTAAACAGAGTGATCCAGCCGATTACGGTAATGGTGCTGTACCCTGTGATCGCGGCAATCGCGCTGCTTGCTCTGATTTTCATTCAGCAGCCGGCCGTATCGGTCATCAGCTCCTTTGTCATCGGACTTTCAACTGCGGGCATTCTGCAATTGGCGATGACGGTTATGGCTGTTTTATTCCCTAAAAATAAAGGTACAATCACATCTTTTGTTAATATAGCATCAAGCTTATCTTTTATTGTCATTCCGCTTGTAACGGGAGCGATATCCAAAGCCGCCGGCCTGACGCCTGTTTTTCTGCTTGATATCGGAATTGCGGCCGTCAGCGCCCTCCTCGCATTGTTTATCGGAATCCGCTTTAAGCAAGTGATGAAAGCCTGACTATTTTTTAAGGGAGAGGATTTATCATGCAATCTATCACAATCAGAAACACGGTCATCGGTGAAGGGCTTCCGAAGATCATTGTGCCGCTGATGGCGGCCGGAGAGAAAGAACTGCTCGAAGAAATTGAAGCCGTCAACAGGCTTCGCCCGGATATCATTGAGTGGCGGGCGGATGTATACGAGCATGTTGACAGCCTGGACGCCGTAAAAGGCATGCTTGAAAAGCTGCGGAAAGCCGCAGGCGCAACACCGCTGCTTTTCACATTCAGAACCCATAAAGAAGGCGGAAATAAAGTTATTGATGACCGCTTTTACATTGAATTGCTTAAAACCGCCATCGAAACAAAACACATTGACCTTGCAGACGTTGAGCTGTTTACGGGAGAAGCGGAAGTCAAATCAATTGTGAAAACCGCTGAAGACAACGGCGTATATGTCGTCATGTCCAATCATGATTTTCATCAGACACCGAAAAAAGAAGAAATCATTTCCCGGCTCCGGAACATGCAGGCGTACGGCGCGCACATTCCGAAAATCGCGGTGATGCCGCAAAGCACTGAAGATGTTTTCGTCTTATTGGATGCCACTCACACGATGAAAACACAATACGCGGACCGGCCGATCATCACGATGTCAATGGCGGGAACAGGCCTGATCAGCCGGCTGGCCGGCGAAGTCTTCGGCTCAGCGTGCACGTTCGGAGCGGGCAAAGAAGCATCAGCGCCCGGGCAGATTCCCGTTGAGGAATTGCGCAGCGTACTCAGCATTTTAAATAAACATATGTAATCAGCGTTTTTTGCCCTCAAAGCGGGATGAAAAACAAATGAATGGACTAACGGAGGAATACATCATGAAGAAAGAATTAGGACGGATTAACGGAAAAACTCAGCTTATCGGATTATTCGCGACACCGATCGGACACTCATTATCTCCGGCGATGCACAACCTGGCGTTTAAAAAATTAGGATTGAACTACGCTTACCTCGCGTTTGAAGTCGGCAATGAACAGCTGGAAGATGTGGTAACGGGAATGCGCGCCTTAAACGTCAGAGGCTTCAATGTCTCGATGCCGAACAAGATGAACATTCTCCCTTATCTCGATGAACTCGCGGATTCAGCGAAATTCACCGGCGCGGTAAATACAGTCGTTAATGAAAACGGCAGACTGATCGGACACTCCACTGACGGTATGGGATACGTCCGCAACTTAAAAGAACACGGCGTCGATATCACAGGCAAAAAAATGACGCTGGTCGGTTCCGGCGGGGCCGCCACTCCGATAGCGATTCAATCCGCATTGGAAGGCCTCGGAGAAATCTCTATTTTCGCCCGCAATGACGCGTTTTTCGAAAAAGCGGAAGAAAATGTCCGCATCATCAATGAAGAAATGAAGGGATCTTCTTGTAAAGCGAAAGTCTTCCCGCTCGAAGATCAAGATGCGCTGCGTGCTGAAATCGCTTCAAGCGATATTTTCACAAACGGAACAGGTGTCGGTATGAAACCGCTTGAAGGCTTGAGTGTTATTGAAGATACATCCATGTTCCGTCCGGATTTGATTGTGACAGACGTCGTTTACAACCCCGTTACGTCGAAATTGCTTGAACAAGCTCAAGCAGCCGGCTGCAACACCATTAACGGTCTCGGCATGATGCTTTGGCAGGGCGCCATGGCGTTTGAATATTGGACAGGCCGTGAAATGCCGGTTCAGTATATTAAAGAGCAAATGTTTGAATAACCTATTGTGACAGAAGCGCCGAAGGACAATCCGTCTTCCGGCGCTTTATCTTTTTCTCCCTCCTCTCTCTTTCTTCTCATGCGCCAAAACGCTTATAATGGATGTAACGAATAAAAACCAAGTGAGGAATGCGACGTATGAAACAGCAAAAAAAACGCCGGGTGACATTGCAGCAGGTCGCCGAACATGCCGGCGTCTCAACATCCACCGCTTCATTAATTGTCCGCAATAATCCCCGAATTTCCGAAGCGACCCGTGAGAAAGTGCTGCAATCCATGCGGGAGCTGGGGTACGTATATGATCGGGTCGCCGCGAATTTACGATCACAGACGTCCACAACGGTAGGATTGATTATCACTGACATTTCCAATACGTTTTTCTCAGAATTTCTGATCGGCGTTCAGAATACGCTTGAGGAAGTCGGATTAACGGTGCTGTTAGGCACGACATTTGATTCCGTCGCCAAGCAGGAGCAGCTGATCTCGACCATGCTGGAGCACAGGGTCGGCGGATTGATTTTGTGTCCGGTTTCAGGTACGGCTGAGGAAACCCTTTCCCGCCTTGAGCAGCTTGACATTCCGGTCGTGCTCGCCGTCAGGGAGATTGCCGATGCCAACTGTGATTTTGTCGGAGCCGATTATGAGGAAGGCACCTATAAGGCAGTGCGTCATTTCATTGAGAAAGGCCATCAGGAGATTGCGTTTCTGGGCGGCGTGAAGCACTCATCAACATGGACGAAGCGTATGAAAGGGTTTAAAAAAGCGCTCCGTGAAGCGGATCTGGAAGTGAAAAATGAATATGTCATTGACAGCGCGCCGACCCGCGAAGCAGGCTGTGACGCCGTGACGGAGCTCCTCCGCCGGTCTGAGCGCCCGACCGCGATTTTCTGCTTCAGTGATTTGGTCGCGTTCGGCGTCATGCAAGGGATCAGAAAAGCCGGGCTCGTTCCGGGCGAAGATATTGACATTGTCGGCTTTGATAACGTGCCGGAAGCTGAAATTTCTTATCCTCCGCTTACAACCGTTTCTTCCTTTCCGCGGCAGTCGGGAAAAGAAGCGGCTCAATTGCTGCATCATAAAATCACCAATTCCCAGCACAAAAAACAGCGCATTATTCTGGCGCCTGAGCTGGTCATCCGGGAATCTTCACAAAAAAAGCGGAACGCCTGATACGGCGCTCCGCTTTTATATTACGCAAGCAGTTTTAATGATTCGCGGTTGAATGCCGGAATGTCATCCGGTGTGCGGCTTGTGACCAGCTGGTTCTGGCAGACGACGACTTCTTCATCCACCACATTCGCGCCCGCGTTTTCCATATCGATTCGGATTGAAGTAAATCCTGTCGCTTTGCGCCCGTCCAATGCTTTCGCGTTGATGAGAAGCTGAGGGCCGTGGCAGATGGCGAACACCGGTTTTTTATCATCCATAAACGCTTTGGCAAATTGGACGAAACGGTCATCCGCACGTAGCATGTCAGGTGAGAATCCGCCCGGGATCAGCAATGCGTCAAAGTCTTTCGGATTCACATCATCGATGGACGCGTCCACTTTCACTTCCGCTTCCCCTTGTTTGCCTTTGACTGTTTTTCCTTTTTCCTGTTCAATTACGGTTAATTCATGACCCGCATCTTTAAAAGCTTTCGCAGGTTCAGTATACTCGACATCCTCAAAGTAATCCGTTAATACAACTGCAATTTTTTTACCCATAGTTACTACCTCCTGCTTGATGAAGTCTACATAAATCCATGTACCCCAGCCACACTAACATCAAACATAGGTAACGCGTTTACCGCCCGCCTGTTTTACATAGGTCATTATCCTCATTTTTTATCTTTTCACAAGAATCATCATGAAATCTATATAAACTTTCACAAAATATTCTTACAATGGTACTGCATGACAAAATTTGTTGAAAGGTGGAGAACAGGTGAGAATACAGAAAAGACGATGCAGCGTCAATATGACACTCCGTATTCTGCTGCCCCTAGTTATGATACTTAGTCTGATCCTCCCAACATCACCCATTAAAGCAGAAGAAAACAAATCCTCCAGTGTGAATCTCAGCATTTTAGCCACAACTGACGTTCACGCTAACATGATGGACTACGATTACTACAGCGACAAACCGACAACGGAATTCGGGCTGGCCCGAACGGCTCAGCTTATTGAGAAGCACAGGCGCGAAAACCCGAATACGCTGCTTGTCGATAACGGAGACCTGATTCAGGGGAATCCCCTCGGAGAATACGCCGTAAAATATGAGAAAAATGATATCATTTCAGGCGCAAAGACCCATCCGATCATTGAAGTGATGAACAGTCTGCATTATGACGCAGGAACACTCGGCAATCATGAATTTAATTACGGGCTTGAATTCCTGGACGGGACAATCAAAGGCGCTGATTATCCGATCGTTAACGCCAATGTGAAAACAGTAAGCGGCGAAAACCGTTATACGCCTTATGTCATAAAAGACAAAACCGTCACGGATGAAAACGGCGGCAAGCATCAGCTAAAAGTCGGCTATATCGGCTTTGTTCCTCCCCAGATCATGACGTGGGATAAGAAAAATCTCGAAGGCCGCGTTCAGGTCGAGGACATTGTGGAATCCGCAAAGAAAACCGTTCCGAAAATGAAAGCTGAAGGAGCCGATATCGTCATCGCCCTCGCCCACAGCGGCATCGAAAAAAAAGCGCAGTCTTCCGGAGCGGAAAATGCCGTTTTTGATCTGGCAACGAAAGTCAGCGGAATTGATGCGATCGTATCGGGCCATCAGCACGGTCTTTTCCCTGATGCCGAATACAAAGGCGCTGCTCAATTCGACGTCGATAAAGGCACGATTAACGGCATCCCCGTTGTCATGTCAAGCAGCTGGGGCAAATATGCGGGCGTCATCGACCTCCGGCTTGAAAAAACAGACAGCGCGTGGCATGTGGAAGATGCAAAAGGCAGCATCGAGCCGATTGCCGGCAATGTGAATTCGGAAAACGAAACCGTCGTCAATACCGTCAAAAAAGCGCACGAAGGCACTTTGAAATACATCAGAGAACCCGTCGGCCAGACAAAAGCCGATATCAACAGTTTCTTCGCCCAAGTCAAAGATGATCCGTCCATTCAAATCGTAACGGATGCGCAAAAATGGTACGCCGAAAATAAGATGAAGGATACGGAGTACAAAGATCTGCCTATCCTCTCGGCGGGCGCCCCGTTTAAAGCCGGCGGGCGGAACGGCTCAAACTACTATACAAACATTTCCGCTGGCGACCTCGCCATCAAAAACATCGGCGATTTGTACCTGTATGACAACACGGTTCAGATCGTCAAGCTGAACGGAAGCGAAGTGAAAGACTGGCTCGAAATGTCCGCGGGGCAATTTAATCAGATCGATCAGGCAAAAGGCGGCAGCCAAGCGCTTTTAAATGACGCCTACCGCTCATACAATTTTGATGTCATTGACGGTGTCACCTATCAGGTCGATGTCACAAAACCGGCGAAATACAACGAAAACGGAACAGTCATTCATCCCGATGCAAGCCGGATCGTCAACCTTTCTTATCAAGGAAAGCCCGTCAGCGCCAAGCAGGAATTTCTGATCGTCACAAATAATTACCGCGCTTCAGGCGGCGGAGGATTCCCTCACTTAAGCAATGACAAAATCGTATACTCTTCTGCCGATGAGAACAGGCAGGTCTTAATGGATTACATCATCCAGCAGAAAACGATTAATCCGCAGGCTGATCATAACTGGTCCATCCTTCCGGTCAAAGGGACAAATCTGACATTTGAATCTTCCTTGGCCGCAAAGCCGTTTGCCGACCGCGCAGATGACGTCGCCTATATCGGTGAATCACAAAACGCGGGCTACGGACAGTACAAGCTCCAATTCAAAGATGATGAACCGGGCACAGATCCGCCGAAAGATGACGCATGGAAACTCACCGTTATGCATACTAATGACACGCACGCCCACCTTGATAACGCGGCGAGGCGGATGACGAAAATCAAAGAAATCAGAAGCGAAACCGACCGCAGTATTTTGCTGGATGCGGGAGACGTTTTCTCAGGCGATCTCTATTTCACAAAGTGGCAGGGGCTGGCTGATTTAAAATTGATGAACAGCATGGGCTACGACGCAATGACCTTCGGAAATCATGAGTTTGATAAAGGGCCGGGCGCTCTCGCCAGCTTTCTGAGCGGTAACGGGAGCGCGTCTGACCCGTCCGGAAAATACAATTTTCAAGCGCCTGACTTTCCGCTCGTCAGCTCAAATGTCGATGTGTCCAAAGAGTCAAAACTCAGACCATTCATGAAAAAAGCAGACACATTTACGGCAGGGAAAAAGAAAAAAGCAGGCATCTATCCATATATTCTGCTTGATGTAAACGGAGAAAAAGTCGCCGTGTTCGGCTTGACGACAGAAGATACGTCCGTCACATCAAGCCCGGGAAAAAGCATTGTCTTTCATGATGCCTTCCAATCCGCACAAGATACAGTAAAAGAAATACAGAACAAGGAACATGTCAATAAAATTATCGCCCTGACCCATATCGGGCATCAGCGTGATCTCGATCTTGCCAAAAAGGTAAAAGGCATCGACTTAATCGTCGGCGGACATACGCATACGCTTGTAGATAAAATGGAAATTGTCAAAAATGAAGAGCCGACCATCGTTGCCCAAGCAAAAGAATACGGCGAATATTTAGGCCGTGTCGATCTCGCATTTGACAAAAACGGCGTCGTCCTGCCGGAACAATCCTCTCTTCAAGCGCTGCCGGTGAATGAGCAGACGAAAGAAGACCCGGATCTGAAAAAAGAGCTTGATCCGTTTAAAAAAGAGCTCGTCTCAGTCAAAAATGAAAAAGTCGGTTCAACGAAGGTCGCACTTGACGGCCAGCGCGAGCATGTCCGCTCCAAAGAAACCAATCTCGGAAACTTCATCGCGGACGGCATGCTGCAAAAAGCGAAGGAAGCCGCCGGCGCCCAAATCGCGATTACAAACGGGGGCGGCATCCGCGCAGGCATTGATAAAGGAGACATCACCCTCGGCGACGTGCTGAATGTGATGCCGTTCGGCAACACGCTTTACGTCGCGGATTTAACCGGAAAACAGATCAAACAAGCCCTGGAACAAGGATTAAGCGGAATTGAAGCTCAAGGCGGCGCCTTCCCTCAAGTTGCCGGTTTAACATACACGTTTACACTGAATAAAAAGCCGGGACACCGCGTTCTTCAAGCTGCGGCCGTACAGGATGACGGCAGTGTAAAGCCGATTTCTGATAAGAAGACATACAGAGTCGCCACCAGTAACTTTGTCGGTGAAGGCGGAGACGGATATTCCGTCTTTAACGAAGCGTCCCATAAAGAAGACCTTGGCTTTGCCGACTATGAGGTCTTCGTTGAGCAGCTTGAAAAAGCGGGAAAAGCGGTGGAACCGAAAGTTGACGGCCGCGCGCAGGAAGTGTACCTGCCGACAAGACAAAAAAACGGTTCGTGGACGCTTGAAGATGACAGCGCATTTGCCGTCTATGCCAAAAACGCCAACACGCCGATCGTGTATTATGATAAGAATGACGGCGCCAAAAAGCCGATTGATCTCAGCGTGACCAAAAAACAAATCGGCCTGTTAAAGGACAGAACATCGGATTCTTCCCTTACGATCCTGCATGACAAGTTCAGCATGAAAATGCCGATGGCAAACGCTGCTTCAGCTGATACACGATTCGGTGTGACGCCGAAGGGAAAAGTTAGCGGGGCGCTTTCAAATGTATACGACTTTACAATGAAGCAGAAAAACAAAGACATCAAAACATTCAAAGCGCCGGTAAAGCTCACCCTGCGCATTGAGAATATGAAAAAGGCGAAACAGCCCGGCATTTATCATGTAGACCGGAAAAAGAACGTCTATACAAAAACAGACAACGGTTCGGTTTCACACGATCTCGTCACGGGCTATACAAATCATTTCAGTGAATACACCATATTAAACGCAAACACGAAGAGCGCACCGCCGACAAGCGGAGATCACGGCTCCGGAAAGCAGCCAAGCGGACAAAAACCGTCATCCGGCCCTGCGCAGGACGGAGTATCGCCGGGCGGCCTGCTTCCTGATACGGCCACAACGATGTATTCCATCCTTCTTGCCGGGTTACTCATCAGCGCGCTCGGAACGGCACTGTATCTATATCAAAGAAGAAAAGCAAAAAAAGTGAACGAAGCATAAAAAGACCGCTTTTATCAGGCGGTTCATCCCAAAAGCTCTCCTGATCTGATATCAGGAGAGCTTTTTCTGCCGGTCCCCCCTCTGAGTCGACAGCCGTATGGCCGAGTGATAAAATATGAACGTTATTCGCGAAAGACTGCATCCGCATCGTTCAACACTTCACGGCAGGGCCTCTCTTTCACACGGCGCCGCCTGTTTGGAGGACTTTTTTTGAAGATTACAGGAAACAAACGAAACCGCATGTCTTACAAGAAAAAGCTGTTATACGTGATAACAGCGCTTTGTTTTATCAGCTCGCTCATTTTTGTCACTCACAACGCTTCTTTTTATGAGCGGCCGATTGCCAAAGTGACGAAAACAACATTGGAACATCAGTCTGACGTACAGGACATGCATAAAAACAAAGATAAGATTTTCACTCAGACGATCACAGCCAGACTTGAAAACGGCAGTCAGAAAGGGCAGCTCATTCATTTGTCCAATCAGTATTCTTTATCCGGAGCGAATGATCAGAAATATTCGATTGGCGATGAAGTATTCGTTTCTATTGATAAAGGGAAACCATCAAACAAAGATATATCGGGAAGCATTATAGATAAAAAACGGGATAAACAGCTTTTGCTGATCGCTTGGGTTTTCATCTTCACCTTGCTTATCGTCGGCAAAAAACAAGGCTTCTTTTCGATCGTCAGCCTGATGTTTAACGCCGTTTTACTGTCGTTTGCATTGGATTTGTACAGGAAGCATCCTAATATAGGGTTAATTTTTATCTGCGGTATCTGTATTCTCATCTTTACGGTCATATCATTGCTGCTTGTCAGCGGTTTTCACGCGAAAACATACGCCGCCATAGCCGCGACGCTCGCAGGCACTTTCGTTTCCCTGCTGATTACGTATCTGGTGATGCTGGCAACCGGAGAGAAAGGTCTCAGATATGAGGAAATGCAGTATTTAACCCGCCCTTATCACACAGTGTTTATGGCCGGGGTATTTATCGGATCACTGGGAGCGGTCATGGATGTAGCCATTACCATGACGTCATCTGTCTTCGGATTATATGAAGAAAACAAGGGTATCTCATTACAAGCTCTCAGACGTTCCGGGATGGAGATCGGAAAAGACATCATGGGAGCGATGACCAATATTCTGTTTTTTGCTTATATAAGCGGCTCTATTCCGATGATGCTTTTGTATTTGAAAAATGATTCCCCGATAGGATTCACTCTTTCTATGAACATTTCCTTGGAAATAGCCAGAGCATTGGCCGGGGGGATCGGAATTGTATTAACCATACCCGCCAGTCTGTATGCTTCTGTCTTTTTTATTAAACGAAAGAAGGCAAGCTCATGAATGTCATCGTAATTCTCGCGGCGATTTTATTTCTATTAATGGTCATTATCGGCGGAAAAAAAGGAGCGAGGTCTTTTATTGCGTTATTCTTAAATTTCGGGGTTCTCTTTCTCACCATTATTTTCATGACAGATCCGCATATCAATCCGATTGTTTTAACATTGCTCTCTTCCGCCGTGATTTGCAGCATTACTCTTTTTTATATTAATGGAGGAAACGTCAAAACCGTAACCGCCTTTATTTCTGCGATGCTGACCATTGCATTGCTGCTGTTTTTTATTATGTCCGTAACAAAACATACTTCGATTCAGGGATTCGGTGAAGAAGAATTGGGGGATATCGGCATATTCACACTGTTTGTCGGGGTGGATTTTGTGAAGGTTACCGCAGCTATGATCATCATGGGCACGATTGGGGCGATTACTGATGTCGCGATTTCCATTACTTCACCCATGCGGGAAATTTACAGTCATAATCCGTCCATGAGCAGAAAAGAACTGTACACATTCGGATTAAGCATCGGGAGAGATATTTTAGGAACGAATACGAATACGTTATTCTTTGCTTTTTTCGGCAGCTATTTGGCTTTAATTATCTGGTTTAAAGACTTATCATACTCAGCTGAAAAAATAGTGAACTCAAAAGTATTCAGTGCGGAAGCCGTCACCATTCTTTGCGCCGGAATCGGGATCGGCATCATCATTCCCGTTACGTCCTGGATCACCGCCTGTTTTTTAGCAAAACCAAATAAACATTAAAAGCTGCCGGGACACGCCCGGCAGCTTTTTTTATCTTATACCCACTTTACAACGTCTTTTGAGGCAGATCTTGTTTTCGGGCGCGGTTCTCTGACACGGTAGCCGAATGCGGCCATGACAGAGATGTCGAAACTTCCGTTTTCCAGAAGCCCTTCTTCTTCAAGAATCCGGTGGATCTCTTTGTAGTTGAAGCCTTCAATAGGGCAGGAATCGATGCCGATCTGCGCAGCGGCTGTCATCATATTGCCGAGGGCGATGTAAGTCTGTTTGGATGCCCAGTCAAACAGCGCGCGATCTGATTCAAGCAGATTGAAATCATTTTTCTGGAAGTCTTCCGTTTTGCTGATATAGCCTTCATACATATCTTCCGGCATTTTTTTGACTTCCCGCAAGTGGTTTTTGACATAGTCGGCGTCAAAACGGATATCCTTTGCCGTCCGGGCAAGCAGAAGTACGAAATGGCTTGCGGTCGGCAGCTGCTTTTGCGCCCCCCATGTGAACTCGCGGAGTTTTTCACGAAGCTCCGGATTTTGAACGACGACAAATTTCCAAGGCTCCAAACCGAGTGAGCTTGGGGATAATCTTCCCGTTTCTAAAATGAATTCAAAATCGCTTTCTGAAATTTTTTTCTCAGGATCAAATTCCTTTGTAGCGTGTCTGAATTGATACGCTTCGATGATCTGCTGTTTTTTATCTGACATTGATGATCTCTCCTTTTTATCTCGTTATGTACTATTGTAGCCATTATTTTTGAAAGTACCAGTACGCACATTTTTGTTGGATAGTATTCATTTTGATACTGACAAAAAAACGGGCTGCCGCGGCAGTCCGTTTTTATTTTTCTCTTCTCGCAAAGTCGACGAAACGGAATTTATCGAGCCTGTGCCGGCTTTCCGTGTACTGAAAGAGGCTGGTATCCTCCAAAAAAACGCGGTTTTTCACGACCGCCATATGGCTGAACCCGCCGAGATCCAAATACTTCCGGTCTTCCTCCCCCGCCGGCTCCACGACAATTTCCTTTTGCGCGTAGCTGATGGACAGGCTGAGCTCTCCTTCGAGATACTCATAGATCGAATCTTCACAAATCGCCTTCGTTAATAGAGGCACATGTTTTTTCACAAAGTAATCCTTGTCCAAAATAATATGTTCTCCGTCAATCCGTCTTGATCTGACGACTTCCCACACCTTTTCATCCGCTTCTGTACCAAGCTCTTTTGCGGCTTCCGAGGGAGGCAGGATCAGCCCGAGACGGTGAACCTCCGTTCTCGTCTCTTTTCCGAGCGTTTCCGAAAGCTCTTTGAAGCTGATCAGGCCTGAGACGGGAAAGCGCATTTTTTCTCTGTCTAATATGACGGAGCCTTTGCCTTTGATTTTCTGGATGTAGCCGTTTTGCGCCAGCATATTGAGCGCTTTACGGACGGTTTCTCGTGATGTGCCGTATTGATCGCATAAATCATTTTCAGACGGAAGAACGTCTTCAGCCTTCCGCTGGCCGCTTTCAATCTGCCGCACCATATCTTTATAGATTGTGATATATTTATTCACTTTCATTCATGACCACCCAGATTAGTGTATCACGCTTTTGTCAGATGATAAACGATCGATTCATACGGACGGAGCGTCAATCGTTCCGGCCGCCCTTCCCTCGGTTCATCATTCGTCAGCAGCACCGTAAACCGCCAGCCGTCCGTGTCTTTAAGCGGAACCGTAAAGTCCGCTTCTTTCCCGTAGAAGTTGTTGATGCACAGAAGTTTTTCATCCTTGCCGTGTCTGACGTACGCCAGAACCGCCGGATCATCTTCAGCAAGCAGCTCAAACGTTCCTTCAGTCACGATGTCATATTCCTTTCTGAGCTTGATGAGCTTCTGATAATGGTAGAAAATTGAATCCGGGTCCCGCAAAGCCGCTTCCGCGTTAATGTCCCGATAATCATCCGCCGCCGGAATCCAAGGCGTTCCCGTCGTAAAGCCGCCGTTCGGCCCGCTGTTCCATTGAACGGGGGTTCTTGCATTGTCTCTTGATTTCTCTTTTAAAATGGCGATAATGTCTTTTTCTGACACGCCTTCTTCCTTCATCTTTTTGTAAATGTTCAGTGATTCGACATCGCGGTATGAGCCGATGTCATCGAACTTCGGATTGCCCATGCCGATCTCCTCACCTTGATAAATGTAAGGCGTGCCCTGCATCATATGAATGGCCGCCGCCAGCATTTTGGCTGATTTCGTCCGGTATACGCCGTCGTCTCCGTATCTGGATACGGCCCGCGGCTGGTCATGGTTGCACCAGAATAATGCGTTCCAGCCTCCGCCGTTTTGCATCTCCGTCTGCCAAAACGCTAAAATCCGTTTCAGCTTCAGAAAATCAAACGGAGCGAGCGCCCATTTTTCACCATTCGGATAATCCACTTTTAAATGATGAAAGTTAAAGGTCATATCGAGTTCTTTATTTTCAGGGTTTGTGTACCGGATGCAGTGGTCAGCCGTTGTCGAGGACATTTCACCGACCGTCATGCTGTCATATTTCGAAAAAACTTCCCGGTTCATCTCATGAAGAAATTCGTGCACGCGCGGCCCGTCCGTATAATAAGGGCGCCCGTCACGACCATCCTCGGCATCAGGAAACGATTGGTCTTTAGAAATGAGGTTGATCACATCCAGCCGGAAGCCGTCGATCCCTTTTCGGAACCAAAAATGCATCATGTCGTAAACCTGTTTTCTCATCTCTTCATTTTCCCAGTTCAAATCGGCCTGCGACACATCGAATAAATGCAGATAGTGCTGGCCTGACGCCGGGTCGAGCTCCCAAGCGGAACCGCCGAATTTTGATTCCCAGTTGTTCGGCGCCCGGCCGTCTTCCTTTCCGTCTTTCCAAATGTAAAAATCCCGATACGGACTGTCGGGTGACGAGACCGCTTCTTTGAACCATTGATGCTCGACTGATGTATGGTTTACGACAAGATCCATGACGACCTTGATTCCTCTTTTGTGCGCTTCATCGAGGAGGCGTTCAAAATCCTCCATCGTTCCGTATTCTTCATAAATGGTGCAGTAATCGCGAATGTCATAACCGTTGTCATTCTGCGGCGAATCGTAAATCGGCGTAAGCCAAATGACATCAATCAAAAGCTTCTGCAAATAATCAAGCTTCTCGATAATACCGTTCAGATCACCGATCCCGTTTCCCGTCGTATCATTAAAGCTCTTCGGATAAATTTGATATACCGCTGCCTTTTTCCACCATGGTGTGCTGTCTGTTTTCATTTTTCTTCACCGCCTGTATTGTTTTGAATGGAAAGGGAAAAGGGACAGCCTGTTAGAAGGCGCCCCGCAGGTTTTCTATTTTTGCCGTTTCAGCCGCGCATACCCGTATGTTCCCGCAAACGGGAGTATCAGCACGATCAGCATTCCGATCGCAAACGGACCCCAGTACCGGCTCATAATGGAGAAGATCCCCGGGACGCCGCCGACTCCGACCGAGCTTGCGAGAACGCCTTTGACGGAGATGAACATCCCCGCAATCCCCGAGCTGATCATGGCGATCACAAACGGAAATTTGTAACGCAGATTCACGCCGAAAATCGCCGGCTCGGTAATGCCCAAATATGCGGAAATGCCGGCCGTCAGTGAAAGCCCCCGCTGTTTTTTATCTTTTGTAATGAGCATCATGGCCAGAGCCGCCGATCCTTGAGCGATATTTGATAATGCGAGCATCGGCCATAAAAATGTGCCGCCGAGCTTTGATCCGATTAATTGAAGATCGACCGCGAGAAACGTATGATGCATCCCCGTGATGACAAGCGCCGAATACAGCCCTCCGTACAGCAGGCCTCCGATGGCGGAGAATTGGCCGAAAACGGCAATCAATCCCGCCGTCAGCGCGTTACCGATCGCAAAGGTGATCGGACCGATGATAACAAAGGATAGAAAACCGATGACCAAAAGCGTCACCGGCGCGACGACTAACAGCTGAATGCCCTCCGGCGTCCGTTTCGTCAAAAAGAGCTCAAGCCTGGCAAGTAAATAAGACGCCAGCAGAATCGGGAGCACCTGACCTTGATACCCGACTTTCTGCACCTCAAGGCCGAACAAGTTCCACACCGGAATATCGCCGCTCTGCTCGGCAGCACCGTAGCCCCATGCGTTTAACAGATCAGGATGCACCAGCATCAGCCCGAGCACGATGCCCAAAAGCGGGCTTCCTCCGAACCGCTTCACTGCCGACCAGCCGATTAAAGCCGGCAGAAAAGCGAAGGCCGTCCCCGCGATCAGATTAATCATATTGGCGAGATCCGCCCATTGCGGATACACTTGAACAATCGATTTCGTGCTGTAAAAAATGCCTTCCGCCGTTAAGATATTGTTCAGACCCATTAAAAGCCCGGCCGTGACGATCGCCGGCAAGATCGGAATAAAGATGTCCGCAAGCGTTTTCACAGCACGCTGTAAAGGATTCATGTTTTGCGATGCCGCCTTCTTCACGTCATCCTTGGACGCTTCCCCGATCCCCGTTTCCTTCACTAATTCCGCATATACTTTGTTGACCGTCCCCTGCCCGATCACGACTTGAAACTGCCCGTTTACCGCAAAAGATCCTTTGACAATGTCTATTGCATCAAGCATTTTTTGGTTTACCTTGGTTTCATCTATTAATGCAAACCGCAAACGCGTCACACAATGAGTCGCCGCCTCAATATTTTCGATTCCGCCGACAGCTTCAGCGATCTGCCGCGCAGCCCGGTTAAACTCACCCATGCCAACCCCTCCGTAACCGTTTTCATTTTGTCTCAAAAAACTTGTATATACATGTTTATGACTCTATTGTAATGATGTATATACATGTCGTCAATCTATTTTTATAGCGCTTTCATCACAAATATACTGCGAAAGACCCTGAAACAAAAAAAGCCCCGCCGGAACCGGGCCTTGACTTCTTGTTTGGTCGGGAACATGTCCGGGCGGAATTCACAACAGGAGCACAAAAAGCATACAGTACTGTACAACTAAGTTAAAGAGGTGTGAAGAGATGCCATCCACTGTTATCAACCTGTACTATTTGAAGATTAACAGTATTTCTGGCAACGGATCTATTACGATTGGGGAAGCGGCATACAACAGTCCCACCACAAATAACAAATCACAAGGACTGAACTCTTCATTCGGCGATACGTCACCTATAGAATCGATGATGGAGAACTTGTTAAATGATCCTGATGTCAACGACCAGACAGCCATCGGAACCGCAGATACCGCAAATATTACGCCGGTGCCGCCCATTATAGATTAAAGGGGTTTTTATGAATGCCTTACCAAATTAACGTCGTCAATATAAAAGTAAACGGAGCAACGCAAAACGGAAACGTCGATATCGGTCAGACCGTACAAAACAGCCACACCGCCAACAGCAAATTTGTCGGCGCGAACTTTTCTTTAGGGGATTTTTCGCCGGCCGCCGGATGTTTGAATTCGGGCCATCTTGACCCTGACGTGAGCGATCAGGATCAGATCGCCAACCCGTCAATGCCGATCGCAAATCAAATATAGGGAGGTTCTGCCGAAGTGGATATCGAAAAAATGAGAAAGTGGCTTGAGATTACAAACGAGCACAAGCCCAGCGACTTTTGGACCAATGTCCTGAAACGGAAATCTCCCGAAGATTTTTTCTCCTTACAAAAAAACACCCTGACTTATGATATTTATCAGGATGAACAGCACACATTTGTCATTGTGGAAATGCCCGGCGTTTACGAAGAAGAATTGACATTGAGGCTGCTGTCAAGAACACGGCTGCATATAAGAGGAAACATCACACCCCTTTTTCCGAAGAACATGGGCGTCTGCCAAAACCGGTATTACGGGGAAATCGATGAGACGATTGAGCTTCCTGAACCGGCTGAGCCCCACCTGTTACAGGCGCAGTGCGTAAACGGCCTGCTCCACATTTCCTACCCGCGCCTTATGGAGCACATTCCTTTTCAGAAAAAAATATAAAGAGCCGGCTTACGGGCGGCCCAGCCGTCTGTATACTTTCTCCTTATAATGAGAAGATGCGGGTTTTGAGAACATGGCTTTCTCCTCCGTCAGTTTGTCGAGTCTGACTTGTTTTTCCGTCCGTTTGTTCCGCAGGTGATCCCGCTCCTGTTCATTGCGGCACTTGGCGATCAAATAATCGAGCGTCATCAGCTCTTTCTTCAGCGCGCCCTCATCCTCGGCGATTCCGGCGTTTTTTAATATGCGGTAGCCCATTCTGAGCGACTCCGGAAGATGTGCGGCATCGTCTTTCGGCAGGGGCTTTCCCATTCCATTGATGCCGGCGAACTCTCCATCCTTAATGGCGCGCTTGATTTTATCTTCAGCCACGATATGCGCAATATCCATCACTGTTCACCTCTTTCTTCAATAGAATCGGGTGTGATCATACGGAAATTCACATCCCAGTTTGTGCCATTTGTGTTTTTTAAAGCTGTCATTCAACAGATCAACCGCCGCTGCGACAGCGTTTTTCGCCCTTTTTCCGATGAGCCTTTTCCACCTTTTCTATTTGCTGGTTTCATGGTATATTGATTACGTTCGTTTTTTCTATCGTTCCGTGTAAACCGTGATCGGAAAAAAGGAGTGTAACAATGAAAACATTTATAAAAGAAAGAGGACTTGCCTTCTTCTTGATAGCGGTCGTGTTATTGTGGGTGAAAACATATGTCGCTTATATTTTAAACTTTAACCTCGGCATAGACAACACGATCCAGAAAATATTGCTTTTTGTGAATCCGCTGAGCTCCAGCTTGTTCTTTCTTGGATTTGGGCTTCTTTTCAAGAAGAAATTACAGCAGACAGCCATTATTGTGATTCATTTTTTATTGTCTTTTTTGCTTTTTGCAAACATCGTCTATTATAGATTCTTTAATGATTTCATTACCATCCCGGTCATGATGCAGGCAAAGACAAACGGCGGCCAGCTCGGAGACAGCGCGTTCTCGTTAATGAGATGGACAGACGCCTTCTACTTCCTGGATACCGTCATTTTGATTATTTTGGCCCTTAAGATGAAAAAACCGGCTGAAAAACCGGCGAAGAAATCATTCAGAATCGTTTTGGCTTCCGCCGTGCTTGTGTTCCTGATCAACCTCGCCGTCGCGGAATCCGACCGTCCCGAGCTTTTGACACGCTCATTTGACCGAAACTATCTGGTGAAATACTTGGGCACGTACAACTTTACGATTTACGATGCCGTGCAGAATGTGAAATCAAACAGCCAGCGCGCGCTTGCCGATTCAAGCGATGTAACGGATGTGGAAAACTATATGAAGGCCAACTATGACGTGCCGAATAACGTCTACTTCGGAAAAGCCGAAGGAAAAAACGTCATCTACGTCTCATTAGAGTCTCTGCAGTCCTTTATCATTGATTACAAAATTAACGGCAAGGAAGTGACGCCGTTTTTAAACAAACTGGCGCACGATAATCAAACATTCTACTTTGATAACTTTTTCCACCAAACGGGACAAGGTAAAACATCTGATGCGGAATTTATGATGGAGAACTCTCTGTACCCGCTTTCGCAAGGTTCGGTTTTCGTCAATAAAGCGCAAAACACGCTGCAGTCCGTTCCTGCGATCTTAAAAGGCAAAAAGTACACGTCTGCCGCTTTCCACGGAAATACGCAGACTTTCTGGAACCGTAACGAAATGTACAAATCGGAAGGCATCGATAAGTTTTTCGATTCCGCTTATTATGACATGAGCGAAGAAAATACGAAAAACTACGGCATGAAAGACAAACCGTATTTCAAAGAATCCATGCCGCTCTTAAAGAGCCTGCCGCAGCCGTTCTATACGAAGTTCATTACGCTGTCCAACCACTTCCCGTTCGGAATGGATAAAGAAGACACGGACTTCCCGGCGGGAGACTTTGGCGATTCAGTCGTCAATAATTACTTCCAGTCCGCGAACTATCTGGATGAATCAATTGAACAGTTCTTTAATGACCTGAAAAAAGACGGCCTGTACGATAAGTCGATTATCGTGATGTACGGAGACCACTACGGCATCTCCGAAAACCATAATAAAGCGATGGCGAAAGTGCTCGGCAAAGATGAGATCACTGAATACGACAATGCCCAGCTTCAGCGGGTGCCGCTCTTTATCCACGCTCCCGGCGTGAAAGGCGGCCGCAATCATAAATTTGCCGGTGAAGTCGATGTCGCGCCGACCGTTCTTCATCTGCTCGGCGTCGATACGAAAGATTATCTCATGTCAGGTTCTGATATCTTATCGAAAGAGCACAGAGAAGTCATTCCGTTCCGTAACGGAGACTTCATCTCGCCGAACTATACGAAAGTGTCCGGCAAGTATTACGATACGAAAACCGGAAGACTTTTAGATGATTCAGAAGTCGACAAAAAAGAAGACTCTCTCGTCAAGACTGAGCTTGAAATGTCTGATAAGATCATCAACGGCGATCTGCTTCGTTTCTATCAGCCGAAAGGCTTCAAGAAAGTTGATCCGTCACAATTCGATTATACGAAGCGTGAAGAATCCTCAGCAGACGATCAAAAAGAATAAACAAAAGCCAGATCATTGATATGATCTGGCTTTTTTATGTTCAGCTCCCGGCGGCGGCCATAGTGCGCTTTTGCAGGCTGTCGGAAAGAACTGAATAAGCGACGACTTTCTTTTTCTGCTGCTTGACGACATCTACATGATCTTCGTAGCTGTATACAAACACCGTCACATCTTTTTTTCCTTTTCTCGTCTTAATGACAAGCGGATCGGCTCTGTTTTGCGGATGAAGATAACGCTCTTCATCCCCTGGGTATATATAATGCCGTTCGATAAACACGGCTTCGTTAAAATCATCAATCACCCGTCGTTTGTCTTCGCCTTCCAGACGTTTTCCGCCGAGGGAAACGGCAGCGGACTCGTCACTGAGCTTTGAATGGGTTTCAAACTTGCGGAGGATCCATTCCACCGCTCCGGTAGGAAGGCATGTCAGCAAAATCTTAATCAGGCTTATGACAACAATTGAAACAACTGCAATCCATGTCACCTTACATCATCTCCATACTTGTTCTACATGAATCTTAACATAGAAGGAAACATTGTTTTTTGTACATTATGTGAAACTTGATATATGTTCAAAAAAAATCCGGATCACATAGGTGATCCGGATTTTTCAAGTCTGCTTCTGATCGTCAAGGCGGACGGCCTCTCTCAGCTCTTCCGCGACAAATTCGACGTTCGGCCCGATAATGACCTGCGCCGTTTTATTCCCCGTTTTGATAACCCCTTTTGCTCCCGCTTTTTTAAGCGCCGCCTCATTAATGAGAGACGTATCCTGCACGGTCAGCCTGAGGCGGGTCGCACAGTGATCAATCGTTTCGAGATTTTGCCTGCCGCCGAGCCCCTTGAGCATGGCATGTTCTTCGACGGAACCGGCCGTATCTTCACTAAGCACTTCTTCCTCTTCCTCATCATCTTCCCGTCCCGGCGTTTTCAAGTTTAACGTTTTGATGAGCATATAAAAGACGGCAAAATAGATCACCGCATAACAAAGCCCGATAACGAGCAGCAAAAGCGGTTTTTCGGCAATGCCGTAGCTGAGGAGATAATCGATCGCCCCCGCCGAGAATGAAAAACCTGACCTGATTCCGAGAACATTCACGATAAATAAAGAGAACCCGGTTAATATAGCATGAACCCCGTACAAAAGCGGTGATAAAAACATAAATGCAAATTCAATCGGCTCTGTAATTCCGGTAATAAATGCCGTCAGCGCGAGACCGATCATCATTCCGGCCGTCGCTTTGCGCTTACTTGGCTTAGCCGCGGCAATCATTGCCAGACAAGCGGCCGGAAGCCCGAACATCATAATCGGGAAGAATCCCGTCATATAAGTCCCCGCCGTCGGATCCTTCGCAAAGAAGCGGGCCAGATCTCCCGTTTTTCCGTGAAAATCGCCAAACTGGAACCAAAAAATATTATTCAGCACATGATGAAGACCGAATGGAATCAAAAGCCGGTTAAAAATCCCGTAAATCCCGGCGCCGATCCCGCCAAGCCCGATCATCCATTCCCCGAAGGACGTAATCACCGACTGAATCGGCGGCCACACAAATCCGAAAATACCCGCCAAAATAATGGTAATCAGCGCCGTTACAATCGGAACGAGCCTGCGCCCGCTGAAAAAACCGAGATATTCGGGCAGCTTCGTATCCTTAAAGCGATTATACGTGTATCCCGCAATTAACCCCGCGATAATCCCTCCGAAAACGGCCATATTATTTGTCGAATTGATTGATTTTACAGCCGCGTCCAGCATGATATAAGAAATGGCTCCCGACAGAGCGGCGGCCCCGTTGCTGTCTTTCGAAATCCCGATCGCGATTCCGATCGCGAAAATCAGCGGCAGATGATCAAATACCGCGGTCCCCGCCGCGTAAATGAACGGAATATTTAATAAGTCCTCTCTGCCGATGGCCAAAATAATACCAACGGCGGGCAGAACGGCAATCGGAAGCATAAAAGACTTTCCGAGTTTTTGCAAAAATTGAAGCATTTTACCCATCCCCCTTCTTTTTTCTTAAATATACCACATAAGTTATCTAGTGATCTATACCAATTTTCCTTCATTTATTCACATAAGGCTTGTTGGTTTTCTATTTATAAACCAGTTGTGGTAAGCTTGAATCAGATGATTAAAAATAGAAAGCGGGAATGACAATGATTGTAACGAACGATCAAGAATTAGAAGGCCTTAAAAAAATCGGCAGAATCGTCGCGCTGGCGCGTGAAGAAATGAAGAAAAAAGCCGAGCCCGGCATGAGCACGAAAGATCTTGACCTGATCGGAAAGGCGGTGCTTGACGAGCACGGAGCCGCTTCCGCTCCGGAGAAGGAATACGATTTCCCGGGCGTGACATGCATCAGCGTAAATGACGAAGTCGCTCACGGCATTCCGAGCGCCTCTAAAATCTTAAAAGCCGGAGATCTTGTCAATATCGATATTTCGGCGGAGTTCGGCGGTTTTTATTCCGATACGGGCATTTCATTTGTGCTCGGAGAAGGCGATGAACGTCTGCAAAAGCTTTGTAACTGCGCGGCATCCGCATTTCAGAAAGGATTGGATCAGGCAAAAGCCGGCAAACGTCAAAACCAGATCGGCAGAGCCGTCTACCATGAAGCCCGCTCCAACGGATTTACCGTCATTAAAACGCTGACGGGCCACGGAATCGGCAGAAACCTCCATGAAGCGCCGAACCACATCATGAATTACTACGATCCGTTTGATAACGCGCTGTTTAAAAACGGAACCGTGATCGCGCTTGAGCCGTTTATTTCCACGAAAGCGGAAACGATTGTTGAAGCGGGAGACGGCTGGACATATAAAACGCCGGATAAAAGCCTTGTCGCCCAAGTGGAACACACCATCGTGATCACAAAAGACAAACCGATTATTTTAACTGCATTGTAATGTTTCATCTCCCTCCCGAACAGGTATACAACAACTAACCCGAAGGAGGGAGACGCATGAAAAAAGATAAAGAAAAAATCAAAATCGAAAACGAAATACACGCCATGCACGGCGTAACGAAACAGCAGATTTTAGAGGATTTCGAGGAATTTAAGGCGTACCTTCATCAGAAAATTTCCGCCGGAAAAAAACTGGGTCTGGATGACAGCAAAATCATCAAAAGCGCCGCCATCCTCGGGGACTATCTCGCCAAACACGAGGAGCCCCGCAATGCGGAAGAAAAACTCTTACAAGAACTGTGGGACATCGCGGATGATAATGAAAAACAGCATTTGGCCCAGCTTCTCGTCAAACTTGCCGGACACTGATACAGTGCCCGGCTTTTTTATGCTCCGTTATAAGAGTTGTGCTACACTGGACATATGTCTGTGAAAGGAGCCATTTTTCAACATGTGGTTTATTATCTTCGGGTTTATTTTCTTTATTGAAAGCATCATTCTCACCGTTTACGGGGTGAAGAAAAAGAAGGGGATGCTGATTTATTTCGGCGTCGTTTTCGGAATCATGACACTCGGAACGGTGCTGTTAAAATTAACCGGCCATTAAGCATGAAAAGACCGCCCTTTACATATATATGTAAGAAAGCTTTACATCTCTGAATCGAAAGGCTCAGTTTTTGCATTATCCCTTTTCAGCGTCTTTTTATAGATGTTACAATGCCAAAAGTTTGGCAAAAACTGAAGAAACCTCCCCAGCGGGAGAACGGAGAAAGGAGTTTTCTGACATGCATTATGGCAGTAAAGGCTGGTATGTAGAAGAGTTAAAGAAAAAAGGAATTACCCACTATGAAGGAAGAAAGCTTCAAAGCTTCAAAAAGTACTTCCTTGCCAATCTGCTGGAAACAAAGAAACAAGCATAACGTAAATCAGCCGTGCTGTCAGTGCAGCACGGCTTTTTTTCTATACATTAGTGAGCCTGTCCCTTTTTTTAAGGAAGGACTCCCTCCAGCTTTCTGACAGCGCTTCTTCCCGCAGTATTTCTTCAATCGCTGACAGATTGTCTGAATCACGGTATTTCACTTCGTTCGCATACCAGACGGAAATGCTTTCTTTGCCTCTCGACAGACGCTTGAGGACGGGACGCGGATCGACATATCCTTCTTCAAGCACCCTGAAATAAAAGCCGGTAAATCCCGTCTGCTGTACACGGAGCACCATATCTTTGATGCCATATTTGAGCGCGAGTTTGACGCAGGGCTGGCGCGGCTGGCTTACTTGAACGACGGCTTCACCCAGCTGAAAGACGTCGCCGATCCACACGTCTTGTTCGGCCAGTCCTTTGACCGTTACATTCTCTCCGAACGCGGCGGCGGGAAGTTTTCTCGCGAGCGTTGTTTCCCAATATGAATAATGCTCGGCGGGATACACGCACACCGCTTTATCGGGACCTCCGTGATGCTTCAGATCAGCCTGCCCGTCCCCGTCAAAATGGGTTTTATACAGCATGACGGGAGAATCTGCGGGCCGCTTGATGATGCCTGAATTGATTTGTCTGCCGGCAAATTCATGAATTGCGGGCTTTCCGAGATTGATAGATAAGACAGAATAGTCTTGCGTCATCTCGTTCACATCCTTTGCGAAATATCCTACCTTTCCTTTATCATAGTAAGAAAAAGGTGGTTTTTCCATGCTTCAGTATCATATGATTGCAGACGGCCGGGTTCAGGGCGTAGGTTTTCGCTACTTCGTCCAGATGGAAGCCGACAGACATAAGATAGCCGGCTGGGTAAAAAACCGTGATGACGGCCGGGTGGAAATCCTTGCCGAAGGCCCTGAAGAGTCGTTAAAACAATTTGCCGAAGCGGTCAGAAAAGGCAGCCCCTTCTCAAATGTCACAAACGTAACCATCGAAGAATCACACCGTCTGAAAGGGTACCGCACCTTTTCCATCAGTTACTGATAAGGCTTGTCCTGATAAAAATAATTCGGCTTCACAATCGTATTGTCATATGATTTATGAAAAATGTGGGTGGAAGCCGGCGAGATCGGCGGAATCAGCCAGGTCCAGTCGCCCGTCAGCTTTCTGCCCGCGTCTTGTTCCTGTTCTTCAAAGCGTTTAAATTGATTCGCGGCCGTATGGTGATCGACAATGCTGACACCGTGTTTTTTGTATGAATAGAGCACTGCCTTATTCAGTTCCACCAGCACCTGATCTTTCCACAGGTCGGTATTCAGGCTGGCGGAAATCCCCATGACCGAAGCGGCTTTTTTGAGCATATCATACCGCTTTTCGTCAGCAAGGTTCCTTGCGCCGATTTCAGTTCCCATATACCACCCGTTAAAAGGCGCCGCGTTGTACGACAGTCCGCCGATTTCAAGCCTCATATCGGCGATAATCGGAACCCCGTACCACCTGAGATTTAAATCGGCAAACTCTTCAATATCCGGATGGGTGATCGGCACTTCTTTCACGAGCGTCTGAGGCAGGTCATACCAGACCGGCTGCCCGTCCCCTTTCATCCGGAAAAGCAGCGGCAGAATATCAAAATCGGTCCGCTTCCCGCGCCAGCCGAGTTTTTCGCAGACAGCCGTCAGCTCATATGATGCCGGATCACCGACTCTTCCTTTTTCAGTCTCATATCCCGCATAGCGGATGAGCTGGTGATTCCAGATTTCCACTTGTTTCTCCCCGTTCTTCTCAGGAGGGAAAATCGTAATCGTCGGTTTAATTTTTCCGCCGTTCGTGGCGATTTCAATATGTTCAAATAATGCGTCACGCACCTCTTCTTTCGTGTTCACATTGCGCCGGTCAATGACGTTCAGCGATTGCCAGAACAGACGCCCGATACAGCGGTTGCTGTTGCGCCACGCCATTTTCGCCCCGTGTTCAAGCTCTTCCGCCGTATGGACGTAACTTCCCGTCCGATCTATCTCATCTTTTATCGCGTGCAGTCGCGCGTTGATTTGCGATTCCATTCCGAGTTCGTGATAGCAGACATCAATAAAATCCTTCGCCTCACCCCAAAGTATTTCCGTATGTTTCAAAAAACTCTCTCCTTCAATTTACATCTGTTTCCCATTGTATCGTTTTTAGGTGTGAACACAATGGTTTTTTTGTATCATACTGGAAACTGCGAAGAAAAAACACCTGTGATTTTCGCAGGTGTTTTACAAAACGGAATGCAGTTTTTCAGCCAGTGTAAGCAAATCCTCACGGTAGTTTTTTCCCGTCATCGGAATTCCGTGACCCGTCAAAAGCGCTTCCGGCTCCAGTTCCGCCAATTTCTGAACGGATGCGGCCGCCGTCTGCGTATCCGCTGTAAAATAGGCGGGCGGACCGTGAAGCTCTTGCTTTTGAATGACAACGTCCGCAAGCGATTCCTGTTCAACAGTGATCACGGCATCACCGGCAAGCAGCACGCGGTCTTTATCCCGGAATAATGAAATATGGCCGGGTGTGTGACCGGGCGTATGCACCCATTTCCATTCTTCAAGAAACGGAACGGTACCGTCTGAAGGCAGTGCCTGAACGGACGGAATGCGGATCGTATGGCGCGGAAACAGCGGTGACAGCTTTGCGACAAGCCCTTTTTTCGCATCGGGCCTGGCAGGCGGATAATCCGCTTTCCCCGTGACGTACGGGAGCTCCTTTTCATGAATGTAAACCGGCACATTCCAAAGCTCAAGCAGTTCTTCAATCGCACCGACATGATCAAAATGACCGTGTGTCAAAATGACCGCCTTCAGTTCATACCCCTCTTTGAACCGGCGTTTCATTTCATTTGTAATCATCTCCGACGATTGAGGCATTCCCGCGTCAACCAGAATGATTTCCCGCGGAGCTGAGGGATTTTCGATAAAGTAAACATTCGCAATCTGCACGGTCAGTCCGTAAACGCCGTCCGCCGCTTTAAAACCGGCGCCGCTTCTCACTGAAAAAAGCGGCATAAACGGATCACTCATCATGGCACCTCCTCTGATGCCTTTAGTGTGCGACGAACCGGGTGTTTTATGTTAAAAAATCGTGATTGCGCCGATGATGAGCGCAAAAGCCGTCATGACGATAACGGCAAGAACCGCCCATTTCATCGCAAATTTCTGGTGTTCATCAATGGTGACCCCGGCAAGCCCGACTAATAAATGCGTCGACGGCACGAGCGGGCTTAACATATGAATCGGCTGGCCGATAATCGAAGCGCGGGCGATTTCCACCTTATCTACACCGTACGCCACGGCGGTCTCAGATAAAATGGGCAGCACGCCGTAAAAATAGGCGTCATTAGGCATCAGAAACGTAAAGATACCGCTCGTTAAGGCAACAATCGCCGGAATAAAACCTCCCATCTGTTCCGGAATAAGCGATACGAGGGAAATGGCCATTTCATCAACCATCTTCGTCCCCGTTAAAATTCCGGTAAACACGCCTGCGGCAAAAATCATCGAACCGATCGCAAGCACATTGCTCGAATGGGCTGAAATGCGCTCCCTTTGATCATTAAGTTTCGGATAGTTGACAATCAGCGCGATACAAAACGCAATGATGAACAGCACGGTTAAATTCACTTTTCCTGACACTAAAAATCCCACTAAAGAAAGCGTTAACAGTAAATTGAACCACCACAGTTTCGGCCGCTTCCATTCATCTTCCGCAGCCGCAGCCGTTTCATTTGTATGGGACGGCTGCTTTAATTCGATCACCCCGAGCCGTTTCCTTTCCATCCTTCCGAGTACATAAGCGACCACAATCATACACACCATTCCGCTCGCGATGACAGGCAGCATCGGCCCCGTCAGCTCTGCCGGATCAACGCCGAGCGCACTCGCCGCACGCGGCGCCGCGCCGCCCCATGGAATCGTGTTCATGATACCCATGCCGACCCCGGCGATTCCCGCTAAAATAATCGGACGGATTCCGAGCATGATATACAAAGGCAGCATTGCGCTTGTCGTAATCATATACGTCGTCGAGCCGTCTCCGTCCAGTGCGACAAGCATGGTCAAAACGGCTGTTCCGACTACAATTTTGAGCGGGTCGCCTTTAACCAGCTTTAAAATACGCGACACCATCGGATCAAATAAACCGGTATCAATCATAATGCCGAAATAAAGAATCGCAAACATAATCATAACTGCGATCGGCGCCACCTGTTCAATACCGGAGATCATCATCTCGCCGACCCGGTTAAAAGAAAACCCGGCAATCAGCGCAAACACGATCGGCGTTAATACGAGCGCCGTTAACACTGAAAGCCGTTTTGTCATAATCAGCACCATAAAAACAAGCATCATAAGAAAGCCTAAGATTGCTAACACAGTATGTCCCCCTTATTATGAATACGCTTACATTTTAAAGGCCCGATCCCCTTTATCCGCCTTTTTGCTATCTTATGAGAATTAGATATTGAAGTAAATATTTTGGATTTTAAAGATTTTTAATTTTTTATAACCTTTTCGTTCATTTTGTTCATTTATAAATCAAAAGCCTTCCGCAAATATGCGGAAGGCTTATTTTTCGCTGCTCATCATCTCTTTATAGAACTCGGTCTGCTCTTCTAAAAAGCGTTTTGCGCCGCTGCTGTTTTTATAAAAGCTCTCCCAATCCCGTTTTTTCAACATTTGCTTCCACTCCGCGGATGAAGTAATCTGTTTCAAAGCCTGATCCCAATAGGCGATCTCGCCTTCGGTCATGTCTTTCGGCCCCATGATGCCTCTCCAGTGCGCAAAGACAAACGGCACCCCTTGCTCTTTCCATGTCGGCACATCGCTGAAGCCGGAGAGCCTTTTGTCAGACGTAACGGCCGCCAATGTGATTTTCCCTTTCCGATAGGCGTCTCTCGCTTCTGAAATGGTCATTGAGGCGGCGTCTATCTCGTGACTGATAAGAGCTTCAATGACTTCATTGCTGCTTCCGTATTGAAAAAAGCGGATATCAAACGGAGAAATTCCGGCCATTTCCGCCGCTCTCGCAAAGGAGAGCTGGTCATCATTTCCGAGGCCGGGCGCAAATCCGATTTTTATGCCGCCCGGATTTGCTTTAATATCGCCGAGCAGCCGCTTTCCGCTTTTTATCTTTGAATCCTTCGGAAGAGCGACGGTCTGCCACTCTTTTGCGATAATGGCCAAAGGCGTAAAATCAGCTGCCTTCAGCCGGCTTTGTCCCAAAATTTCATTGCTTAACAGCAGACTTGAATTCATACTGATGACATCCGTTTTTCGTTCGTTTACATATTTCCAGCCGCTGTCTCCGCCTCCTCCGGGTTTATAGATGATCTTTACGGGCCGGCCTAATATTTGCTTCCGCTCTATTACCGATTGCAAAGCTTTTGCCGTTACGTCCCAGCCCCCTTGAGGCGCTGCCGGGACGACTATTTCAACCGGCCCTTCAGCTGAACGGATGCCCGCCGCCTGCCGTCCGTCAAAAGAAACCAGCGCCGCCAGCATGACAAGAAGCACTCCCAACCGCTTCATTTCTCCCATCCCTTACTCATGTGCTAAATAATATTTCCGTTCCGGCCTGCCGATAATGCCGTACTCTAATTCAGCGAGCGCTTCTTCCCGAGAAACGAGAAACTCGGCGTAGCGCCGCGCCGTTGTTCTGGAGGCACCCATTTTTTCTCCCAGTTCTTCAGCCGTCATCCCTTTTTGGGCCGTTCTGAGCGCGTTTTTGATTTTTTGAAGCGTAATCGAATTAATCCCGGTCGGCAGATCATTGTGCTGTTTTTGTTCTTTCTGACCGCTTCCGAAAAACATGTCAATCACGGACTGGCTCAGCTCCGGCTGTGAGTGCAGCCATTCTCTTTTTTCACGGTACTGCAAAAGCACTTCTGTAAATTTATGTGCCGACACCGGTTTTATGACATAATGGGCAACGCCTGATCTGAGCGCTTCCTGCAGCAGCCTTGTTTCGGCAGAAGCCGTAATAATGATGATATCAACGGAAGGAAAACGGCCGCGGATAAGCGGGAGCAGATCTGTTCCCAGCTCATCCGGCATATAAATATCCAAAAGCAGCAGATCAGGCTGCCGTTTCTCAAGCAGCGATATGGTGTCTTTGGCATTGATTGCTTTGCCGATGACATTGAATCCATCAAGATGTTCGATAAATTTTTCGTGAATTTGCGCTATTCGAAAGTCGTCCTCTGCAATCGCGATGTTAATCACACCGATTCCCCCTTTGGCCTTTCTTTCGGTATAAACACCGTAAATACAGCACCGCCGCTCTTTTGCTGCGAAATCTCTATCGATCCCTGCAATTCACTGACGGCTTCTTTCAGATTGGCTAAGCCGTATCCTCTCCTAGTCCCCTTTGAAGAGTAGCCCTTTTCAAATATCGTTTCTGTTTTTTCCTGAGGCACGCCGTCTCCTGAGTCCGCCACTTCGATGACGATATCCCTGCCGATATCGGTCATGAAAAAGGATACCTCTTTTTTCTCTTTTTCGGCGACGGCTTCGAAAGCGTTATCAATAAGATTTCCGATGATCGTAATGAGCTGGGATGAACCCACATGCTCCGGCAGCGATTCTAAAAAGCTGTTTTCATCTATTGAAAGCTTCACTTTCTTCTCAGACGCCTTTCCCATTTTTCCTAATAGTATGGCCTGAACCCGCTGTGAATGAATGTTTTGAAAGAGGATTTCATGCTGTTCATTCTGGATGGCGTACTCTTCTTTTATCAGTTCAATGGCTTCATTATATTCTCCCAGCTCTAACAGACCGAGTATCGCGTAAAGCTTATTCGAGAATTCATGCGTTTGCGCCCGGAGATCCTCCGAGTATTTTTTCATTTCAGTCAGCTTGTTGATCAGTTTCTTGAGCTCCGTTTTTTCGCGGAAGCTGATCACCGCTCCGTATACTTGTCCGGTCTGTTTCATTTCTTTCACATTTAAGATAAATACTTTATCTCCGGCACGCACCTCCACGTTCGGCGGTAATTCTCCCCCTGCCAACACCGGCATGAGCTTTGCGCCCGGCATGATTTCTTTTATATGCCTTCCGATCATCGGTTCCGGAAGATTCAGCATATCAGCCGCAGATAAATTCATCATGGTTACCGCGCCTTCTTTGTTTACGGCGATAATCCCTTCTTTAATCGCAAGGAGCATCGCATTGCGTTCCCTGTACAGCGCTGCAATTTCATGCGGTTCAAGGCCGAGTGTATCTTTACGGATGCTTTTTGCGAGCGCTGCCGCTCCCCCGATGCCGATAAGAAACACCAAACATGCAAAATAGCCTAAATGCCGCAGATGCGCTTTCATATCTTTTTCTATCTCATCTTGTAGAAACTCGACTGTCACCGTTCCGACGACTTCGTTATGATTTTTTTCCTCCAAAATAACCGGGGCGCTTCCCCGGACGGCCTTCATTCCGTCGGAAACCGGAGACCCGCCGAACATGACGGTTTTGTTTTGCAGATTTTGATTTTCTTTCGGAATACTGCTTCGGGCCGAATGAAATGCAACATGCCCTTTTTGATCAGTGATGTAGACGGCGTGCGCGCCTGCCTGTTCTTTCATTTGTTCAATGACGTCTAACTTTGTAAAAGCCTCTTGATCCGCAAGCCGGAACGCCTCTTTTACGGGAGGCATATATGAAATGGTTTTTGCCGTTTGCACCGCCAGCTGTTCAGCCTGCTTCTGCCCTTCCTTTAATTGCTGAAAGGCAAATATAACCGTGAGCGTTCCGATAACAAGTATTAATAAAGCCGTAATTAATCCGGCGATTTTCATTTGCAGAGAGACATAAAACCGCTTCGCTTCCAACACAGCACCAGCCGTCCTTTCCTCCTAAAATCATACCATTTTTCAAATCTTTATTTCTCATTTTTGAGAATTTTCGTGATCTTTTTCTCTTGCGGCTTACCAAAAAGGTGATGATAGGTATATATTTACTTTTACACAATTGATATAACACATAAAAAAGACTGACCGAAGTCAGTCTGCAATCTATCAGGAAATTGTAACTCCCGCGCTTGCATATCCCGCCACTGTATTAATAAGCGAAAGGCCTGTAGCAGTGGCGGAGAATACCATTAACAGCCGGGTTTGAGGAGTTACCGCAATGTTCAGTCCTGTCGTGATTCCGTTGCTGATGCTGCCGATTGACAATACGCCGGTGAGGGGAGGAGCTAAAGTGACGGATGCTCCGGGGATCGGCGTGAACGTATTGTTCGGCACAGTAGAACTGTATAGTTGTGCGGTTATCGTAACAGTCGAGCCGACAAGCGACAATGCTGCGGTTGTACTGAAATAGGCGGCAATTGATGTAATGGTTCCGCTTCTCGGAGCAGAAAAAGCAAAGTTCAGCAGAGTTCCTCCAGCCCCGGTAAGATCAATTGCGCCTCCCCCTCCGACATTGACGCCCGTCACAGAATTGCCGAACCCGACAAGGCTCACCGTTCCGATTAATCCGCCGGCAATGGTCGTCACGGCAGTGGGAAGACCAGAAGCATAAGGAATGATCGCGCCTGCTCCGGTGATCCCAGTTGCGCCCGTTACTCCAGTGGCTCCTGTTACTCCGGTAGCACCTGTTACCCCGGTTGCTCCTGTTATTCCTGTAGCTCCTGTTACTCCCGTTATCCCGGTTGCTCCCGTTATCCCGGTTGCTCCCGTTATCCCGGTTGCTCCCGTTATTCCGGTAGATCCAGTAGCTCCGGTGGCGCCTGTTACTCCGGTAGCGCCTGTTACCCCGGTGGCTCCCGTTATTCCGGTCGCTCCTGTTACTCCGGTAGCTCCGGTTATTCCGGTAGATCCAGTAGCTCCGGTTGCTCCCGTTATTCCGGTCGCTCCAGTATCCCCGGTGGCGCCTGTTTCTCCGGTAGCGCCTGTTTCTCCGGTGGCTCCCGTTATCCCAGTATCCCCGGTTACTCCGGTAGCACCTGTTACTCCGGTGGCGCCTGTTATTCCGGTTGCTCCAGTATCCCCGGTTGCTCCTGTTACTCCCGTTACCCCGGTTACTCCAGTTGATCCCGTTACTCCTGTGACTCCGGTGATCCCGGTGGCGCCTGTTTCTCCGGTGGCTCCCGTTATTCCTGTCGCTCCTGTTACTCCCGTTACCCCGGTTACTCCAGTTGATCCGGTGATCCCGGTTGCTCCCGTTACTCCGGTAGCACCTGTTACCCCGGTTGCTCCCGTTAATCCTGTAGCTCCTGTAGCTCCTGTTACTCCCGTTATCCCGGTGGCGCCTGTTACTCCGGTAGCACCTGTTACTCCGGTGGCTCCTGTTGCTCCGGTTACTCCCGTTACCCCGGTTGCTCCTGTTACTCCGGTCGCTCCTGTTATTCCGGTAGATCCAGTATCTCCGGTGGCGCCTGTTACTCCGGTAGCACCTGTTACTCCGATAGCCCCTGTTACTCCGGTAGCACCTGTTACTCCGATAGCCCCTGTTACTCCGGTAGCCCCTGTTACTCCGGTGGCTCCTGTTACTCCGGTAGCACCTGTTACTCCGGTGGCTCCTGTTACCCCGGTGGCTCCTGTTATTCCGGTAGATCCAGTATCTCCTGTTGCTCCTGTTACTCCGGTGGCTCCCGTTATTCCGGTAGATCCAGTAGCTCCGGTTGCTCCGGTTAAGCCCGTTACTCCAGTAGCTCCGATGGCTCCGGTTACCCCTGTTGCTCCTGTTACTCCCGTTACCCCGGTTACTCCAGTTGATCCCGTTACTCCTGTTACTCCGGTAGCGCCTGTTACTCCGGTTGCGCCGGTTACACCAGTCGGGCCGGTTGTACCGGTTGCGCCAGTCGCTCCAGTTGCTCCGGTTATCCCCGTTGCTCCAGTTGCTCCGGTTTCTCCTGTTACACCTGTTGATCCCGTTACACCAGTTGGACCCGTTACTCCGGTTGGGCCAGTTTCTCCTGTTACACCGGTCGCTCCGGTTTCTCCTGTTGACCCAGTCACTCCTGTTGCACCAGTTACGCCGGTTGGGCCAGTTTCTCCTGTTGCACCAGTTACACCAGTCGAACCGGTTGCTCCTGTTACTCCTGTTGGGCCGGTTGAACCCGTGGTGCCTGTTACACCTGTTGGGCCTGTTACACCGGTCAAGCCGATTGCTCCGGTTGGACCCGTTTCTCCCGTTGCACCTGTTACTCCAGTTGGGCCGGTTGCTCCAGTTACTCCCGTTGCACCGGTTTCTCCTGCTGCCCCTGTTACTCCGGTTGAGCCCGTGGTTCCGGTTTCTCCGGTTGGCCCTGTTGCGCCGGTTGGGCCAGTTTCTCCAGTTACACCAGTCGAACCGGTTGTTCCTGTTACTCCAGTTATTCCGGTTGAACCCGTGGTTCCGGTTACTCCTGTTGCTCCAGTTACTCCCGTTGAACCTGTTACCCCGGTTGGACCGGTTTCTCCGATTGAACCTGTTGCTCCGGTTGGGCCTGTCGATCCTGTTGGGCCCGTTATTCCAGTTACTCCGGTCGCTCCGGTTGAACCCGTGGTTCCGGTTGCTCCTGTTAAACCTGTTGGCCCTGTTGGTCCTGTCGATCCGGTTGTTCCTGTTACTCCGGTTGGACCGGTTTCTCCCGTCGCTCCTGTTTCACCGTTTATTCCTGTTGACCCAGTCACTCCTGTTGCACCAGTTACGCCGGTTGGGCCAGTTTCTCCCGTTGCACCGGTTACACCAGTTGAACCGGTTGAGCCTGTTACTCCAGTCATTCCGGTTGAACCCGTGGTTCCGGTTGCTCCTGTTGATCCTGTTACACCTGTTGGCCCTGTTGATCCTGTCGATCCTGTTGCACCCGTTTCTCCGGTTGGACCGGTCTCTCCCGTTGGGCCAGTTTCTCCCGTTGCACCGGTTACACCAGTCGAACCGGTTGTTCCTGTTACTCCAGTCATTCCGGTTGAACCCGTGGTTCCGGTTGCTCCTGTTGATCCTGTTAAACCTGTTGGCCCTGTTGGTCCTGTCGATCCTGTTGCACCCGTTTCTCCGGTTGGACCGGTCTCTCCCGTTGGGCCGGTCTCTCCCGTTGGGCCAGTTTCTCCCGTTGCACCGGTTACACCAGTCGAACCGGTTGTTCCTGTTACTCCAGTCATTCCGGTTGAACCCGTGGTTCCGGTTGCTCCTGTTGATCCTGTTAAACCTGTTGGCCCTGTTGGTCCTGTCGATCCTGTTGCACCCGTTTCTCCGGTTGGACCGGTCTCTCCCGTTGGGCCGGTTGCTCCGGTTTCTCCGATTGAACCTGTTGCTCCGGTTGGGCCTGTCGATCCTGTTGGGCCCGTTATTCCAGTTACTCCGGTCGCTCCAGTTGAGCCTGTTACCCCAGTCAAACCGGTTGAACCCGTGGTTCCGGTTGCTCCTGTTGATCCTGTTAAACCTGTTAGCCCTGTTGGTCCTGTCGATCCTGTTACTCCGGTTGGACCGGTTTCTCCCGTTGCCCCAGTTTCTCCGGTCGCTCCAGTAACTCCAGTTGGACCGGTTGCTCCTGTTGCACCAGTCGCTCCGGTTGAGCCTGTCGATCCCGTTGCACCGGTTACTCCTGTTGGACCCATGATTCCGGTTGGACCCGTTTCTCCCGTTGAACCTGTTACTCCAGTTGGGCCGGTTGCTCCGGTCGAACCTGTTACACCTGTTGGGCCGGTTGAACCCGTTATGCCAGTCGATCCTGTTGCTCCTGTTACTCCGGTTGGACCGGTCTCTCCCGTTGGGCCAATTTCTCCAGTTACCCCCGTTGCACCGGTTGGGCCGGTTTCTCCAGTTGGACCGGTTGCTCCAGTTACTCCCGTTACTCCCGTTGTTCCGGTTGAGCCCGTTACACCAGTTGAACCAGTTACTCCGGTTGTTCCTGTTGCGCCAGTTGGGCCGGTTACGCCAGTTACACCGGTTATTCCTGTTGACCCAGTTACACCAGTCGCTCCGGTTTCTCCTGTTGACCCTGTTACACCGGTTGATCCCGTTACACCGGTTAGGCCGGTTTCTCCCGTTGAGCCAGTCGGTCCGGTTGAACCAATTGCTCCTGTCGATCCTGTTGCCCCTGTTATTCCGGTTGAGCCTGTTATTCCGGTTGAGCCTGTTGATCCGGTTGGACCGGCCTCTCCCGTTGGCCCGGTTGCTCCTGTTGCACCAGTCACTCCGGTTGTTCCTGTTATTCCGGTTACTCCGGTTGCCCCGGTCGAGCCAGTTACTCCAGTTGGACCGGTTGCTCCAGTCAGTCCTGTTGCTCCAGTCGAGCCGGTTGAGCCCGTTACTCCTGCTGGGCCTGTTACACCGGTTTCTCCGGTTGGGCCTGTCATTCCGGTTGTACCGGTTGCGCCAGTCGCTCCAGTTGCACCGGTTTCTCCTGTTGAGCCAGTAACCCCTGTTGGTCCAGTCACACCGGTTGGGCCCGTCGCGCCTGTTATTCCAGTTAGCCCGGTTACACCAGTTGCGCCTGTTGCTCCTGTTATCCCCGTTGCTCCAGTCACTCCAGTTGCACCGGTTTCTCCCATTGTCCCAGTTACTCCGGTTGATCCCGTGGTTCCGGTTTCTCCTGTTACACCTGTTGCTCCGGTTGGACCGGTTTCTCCTGTTACACCAGTTGGGCCGGTTGAACCCGTTATGCCAGTCGATCCGGTTACTCCAGTTGGACCGGTCTCTCCCGTTGGACCCGTTACTCCGGTTGAGCCGGTTGTTCCTGTTGCACCAGTTGGACCCGTTACTCCGGTTGAGCCGGTTGCTCCCGTTACACCAGTTGGACCCGTTACTCCGGTTGAGCCGGTTGCTCCTGTTGAACCCGTTACTCCCGTTGCACCGGTTGCTCCTGTTGAACCCGTTACTCCCGTTGCACCGGTTGCTCCAGTCAGTCCTGTTGCTCCAGTCGAGCCGGTTGAGCCCGTTACTCCTGCTGGGCCGGTTTCTCCAGTAGCTCCGGTTGCCCCTGTCGAGCCTGTTTCTCCTGTTGGCCCTGTTACACCGGTTTCTCCGGTTGGTCCCGTTGCTCCTGTTGAACCAGTTGAACCGGTTCCTCCTGTTACACCCGTTGGACCTGTTCCCCCGGTTGCGCCGGTTTCTCCTGTTACTCCCGTCGCACCAGTTGAGCCGGTTGCTCCTGTCGGTCCGGTTGTTCCCGTTCCCCCAGTTACCCCCGTTGCCCCTGTTGCGCCGGTTGATCCCGTTGCTCCTGCCGGGCCGGTTTCTCCAGTAGCTCCGGTTGCCCCGGTCGAGCCAGTTTCTCCGGTTATCCCCGTTGCCCCAGTCACTCCCGCTACACCGGTTGGGCCGGTTGAGCCTGTCGATCCCGTTGCTCCTGTTACACCAGTTGATCCCGTTGAGCCAGTCGCGCCAGTCGATCCGGTTGGGCCTGTTGCGCCGGTTGGGCCTATCGATCCTGTGGCGCCTGTTTCTCCAGTTAATCCCGTCGCACCAGTTGCGCCGGTTACTCCCGTTACACCAGTCGCTCCTGTGGATCCCGTTGCACCGGTTGAACCTGTTACTCCTGTTGATCCGGTTACTCCCGTCGCCCCGGTTGTTCCTGTTGAACCAGTTTCTCCGGTTGAACCCGTTGCTCCGATTGGACCGGTCTCTCCAGTTACCCCCGTTGCCCCTGTTGGGCCGGTTACTCCAGTAGCTCCGGTATCCCCGGTCGAGCCAGTTTCCCCGGTTGCTCCAGTCAGTCCTGTTGCTCCAGTTACTCCAGTTGCTCCAGTTACTCCAGTTGCACCGGTTTCTCCCGTTGGACCTGTTACTCCGGTTGAGCCGGTTATCCCCGTCGCACCGGTGGCTCCTGTTGCTCCAGTCACTCCGGTTGGTCCGGTTGGTCCCGTTGCTCCTGTTAAACCAGTTGAACCTGTTCCCCCGGTTGCGCCTGTTTCTCCAGTTATTCCCGTCGCACCAGTTGAGCCGGTTGAGCCGGCTGCTCCTGTCGGTCCGGTTGGGCCCGTTCCCCCGGTTACACCCGTTACCCCAGTCGCTCCGGTTATCCCCGTTGTCCCAGTCACTCCTGTTGGACCCGTTACACCCGTTAGGCCTGTTGTACCTGTTACTCCAGTTGACCCGGTTGCTCCTGTTGATCCCGTTACTCCGGTTGAACCTGTCACTCCCGTTGAACCAGTTGAGCCGGTTGAGCCGGTTGCTCCTGTCGGTCCGGTTGGGCCCGTTCCCCCAGTTACACCCGTTGCCCCTGTTGCGCCGGTTGTGCCGGTTGGGCCGGTTGGGCCGGTCGATCCCGTTACCCCTGTTACTCCGGTCGCTCCTGTTACTCCCGTTACACCGGTTGGGCCGGTTGAGCCAGTTACTCCTGTTGGGCCAGTTTCTCCCGTTGCACCGGTTGATCCTGTTACCCCAGTCGATCCTGTCGATCCCGTTGCACCGGTTGATCCTGTTACTCCTGTTGATCCGGTTACTCCCGTCGCCCCGGTTTCTCCGGTTGAACCAGTTGGGCCTGTTACACCAGTCGCTCCGGTTTCTCCGGTTGAACCAGTTACTCCAGTAGCTCCAGTATCCCCGGTCGAGCCAGTTGGACCGGTTACTCCGGTTAAACCGATTGTGCCTGTCGCCCCTGTTACACCAGTTGGGCCGGTTTCTCCTGTTGACCCTGTTGGCCCGGTTGGACCTGTTATTCCGGTTGAGCCTGTAGATCCGGTTGGACCGGTCTCTCCCGTTGCGCCGATTTCTCCCGTTACACCCGTTACCCCAGTTACTCCGGTCGCTCCTGTTACTCCCGTTACACCCGTTTCACCAGTTGGGCCTGTTACCCCCGTTGCTCCGGTTGGGCCGGTTGATCCCGTTATTCCTGATGGTCCTATTGATCCGGTTATACCAGTTGGGCCTGTTGAGCCAGTTACACCTGTTGCTCCAGTCACTCCCGTTGCACCGGTTTCTCCGGTTGAGCCTGGCGATCCCGTTGGACCGATCTCTCCCGTGGGTCCAGTTGATCCTGCTGCACCAGTAACTCCAGTTGAACCTGTCGACCCTGTTGGCCCGGTTGGACCGGTTGATCCCGTTGCTCCTGTTGAACCAGTTGAACCTGTTCCCCCGGTTGCGCCGGTTTCTCCAGTTAATCCCGTCGCACCAGTTGAGCCGGTTGCTCCTGTCGGTCCGGTTGGTCCCGTTACCCCGGTCGATCCGGTTATCCCCGTTGTCCCAGTTACTCCTGTTGGACCCGTTACACCCGTTAGGCCTGTTGTACCTGTTACTCCAGTTGACCCGGTTGCTCCTGTTGATCCCGTTACTCCGGTTGGGCCGGTTGCTCCTGTTGAGCCAGTCGCGCCTGTTGATCCGGTTGAACCTGTCACTCCCGTTGAACCAGTTGAGCCTGTTGATCCGGTTACACCAGTTAACCCAGTCGATCCTGTTGCTCCGGTTTCTCCCGTTGTCCCAGTTACTCCAGTTGGGCCCGTTTCTCCCGTTGATCCTGTTACTCCAGTTGATCCCGTTGCGCCAGTCGATCCGGTTACTCCCGTCGCTCCAGTTTCTCCTGTTGAACCAGTTACACCAGTTGCACCGGTTTCTCCTGTTGAACCAGTTACACCAGTTGAGCCGGTTTCTCCGGTTGAGCCTGTTGCACCAGTCACTCCTGTTGGGCCAGTTTCTCCGGTTGATCCTGTTACTCCAGTTGATCCCGTTGCGCCAGTCGATCCGGTTTCTCCCGTCGCTCCAGTTTCTCCTGTTGAACCAGTTACACCAGTTGAGCCGGTTTCTCCGGTTGGACCTGTTGAGCCAGTCGCGCCTGTTTCCCCCGTTGGACCTGTTACTCCGGTTGAGCCGGTTATCCCCGTCGCCCCGGTTGCTCCTGTCGATCCCGTGACCCCGATCGGGCCAGTCACACCAGTTTCTCCGGTTGAACCTGTTGGTCCCGTTCCCCCAGTTACACCCGTTGCCCCTGTTGGGCCGGTTGGGCCGGTTGGGCCGGTTGGGCCGGTTGGGCCGGTTGGGCCTGTCGATCCCGTTACCCCTGTTACTCCGGTCGCTCCTGTTACTCCCGTTACACCGGTTGAGCCAGTTACTCCTGTTGAACCAGTTTCTCCCGTTGCACCGGTTGATCCTGTTACCCCAGTCGAGCCTGTCGATCCCGTTGCACCGGTTAATCCTGTTACTCCTGTTGATCCGGTTACTCCCGTCGCCCCGGTTTCTCCGGTTTCACCAGTTGGGCCGGTTGTTCCCGTTATGCCAGTCGAGCCTGTTGCTCCTGTTACTCCAGTTGGACCGGTTGTTCCTGTTGGGCCTGTTGCTCCAGTTACTCCCGTTGAACCAGTTGCTCCGGTTGGACCGGTTTCTCCGGTTGGACCGGCTTCTCCAGTTACCCCTGTTGGGCCGGTTGAGCCAGTTACACCGGTTATTCCTGTTGACCCTGTTACACCGGTCGCTCCGGTTGCTCCAGTTACTCCCGTTGAACCAGTTGCTCCGGTTGGACCGGTTTCTCCTGTCGCCCCTGTTACTCCGGTTGGGCCGGTTTCTCCTGTCGATCCAGTTGGACCTGTTATACCGGTCGCGCCGGTTATCCCCGTTGCTCCGGATGGGCCTGTTGCTCCTGTTATCCCCGTTGCTCCAGTTGGGCCGGTTGTTCCCGTTCCCCCAGTTACACCCGTTACCCCAGTCGCTCCGGTTGGGCCGGTTGCACCGGTTATCCCCGTTGCCCCAGTCACTCCGGTTGAACCGGTTGAACCAGTTGCTCCCGTTGAGCCTGTCACTCCGGTTGAGCCCGTGATTCCGGTTGCTCCTGTTACACCAGTCGAGCCGGTAGCTCCAGTTACTCCTGTCGGACCAGTTACTCCGTTTGGGCCGGTTACACCCGTCGCTCCTCTTACTCCCGTTGCACCAGTTACTCCGGTCGCTCCTCTTGCTCCGGTTACTCCTGTGGGACCCGTCACTCCTGTGGGACCTGTAATTCCTGTTACGCCAGGTTCACCCCCGGTTTGCGCCAATGAAACGTCATCTATTAAAACCGTGCCGGAAGAAACTTTACTTAATACAATGACGGCAGAGGCTGCGCCAGAAGGCACACTGCTTGTTTTATAGATTTCAGACCATGTGTGAAAGAGCACGTTCGGCAAATTTCCGGGTGTGATATTTTCTTGAATGGAACTGATTTGTTCACCTGCTACGCTGACATAGATGATCTGGAGAGTGACTTGGGGACTTGGCTCATTTCCGAGCGTTGCGAGTGATACGAATAGAGTCACTGACTTGGCTGAAATGGGAACGATTTGACTGAGGTAAGCATATGGCTGAGCTCCAATAAATTGCGCAGAATATCTCCCTGAATGTGCAAACAAACTGTTAATCTGGGTATTTGCCGAACTCCACCCCGCTAATGTGCCGGTTTCAAAGCTTCCGTTTATAATCGGATTATTCATTCAATCTTTTTCCCTCTCCTTCCCGTTGTTGACCGTCTTACTTATTAAGACAGCATATTAATACGGGCTGTGTTTTGACAACCTAAATAAAAAAGGTGATTTCTTTTCATCACCTTAATCCGATCCTTGAATGGGGAATCCCGTCGCAATGAGGGAGCGGTTTGCCGCTGCGACTTGTGTTACGTAGTTCGAAGAAAGGACAGATAAATAGAGCTGATACGCGGCTGTTTCATCCGCCTTCATTTCGTCGATGTACGTAAAAGGAATTCCTATGATTTGTCCGCCTGAAGAAAAGAGGTTCCGCTCTTGTCTCTGTGTTTGTATCGTTACGCCATTTCTTTGCAGCTCGACAGCTAAGACCAATGAGAAATGAGACGCAAGAGGATCTAATTCCACATTTACTTGTATGACGGCGTCCGTTTTCACCAATTGATCTGTCGGCGCAGCTATCACTGCGCTTAACACGTTTATCGGTGTTCCTTCTAACGGAAGCGTCATTAGGTCTGCTGTATTTTGAAAAGCTACCGCAGGAACCGCTCCCGGCGGCCCCTCAGGCCCCGGGGGACCGGGCGGACCCGGCGGACCCGCCTCCCCTTGCGGACCGCGGGAGCCGGCGGGTCCTCTTTTGCCTTCCGGACCTCGCAGCCCGGGTACGCACAAGGCAGATCGATTTTCATCTGAAGACGGAAACCGTTTTTCCGTCCCTGTTTCCGGACTTTCGAGTTCACATGGTAATTGTTCATACCGGCGTTTCATATGTCTGCTCATATATTTGTAAGGTTTCTGTTTCAATATCATGTATTGATTACGGCCGCTGCTCATAATATCACCCCGGCAATATTCTATTCGCACTGAAGTCATCGTGTGCAGGCCCTTCCCATTCCTTACAGAAATAAAAAAAGGCAGACCTGAGTCTGCCTTTTTTCTTCTACCATAACCCTAATACTTTCCACCATAATCCGCCGATCACAAGCCATGTCACAATATGGACGATTGACAGGATAAAGCCGATGGACCACCATTTGCTTTGCGAGATATAACCCGCTCCGAAAAAGACCGGAGCCGCTCCTGAGCCGTAATGCGTCGTCGAACCGAAAAGGTTGCTGAAAAACGCCAGGCTGAGCGCCGCCAACAGCGGCGGAGCGCCTGCCGCCACGATGACGGCGAGAAATGCCGCATACATGGCGCTGATATGCGCGGTTGCGCTCGCAAAGAAGTAATGCGTGTAATAATACACGACAATCAGAATCATAAATGCCACAATCCATGAAAAACCGGAAACAGATGATTTCATCATATTGCTGAACCAAGACACCATGCCGAGCTCATTCAGGAAATTCGCCAGCATCACAAGCGCCGCGAACCAAGTCAGCGTATCCCATGCACCTTGTTCTTTTTTGATGTCCTCCCATGTTAATACCTGTGACAAAAGCAAAACGGATAATCCGATCAGGGCCGTCGTCGTTGCGTCGATATTTAAGCTTCCTCCGAAAATCCACAGCGCAAGCACCAATAAAAAGACGATAACCATGGAGAGTTCGGATTTTTTAAACGGACCCATTTCTTTCAATTTTTCCGTTGCGATTTTAGCCGCGTCCGGTGTTTCTTTAATTTCCGGCGGATACAGCTTATAAATGACGAGCGGCGTAATGATTAAGCTCGCCAATCCCGGTACAATGGCCGCGATTGCCCAGCTTGTCCATGTGATGTCCACCCCTGCGACATCGTGGGCCAGCTTGGCGATCAGCGGATTCGCCGCCATTGCCGTCAAAAACATCGCAGACGTAATCAAGTTTCCTTGAAAACCGGTTTTTAATAAGAAAGCGCCGATTTTCCGCTCTGTTCCGTCTGCCGGCGTTGATCCGAAAGTTTCGGATAATGATCTGATAATAGGAAAAATAATGCCGCCCGCCCGTGCCGTGTTGCTCGGAATGGCAGGTGATAAAATTAAATCACTGAACAGCAGTGAATAAGAAAGGCCGAGTGTTTTCTTCCCGAACCGTTGTACGAATACGTAAGAAATCCTGGCGCCAAGCCCGGTTTTGATAAATCCCCGGGAAATAAAAAAGGCGATGACAATCAGCCAGATTGTCTTGTTTCCAAATCCGCTTAACGTATTTTCAATAGATAGCGTTCCCGTTAACGCGGTGACTGCCAATGCAAAAATTGCAATTGCGCCCATTGGCAAGGGCTTGGAGATAAAGCCGATAATTGTTGCGACAAAAATAGCGAACAAATGCCATGCTTTAGGTTCAAGTCCGGACGGCGCGGGAATAAACCAAATGATTAATCCCACAGCAACAGTAATAAGCAAAGGAATGATTTTTACTGCCTGCTGTTTTTTTGCGTCTTTTTCTGAAGCCATTACAGGTCTCCTCCTATTTTGTTGTCTTCCATCCCCCTATCCCATTTTACTACTTAACTAAGTTAATAAACGTTTTTGTTAATTAAAAAACACAAAGGAATATTTTCCTTTGTGCTTCTTGTTTATTATTTTAATATACCCGACCCGGCTTTAGATATAACATCTGATTTTACATTTGATGATGAGCCGATGGAACCGTGCAATGACGGTGTCCAGCCGACGGACTGACTTAATCCGTTGGCAGCTGACGCGTTAATTGCGGCGCCGTTTAAAAGAGTGCCGTCTTCATGAAGCGCTTTTCCGCCGCTGAAGACGCTGATGACTTTATCAGCAGCCAGTCCCGGCACTTCAAAGACATTATTCTGGGCATATATTTTTGACGCGTGGCCTGCGCCCCACGCATAGCTGAACGGGTATGCGGCGCTTTTAGAGCCTGCGTAAAAATTATTATAAATATGAACCTGCCCGTACCGGACCCGCGGTGCGCGCTGGACGATGTTCTGGTAATAGTTATGGTGAATGGTCACCTTCAGTTTTCCTTCATCCGACGTCTTGCTGTCGCTGTTTCCGATGACGGAGCCTTTGTCATGGTCATGATATTTATTATAGGACAATGTAATATAATTCGCCCCGTTGGCTATATCCGTCTGGCCGTCATGGTGCTGATATTTTCTCCCGTAATAGTAGGGAAAACCGCTGTCGGGATTCGATCCGTCATTAAAGGTGCAATGATCGATCCAGATATGCGTCGCGCCGTTAATGGTGATATTGTCATATTCCGAGTTCCAGTTGCCGCTGCTGCCGTCCGTCGGGTCCCATTGCGGAAAATAGTCGTAAGCGTCTTGAAATTCAATGTTGCGGACGATGACATTGTCGACGCCGTTCTTTATATTAAAGCTTCCGCCTGTCACTTTGGCATTTGAACCCGAACCGATGATCGTCGTATTTGAAGGAATGTCAATCACGACCCGTGCTTTCTGGTTTTTTTGAGATCGCTGTCTGGCGTCTTCCTGGGTGCCTGACGGCGCTTTTTTCCCCCATTTGTCCGGGTCGTACGCCTTCAGATAAGCGTTGAGATCATATGCCGGATCTTTATAATCATTAAAGCCGAGCGTTTTATTCCGGTCGTCCGTATTCATATTGATTGTGCCTTGTATGTAAATAATCTTCGGCGTGCTGTTGGCGCTTCCCCCTAATGCAGAAACGAGCTGCTGTCTGTTTGATACGGTGTAGACATTCGATGAAGAGGCTTTCGCGCCGCCGGTTGTCCCGCCGGAAGCGGCTCCCCAGCCGTCATTTGTTCCTAACGTCTGCCGTCCCAGGTCAGCGGCATAGACGTCCGCAGGGATCATACATAAACAAACCGCCAGCATAAGTAACATTTTTTTCATGAATTGTGCTCCTCCTGATTCTTTGTTCCAATTTATTACAATTGGATTGTATCAAATCAGTTGAGAAACGGCACCGAAAATGTACAGCATGTGCCTTTCGGTTTTATTGCGGAAACCGCAAAAAAATCCCAAGGGACCGAAAACCCCTTGGGATCTGTTCAGCTTACGCCCATGATTTTACTTTTTCGTTATCCGTGACAAACAGAAGAACTTTTCCTTCATCTAAGCGCTTTTCAAATTGTGATGCTTCCTCTTCTGAAAAGCCGATTTCGTGAATTTTGTTGCGGAGCTCGTCGCCTTTTTTATTAAACATATTGCCGACCGCGTGTTTAATGCCCGTTTCTTTCGCTCCGATGGTATTGACATCAGTATTATCCGCCAGACGGTCCGTTCTGTCGTCATCATGTGAAAGCACATATACGTCTTCTTTTGCGACACCCAATTGCTGAAGCTCTTTTACGTCCTGCATCAGTTTTTGATCATTTGTATATTCTCTTACTACCGGTTTCATTGATAAGTCCTCCCTTTTGTTTTTGTATATTGGATGTTTACCCGCTCAACCAAAGGTCAAACAAAAGAAAGAGAGTTCCGGGAAAAAACGGGCAGATTGTCGGTGGATATTTTCCGGCGGGACATGTTACAGTAGGGAAAGTAACCTTTATCAGAAAAATAAAAATCTTCATGAGCCGATTAAGCAGGGAGGTGGTTCCTATTCATTACTTTTCACCGGAACAGCGATTTAACGCTTGGGTTGTCAGTGATTTAGTGAAGCAGGTATTCCGCCGGCATACCCGCTGCCCGGATGGAATAAAAGAGCTTACGGCCTTCGCTGAAGATACTTTTCATATTAATATCGATTTCGTTTTCTCTATCATTATCAATATCGGTGATATCGAATCCGTTCTGCCGACAGAAATTGAAAATAAGCTGGGTTCTTATCTGACCGCGCTTCAGCCCGTGATTACCTCTGACATGCTTCATTCTTCAAAAACGAATGCCTATGAATATTTGGAACATGAGAAAAACACCGATGTGTACCGGTTATTCTTTTAAATACGCATATAAGAAAAGAAGGGCCCGGGCCCTTCTTTTTTTGTTGCCGGCGGACGGTTTGATTTTGTATTCGGGAAATGGTTCGTGTTACATTTGGAACAACCACTTATCTTGAAGGAGGATTCAGTATGCCGAATAATCAGCAGCAGATTCAATTGGCAAGACGCCCCAAAGGCGTTCCCGTCCATGACGATTTCCGCTTTGAAACGATTGCCGTTCCCGAACCGAAAGACGGCGAAGTGCTTGTGAAAACGAGTTATGTGTCCGTTGATCCGTACATGCGCGGACGGATGCAGGATACAAAATCATATGTAGAGCCGTTCGCTTTAGATGAAGCCATAACAGGCGGAGTGATTGCCGAAGTTCTGACAGACGGCGATAAGCTGAAAAAAGGAGATGTTGTGATCGGAAATCTCGCTTGGCAGGAATATTCAGCCGTCAATGAGTCCGCCCTCCGCAAGTTGGATACGGATATCGCACCCGCCCAGGCGTATCTCGGCATTTTAGGGATGACCGGACTGACCGCTTACTTCGGCCTGCTCGATATCGGCCGTCCGAAAAAGGGCGAAACCGTCGTCGTTTCAGGGGCTGCGGGCGCCGTCGGCTCAACGGTCGGGCAGATTGCCAAAATCAAAGGCGCGCGGGTTGTCGGCATCGCCGGTTCTGACGAAAAAATCGCGTATCTGAAAGAGGAGCTTCAATTTGATGAAGCCATTAATTACAAAACGGCGGATGATATTCAAAAAGCGCTTGAACAGGCATGCCCTGACGGCGTCGATGTCTATTTTGACAATGTCGGCGGACCGATTTCAGATGCGGTGATAAACCTGCTGAATGAATTCGCCCGCATTCCGGTATGCGGAGCGATCTCTTCATATAATACCGAAAGTGAAGAGGAAGACATGGGCCCCCGCGTCCAGCCGAAGCTGATCAAAACAAAAGCGCTGATGCAGGGGTTCATCGTCAGTGATTATGCTGACCGCTTTTCCGAAGGCGCGAAACAATTGGCCGAATGGCTCAAGGACGGGAAGCTTCATTATGAAGAAACGATTACGGAAGGATTCAGCCATATTCCTGACGCGTTCCTCGGTTTGTTTAAAGGAGAAAACAAAGGCAAACAGATCATCAAAGTCAGTGATCTAGGTTAACATGATGATGAAAAAAGGAGGGCTTTGTCCCCTCCTTTTCTGCTTTTTCGCATCAGCCGCGAAGAATCAAAGTAAGAAAGCCGTCTTCATCAGGCTCCGTATTTTCCAAAGTGAATCCCGCTGCTTGAAAGCAGACTAAACTGATTTGATTGTCTTTTTAGATGCTTGCCGCCCATTCCCGCACGCCGGTAAACCCAGGATCAGTCAGCAGTTTTTGCAAGATCTGTTTTCCGTACCCTTGAAGCTGGTACAAAGGATTGACGATCAATCCGATATACGCCCGTTCCTCCACAAACTCTATAGAGACCATTCCTGCCGGAAGCTGCCCGTCATATGCCATAATGACAGTATCGTCTTCATCTTTACTCAATCGTGCATACCATGCATTTAGTGGCCGCATCGCATCCATTCTCCGTCTGATATTATCGTTCTTAAACCAGTGTTCAAGTATTTTCAGCTCACGTACCTTCAATATTTGAAATCGGTCTATTGAAACCATCTTCCCGCCCCCGCCTGAACCTTTTCTATTATTTCACAATAAAAAAGAAGGGCTTCCCGCCCTCCGTTTCTTATTTCTCAGATAATTTTCCGCCTGAATAAACGGCCTCTTTCAGCTCAATTCCGAGTGATTTGGCCATTTTTTTCAATTTGGATTCTTCCATCGGCGTGACAAGGCTGAGTACGGTTCCTTCTTTACCGGCCCGCCCCGTCCGGCCGGATCTGTGGATATATCCGTCTTCATTCGGGATGTCTGCGTGAATGACGTACGGAAGATCATCGATATCAAGTCCGCGCGCCGCTATGTCAGTCGCCAGAAGCAGCGGAAATTCTCCCCCTTCAAACGCTGATAATATCTTTGCCCGCTCCATTTTTTTCGCTTCTCCGTGCAGGATGCCGAGATCCACGTGATGATAGGCGAGTTTTTCCGCATAGACGCTTAAATTTCCGATATCTCTGACAAACACGAGCGCCTGCATGCCGTTCAGCCGTGACAGCTTTTGCAATAGCTTCACTTTATCCCGCTGATCGCAGACGAGATATTGATGCGTGACGCGCGCTTTTTCCGCCGTATTCCGCTCCACTTTCAAAACGGCCGGTTCATGTGCGATGGCATTCAGCACCTCTTCTGTCTCCGGCTGCAGCGTAGCGGAAAAGCTTAAAAGCTGTCGGTCTTTCAGCGTCGTTTTAATGATTTTTTTCATCGTTTCGCGGTGTTCCTTTGTCACGAGCTGATCCGCTTCATCAAGAACGATCGTCTTGACTTCATGCATTTTCAGCTTTTTCGCCTGAATCAATTCGAGCACCCTGCCCGGTGTGCCTGCAATGATATGCGGTTTATTTTTGAGCTTCTCCACCTGCTTTTTCACGTTTGCCCCGCCGATCAAAGACAAAGCGCGAAGATCGGAGCCTTTTTTCCACTCCTGAATCACTTGAAAAATCTGCATCACAAGCTCGCGGGACGGCGCTAAAATGATCACTTGCGGATGTTTCTGTTCCGGGTTGATCCGCTCCAGAACCGGAAGCGTGTACGCCAATGTTTTTCCCGTTCCCGTCGGGGATTCGGCAATGACGTCTTTCCCTTCCATGATCACCTGAGCGGCTTTTTCCTGAATAACGGTCGGCTCCTGAAAGCCTGACGCCTCCCAGTTTTCGGCGATAAATGGTTGTGTATGCTGTAAAAATGGCCATGTTTGGGTCATGTCGTTCTCCTCAATTCTTAAAATCTACTCCATAGTATCTCAAATGCACGCGGCAAACGCAATTTTCTTTTTCCTTCCAAGCCTTTTAACAAACGGTCTCCTCCTTTATAATCATAAATGAGAAAGACACATGATAAAAAAAGCGTGTCTGATAACGATAGAGGTGTAATGATGAGTATTTTATCCGTAAAAGATTTAAGCCACGGCTTCGGTGACCGTGCGCTTTTTAACAATGTATCGTTCCGTCTTTTAAAAGGGGAACACGTCGGCTTAATCGGAGCAAACGGCGAAGGTAAATCAACGTTTATGAATATTATTACCGGAAAGCTTGAGCCTGATGAGGGTAAGGTTGAATGGGCGAAAAACGTGCGTGTCGGCTATCTCGATCAGCATACCGTGCTTGAAAAAGGAAAAACGATCCGCGACGTGCTGAAGGATGCGTTCCATTACTTATTTGCGATGGAAGAAGAAATGAACGAGATTTACAACAAAATGGGCGAAGCGGACCCTGATGAGCTTGAGCAGCTGCTTGAAGATGTCGGTGTCATTCAGGACGCCCTGACAAACAATGATTTCTACGTGATTGACAGCAAAGTTGAAGAAATCGCCCGCGGCCTCGGCCTGCAGGAAGTCGGCCTAGACCGCGACGTCACTGACTTAAGCGGCGGACAGCGGACGAAAGTGCTGCTCGCCAAACTGCTTTTGGAAAAGCCGGAAATCCTTCTGTTGGACGAACCGACGAACTACCTTGATGAACAGCATATTGAATGGCTGAAACGCTATTTGCAGGAATATGAAAATGCGTTCATCTTAATTTCTCACGACATTCCGTTTTTAAACAGCGTAATCAATTTGATTTACCATGTGGAAAACCAGGAGCTGACGCGTTATGTCGGCGATTATCATCAGTTTATGGAAGTCTACGAAGTGAAAAAACAGCAGCTCGAAGCCGCCTACAAAAAACAGCAGCAGGAAGTGGCTGAGCTGAAAGATTTCGTCGCCCGCAACAAAGCCCGCGTCAGCACGAGAAATATGGCGATGTCCCGTCAGAAAAAGCTTGATAAGATGGATATGATCGAACTGGCGGCCGAAAAACCGAAACCGGAATTCCATTTCAAGCCTGCGAGAACGTCAGGCAAGCTCATTTTTGAAACGAAGGACTTAGTCATCGGTTACGATACTCCGCTGTCACGCCCGCTCAATCTCAGAATGGAGCGCGGACAGAAAGTCGCCCTGTACGGCGCAAACGGCATCGGGAAAACGACGCTGTTAAAAAGCCTGCTCGGTGAAATCCAGCCGCTGGAAGGCACGGTGGAGCGCGGCGAGCATCAATACACGGGCTATTTCGAGCAGGAAGTGAAAGAAACCAATAACAATACGTGCATCGAAGAAGTGTGGAGTGAATTTCCTTCCTTTACCCAGTACGAAATCCGCGCCGCCCTCGCCAAATGCGGCCTGACGACCAAACACATTGAAAGCCGCGTCTCCGTTCTCAGCGGAGGAGAAAAAGCGAAGGTCAGACTGTGCAAGCTGATCAATTCAGAAACAAACCTGCTCGTGCTTGACGAACCGACAAACCACCTGGATGTCGATGCGAAAGAAGAGCTGAAACGCGCGCTGAAAGAATACAAAGGCTCCATTCTGCTGATTTCCCACGAACCCGAGTTCTACATGGATATCGCGACGGAAACATGGAATTGTGAATCTTGGACGACGAAAGTGCTGTAAACACAAAAAGGAACTCCCGCCCGTGCGGAAGTTCCTTTTTTTAATGTCCGGCTTTTATTCCGGCGAGATGTTTGCGTCCCATAAGAAGAACAAGCATGCCGACAAAAACGACAATCCCGCCTACTGTATATGGTGTGCTTGCGGTGAAGTGTTCTGACAGCATTCCCGCAATCCACGGAGCGAGCGCACCGCCGATAAAGCGGACTGAGCTGTAGGCTGAAGACGCGATTGAACGTTCAACCGGCGCAGCACCCATCACAGCGGTTGTCATGATCGTATTCACCATACCGAGGACAGCACCGGCAACAACGATACATGTAATGATCAACGTCTGATGGTCAGTCCAGACCCCCATAATAACGAGAATGGCCGCAAAGGCGATAAAGAGAACGACGAGCGAACGCACTGTGCCCAGCGCTTTGTGCACAAGCGGCGCCGTAAAGACTGACGTAATTGCCAGCAGAAGGCCCCAGCCGAAGAAGACATATCCGAGACCGTGTTCATCTAAATCCAGAACGAACGGAGAATAAGCAAGCAAAATAAAAAATCCAAAGTTGTATAGGAATGCAGATACTGCCATTGTCAAAAGGCCTTTATATTTGAGCGCCTTCATCGCATCAAACACACCGACGCGTTTCGCCGGTTTCGGCAGCTTCGGCAGCATGAGTGAAATCGCGCAAAGCGCTATGAGCATGAGGACAGACACTCCGAAGAACGGAGCGCGCCATGAAATGCTGCCAAGCTCTCCGCCGGCAAGCGGCCCGACGGAAATCCCCAGTCCGAGCGCGGCCTCATACAGAATAATGGCTTTGGCGCTGCCGCCGACAGATACCCCGACAATGACGGCAAGCGCGGTTGAAATAAAGAGAGCATTCCCAAGCCCCCAGCCGCCGCGATAGCCGACAAGCTGAGCGATTGAACTTGAGCTTCCGCCGAGAGCGGCAAACACGATGATAAAAATAAGTCCGAGAAGCAGCGTCCATTTTGCGCCGATCCGGCTGGAAATCGCGCCGGAGAAAAACATCATAAAACCGGTAACGAGCAAATAACTTGTAAATAACAGAGATACTTCACTAGGTGAAGCATGTAATTGTGCGGCGATCGCCGGAAGAATCGGATCGACAAGACCGATTCCCATAAAGGAAATCACACAGGCAAACGCAACCGCCCAAACGGCTTTCGGCTGGCTGAATAAGCCTGTTTTCTGTTGTGATGATGTATCCATTTGACCAGACCTCCTGTTTCATCCATTAAAAGAAACGCTATATCCATAGCGTTTACAGCAAAATCATTCGATTGATTGAATGGCGCGGTCAGCTTTTTCTTTCATTCCGTTAAGGCGCGTTTTAAAATGCTGAAATGTGCTGATCTTCTCATCAATCATCTCAAGCTGGTGGTTCAAAGCGTGCTGAATCTCTTCCAGCTTTTCTTTCCGTTCCTTCGGATCCAGTGACAACAAGTACCCCTCTTTGTTTAATTCCAGCTGACGGCTCATCTCCATAAACTGCTGAAGTTCCTGAAGGGAAAAACCGAGCACTTCTTTTGTGCTGGTGACTTTTTCGAGCTCCTCCATATCATCTTCAGAGTAAAGCCGGACGCCGCCTTCTGTCCGTTTAGGAGCAGGAATCAAACCAATCTCCTCGTAAAAACGAATGGTTCGTTTTGTCAATCCGCTTCGCTTGGCAACTTGATCAATCTTCATCCATTCCAAGGTGAATCCCCCTCTTGTCGTATCTGTTTCTATTATACACCATTTGAACCTTAACGTAAACGTAAACTTTTTATGCCGGATAAACTTGGCTTGGACGGAACCTTTGTCTTTAAAGCGCCGGGAGACATCTGTGTACGATAAAAAAAGCCGGTATGACCCGCCGTCTTCTCGGGGGCCGTACCGGCTTTTCTTAATTCTCAAGTTCTTCAATCATCAGTGACAATTCGGTCCAGCGTTCCATCGCCGCTTCAAGCTCTTCAGCCGTTTTTGCCTGTTCGGCCATCAGTTCTTGTATCTTTCCGAAATCACTTCCCGCTTCAGCGATTTCCGCTTCCAGACGCTGATGCTTTTCTTCAAGGCCGGCGATTTTGTCTTCGATGCCGTCCCATTCGATCTGATCCTTGTACGAAAGCTTTTTGCGCTTTTTCTTCGGCTCTTCTTCCGCCTTTTTCTCTTCGGCCGGCTGTTTTACCGCCGTCTTCTTCTCTTTTGCTTGTTCCATGTATTCACTGTATGAACCTTGGAAACGGGAAATGACACCGTGTCCTTCAAATACGATCAGGCGGTCCACGACGCGGTCAAGGAAATAGCGGTCATGGGATACAGTGATGACGACGCCCGGGAACTGTTCGATATAATCCTCGAGCACGCTTAATGTTTCTGTGTCCAGATCATTGGTCGGCTCATCTAAAAACAGCACATTCGGCTCCTGCATCAGTACATTCAGCAAGTACAGACGGCGTTTTTCCCCGCCTGACAGCTTTCTGATATATGTCTGCTGCATCGGACGCGGGAACAGAAAACGCTCAAGCATTTGTTCCGCGGTGATGACATCGCCTTCCGCCGTTTTGACGATTTCAGCCGTCTCTTTTATATATTCAATGACTTTCATATCGCCGTTCATTTCGCTGTGATCCTGGGTGTAGTAGCCGATCCGGACCGTCTGCCCGATGGTGATATTGCCGCTGTCAGGCTGAATTCTGCCGGCGAGGCTGTTTAAAAGTGTCGTTTTCCCGATTCCGTTCGGCCCGATGATGCCGATTCGTTCCCCCGGGATGACAAGCTCATTAAACTGGCTGATCAGCGCTTGGCCGTTATAGGTAATGGCGACGTTATCGGCTTCGATTACTTGTTTTCCGAGACGGTGGGAACCGATCGCGAAATCGAGTGATCCGGAGACTGCCGGCCCTTTTTGCTCCTTGAGCGCCTCCGCTCTGTCCACTCTCGCTTTTTGTTTCGTCGAGCGTGCTTTCGCTCCTCTTCTGAGCCACGCCAATTCGCGGCGCAGGAGGTTTTGGCGTTTTGTTTCTTTCTGCTCTGCCAGCGCCTCCCGTTCGGCCCGTTTTTCCAGGAATACTTCATAGTTTCCTTTATACGTATAAAGGCTGCCTCTCTCAAGCTCGTAAATTCTGTTCGTCACCCTGTTCAGAAAATATCTGTCGTGCGTGACAAGCATAACGGCGCCCGGATATTGCGATAAGTAGCCTTCCAGCCATTCAATCGTTTCATTGTCCAAGTGGTTTGTCGGTTCATCCAAAATGAGCAGGTCAGCCGGCTGGATGACGTTTTTCGCAATCGCGACGCGCTTTCTCTGGCCGCCGGACAGCTCGCTGACATCCTTCATCAGATCGGTGACGCCAAGTTTGGTTAAAACCGTTTTGGCTAACGTATTCGCCTCCCACGCATCATTCGCGTCCATTCGGGCCTGCGCATCAAGCAGGTGTTTCTGGCGCTGGTCATTTTCCGGTTCTTCATTCAGCGCCTGAAGCGCTTTTTCGTACTCTCTCATCGTTCTCATGACGGCTGATCCGCCGGAATAAATATGTTCAAGAACGGTTTGTCCGGCCGGAAGCTCAGGGTCCTGATGCAAGAACTCAATATGCACGTTTCCTGAAGCCGTAATCTCGCCTTCCTCCGTTGATTCAAGGCCGGCAATGGTTTTCAGAAGCGTAGACTTCCCCGTTCCGTTCGGGCCGATTAAACCGATTCTTTCATTCTCTTCAATATGAAAGGAGATATGGTCGAATAATGTCTTATCTCCGTATGTTTTATAAAGGTTTTCCGCTTTTATGATGCTCATGGTTCCTATCAATCCTCACGTAAGTTCATGTGTTCATTTTAAATCAGGCGCTGGAATAAAACTAGTAAAAGGACAGACAAATTTCTTGGAAGAGATCATTTTGTCCGAAGAATGTTTCCGCCTCTCCTTTTATACACTGGAGGGGAAGAGGTGATGACATGATCAGCGTCAGTTTGTGCGTTATCGTGAAAAATGAAGAGGAAGTGCTTGCGGGCTGTCTTGATTCCGTCAAAGACATTGCGGATGAAATTGTGATTGCTGATACGGGCTCGACCGACCGGACGAAAGAAATCGCGGCCCGTTATACGGATAAGATTTATGATTTTGAATGGATCGATCACTTTGCGGCCGCCCGTAATTTTGTGTTTTCGAAAGCGGAAATGGATTATATTCTGTGGCTGGACGCCGACGATATGCTGACGGAAAAGGACCGTGAAAAGCTGATTGAACTGAAGGCGTCGCTTTCAAAAGAGGTGGACGCGGTATCCATGTATTATCACGTCGGCTTTGATGATCGGGGAGAGGTCAGCTTCAGATACCGCCGCAACCGACTCGTCAAGCGTGAAAAAGGGTTCCGCTGGATCGGAGCCGTGCATGAGTATCTTGAGGTATACGGAAACATCATAGAAACCGATATTGCCGTCACACACCGGAAATCCGAGAAAAAGCACTCGCCTCCCTCGGACCGCAACTTGAAGATTTATGAGAAAATGGCGGAAAACAGTGAAACGATGACACCGCGCGATTTGTTTTACTTCGCGAATGAATTAAAGGATCACGGCCAGTATCAGCGCGCCATCACGTATTATCACCATTTTCTTTCCACAAAACAGTGCTGGATCGAAGACGAGATCAGAACGTGCCAATATCTATCCGATTGCTACAGGGCGGTCGGCCATGAAGAGGCCGCCATGACGTCTCTCTTAAAATCATTTCTGATCGATTGTCCGCGGCCGGAGTTCTGCTGCAGACTCGGCGACTATTTTGCGGAGAAACGGCAATACCGGCAGGGCGTGTTTTGGTATGAGCTCGCCCTATCCGCCAAAAGCAGTGATGCAGGCTTTACCCAGCTCGAATATTCCACCTGGTACCCCCATCTGCAGCTCTGCGTCTGCCACTGGCAGCTCGGCGACAGAGAAAAAGCGAAGATTCATAACGACAAAGCCGCCTCCTATCATCCGTCACATCCGAGTGTCCTGTATAATCAAAACGTGCTCGGCACATAACATCAAAAAAAAGAGCTGCCCCGTATGAAGGGCAGCTCCTTTTTGATTACGCTGTCGGAATTCCTCCGCTTACACTGTAAATTTGGGATGTCACATAACTCGATTCTTCTGAGGCCAAAAAGACATAAATTCCTGCCAGCTCCGCCGGCTGTCCGGCACGCTGTAATGGAACGGCCGGTGTTTCCTTGCCGAATTTCGGAATGTTTTCTCCGGGCTGTCCTCCCGAAATCTGCAGCGGTGTCCAGATCGGCCCCGGCGCTACCGAGTTGACTCTGATTCCTTTATTCGCCAGCTGCTTTCCTAGGCCGACGGTAAAACCGATAATGGCATGTTTCGTCGCAGCATAATCCAACAGCATCGGGCTTGGATTATACCCTTCTACGGACGTTGTCGTGATAATAGACGCGCCTTCCGGCAGATACGGAAGCGCGGCTTTGACGAGCCAATACAGCGAGAATACGTTGACTTCAAATGTTTGATAGATTTGTTCTGTAGTAAGATCGCTGATATCATCCACTGCCTGCTGTTTGCCGGCGACAAGAGCGAGCGTGTCAAGACCGCCAAGCTCTTGATACGCTTTTTCCGCCAATTCTCCGCAAAACGCTTCATCGCTTAAATCTCCCGGCAGCAGAACAGCTTTTCTTCCCTCTTTTTCAATTAACGCTTTCACTTCTTCGGCATCCGGCTGTTCCTCAGGCAGATAGTTAATGGCCACATCCGCCCCTTCCCGGGCATAAGCAATCGCGGCGGCCCGGCCGATACCTGAATCGCCGCCGGTGACGAGGGCTTTTCTTCCCTTCAGCTTGCCGGCTCCTTTATAGCTTGTTTCACCGCAGTCCGGCACAGGCTTCATCTCTTTCTGCAAACCGGGCGGTTCTTGATATTGTTTTGGAAATTCATCATGATCATATTTCGTCAGCGGGTTGTGCAGATTTGCATCAGACATACAAGACTCTCCTTTATCATTGGTGATGTATTCGTATGTGTACCCCTGAGCATGACGGATCAAACGTGTAAGTGCAGTTTCCGATTGATAAGGGAAAACAAAAAAGGAGCCCGTAAGCTCCCTTTTTTTATGATTCTCCGAGCACGTTTTCAGCCATTTTCGCTAAATGCTGGGCGCTTCCCGAAATCTCCTGCATCGTGGCAGAAATTTGTTCTACCGCCGCCGCTTGGCCGTCCGTGTTCTGGTTGATGGATTCAATTGAGTCCTCCAGCCCTTTCAGCAGGCTGTGGATTTTTTTCGTAATCTGGTCAATTTGGCCGACATTGTCTTTTGAATGAGTGGCAAGCTTGCGGATCTCATCCGCCACCACGGAAAAGCCCTTGCCGGATTCTCCTGCTCTCGCGGCTTCAATGGCCGCATTCAAACCGAGCAGATTGCTTTGATCCGAGATGCCCTTGACAGTGACGGAAATGTCGGCGATTTCTCCCGCGCTTTCACTGACTTGTTTCGCCTGAGCGGAAATCCCGGTCATCTGTGCTGAGAAACCGCTGATGGATTCTGAGATATCCGCGATCGCCGAAGCGGTCTGTTCCACGACGGCGGACAGGCTTTCAGCGACATCATGAAGCTTGGCTGATTTTTCAAGGCTCGTGCCGAGACCGACGCCGCCGATGACTTTTCCGTTTTCATCATGAAGCGGAATCGCTCTGGCGATCAGCGGAAATCCGAACAGCTCTTTCGGCACCATGCTTGTCTTCTTCTGATTCATGCGGATCGCGTCTGTAATGATGTCCCCTTTTTGCAGCGGATCTCCCGGCTTTACATTAAGAGAAAACGTTTTAGCCGGAATATTCACGATTAATTTTTCTGTATCATAAATTCCGATGGTGATGTCATCTTGGATCAGGCTGTTTAAAAAAGGCGCAACTTTGACAAAAGCGTCAAGCAGGCTGTGCGTTTGCTGCTCCGTCTGTATACTCATTTCTTTCACTCCTTCTTAATATGGGAATTGGCGTTTTTCATGCTGAACCGAAATCCATTTCAGCGTGGTGAATTCTTCAAGGCTCCATTCGCCGTTCAGCCTGCCGAGACCTGATTGTTTCTCGCCGCCGAACGCGACGTTCGGTTCATCATTAATGGTCGTATCGTTGACGTGAATCATGCCGGTTTCGATCCGCTTAGCAAACTCAACGCCCCGCTCCACGTTTGCCGTATGCACGGCTCCGCTTAAACCGAACGGTGTCGCGTTTGCGATGCTTACCGCTTCATCCTCCGTTTCAAACGGCATGATGCAGACGGCCGGTCCGAACAGCTCCTCCTTCGCGATGCTCATCTCAGGTTTCACATCTTTTAAAATGACGGGCTCAGCGACCGTTCCGCTGAATCGGCCGGACAGCACCGGAACCGCTCCCTCTTCTATCGCTTTTTCGACAGACCGTCTCAGGCCTTCCGCCTGTCTCTCATTGATTAAAGGACCGATAACCGTATCAGGGTCCATCGGATCGCCGACTTTCAGCGATGACACTTTCGCTTCGTAAAGCTCTGTAAATTTGTCATAAACAGATGTGTGAACGAGCACGCGGTTCGCCGACATACAGATCTGTCCTTGATGCGTAAACCGGCTGAATACGGCCGCATTGACGGCGTATTCAAGATCAGCATCCTCAAGCACGATCAGCGCGCTGTTTCCGCCAAGCTCCAACAGCGGTTTTTTAAAGTGTTTGACCGCAAGCTGTCCGATATAGCTGCCCACTCCGGTTGAGCCTGTAAATGAGATTATCCGCGGCACGGGATGCTCAACAAAGCTGTCGCCGATCTCCCCGATATCCGTCACGATGACATTCAGCAGCCCGTCCGGTACGCCGGCCGCTTCAAAAATTTTCGCGATAAGCGTTCCGCCGCAGATCGGCGTTTCTTCATGAGGCTTCAGCACGACGCCGTTCCCCGCGCCGAGTGCCGGCGCAACAGATTTCATCGAAAGGAAAAACGGGAAATTAAACGGGCTGATCACCCCCGCGACTCCGGCAGGTATTCTGTACAGCCTGTTTTCTTTTCCGTCAATCGTGGACGGGAGAATTTTCCCTTCCATCCGCACCGGAAATGTTGCGGCTTCTTTTATCATATTTTTGACAAGTCCGATTTCAAACTCAGCCTTCAGCCGTGTTCCGCCTAGCTCCTCCATGATTAAGTAAATAATCGCTTCTTCGTGCTCTTCAATGAAAGAAACGGCTTTTTCCAAAATGGCCCGCTTTTTAAAAGGGTTTACTTTGTCCCATTCTTGTTTCGCAAGAGCCGCGGCGCGATATGCCGCATCCACGTCATCAGGCGTCGCTTTTCGGAATGAGGTGATGACTTTTTGAGTATAAGGATTTCTGTTTTCCAATACGTTCCGGCTGCTCCCATCCCTCCATCGGCCGCCGATAAACTGCTTATTTAGTTCTTCATATTGAAACATGTAAACATCTCCCTTTCACCGAAACTTGAAATTAGTTGATGAGTCATCTTTTGTATCGGTCTTAAGGTGAGAAAATTGAACTATTTCACAATAAAATTCCCTTTCCTTCCGTGCATCGACGCTTTTTAGCTTTGTCCTTTTAAAGTGGAAAATTCTTTAATTGACTGCGAGAAATTTCGACAATATAATACAAACGTCAGTGTATATAATGATAAGAATATTATGAATTTTCAGGAGGACCCATATGTCTTTACTATTTCGGAAAAAGCCGCTGGCCGACTTAAAGGCCCAGAGCAAACAGACCAGCCTGTCCCGCTCGTTAAGCGCTTTTGACTTGGTTTTGCTCGGAATCGGCTGTGTTGTCGGCACGGGGATTTTTGTGATTACCGGGACTGTGGCCGCGACAGGCGCAGGACCGGCTTTGATTCTGTCGTTTGTGCTCGCGGGCCTTGCCTGCGCGCTCGCCGCGTTTTGTTATGCGGAATTTTCTTCATCCATTCCGATTTCAGGCAGCGTATATACGTATTCATATGTCACTCTCGGGGAGTGTCTCGCGTTTTTAATCGGATGGGACTTAATGCTTGAATATGTTATCGCGCTCGCCGCCGTCGCAACCGGCTGGTCATCCTATTTCCAGTCGCTTCTTGCAGGATTCGGGCTGCATCTTCCGGAGGCGCTGACCGCCGCACCCGGCAGCAAAACGGGTGCCGTGTTCAACCTGCCGGCCGTTATCATTATTTTGGTCATTACCGCGATTGTTTCAAGGGGCGTGAAAGAAAGCACCCGCTTTAACAATGTCATTGTATTGATGAAAATTGCGATCATTCTGCTGTTTATCGTCGTCGGTTTCGGCTACGTGAAACCGGAAAACTGGTCGCCGTTTATGCCGTTCGGAATGAAAGGCGTCATCACGAGCGCCGCGACCGTTTTCTTCGCGTATCTCGGATTTGATGCCGTGTCAAACGCGTCGGAAGAAGTGAAAAACCCGCAGAAATCAATGCCGGTCGGAATCATCGGCGCGCTTGCCATCTGCACCGTTCTTTACATTACGGTATCGCTCGTCCTGACAGGAATGCTTTCGTACACCAAGCTGAATGTCGGAGATCCGGTATCTTTCGCGCTCCAATTTGTCGGCCAGAACAAAATAGCAGGCATTATTTCCGTCGGCGCGATTATCGGGATTACAACGGTCATGCTCGCTCTGCTTTACGCTCAGGTGCGCCTTACATTTGCGATGAGCAGAGACGGCCTTTTGCCCCGCATGTTTTCCAAGGTTCATCCGCGTTTTAAAACACCGTTTCAAAACACATGGGTGACGGGGATCGCTGCCGCCGGGATCGCAGGTTTTATTGATCTGGGAACCTTGGCGCATCTCGTCAATATGGGAACCTTGGCGGCCTTTACAGTCATTGCGATCGCCGTCATCGTTTTAAGAAAGAAACATCCGGAGATCAAATCTTCCTTCCGTGTTCCTTTCGTGCCTTTTGTGCCGATCATCAGCGCATGCTTATGCCTGTATCTCGCAAGCAGCCTGCCGGGCGTGACATGGCTCGCCTTTGTCATCTGGATCGCCGCCGGGATCGTGGTATATATGATGTATTCGAGAAAACACAGTTTGTTAAATAAATAAAAAGGGAGGCTCTTTTTTCTGTTTGAGAAAGAAGAGCCTTTTTTGCCCTTGATAATTCATTCACCTTATGAATAATATGGTGTATGCTTCGTTTACATAAAAAGGAGGAGAATCACTTTGGCAATTGCCGCCCCGCTTAAAGAAAAACCTGTCCATCGTCCCGAGACAACCATGTATTCTATTTTGTTCATTATCGGGATCTGTCATCTGCTGAACGATTCACTGCAAGCGGTGATTCCGGCGATGTTTCCGATTTTGGAACGTTCCATGAATCTTACATTTACGCAGCTCGGAATTATCGCCTTTACGCTGAATATGGTGTCTTCCGTGATGCAGCCCGTCATCGGCTGGTATACGGATAAACGCCCGATGCCGTATGCTTTGCCGCTCGGACTCACCGCAAGCATGCTCGGCATTTTAGGTCTCGCGTTCGCCCCGTCTTTTCTGACGATTTTATGCTGTGTCTTTTTTATCGGCCTTGGCTCCGCCGTCTTTCATCCTGAAGGATCGCGTGTCGCTTACATGGCCGCCGGCGAAAAGCGCGGATTGGCGCAATCGATTTACCAAGTCGGAGGGAATACCGGCCAGGCGATGGCGCCCTTGATTACCGCGCTGATTCTCGTTCCGCTCGGTCAATTCGGCTCTGTCTGGTTTACGCTAGTCGCCGCAATCGCTGTGCTGTTTCTCATTTATATCGCCAAATGGTATAAAGGCCGCCTTATTCATTTGCGCGCCGCAAGTAAAAAATCACCGGCCGCCGCTGTGCAGACCGTGATTACAAAACCGATTATTCTTGCACTTATCATGATTATCTTCTTAATTTTCGCGCGCTCCTGGTATGTGAGCGCGATCGGCAACTTCTATACGTTCTATGCGATGAATGCCTATCATGTCAGCATTCAGCAGGCACAGAGCTACATCTTCGTCTTTTTATTTTTCGGAGCTGTCGGAACGTTTCTCGGCGGGCCGCTTGCAGACCGTTTCGGAAAGCGGAACGTCATCATCGTTTCCATGACGGCATCGGCTCCCTTGACGATTTTCCTTCCGTTTGCGGGACCTGTCATCGCCTATGGCGTACTGGCGCTGATCGGCGTTGTTCTGATGTCCAGCTTCTCCGTGACGGTTGTCTACGCGCAGGAGCTTGTTCCCGGCAAAATCGGAACGATGTCAGGGCTTACGGTCGGGCTCGCCTTCGGAATGGGCGCGATCGGAGCGGTTGCGCTCGGAGCTCTTATTGATTCAGCGGGATTGACGCCGACCATGACAGCCGTCGCCTTTCTGCCCGTTTTAGGTCTGCTCGCCTTTGTCCTGCCGAGCGACAAAACATTAAAAGAATGGCATTCATAAAAAAATCCCTGCCGAAAAGGCAGGGATTTTATGTTTCAACCGTATAAAAATGAGTGTCAGGAACCGCATATTTCGGAATAAACCCGTCTCTGAAATCAGGAAACGCTTTTTGAATTTCATCAATCCATTTTTTTACGTTTTTGATGTACGGGACGTAAATCATACTGACTGTCGCCTCATCATCAATGTGATAGTACCAGCAGAGATTGAATTCGTTCTCCGTGACGAGCGTAAAGCCTGAAAAATGATAAAAAATCAGCGGGGTGTCATTGACATATACAGCCCCGTCGCGCAGGCTGACGTCATATTGCTCAATATTCCACAGCGCCGCATTCGCGCCGATCGACTCCGTGACATGCACGTGTTCAAACTGCGCGGGCCACTTTTCAACATACCTTTGGTCACCGTATGTCTTTTTTTCTTCATTCATCTCCACCGTACAATAGGAGATGCAATCCTGTCTCCACTGCCAGACCGCCCGATACGCTTCCCCGGTATTCCGCGCGCCGACAAACCCGGTGTTGTACTGCCCCGTCAGCTTGTAATAAGACGCAAACCGTTCTGAATTGCGGTGATCCGTCAGAAAAAGGGAAGCATCCGGCTTTTCCGCAAACAGCTCGCCCGCATCTGAGAAGAAAAAGAGATCGGTGTCCAAATGGGCAAAATATTCGGCTTCATCATACTCCGTCATCACATGGAACAGAAAAGCCGGCTTCAGCGTCCAGCAATATTCATGAAACGTCCGGCCGCCCTTTGCTTCAAGCAGCTCCGGGTCCTCCATTTCATGGAGCTGAACCGCCGTGACATGTTCCCACGGCACCTGCTGAAGCAGTTCGTACGCTTTCTGATCGACACACAGCACATACAGATGAAAATCCCGGCAATGTTCATGGAGAGAATGAATCATCGGCATCAGTTTAAAGATATGCGTTCTGGAAACAATGGTTGAAAAATGATATTTACTCACCATATCACATCCAATTTATTTAAAATCCACATGCAGTAAATCAGCAGTCAGCGCTTTGAACGCCCTTGCAAAGTGCGTGACGCCCAGCTTTTTTTCCGCTTTTGCCAAAAGCTTTCCGACCTCCGGCAGCTGGAAGCTGTTCGCCGTGATCCGCGGGCTTTTCGCCTTCCAGTCCGGATCGAGGTTGCGGTCTTTAACCGCGTGCAGCAGCTCGAGAAAAATGTGCAGCAGGCTTTCATATTTCTCATAATCAAGCAGCACTTCGATGTCTGCCATTATGCTGTTGGTTAACTCCGCGTCAAACGGGCCGTTAAACGCGAGGTGCACGTCAAGCGAATGAATGTCATTGTACTTGTCGCACATGTACGCGATATTCGCCCTGATGTCATCAACGGAAGCGCAGTTGCTCGGATGCTCCTGATGGACGCTCATGATATCGCGCCGCAGCTGAAATCTCATTCCCGACTGATGAAGCCTGATGCCGAGATCATAATCTTCAAAGCCGTATCTGACAATGCCTTCATCAAACAGGCCGAGATCTGCCACGTGCTGCCTCTTAACTGATGAATTGTTCGTAATGAAAAAACGCCATGGCAGACGGTAGCCGTTCAAATCATCTCCGTATTTTTCCAAAATGCTTTTCAGCACCCGGATAAAGTCGGTATCTAAATCAAAGCATCGGTCAAGAAAGCTTCCGTCTCTGATGTCACTTTCATCAAGGAGCGGCTCTTTATCGCCCGGCAGCTCTTCATACAGTTCGGCGAGTTTTTCCTTATGCTCTTTTTCAAAACGGTCATAATAAAAGCTGTAAATCCGCTTCCAGAACATACCGCATACGACAAGATCGTCCTGGTTCTCATGAGCCTTGATATGCTTCGCCACCAAATCCTTTTCGGCAAGCATGTCGCTGTCATGGAAAATCAAAATATCGCCTCTGGCATTGCGGACCGCCTGATTCCGGCCGTAAGCGATCCCTCTGTTTTCTTTAATTCTCACAAAAATCAGCGGAAAATTCGCGCTGAATGATTCAAGCATGGATAAGGTTCCGTCTTCCGAACCGTTGTCAGCCACAATCACTTCGAACGGCTCTGTGCATTCCTGTTCATTCAGGGACAGCAGGCTGTTATAAAGCCTCTCCTTGGAATTATATGCGGGAACAATGACGCTTGCCTTCACTTTTCGTTCACTTCCTGTATATGATCATTTATTTGTTATCATCCTCAGATGCAAAGCCGCTGAACTCGGGGCAGACGGCGCCGACCGTCCCGATCACCCGCTTCAGAATGTCCTGATAAAGCTGATGGACAAACGGCAGGTCGGTCCGGTCCGTCTCATGAATCTGCCGAATGTCGCCGGCTGTGACGATCCGGTATCCGCTGAAATGATAGAAAATCAGCGGATTTCCGTCTTCGAGCACAAGACGCCCGTCCTTCCATGAAAACGTGTGGCGGCCGTAATTCCAATGGCCGATATTCACGCCGGGCGTGGTGATGTCACACACGTTCGGGAACAGACCGGACATGTAATCCAAGTAGCCTTGATCTCCGAATTTTCCTTCGCCCGGCGCATTTTTGCATTCTTCAAGGCAGCGTTCTTTCCACCATCTGAGACAATCTGTGCCGGCACTGTCGGTTTTGAAGCTGAGAAAACCGGAATTATACCGGCCTAAAAGACGCTGCAGCATGTCGATTTCCTGTTTTTCAAATGAGGGAATGACGATATCGCCCCGTGACAGAAGCACCGAACAATCCGGCTGATTGTCAAAAATCGCGCGCGGATCAGCGAAGAAAAACAAATCGGCATCAATGTACGTGACACGCTCTAATTCCGGATGTCCGTCCAGCACGAATTCGAGAAATACCGGCTTCACCGTCCAGCAGTATTCGCTCTGATCCCTCGTCCGCTTCAGTTCAAGGAGCTCCTCATTTTCCAGTGCGGACACCTGAATCAAGGTGACATTATCCGGACGCATTGCCTGAAGCACGTCATAGGTGTCTTGATCCATACACAAAGTAAAAATGGGGGCGTCCGCCTGAACCGCTTTCAATGAGCCGAACAAAGCGATAGCCTGATACAGCCTTCCTTTTGATAAAACTGTGCAATATGCGCTTGTCACGTCTTTCTCTCACCTCTGTTTCTGTTACTTTTGAAAAAAGGCTTTATACCATTCGATCGTTTTTTCTAATCCTTCATCAATGGTATGCGCGGGCGTCCAATTCAGAAGCTTCCTCGCCTTTTCCGCTGATAAATATTGGTGCTTGATTTCGTGGCTTCCCTGGTTAAGCACTTTCGGCTTGAGGTCACTGTCCATCGCCTTAAGAATTTTTTCTACAAGTTCCAGCACCGTCAGCTGAATCTCATTGCTGAAGTTGAACGCTTCTCCCGCAAGATTGAGCTCCTCCATCTTTTCCGCCAGCAAAAGGTATGCCTCGACCGCATCCTCGATGTAAAAATAATCACGGATAAATGTGCCGTCGCTGCGGATTTCCGGCGCTTCACCGTTCAGCACGAGCTGAATCGTCTGCGGAATAATCCGGTTGAAGTTCAAATCTCCGCCGCCGTACAAGTTGCCGCAGCGCGTAATACAGACCGGAAGTCCGTACGTATTAAAATATGTGTGGCTTAATAAATCGGCACAGCTTTTTGATACGTCATACGGATGTTTGCCCTGAAGAGGCATGTTTTCATCGTACGGCAGTGTCGGCTGGTCGCCGTACGCTTTATCACTGGACGCGACGATCACCCGCTTGATGAGCGGATGCCTGCGGCACGCTTCAAGGATGTTCCATGTGCCGAGAATATTGGCTTCAAATGTGGAAATCGGATTGCGGTTTGCGACGCCGACGATCGCCTGAGCGGCTAAATGAAAGACCGTGTCAATTTCATACTCGCCCAGCGCCCGCTCAATCACATCCAGATCTTCAAGCGCGCCCTGCACGATGTTCATTTGCTTCACTTGTTCTCCCTGATACAGGTTCGACTTGGGCACAGTGTCACGGACAAGTCCCGTCACATTAGCCCCCTGATCGATCAGTTCCTTCACCAAGCAGCTTCCTAAAAGACCTGTACATCCCGTCACAAACACATTTTTATTTTTCCAGAAACTCAAACTTGATCACCATACCTTCCATACATGTTGTCCCCGGTCCCACATCTTGTTAATTTCCAGCAGATTTTTATACGTATCGATCGCCGTCCAGAAACCGTAATGCCGGTATACCGCCAATTCGCCGTCCTTTGCCAGCTCCTTCAGCGGTTCTTCTTCAAACATGACGTCCCTGTCTTTCGGCAGATAATCAAATACCTTCGGGCTGAGCACGAAAAATCCGCCGTTGATGATGCCGTCACTTGAGGTTTTTTCAGAAAAGCTTTTCGCCATACCGTCTTCAACCGTCAGCGTTCCGAATTGCGAGGTCTTTTCTATACCGGTGACGGTTGCCGCAGCCCCTTTTGATTGATGATAGCTGATCAGATGAAACAGGTTGATGTTCGCCAGTCCGTCCCCGTACGTCATAAGAAAGGTTTCATCACCGATGATGTCCTTCGCCTGTAAAAGCCGCCCCGCTGTCTGCGTGTGTTCCCCCGTGTCTAAAAAAGTGATTTTCCACGGCTCGGATGTTCCCAATATCCGCACTTCTCCGGTAGAGCTGTCCAGCGTCATGCTGTGATTCTTCCAGTCATAATCTAAGAAATATTCCTTAATCATCTCTCCTTTGAAACCAAGAAGCAGGATAAATTCGTTCACGCCATAGTATTGATAGAGTTTCATAATATGCCATAGAATCGGTTTGCCGCCTATCATGGCGAGCGGTTTGGGACGTTCATTGGTGATTTCGCTCATTCTCGTTCCTTTTCCGCCGCAGAGAATGACTGCTTTCATCTCTACCCCTCTTCTCTGTGAATATTGGATTCGAAACCGCCCGTATAAGAGAAACCAACCCGATAATTTGTCCGATTCTCTACCACCGGTTTCAAAATCTACTGTAAGATATGAGAGATTGGCGCCCTTTGTGACCAAAAGCTCTCTCTTTTTTCAGATTGGTGAAGATACACAAAAAAAAGAGCCTCACGGAAATTCCGTAAGGCTCTTTCTATTATTTATTATCCTGATTCAGCTTTTCTTTGCCGTAATGATATTTAGACGGATCAACCGGCGTAAAGTCGCTCAATTTGTGGAATCTGAGCAAGTCTTTGTACATCACGCTGTCAGACAGCTTCAGCTGCTCTGTGACTCTGGCTTTCAGGTTTTTCGTTTCCTGATTGCCTTTCAGTTCTGTCCCTGTCTTCGTATCGTATACGACATTGGAGATGGAAGTATATTTCGGCGTGACGTAATCTCCGTTGCGGAACGTCACCGTATCATCATGGTCTTTCGAGAAGAGATCGGTGCCGAAATTAATATATTTCTTAGAATCGATGCCTTCCAAGTGAAGGATCGTCGGCACAACGTCCATTTCACCGCCGTACGTATGGTTCACCCCGCCTTTTTTGCCGGGGATGCGAAGCATAAGCGGCACACGCTGATTCTGCGCGTTTTGATAAGGCGTAATTTCTTTGCCGAGAATTTCTTTCATCGCGCGGTTATGGTTTTCAGAGATTCCGTAATGGTCTCCGTAAAGCATAATCACCGAGTTGTCATATAAACCGGATGACTTCAGATCTTTAAAGAACTGTTCAAGCGCTTCGTCAAGATAACGCGCCGTCTGGAAATAGTCATCCACAGTCGCGTCGCCCGTTTTCGCTTTTTCGATCGTTGCGTCTTTTTCATCAAGCGTAAACGGATAATGGTTCGTCAGCGTGAGCAAATGCGCGTAGAACGGCTGTTTCAGCGACTGAAGCTTCGGTATAGATTCTTTGAAGAACGGTTTATCCTTCAGTCCCATATTGACAAGGTTGTCATCAGACATATCGTATGTGCTGGCGTCAAAGAATTTATCGTAGCCGATATGTTTGTAAATCTGGTCACGGTTCCAGAATGATTTGTAGTCACCGTGTAAAACGGCGCTTGTATAGCCCTCACTTTGGTCAAGGATGGCAGGAAGCGATTGATACGTGTTTTCCCCTTTTGTCACGAAGGCTGACCCTTCAGGCAGTCCGAACAGACTGTTATCCATCATCAGCTCGGCGTCAGATGTTTTACCTTGGCCCGTTTGGTGGAAAAAGTTATCAAAGTACGTCATGTTCTCTCCGCCGCGGGCGAGTTTATTCAGGAACGGCGTAACTTCTTTTCCGTCAAGTTTGTAATTGATCAAAAACGATTGGAAGCTCTCCAGGTGAATCTTAATGATATTTTTGCCTTTGGCCTTGCCGAAATACTCGGCGTTCGGCTTCGCATAATGCGACGATGTGTAGTTTTCAACGCTCGTCAGGTCATCACTGCTGGCATATGCACGCTGTGATTCCGTCTGCGCCGTCTGTACGCCGTCATAAATCGTGTAATTATAAAGGCCTAAGTATTTTACAATGTAATTGCGGTCAAACGTTCTTGTCAGCAGCTCCGGGCGGTCCTCTTCGGCAATCGCCAGGTTCACGAAGAACAACACAATACCCGTCACGATAATTAATGACGTATACCGTTTTTTCAGCTTGAATTCCTTCAGCTCACGTCTCCACACCAGAAGCGCGATTAAAATAATAATATCAACAAAGTATAAAATATCATGGCCGGACATAATGCTGAAGATGCCGTCTCCCATATTTCCGACATTACCGGATTGCTTTAAGTTCGGGAATGTCAAGAAATCATCGAAGAATCGATAGAATAGGATATTGGCATACAAAATAAACGTCATGATGAAATCAATAATCACCATGATAATCGCTGATTTGCGGCCTTTCGCAAACAATGCCAGTCCTAAAAAGAAAATGGCGCTTGAGAACGGATTGATCACAAGCAGAAACTGCTGCGTCGGACCCTTCACCCCAAGGTTGAATTCAGCATGATAGGCTAAATACGTTTTGGCCCAAAACAAAATAATAGCCAGTACAAAAAAACTAAGTCTGTAAGAAAATAATTTCTTCATGGCAACCTCTACTTTCCTAAACACTTTAAATCTGTATTCTTACTTTTTGCTTCAATTCCTGCTTTCCAAGCAAAACGAAAGCATCACACAGCCCCATAAACACACCATTTTAAAAAACGATATATTTATCATTCGTGTCATGCCTATTGAACATCTTATCCCGCCAGCCATTAGACGCAGGATATCCGTTCTTCGTTTCACATTTTTTTCTGGCATTAAAAGGTACCTTATCAGACCCGGTCTGAAAATAGGAGATACCAAATATAAGAATAACACAAACTTCTAAAAACGAAAAATGAATATCAAAGACAGCCGCCCAACAGGCGGGCTGAAGTTATTGTATGCAAAGGGACTGAAAAACTTGAAGGTTTTTTTTTGGGTGATGTAAAAAAAGGACCGGAGTCATCCAGTCCTTTACCTGTCAAATTATCGCTTAGACCCTAAAGATATACAAAAATGCTTTCTTCACGTTTACCTTTTGTTTTTTATAATCCAACCATGCAGCAGAGCTGGCATTTGTGACTGCTTAAACTGTTCTCCAACACTGGTCCTTAACGCGTCTTGCAAATTTCTGTTTCTCATTAGCGAAAAAAATTGTGAACTGGTTTCATCAAACCCGCCAATAAAAGAATTAGCGCCGTTTTTTTTCTGTTCAATAACGAGTGTTTTTTTCATACTTTTTAAATTGAGCCTCGACATACAGTTTTAGTTTTTCACTTATCATTTCCCGCTCTCCTTTTAGTCCCAGCTGCGTTTTAATGACCCATTCTTCAGCGGTCTAATTTCTTGCCATTTTAATGTAATGCCGGTATCCAATTAAGGAAACTATAAATCCCAGTATTGTATAGCTCAGTACAACAAGTGTTACCCATATTAGACTTTCTCCTCCCGATATCGTCGAGACCGATTGAATTAACCCCTGATGCGCCCAGTACTGCGGGAAGAGCATTCCAATGGTTTGAAGGTAGCTTGGCAATTGATCATAAGGAGTCCATAAACCACAAACAACAGCAGTACCTAATGCAATCACATTAGTCATGACCAAACCGGTATTTTCAGTCTTTGCAAAGACTGAAATAGCAACTCCCCAAGATGTAACCAGTAAAGATATCAACACAACAACCCACAAATACGCCGGAAAATTATTAATTTCAATATCATACAGAAATATTCCCAGAACGGACAGGAGAAGAATTTGCATAAAAGTTATGACTAAAAAAGGGATACTTTTTCCTAAGAAGAAGTTATAAGGCTTTAAAGGAGTACTTGCCAGTCTTGATACAATTCCTTTTTCCCGATCCTTTACAAAACTTATAACGATGGAGATAATAATGAATGTTGAAAAGAATACGCTCATGCCGGTTACAGATTGAGAAGCTACTAAAGTTTTATTTGCACTGTCTGTCGTAAATAGCTCAATCAGCAATATGATGGACACAATGGGTAATATAATCGTCCAAAAAAACAGAGACTTATCCTTTAACTGTTTTAGCGTTTCAATTTGAGCGAGTGGTAACATGATAAATTCCCCCTTTATTCTTCATCACGCAAATCAGTGCCGGTAAGTTTAAAGAATACATCTTCTAATTTTGGCTTATATAAAAACAACTGATGAGGCACAATATTGTTTTCCTTACTGACCCTAATTAAGCGCTCCATGGTTTCTAAAGGTTCTTTGGTTTTTATTATCAGCCCTGAATTAACGACTGAAAACTTAAAACCATGGCTCTTTATTAATTCAGGAGACAATGAGGAGTTAAACATAATAGATGATTCTTCATGTCGTTTAAGCAGTTCATTTATTTCTCCTTCATCGATAATTTGCCCTCTGTCGATAAAAGCTACATAGTCACAAAGAGTTTCAATCTCTTCCATGTAATGACTCACATAAATAATGGTTTTACCGGCTTTTTTGAGTCGGTTTACGATTTTAAAAATGTAGCGGCGTGATTGCGGGTCCACACCTACCGTCGGCTCATCTAGAATAATTAAGTCTGGATCGTGCATTAATGCACACCCGATATTTAAACGGCGCTTCATTCCTCCAGAAAAGTTCTCCACAACGTCGTTTGCCCTTTCTAACAACCCGATATCTTCTAACAGTTTTTTTGTTGTTTGCTTTAGTTTTAAGCCATTCAGCCCGTGCAACTTTCCGAAAAATTCCATATTGGTTTTTGCGGTTAATTTTTCTTCAAGGCTTATATCCTGCGGAACATAACCCAGCCTGCCATTTTCATTGCCGACAAATTCAACCTTGCCGTCATATTCCCGGATGATGCGCGAGATGATCTTAATTAAGGTAGATTTGCCGGATCCGTTCGGTCCAACAAGTCCATAGCAGACTCCTTTCGGAATTGTTAAAGCAACATTGTCCAAAGCCAGAGTCGTGCCATAGCGCTTACTTATATGTTCAACTTGCAGCATTTACACCATTCCCCCACTGTTATTTATTTTAAATATGGATTCAATCGTATTAATGTACTCCTTGTAGGCTGCTTTTCCTTCTTTCGTGATCTGAACAATAGTCTTCGGCTTTTTGGATACGAACTTCTTGGTTAGTTCTATATAAGCTGCATCTTCTAACTTTTTCAGATGCGAACCTAAATTCCCATCTGTGATGTCTAATGACTTTTTCAGGAAAGTAAAATCACATTGATCATAAGTCATCAATAAACTCATAATTCCCAACCGCACTTTGGCATGTATTAAATCATTGATATTGTTAACATTACTCATTTCCTTGCCCTTTTCTTTTCAAAATCATTCCTGTAAGTAATAGGCTGCCTCCGCCAATAAATGCAAAAACAATATTCATTGCATCAGGAAATAGGCAGAATGTAAGCATACCGAGTATGCTCAGCCAAAATCCCATAACAAAAATCTCTTTTGTTAACACGATGCCTAAGAATATGTACATAATAGACACCATTAAAACAATCAAAAACGATAAAAATTCTCCTGTTCGCGGTAATAATCCCATTAAAATCAGGAAAACAAAAATGCATACCACTAATATGAATCCAATCCATGCATATTTTAATTGATTCTTTAAGAAAGTGGGCATAGGATCAAATTGTTTCTGCTTAAGATATGTCTTCAAAGTCAGTATCCACCCTAATACTGCCAGTATAAACCAAACACAAGCGAGGACTACAGAAGGTACCTTAAATAAAGAAACGGAATACGCAATAATCCATATACAGCCCCAAATAATGAAATATGGACTGGTTTGCCTTGAGTACTCAGTCTTGTAATTCGTCAAGACCTTTATATGAGATAAGTTTTCGGCTATCTCTGATTCACGAAAATTCTGATTTGACATAAGACAGGCTCCTCTTTTCGCAAAGTACTTTGTGAAACAGAGTATATTCTAATTCCATATATTTGTAAAGAGGTTTTATCCAAAATAGGCGTAACTATTTTGTCCTGGAAACAGCAGATGGGACTCTTGGCGCTGATATCCTTCCACCACTGTGAGACATCCTTATCTTGTTATAAGATCTCACAACAAAGCCTTCAGATTGCTGACAAACCGAATGTATATCGATTGGAAAGCAATTCATTTTACTGAAGGAAAAAGGACCGGAGTCATCCAGTCCTTTTCATCACATCGCTCAAATCCCCGCCCAAACATCTTTTGCGTAAATGCCTTTTGTCTGGAGGTCCAAAAGCCATTCTTGCGCTTGCCGTTCGTCTGTTTCGCGGACCGACTGATACGCTTTTTGCAGCGTTGCCTCTACATCGGGCGCCATTTTGCTGCCGTCGCCGCATACGTAGAGGTGCCCTCCCCGGCCGAGGATGGAAATTAAAGCGCCGGCGTCTTTCGCCATTAAGTGCTGCACATATGTTTTCGGTACGCCTTCTTTGCGGGAGAAAGCCGTATGAAGCGTCACGATTCCGTCTTTTTCATAAGCTTCAAGCTCGTCACGGTAAATAAAATCATGATCGTTTCTGCATCCGAAATACAGATGAGCCTCCCCCAGCTCTTTTCCTTCTTTTTTTAACGCTGCCCGAGCCTGCAGAAATCCGCGGAACGGGGCGACTCCTGTGCCGGGACCGACCATAATAATCGGTTTTTCCGGATCTTCCGGCAGCCGGAATCGTGTTTCCGGAGTGCGGACAAACATCACGATACCATCCTCAGGGCAGCGGTCCGCTAAATAATTCGAAGCGACTCCGCGATACTCACCCAAACCGCTCCGGGCGGGGCCGCGAACGACGCCGACGGTAATTGAGGCCTGCCCGGGATGTTTCCGAGGCGAACTTGAAATCGAATAATACCGCGGCTTCAGCGGGCGCAAAAGCTCCAGAAATCGCTCAAACGGAAGTTCACACGCTTCATATTTTTCAAGGAGATCGAGCATCGAGACGCGCGATGTTAAGATTTGCTCCTGATAGACGCCCTCCTCAAGAAAATCTTCCAATTCCCGTTTGTGCGGCGGACAGACCGTATAAGCGGCCATTTCCCGGATTTGAGCCCTTGATGCCGCTTCCTGCAATTCGACACAGCTGCTCAGAAGATCATGCAGCCTGACCGGCCGATCGAGCGGGAGATGAGCCGCGCTCTGTCCGCTGGCCGTCAGCAGCACTTGATCATTCCCGTTCAGATTGAACCGGCGGAGAACACGGCTGACCTGCTCTTTGCTGTTTACCGGCAGCACGCCGAGATGATCCCCTTCATGATAGGCAGCCTCTTTCGGCAGAGTGATTTCGATATGCCTTGTGCTCCGGCCGCTTTCCGGCGCCTGAAGTTCCCTGTTTTCCGCAACGGATGCGTAAACCGCTTCATACGTCTGTGCCAACGGAGACCCGCCAAGCCCGCTGACAAATTGAAGGCCCAGCGCACTTCGCTCTTTTTCGGCATTTTCATTCAGCTTGAGACCGAATGCCTTCATGGCGTCCGTCCACATGCTTTTTTTCCATTCATCAAGCTTTCCTTCAAAATCCCCGCTGACGTCCCCTTCGCCTCGGGCAGAAAAGCGTTCCGCCCCTTTTTCGGCAAGCTTCTCATCAATCAGTCTCGGCACAGCCTGATATGTCGCCGCCCAGTTATGATCACCGCAGCCGAAGACGGCATATCGGACACCTTCCAGCTCCCCGGGTTTGACTTCTTCAAGCCATTGAACGAATTGTCCCGCGTTGCTCGGAGGCTTTCCGTTATAAGAGGACGTAATGATCAAGAGAGCTCCTTCTTTCGGCAGTTTTCCGATCCGGTCATTTAAAGGCGCCGTTTCAGTCCGGACGCCGTGCATCCCGGCAGTATCGGCAAGTTCCCGCGCCACGCCTTCTGCGGTTCCCGTATCTGAACCGTACAAAATCAGAAGCGGTCGGTTATCAAGCCCGATAATGGATGCGCCTTTTGTTTCCCGTTTTTCTTTTTCGACGTCTTCCGCCGCTTTTTCAGCTGCCGGGAGAGCTGCCGCAACGGCTCCTTTGTTTCTCGGCCGCACCCGGATATGAAAGTCGCCGGGCTTAATCGTCAGTGTCTGTTTAATATCGAGCTCATAATCGGTGTGATCGATAAAGGTAAAATGCTGCAGAATCATCCCCAGAACAAGAGTTGCTTCATGCAGGGCGAACTGCATACCGATACACGCCCTCTGGCCGTTTCCGAAAGGCTTATACGCATGGTGAGGCACTTGATCAGGATGTTCAAACCGCTCCGGATAAAATTCCTCCGCATTGTCTCCCCACGCGTCTTTATCACGGTGAAGCTGGGGAATTAAGACGGAGATTCTGTCTTTCGGCGTGATCGGATATTTCCCGCCGATCACCGTATCCTCTTTCGCATAAAGGCTGAACGCAGGCGCGGTCGGCCATAAGCGCAATGACTCCTGCAAAATCATTCGAATATAACTAAGCTCCAGTACTTGTTTATAAGAAGGAACGGGATCGGTCAAAACCCGATCGGCTTCTTCATAGGCTTTTTCCAAAACACGGGGATGTTTCAGCAGAAAATAGATGGCAAAGGAAAGCAGGCCGCTGGTCGTTTCGTGGCCGGCAATTAAAAACGTGATGATTTGAAACCGGATATTTTCATCATCAAGTTTTTCGCCCGTTTCCGGGTCTTCCACATTCAGCATTCTGGCCAGCAGATCCTTTTCATCCCGTCCGCCTGACCGGCGCTCTGCGATAATACTGTCTACTAACGAAAACATCGCCTGAATGTCATGATGAAATTGGCGCTTCGTCCTGATCATGAGCTTATCCTGAACATCAAGGCGCTGCATTTGGTGCATCGCTTCATCAAGGGCGCGCACCATGCTGTTGATAAACGGATGAGGCGTTTCCCTGTAATAGCTGTTAAACCGATAGTTAAAGCCGCAAAGCCCGATCGTATCGAGCGTCAGGCGGGTCATATCAGCAGGCACATCAACGGCCTCATCCGGGTTCAGCCTAGCCCATTTTTGAATCAGCTGCACCGCGATATCAGTCATCATCGAATGATAATCTTTCATCGCGCGCTGGCTGAAGGTCGGCATCAGAATATTATGCGCCTTTCGCCAGTTAGGCTCATGCGTCCAGCTTGTAAACAGCCCGTCACCGGCAAACGCCCGGACTTTCTCCAAAGCACCTTCAATGCTTTTATCGAACCGCTCTTCATCACATACCTCTTTCACCAGTTCATGTCCGGACACGACGATAATGGCGCCCGCCGGGGTATGCAGCTGAAAAATAGGCCCCTGCTCGTTTGCCAGTTTGATCAGCGACATTGTAGGCTTGTCTTTATCAAGCAAAGGAAGATTGCCGAGAGGACCGAATGTCTTCGGCTGCGGAATCGGACCTGTTTCCTTCATGAATAACACCCTTTCTTACACATTGATGCGTTCCTTCCAACTACAGTGCCCTTTTCACCGGCCAATTATCCGCCGTTACGGATCAATCCCCGGATTGACGATCAATAACGGTTTTTTCTATACTGGAGAGGCTTGTTAAATACAGAAATAAGGTGAGTTCACATATGGATTTTGAAATCAAGTTTTTATCGTTTTATGTCATTCAAGTGGAAGGAAAAGACGAACAGGCAAACAAACAGTTCAAACATTTCCAGACCCTTGACACAGACGAATTTGAAGAAAGCGAGCTGAAGGATTTTCTTGACGGGGAATTGAAGAAAATCGTCAAACGGAAAGCTGAACGGCATCCGCAATCCGAGCAGGTCCCCACAAAAATCGGCCATTTTATCACGGAGCCGGGCCATGAGCTTGATTCAAATCCGAATTACAACCTTTTCAACCGCGCCAGACTTGCGGATACGAAGGAAGCATTTATCGAGGCAAGCGAACAGTTCGTCCGTACTTATCTTGACACGAGCGCCGTGCGCGGCGGTGTTTTTATCGTGGCTTCGGCCGTTCCGCGCAAATATTTTGAGGACAAATTCGTCTTTATGATGAAATGCGATTTCGAGCCGAAGGTCGCCCGCATCTCAGACGCCTCGTCTCTCATTAAAAAGGTCGAAATGGCCATCACGACAAAAAACATGAAAAGCATTCAATATCCGTATATGCCGGAAGAAGGCATGACGGAAGAGCATGAGCTGAAAATCCACCAGGCCTCGCACGCCCGTTATTTCGAAGATTTTCTCAAATTTGTCGAATATGGCGAATCGATGCCGGAAATCATGAAAAACCAAGTCATGAACATGGTGCAGGAGCACGTGTATGAAACTTTTGAAGAAAACAGCGAAGAGCTTCAGCAGTTTGAGCACGACATTGAAATTTGGGAAGCGAGTGAAAAGCGGGAAATTCAGGAGCGCCTCGACACCCATCAAGTCATCGAGGCATCCGCGCAGATCATTGAACACACGCCGGAAGCCGAGCTGAAAATGAAAGTCGGAGAAACAGAGATTAAAGGATTACTGGCTGATTTCGGCGAATCCATCCATCTCGCAAAAGTGAACGGGCGCTATGTCGCGCTCATTGAGGCGGAGACGATCTCGTTTGAAAAAGGCAGTTCGCCGGTGGAGTTTCACAAGCCTGAGGGGCTGCATGAGGTGATTGAGCGGATACGGAATAAATCTGAACAAGACTGACAAAAGTCCAGACGCCATGTTCTGGACTTTCTGTATTTAATAAGGCTCTTTGAGCAATCGATAGCATTCACCGATGATGTCTTGGACGCCGGGCGTTCCCTTTATCTCGCGGCGGACGATTTCAGATGAGAGATTCTGCACCTGTAATGCCCGCTCCGCCCGTCTTTCGAAGTATGCTTGACATGCAGTTTCATGGTTTTCGTGTTTTTGCAGTTCTTCACTAAGCACAATCGCGTCTTCAATCGCCATCGCCGCTCCCTGCGCCAATGTCGGCGCTCCTGCATGGACGGCATCCCCGCCCAGAACGACGCGGCCTCTGTGCCACGGTTCTTTGACCGCCATCTGCTCAATCTTATGAAACAAAACGGGATATTCCTTTGACATATTCTCTGTCACAAACTTCACTCCCGGAATTCCGCGCAGCAAGTCTCTCACCCGTTCAAAACGTGTGTCCTCGTCATCCCTGAAGTCAGCGTCATACGGCCGGATGATAAATACGTATCCTGTTTTTTCAGAGAGCGGCACGACCCCGACCTGCGTCTGCCCCTTTTTATACATCAGTGCCGAATCATGAAAAACCGGCTCGGGAAAAGAAATGTAAAATCTGTGCGCTCCCATGCCGAGATACTCTGTTTTCACTTCCCTTTGCAGCATGTGATCGCGGACAGCGGAGCGGATGCCGTCAAAGCCGGCGAGGATGTCAGCCGTCATCGCGGTTCCGTCTCCACAATGCACCGTTATTTCATCTGCCGTTTCTTCGTAAGACACGACTTTTTTACCGGGCAGAATCGTGACCCCCGCCGCCTCAGCATGCTTCCTGAGGATATCGTTTAACGTTTGACGCAATATATTATTCCGCCCCGGCAATGAATCATCTAAAAACGCCTCACTCACTTTAAACTGCAGCGTTCCTTTTTCATCATGCTGCTTCAGCCATTCCGTTTGAAAGCCGTGTTGACAGCATTCATCATACACACCGATTTCCTGCAGCACCCGCAGCGCATTTTGAGGCTGGAGAATGCCCGCTCCGCTTTTTCGCATGTCGGACGCCGCCTCGCAAAGGGTCACTTCAAAACCCGCTCTGCCGAGAGAAATCGCTGCGGACAGGCCGCCGATCCCTCCGCCCGCTATGATGATCTTTTTCACTTCATGGTTCATCACGATACCGCCTTCTCAATTTATTTATCATTTGTTAACTATTAGCCACCTTACTATATTGGCTGAAAAACTGTCAATCTTTATAGGTTGCCTTTTGAATCCGGCAAGCTTATACTTTGAATCACTAAAATGGTACGGAGGCTTACAAAATGGAATTGAGACATTTGCCGGATTACTCGCAGATTGCCGGACGCGCTGAGATTTACGCCGATATGGATGCTGAATCATTGAAAACATTTTTGACGTTATTTGATATGTCTAAAAAAATGAATCAGGTCATGGAGCATTATTTCTCAAGTCACGGATTGTCCGAAGGGAAATTCAAAATTTTAATGTTTCTGTTTGACGAACCCGGCCACAGCCTGAGTCCGACGGAGCTGGCGAAAAAATCCAATGTCACCAAAGCGACCATCACCGGATTGATCGACGGACTCGCACGGGACGGCTTTGTAAACCGCAGCCGGCATACCGGTGACAGACGAAAAATCAGCATCGAACTTACAAGGGAAGGAAAAGAAAAGCTGATGCTGTTTCTTCCCGGCCACTTCTCCAACATTTCAGGAGTCATGGAAAGCTTCACCGCTGGAGAAAAAGCGGAATTGACAAAAATGCTTGAAGTTTTATTTGATAAGCTTCTGCTGTTTTCCGGAGACAGAACATAAAAAGGCGCCCCTCTTAGCAGGGCGCCTTTTTCGCGCGGTTAATCATCACTGTTTAAAATCCCGAAAAACCGAAGCAGGTTGATAAACAAGTTGATAAAGTCGATATAAAGCGTCAATGCCATCAAAGGAATCAGGTCAGCCGTGATGTCCCGGTGCTTGATCTGGTTCAGATCGTATAAGATGTACATTGAAAACACAATCGTTCCGATGACGGAATACGCCATCATGGCGGCGGAATTCAGCGGGCTGAAAATATTAAAGATCCCCACTGCGAGAAGCGCGATAAGAGCGACAAGCAAGAAGGACCATAAAAACGACAAGTCCTTTTTCGTCTTAGCGCCGATCGTACCGAGCACCGCAAAAATCACAAACGAAGAACCGAATGCCTCCAATACGACATAGGCTCCGGCTGCGGACGCATAATGGCTGATGATCGGAAACAGCGTCATTCCGGAAATAAAAGCGAATGAAAAGACAAACACATATCCGACGGCTTTTTTTCGGCGCAGCCAAAATGCGGCGATGATCATGACGACCTCTAAGATCGACAGCGGCAGCATCAATGCCGGCGGAATGAACTGGCCCGTATACAGGCCGATTGTCGCAACTAACAGTGTAAACACAAATACCGTTATAATGCGCTGCATAATAGATTGTTTGCTCTCATAAGCAGCAGTTTGCATGTCAAAAGTCCTCCCAAAAAATGATCGTGATAGGTCTATTATAAATAAAATGGGAGAAATTTGCATGATTTTAAGAAGATTTTAAGGATGTCAGGCCTGACGTTTCGCTGCGCACTCCTGCATATCCATGAAATCATGCAGTTTTTTCGTCAATCCGCCGTGCCCGAATCGGATATTCCCCTTCTGCCCCGGCGTTTTCACGAAATCAAGGAATGCCAGCACATAAAGACGCCTGACGGGAATCGGAATGACGCCCGCATCATAAAACCAGCCGTCAATTGTATTGAGCACGCCTTTATTTATGCCGTATTGCTTCGTGCACCAATGCAGAAAGCGCACTTCGGGCAGGTGCAGATACCGGCTCTCCCGTAAAGGAACAGTTGAATGCTTCATATGTACCGCCTCCTGTCATTGGCTGTTTTTTAAGATTGTTTTACTTCTTTGCTCTTCAGGGAAAATCGATATTTCTCCACCTTATCAATTTGTGTCACTTGGGAATTATGAACCGTAATCTGAACAGTCCCGAAATCGAGCGTTTCCAGCGCACTGATAATCTTTTCGATCACATGCGGATCTACGTTTCCTTTGGACGTCATCATGCTCCCCCTTTATGTCTGGACGTTCGTCTTTTGACAATGAGTGTTTTAATTCATACTATTCTGATAAGAAATATATAATTATACTATTATGTTTTCATTCAGAAATCAACAGCATTTACACAATTTTCGGATATGTTTTCTTTGCGAAAACTTTCACTTCCTTCGCTTTGACATAAACCGTGTCGCCGACGCCCGCCCCCAAGGCGTCATATTGCTGTTTTTAAGAACGCAATTTTCACGTTCCGACATGTTTAAATTGTTTTCCGCTGACAAAAAAAGCGCCCCGCCTCTGGACGGAGCACCTTTTTTCTATGCTTTTGCTTCCTCGATAACACATGTGACACCCATGCTGGCGAGCGCCTGCTCCAGAGAGCCGTAAGTTTGATACTCTGAAAAATCAAGTCCCAATTGGATAGAAGTCTGTGCCACATCAGGCCGAATGCCGGAAAACACGGTTCTGATGCCGAGGAGAAATAACGTTTTCGACAGCATATATAATTGCTGCGCCACCATCGTATCGACAATGGGCACACCGGACAGATCAATTACAAGGTTTGTGATCCGTTTGGCGACACAGTTTTCCGGCACCGACTCCAAAATCACACGCGCCCGTCTCGTATCAATCGCGCCGATGAGCGGCAGAGTGCCGATCGTATCCGCGATCAAAATAACCGGACAGCTCAATTCAGAAATAAGCTCCTGCTGAGATGACAGCCTCGCGATCATTAATTTCTGAAACTGTTCAGTAAAATCCGTCATCAGCTGATCAAACGAGCCGTTGACAAGGTAATTCCAGCGGCGGGCATCCTCATTTGTTACAATGTCCTGATGCTCATCCATAAAACGGGTGACCGCCTCCCAAAAGACGGTTCTTGAATTGCCGATCGCCTCAACGACCTCATGAACCTCCGCGTCTTGCTCCACTCTGCTTTTCGCTACCTGAGCGGCCCATTTTTCTTTGTTATGCTGAAAAACGGCCGGATCTTCCAAAAAAGCGCTTGCGATGACCGTGTTTGTAAAGGTATGCTGCTCGATCAGCAGCCGTTTCATTTCCTCACTTAATTGATCCACAGAATAAAAACGCCCTCTCAGCTTCCGTCTCAGCTTGAGCCATTTTTCCGTCAGCTCTGCCGAATGTGTAATAATATAATCATGAAGTAATTGGTCTTTGTTCACTGCCGTCTCCTCTTTCAAGAATATGTACTTTTGTCTAAATTATAAATCGGAATCGCCGATCGCACTAGAGAAATTAAAAAAACCTGCACATTAAAGCTTTTGATTGCTTTTTTCGGCAGGAGGATACACTATAAAAGAAATGAAACAGGAGGTCAGTATGATGATCAAAAAAATCGCGACAGTCGCCGTATACACTGATGATCAGCAAAAAGCGAAAACATTCTGGACGGAAAAAGCGGGGTTTGAAACCGTCGCCGAGCATCCGATGGGACCGGGCGCCTTCTGGCTTGAGGTAGCGCCCAAAGGGGCCGCCACTCATTTGGTTATTTATCCGAAATCGATGATGAAAGGCGCCGAGCATATGAAGGCTTCTATCGTATTTGAGTGTGAAGATGTCTTTGCCGCATATGAACAGATGAAAAGGAACGGCATCACCTTTTTAGATGAACCGAAACAAATGGAATGGGGCAGCTTCGTGCAATTTAAAGATGAGGATGGTCATGTCTTTCTCCTGAAATCGTAATCCGTCAGGCATCTTAATTGACTTTGAGAATCATTTTCATTTAAAATGTTGGATAAAACGTAAAAAGGATTGGAGAGCTGCCAGATGTTTGTGCAAATCAGAAAAATGACCGTAAAAGAAGGACATGCCGACAAAGTAATCGAACGCTTCAGTTCAGAAGGCGTGATTGAAAAGCAGGAAGGTTTGATAGATGTAACGGTCCTGGAAAAAAAAGTCCGCCGCGGTGATGAAGAAGTCGTCGTGTTAATCCGCTGGGAGTCAGAAGACCATTGGAAACAATGGGAAAAAAGCGAAGACCACATCGCGGCCCACAAAGCAAACCAAGGCAAGCCGAAACCTGATTATATGCTTGGAACGGATGTCGGTATGTATCATGTCAGAGCCGTTAAAACAGGCGTACACGAAAAATAATAAAGAGCATTTGCCCCAGGGCAATGCTCTTTTTATTTTTTCTCCTCAAACGGCAGGACAAACAGCGGTTTATCGGGCTTCCATTCCGCATACAGCACGTCCTCCGTTTTTTTGATGTTCAGCTTTTTCAGCTCCTGATTCAGCTGCTTTTCTTCCAGCCCGGCTTCTTTCAGATTTTCATACAGCACTTCGCCGTCAATAATCAGCGTGACCGGCAAAGAGACCTGCTTCGGCTTTATTTGCATGTCGCCGTTTTTCGTCGTGTCATATTGAAATTTCGGCAGGACGCTGACCATCCCGTTTGTTTCTAAAATTGCGTACTCCGCTTCCTGTATAGAAAAGCAATTCGCCTGTCTGAGAAGGCTTTGCAATTGATTAATGTCCAGCTTATTCTTTTTCAGCACATCATATTTCAGTTTTCCTTTATGTATGATAATACTCGGCTCGCCCTCCAACAGCTTTCTGGAGCTTTTTACTTTCTGCGTAATCAGTTCGATGAGATAAATTAAAACCCCCCATAACAGAGAAGCAAAAATGATTTCAATAATCCTGACGCCTTTATCATACACCGCATTTCCGACCAGTTCGCCGAGGATGAGCGCGGAAATAAAATCAAACGGCGTAATTTGTGAGAATTGAGTTTTTCCAAGCAATTTTAAAATCACAAATAAAATACCCAAGCCGCATACTAACTCCCAAGCCACTGTAAGTAAATGTCCCATATTCGCACCTTCTTCTTAAAAGTCATTACCATTATGGACATTCGCCTGTTTTCTATACAGCGGCCGGCAATACACAAAAAAACGCAGCCGAGGCTGCGTTTTTTCACTTCTGCTTACTGTTTTTGATTCGATCTGACGACCCGTAAGCATACCTCAGCGGCATAACCGGCGGCCGCTCCGGAACCCGCAAACATCGCGGCAAGCCCCAAGCCCATGCCTTCCCAGCCGCCGACACCGAAAATGCTGTAAACAACCGTACCGAAAGCAGTCAGGCCCAGCACCGCCAAAAGCCACTCAGGCCACATCTTTTTCGGCCATTTCTTACGGAGCACAGCCGATACGGCAAAGTTAAGACAAAATGCGGCCAGACAGATCAGATAAAAAAACCCCATGTCTTTTGCACCTCCGTCATGAGGAGCTTTTTATTTGCTCACCTTTTTTTCAAACAAATGATAACCCGGCGCGATTCCTTTTGATTCGTACCCCATTCTGCTGTAAAACGACTGAAGCGCCTTGTTTCCGAACACGCAGTCGAGCCGGATTTTCGTTTTTCCCGGACAAGACACACCCGTCTCCGCCCAAGTCATGATTGTCCGGCCGAGCCCCGCCCCTGCAAACCGCCTGTTAATCGCCAGCCGGTGGAGATATACGGACTCCTCATGTCCTTCATCGCCCCATAGACGTCTGTCCCACCCGCTTGCTTCGGGAAGCAGCATGACGACGCCGGCCAGCTCTTCATTCTGCCTGAATAAAAAAACATACCCTTTGGCGATCGCCTCCCGCATATTGTGGGTATCTTCCCCTTGCAGAAGGCCGCTCCACTGGTTCGACCCTTTATCGCGAAGCCATTCTGCCGCCTGCACGAGCAGATCCATGACCTCTTCTTCATCATCCTTTTGGGCGGAGGTGACCCGGAATGCCCCCGCCTTCTCCTCCGTAATCGTAAATGGTGTCATAAAATCCTCCTGTAATCAGAATATTCGACACCTTTATTATAGACCAAACGCAGAAAGGAAAAAAACAGCCGTCATGTTTGAGGGCCGTTTAAAAAATTTTCTTCTTATCACGTTCTTCTTTTAAAATCTCAACCGCTTCCCTGAAACGCATAGAGTGAACGATTTCACGCTCACGCAGAAAACGGAGTGAATCATTCAGGTCAGGATCATCGGAAATATCAATAATCCATTGATACGTCGCTCTCGCCTTTTCTTCAGCCGCAATATCCTCATATAAATCAGCAATCGGATCTCCCTTCGCCTGTATGTAAGACGCTGTGAACGGAACGCCGGCCGCATTGTGATAAAACAGCGCGCTGTCATGGTTGACGTAATGATCACTGAGCCCTGCATCACGCAGCTGCTCCGGTGTCGCATCTTTTGTCAGCTTATAAATCATCGTCGCAATCATTTCTAAATGCGCAAACTCCTCCGTGCCGATATCCGTCAGCAGGCCGATCACCTTGTCAGGAATCGTGTAGCGCTGGTTTAAGTACCGGAGCGCTGCGGCCAATTCGCCGTCCGCCCCGCCGTATTGTTCAATGAGAAACTTAGCCAGCATCGGGTTGCACGTACTCACTTTAACCGGATACTGCAGCTTTTTTTCATATACCCACATTTACAGATCCCTCCTTATACTTGCCATGGCCAAGGACCGCGGCCCCAGTCCCATTGAGCGCCGGCCTGACTCACGCCGAATTGCAGAAGCGGTCCGTACTCAGGCTCAAACCGTTTTCTCAGCTGCCTTGAGTACCGGGAATATTCATGAAACTGCTGAAGCGCGAGACGGTCATGGGGATGCGTATCCAGATAAAGCGTCAGCTCCACCAAGACAAAGTCCGCCGCCTGAATTTGCTCCAGCAGCCGATAGTATTCATCATCAATCTTTTTCGCCATATTCGATTCCCCCCCGATAAGGATTATCATAGAAATCGTAAAGATCCTTCCAAAGGGTCCCTTTTCTTAATGCCTCCATCGGAGAAAACTGCTCCAAGTGATAAGGCTGAAACCGCATATAAAGATGCGGCGGCGTTCTGTAGTATTTTCTCCCGATCGGCGGGCAGGGATCAAACCGGCTGTGGAAGGGTTTATAGGATTTGACCGGTGTAAACGGCTGATTTTCTTTCATTACGATCCTCCTTTCCTAAACACATGACCTTAATAGGTATGAATCCGTATCAGCATTTATGCCCTGTAAGAAAATAAAAAAGCCCGTTAAAAACGGACTCCATGCAGCTCATCTGGAATTTGAAGTAAAAAAATCATAATGAAAAATCTGATTGAAAGTACTGATAATGTTTCAATGTATATTCCGTAATTTGCTGATCATATTCAGGATATTCGTATCTCAATAAAACAGCCACTGACTTTGAATATGCTCTGAAGAGACCTTGGCAGTCAAACAATGCCTTCCACACGCTTTCATAAGTATTGCCGACATAAGTATTCAGCAGAATTTCCCAATCCTTCGCATTCATGTAATGTTGAATATACTTATAATTCTTCCCTACACTTAATGAAAACTGATGCTCTATCCCGATATTCCACGCAATCATACGCAAAACATTAGGCCTTAAAATGTCATTCATATGATCCAGCGCAAACAGTATTTCTTTACGCATTAATCCTTTAATCACATAGGTCGAAACCATCCAAAATTCATTGCAGCAATCATCAAACTCTCCGGGGGTCGGTTTCTTTATATGATATTGTTCATCACTCGCAATCATCTTACTGTTGATTCGGTCATCCTTGTCTAATAATATTTCCGCCAAACCATCACTCTGTGTAAAATAATCCTCTGTTTGACTCAGAGGGATCAAAGTTAAGTCGATTTTATGATGATCTTTAAAAAGCATGAGATAGGAGAACCAGTCTCCGAGTTCCGGAGGGAAAAGTTCCATATCTTCAGGTTTTTGCATCATCATTCTTTCGCCAAACTGATCCAGCCAGCTTTCATCAGATATAAAAGAGTCCATATCGGTCACAAAATAAGAAATATCATAGTCTTGAAATTTGTCTCGCGGTACATTTTTATTGGTTCTTGATCCCTCTAAAGTGACAAGACGGATTCTCTCGTCCTTCATCGCAATATCAAGAATCAATTTCATCATTTCGTCTTCACTTCTCACATGTAAAACCTCCCGATAAAGAGATTTTTACAGATCATGCTTTTCAGTTTATAAACAACTTGCTCATGATTTACAGAAATGTCATATGTACTTGATGATTTTGCTCCAATCGTACCACAGCTGCAAGAACATGAGAAGAGCACTCTTGCTGTTCCAAGAGTGCTTTTCCCGAATGGTCAGATATATTGGCTGTCCCGATGATGATGGTGATGGAACGGGTAGCCGCCGTAGCCTCCGCCATAGCCGCCAAAACCGTACCCCGGATATCCTCCGAAGCCGCCGTAGCCGCCAAAACCGCCGTAACCGCCGTAACCGCCAAAACCGTACCCCGGGTAGCCGTAGCCTCCGCCGAAACCGTATCCCGGATATCCTCCGAAGCCGCCGTAGCCACCGTAGCCGCCGTAGCCGCCAAAACCGTACCCCGGGTAGCCTCCGTAGCCGCCATAGCCTCCGCCGTAAATCGGTCTTCTTTCATTCATGATTTATCGCTCCTTCACATAGGTTACAGTCCAGTTTATGACATGCGGAAGGAAACGTATGGGCATCCGCCCAGTTTTGGCGAAATAATCAATAATTGCTTACGGAGAAATACGATACAGGCCGGCCGCATAAGCAAAATAAAAAGGCCGGAACTTATGCCGCCCCGGCCTTTTTGTCTTTATTCGCCTAAATCTACATTGTGATAAACCTGCTGTACGTCTTCGAGGTCTTCCAGCACATCGATCAGCTTTTCGAATTGAGCTTTCGCATCTTCCGGAAGCTCGACTTCATTTTGCGCAAGCATCGTCAGCTCCGCAACCGTGAACTCTTCAACGCCGGCATTTTTGAATGCCTCCTGCACGGCATGGAATTGATCAGGCTCAGCATACACGATAACACTGTCATCCTCTTCTAAAATATCGCGCACGTCCACATCAGCTTCCATCAGCAATTCCAGCGCTTCATCCGCCGTCTTGCCTTCAACGCCGATAACGGCGGTCGCATCAAACATGTAAGCGACAGACCCGCTCACACCCATATTTCCGCCGTTTTTCCCGAATGCGGCGCGCACTTCAGGCGCCGTGCGGTTTACATTATTCGTTAACGCATCAACGATGATCATTGAACCGTTCGGCCCGAAACCTTCGTAACGCAGCTCGTCAAAGTTCTCCTCCGCGCCGCCTTTCGCCTTTTCAATCGCACGCTCAATAATATTTTTCGGCACACTGTACGTCTTCGCGCGCTCAAGCACCACTTTTAACGCCTGGTTCGATTCCGGATCTGGCTCGCCTTGTTTTGCCGCCACATAAATCTCACGGCCGAACTTCGCGTAAATCCGGCTCGTATTTGCGTCCTTTGATGCTTTCTTTTCTTTAATATTGTTCCACTTACGGCCCATTTTGTTCCACTCTCTTTCACGAATTGAATCTGTATGATAAATACTCTGCTTCTATTATACCTCAGCGGTTGGGTTGTTTCGAGTGTAAGACATTAGAAAAAACAGGCACGCTTAAAATCACCGGAGCGCAGTAAGCCGAATTTGAGGATTATTGTACAAAACATAAAAAACCTCCCTTCATACAGGAAGGAAGTCGCAAGCCAAAAGATTCATTTTATTCTTATTACCTATTTCCTACACTGTATATCCTGACTCCCAAAGACATGCGCTCCATCCTCGGAGAGATCGAAGACATCATCTCGCTTGATCTCTTTTCCACCGAAAGCGTGGAGCACAAGCTCCAATCAGCCGACAAAAAGAGAAACGAAACCATACATACACTCGGCAGACTTGATCACGATCTAACGAAAGAATACGCAGAAACCGAAGCGAAGGAACGAGAGATTGAAAAACTGAATAAAGCTGGAGGTTAATCTAATGGAAACTCAAAAAATGGGCGAACTATATCAAAAGATTGCTGAACATCTAAATGAAATGATTCCATTTCAATGGGAAAAGATCGTTTTATATGCTGAAATACTTGATGACTCAGCGGATATATACTTTTATTTTACAACACCAAATAACAGTGATTATTTATTTTCTCATTATATACCTGAACACTTTGATGTGAGCGAAGAGATTTACGATCAACTGCTGATTGAACTTCAAGAGCTATTTGAAGAACTAAAAGAAGAATTTAAACTAGGCAACCAAGATATTTGGACTAATCTCACTTTAAAATTAGAAAACACCGGAAAGTTTTCAATTGATTATAACGATGATGATGTTTTATTGTCTGAACTTGATGACCTTCAAAGACGAGATGTTTGGAAATATCAAAATTTAGGGATTTTGCCTAAAGATGAGGACGATAGAAAATTCATAGAAGAGTATCTAAACATATAATAAGCTTTCAAACGGCTAAAAAAAATTAAAAAGGATTCTGATATTGTGGAAACTGAAAAAATGGGCGAACTATATCAAAAAATCGCTGAGCAAATAAATGAAATTATCCCCTCTGAGTGGGAGAAGGTTGCTCTTTATGCCGAAATTTTAGATGATTCTTCAGAAGTTTACTTCTTCTTTAGTACTCCACAAAATCAGGAATATATATATTCACACGATATTCCTGAACATTTTAATGTTGATGAAGATATATATGACGAACTTCTATATGAATTGCAAGATTACTTTGAAGAGTTACGGGATCAATTTAAAACAAACAACGAGGACTTATGGACAAACCTCACTTTGCATCTCGAACGAAGCGGTAAATTCTTCTCAATTGACTACGATTACACCGATGTCATCGCCTCAGACATAAACGGAACACAACGGCAAGTGGTATGGGAATATCAAAACTTGGGGATTTTGCCTGAAGATGAGAACGATAAAGAATTTGTAATAAACTACGTCGGTCTATAAGTCAATAATGGCTCAGCACTTCCTTGCTGGGCTATTTTTTATAACTACATCATACCTTGTGAACGGAAAAAAATAATCTTTATGCAGAAGTATTAGATGACTCTACCATGGTTCTCTTTCACTTCAAGACACCAAAAAAACGTCAACTGATTTATTCGCAAGATCTACCAGCCTGATACAGTGTAAATAAAGATATCTTCAACACTTTTTTAAGAGAAATCCGAGAACTTTTTGAGGAATTAAGAATTGAGCACAAAAAGAATAATGATAAACAAAACAGGCAGCATCCAGTAAACGGATGCTGCCTGTTACATCGTTATGTATCGTCTGAAGAAGTCATTTATTTTGTTTTTTAAATATGAAAATAGATATGACGGTAAATATGATGGCTGTAATGACAATGACCCACAAGCTCGCAGCCGTACTGATAAAATGGCCGTTTAACTTGTAGACGATCCCGTAATGCTTTTCATATTCCTGTATTTGGTCCGCAGAAGCATGTTTAAACACTTTATCAACTGAGTCTGTCATAAACGCTTTTCTGAACAGAACGGCGGTGTGGCTGATAGGGAAATACATAATAATCTTCTGCACAAACACCGGTACGCCCCCGATCGGTACATATACTCCGCATAAAAAACCGATGGCTGTTCCGACAATCGTACTTAACGTCGAAAATGCATTTTGTGTGTGAATAAACAGCGTTAAAAATAAATTTATGGAACTCGAGAGTGCAACTGAAAGAATAATGATCCCCAATACTTCTAGTATATCTGTACCGCTTAAAAGCTCACTGCCTGTTGAAACGAGAAAAATTTCACAGCCTAAAAAGGCGATGAAAGAAAAGATCAAGCCGATGACAAATGAATGAATGACATAGCTCAATTGGATGGTCGCCCTTGATAAAGGAGCTGTTAAAAAGTCATACGTTCTCTTGCTTTCTTTATCTTTCACCATAATTCCGAAAGCGCCTAAAGTCGTTGTCACAGCTGTAATGGACAGCAATCCCGCCACCATCCATTCGTTCACCATTGCTTTGGAATCATCTGTCGAACCGACCAGGGCCTTAATGGCGTCCAGCTGTGTCTGCTGTAAGAACACGGCATATAACAGAATGACGATAAATACTGACAGCAAAGAGAGAAGCAAAAGCGTTCGATCACGGAAGTATATTTTTATATTTCTGCTGATTAAACTGGATAAAGACTTCATTTATGCAATGCTCCCCTTTACTGGCAAACTGCTTCCTTGTTCTTCGATAATATGGATAAACACATCATCCATATTCCCTTTAATCACTTCGAAAGATTCAATTTTTCCTTCAAGACCTTTCAAAATGTCAAACGCTTGGAGAGTGGACTCTACACGAAGGGAATAAATAGAGTTTTTAACCGTAAAATCCAGTTGTTTATTTTCAAACCATGCCGTCGGATCAACGCCTTGCTTAAACATCATATGCAGACTGTCAAACGCATATTGATCTTTCAGCTGACTCGGTGTACCCTCTGCGATCAGGCGTCCTTCTTTGATGACCACAACGTTATCAGCCACAGCGGCCTCCTCCATGTAATGGGTCGTTAAAAAGATCGTCATGTTTGTTTCTTCCTGCAGCCTTTTAATCGCATTCCAAACAAATACTCTCGTTTGCGGATCAAGCCCTGTAGTAGGCTCATCTAAAAATAATATAGTCGGTTTATGGATGATGGCACGGGCAATATCCGCTCTTCTTCTTTGTCCTCCTGACAAATCGCTGTATTTTTTCTCCTTAATATCATCCAATTTTAAATAGTCTGTTACAAACTGATAGTTCTCTTGCACTTGTGCCTTGCTTAAATGATAATATTGTCCGCGGTTCATGATATTTTCATAAACGGTCAATCGTTCATCCAAAATGCTCTCTTGGAAAACAACTCCGATCTTTTTGCGGATATGATTATTCTCTTTCCCCTCACCAAGAGTATAACCATCTATTACCACTTTTCCGGATGTCTTTTTAATCAGCGTACAGAGAATATCGATAGTGGTCGATTTCCCTGCACCGTTCGTTCCCAGAAATGCAAACAGCTCGCCGCGTTTGACAGAAAAGGATACCCCTTTCACTGCTTCAAATGATCCATATTTTTTGCGCAGATCGGTTACTGTAATAATGTCTTGTTCTTCTCCCATTCTGTTCACCTCGAAAAGTAAGATTACTAAATTATGCTAGATTGTTAGTCCTCCGTCAACTGCAATCATTTGCCCAGTAATGTATTTGGATCTATTTTCCGCCAAAAAAAGTGATAATTCACTTACATCATCTGGACTTCCTACGTACTGCATTGGGATAAGATTAATCATCCTGTCCTCGTCCAAATTACTTGTCATGTCTGATTCTATAAAGCCTGGGCAAACGGAATTGACCCTAACATTATACTTTGCCAACTCTTTCGCTAATGTTTTTGTTAGCCCGTTTACCCCTGCTTTTGCCGCACCATAATTAGTCTGACCTTCAATACCTTTTATACCTGAAACCGAGGACATATTAATAATTGAACCATAACCTTGATTGATCATATATTTCGAGACGAATTTACAACAATTGAAAGTACCGTTCAGATTTGTATCGATCACTTCTGACCAAGACTTTTGATTCATAAAGGAAATTGTTTTATCTTTATTAATTCCGGCATTATTAATCAGACAATCTATTCGTTCATGCGTGTTATATATTTGCTCGATAAATTCTTTCACAAGGCTGTATTCTCTGACATCGACCTTTATAGCTTTTGTTCCAGGGTATTTTTCTTCAAACATTTTAGCTCTCTCGACATTTCCGAGATACGTAAAATAAACAATATAATTATTATGATGAAATTTATCAATAAGTGATTGTCCTAAATCTCCGGTACCACCCGTTATAATGGCTATTTTTTTCATAATCTGATCCTCAACTAATTTTTGAATTTATTTTAATGATGCTATCGTTTCCAACTTCATTCGTCTCGATCACTAATGTTTCACCTTCCATGTCCATTGATACCAGCAACTTCAAAAACCCGGATAAAGCATTGGACATCCCGGAGCTTCGAGATATATCCAATATATTTAATTCATCGTCAAATTTTTTGCTTTTTAAATAGTTAAAAATGATTTCATCATTGCAATTATTTGAACCATAAATTAAATTTTTTGTTATTCCGTCATTTAAATCTTTTTCTAAGTTCATAATGATTTTATCTCTATTATCTTCAGTATGTTGGAAACTATTTATATTTTCTATAATTGGATAGTTTTTTTCATCTTTTTCTATAATAAACGAAATTGCACCTGTAACAGCATTTACTTTTTTTTGAAGGTTCCCTTGTTGATAAATGGATCCTGCTTCGTTTCCCTCAACAGCAGTCACAATGGCAACATCAATAACATTATTATTTATGTATGAAACTGCCATTTTCAAAGCGTCTATTCCAGAAAGATTTCCTGAAATTACAGTTGAGTTTAAGCCTGTTATCCCGTAAACAATGGAAGCCCATCCGGAAATATTATTTAATACGGAACTAGAGAATTTAACCGGACTCACAAAATCCGGAGAAGCTTCATAGACATCTGTCATAAAGTGATAAGCGGCATCCAAAGGGTTTAATGTACTTCCCACAAAAACACCGATTCTTTCTGGAGAATGTTCACTGTATCTGCTTCCCGCATCTGTAATTGCCTCACTTATTGATGCAATTGCTAAATTAGTTGCTTTTGTTAATGAACGGAGTCCTTTATATTTAACATACTGTTTTATATCAAAATTCTCAGGTTCAAGAATACCGTTTATCTCTACGTTATTTCTTATGCTCTCCACGCTTATTGTTTCAGAAAGGACTTTACCTCTTCCAATAATATTCATTTTTACTCATCTCCATTTTTAGCAATTGTCTCTGAATTTCTTAAAAATGATGCTGGAATTGGCGCCGCCAAAAGCATAAGAATTATTCATAGCATACTCAATAGGAAATGACCGTTTATTATTCGGAATACAATCCACATCACAATTTATATCTTTTAGTTCAAAGTTTATTGTTGGAGGTGCAACGTCTTCTTTTACAGCGTTACAACATACAATCGCTTCAAGAAGACTTGCCGCCCCCATAGAATGACCTATCATGGACTTAATTGAACTCATCGGCACTTTTTTATTAAATAATTGGTTAACTGCAAACGACTCCGCTTTATCATTGGCTTGAGTACCTGTACCATGAGCGCTGATGTAATCTACATCATCAGTTGTAATACCAGCCTTTTTTACAGCTTTTTCCATGGCTTGTATTATCCCTGTCGAATTAGGATGCGGCGCAGTGATATGATAGGCATCACATGAAACTCCATACCCTTTAACTTCTGCCAGGATATTAGCCCCTCTTTGTTGGGCGTGTTCTAATTCTTCTAATACTAAACAGCCCGCTCCTTCAGCAACAAGCATTCCATCTCTGTGAGCATCAAATGGTTTACATTCTTTTGCTGCAATAGCCTTTAATCGGTTAAACCCGTAATAAGCAATAGTCGAGAAAGGATCTTCTCCTGCTGTAAAACAGATAGATTGTTCTCCGTTTCTTATCTTTTCATAACCTTGAATAATTGCATAATTACCTGCAGAACAAGCGTTTGCAACAAGCATTGTCTCTCCCTGCAACTCAAATTCTCTGCAGGCATTTGCTAATAACGTATGCAAGAATCCTTGGTCTAAAAGATGTTGAGGGCTAGCTTCTTCCAAATGACGATTATAGTCAGTTTTTTCAATGGATATTTCACCCATAGTGGTTCCAACATATAAATCTGCCATTTTATAAGTTTCAGGCTTCAATTCAGCATTTTTGATTGCATCATACATACTTGCAATTAATAATTGAGAACCTCTTCCAATTGACTTATGATCGTTAACTTTAATCCATTCAGAAGCATTGAAGTTATGAATTTGACCGCCATATTTAGGATCCAATAATTGAAGTCCGTCTTTTTGAATAGGTGAAATGCCGGACTCTCCACTCAAACAAGATCTCCAAAAATCTTTTGAATTAAGGCCTATTGAAGTAATAGCTCCTGTACCGGTTACTACAACTCTTTTCAAATTATTCATCTCCCACAAGTGTAAAGGTCAATTCTCCCGATGCACATTTAGAATCATCTACTTTCACTTCAGCTTTCACAATTGCAGCCTTACTAATTTTCTTTATTATATTTAATGTAATAATCATTTGATCTCCAGGTACAATTGGCTTTTTAAATTTCACATTTGTGTGGTAAAGGAGAGGAAGAGTTTGTTTTGTTTCTGCAGAATTTTCGTTCTGTGAAAACAAAAGAATAGCTGTTTGAGCAATCGCTTCTGTAATATACACACCCGGAAATATTTTCTTTTCAGGGAAATGCCCTTGGAAGCACGGTTCATTTCCTGATACATTTTTCATAGCTGTTATGTAAGTTTCATTAGCCTCGATCACTCGATCTATCATTACAAAAGGGTATCTCTGCGGTAATTTCTCTAAAACCTCATCATGCGACAATGAATTCATATTATTTTTCCGTTATTCTTTCTTCAATAATTGAAATAATATTATTTACTGTGGTGAAGTTTTGTAACTCTTCTTCCGGTATTTTTATTTGAAACTCCTTTTCGACACAGGCTAAGATTTCTAAAGCCATCATTGAGTCAGCATCTAATTCTTCAACCAGATCTGTATCATCCTTTATTTCTTCTGGTTCCACTTCCAAGATTTCCGCGATCATTCCCACTAGCTTTTCTTTTTTTTCTACACTAATTAATGTTTCCAGACTCATTTGCTCCATCCCTTTCATTAAATAAATTCCGATATATTTACTACCTTTTCGCTTACTTTCATTACGTCAAGTTTCATAGGACATTGGTACGATTTTTCTCTGTATAATTTATAATCACCGATTTGTTTAAACCCTATTTTTTCGTACATTTTTTTAGATTTCTCTCTGCTCTGCAAGAGAAGATGAGTAATATTTTCAGAGATAATAATATCTTTCACTGTATCAAATAGAAGGTTCATTACTTTACCTTTCATTGAAATCGTTTTAGTAAAAGCTGTTTCTAACACGACTAATCTCATGACTTCTGCATATTTTTCATTCACTTGCGGTTTCAAATTATGAGTTTGTTCAACCTCTAATAATTCATCATCTTTTTTCACAATTAAAGTCATAAACCCAACTAATAAACTGCCTTCATAACAACCGATTTGGTAAGCATGATCATCAGAATGGTCCTTTAATAAACCGTCCTTATAATTTTCAGCAGGTACTGATTTTTCCTGTTCAACAAAGATTTTATATCTCGTTGCATATAGTTCTTTTTTCTCTTCTTCGGTTTCTAAGATCTTTACTTTAAACATTATTACCCCCCTTTGTCCCGTCTCAAGATTATATCCTGACTCTGTAACTCTTTAAAAAGTTTACTCTGTCTACACCTTAGCTGAAGTGCATCACAGTATTTTTTGAGGTGTATCAAAAAACAACATCAGTGAAAATAGTATATTCTGCCTCTTTTTAACCAATATTTTCTTCTCTACATAAAAATATCAAAATATTGACTCAGATGAAATCCGTAAATCACGCCAAAAATATGGCGCGATGTCGCCAACTTATTATTGTTAATTGCATGTTTTTTTGAGGCAATTATCAATTTAGGAAATTTGAGTAATTAAAAAAATGAATTATTAAGAAATATGTAACAAAAAGGGTTAGTATATTATACTTTTATCTAGATTAATAACAAGGGAAATGATATAATATTCCATAAGGACCATATTATAGACATATATCTATAAAAAAGTTTATAAACCTTCTTCCCAATGATCAGAATCTACATCATTTTAGAAATGACTAAAGCCCAATGCAGATATCTTATATTCGATCCTTTTCTGTTTTAATTTATAACCAAAGAGAAAACGTTTTAACACAATATTGTTACAACTACTTTTTCAATGAATGGAGTAAATCAGTTGAAAATCAAAGTATTGCTGTTAGATGATCATATGATGATGGTACAAGGTATTAAACAATTGCTAGAACGCGACAGAGTCGTTGAAGTAGTTAGCACTTTATCAAATCCTGCAGAGATATATGATGAAATTGACTGCCATCGTCCCAATATTCTAATTATTGATATTAGGATGAAATCTTTTAACGGAATCTCCTTGACAAGAAACATTAAGAAAACATTTCCGGAGTTGAAAATTGTAATATTATCCGGTTATGAGTATGATGAATATATATATGCAGCATACAATGCCGGAGCTGCTGCTTATGTAAGGAAAGACAATTCAATTAATGAACTAATAACTGCAGTCAAACAAACTTTTGCAGGAAACCATGTATTTCCTCAACATGCTGTAAACCTTTCTGTTGATCGCCTTACTCATAAGGAATTCGAGGTACTGAAATTGATAGCAGAAGATAAAACAAATATGGAAATCAGTTCTGCATTAAAGTTAAGTAAAAGAACTGTAGAACGTCATATTTCTTCTATTATTCAAAAAATGGACGCCAACTCAAGAGTTGGCGCAGTTGTGAACGGAATTAAACGAGGGCTGCTACATGTATAACTTAAGGATTAAAAAATAGCAACTTTCTTAAATGAGGGGAGTAAAGATATTTATTATCTTTACTCCTTCTTCTTAGTAACAGTTAATGAACTGCACCCTTAGAATAAAGCACAGCCACACACTCCACATGATTCGTATGCGGGAACATATCCACAGGCTGCACTTCGAGCGTCTGATATCCGCCATCCTCAAGCACCCTCAGGTCTCTTGCAAGCGTTCCTGGATTACAGGACACGTACACCACCCGCTTCGGTTTCATGTCGATGATCGTCCGCAGGAGGGCTTCGTCGCAGCCTTTTCTTGGCGGGTCGACGACTAGCGTATCTGCCGTGATGCCTTCTTCATACCATTTCGGAATGACGGTTTCCGCTTCTCCGACTGCGAATTCCGCGTTTGTGATGCCATTCAGCTCAGCGTTGCGTTTCGCATCCTCGATGGCTTCCGGCACGATTTCGACGCCGTACACTTTTTTCGCCTGCTTCGCTAAGAAGAGAGAAATGGTTCCGATGCCGCAGTAGGCGTCGATGACGGTTTCTTCTCCTTGCAGCTCCGCGTACTCAAGCGCTTTGTCGTAGAGCACTTTTGTCTGTTCCGGGTTGACCTGATAGAACGATCTGGCGGAGATGGCGAATTTGACGTCTCCGATGAGGTCGTAGATGTATTCTTCGCCCCAAATGACGTTTGTTTCGTCCCCAAAGATCACGTTTGTTTTATTTGGGTTGATGTTCTGCACGATGGATTTCACGTGCGGGAATTGCGCTGTGATGTCTTCTATGATCTTCGCTTTGTGCGGGAAGTCGTTTGTTCTTGTGATGAAGACGATCATCATTTCGCCTGTGACGACGCCGTATCTGACCATAATGTGGCGGAGCCAGCCTTTGTGGCGTTCTTCGTTGTAAGCTTTGACACCGTATGCTGCGCAGATGTCTTTGACGGCTTGGACGGCTTCGTCGTTTTTGGATTGCTGAATCAGGCAGGCGCTCATGTCGATGATGTCATGGCTTCTTTGCTGATAGAATCCGGCGACGAGTCCGCCTTCTCTTTCTCCTACCGGCACCTGCGCTTTGTTTCTGTAGTTCCACGGGTCTTCCATGCCGAGCGTCGGGTGCACGGTAACTTTTGAGAGGTCCAGCTTGCCGATCCGTTCTAAGACGTCTTTAACTTGTTTCTGTTTAAACAAGAGCTGGCCTTCATAGGTCATGTGCTGAAGCTGGCAGCCGCCGCATTGTTTGTAGATCGGACACGGGGCATCCGTTCTGTGCGGGCTTTCTTCCTTCAGCTCGATCAAACGGCCGAAAGCGAAGCCTTTTTTGACGCGTGTCACTTTGATTTGCGCTTTTTCCTCAGGCAGGGCGTTCGGCACGAAGATCGGGAAGCCCTGAACCTTTGCGACGCCCGCTCCTTCATGCGTCAAATCCTCAAAAGTCACGTCATAGTATTCATTTTTTTCTATCGGGGGTTTCATTTTCATCTATAATCACCTCTCGTTTTACCAAAAGCCTTGTTTCAGCGTGCTGGCAAACCTTCAAATTCAATGTCAGCCTTCAAAGGTTTCCGATCACGCTGAAAAGATGACAAAATCCTAAAACGAATACTGTTTTAGGATTTTGTCCGCGTATTAATCATCCAGCTGTTCCGCTTTCTCCTTCGGCATGATGACGTGAATATGCCGATACAGATTCACGAATTCGCCCGGCAGCATGCCGCCGTATTCGCCGTCCAGGTTCAGCTGCATCTTTTCCGATACATTGACTTTCACACGGTTCGCTTTTGTGTAAATAATGTGCTGATCGTTAATATGATCGCCTCTGAGCGCCATGCTCGCGACTCTGATAAACTCCGCGAGATTGGCTTTTTTCAAAATAATTAAATCAAACATGCCGTCATTCAGGCTGGAATCAGGAGCCAGCTTCTCGAATCCGCCGACCGAGTTGGTCAGCGTCACTAAAAACAGCATAATTTCCCCTTGAAACAGCTTGCCGTCATATTCAATCTCGACTTCTGTCGGTCGAAGTGAAGGCAGCATTTCCATTCCCTTTAAATAATAAGCAAGCTGGCCGAGCATCGTTTTCAGTTTGCTTGGCACATCATACGTCAGCTCCGTCAGACGGCCTCCGCCGGCGATGTTGATAAAGTACTGACCGTTCACCTGTCCGATGTCGATCGGGCGGGCTACGCCGTTAATGACGGTATCAGCGGCATTCAGTATATTCTCTCTCGGAATGCCCAGCGCTCTGGCGAAGTCATTTGTTGTGCCGACCGGAATGATGCCGAGTGTCGGGCGTTTGTCTAACGGCGCGAGGCCGTTGACGACTTCATTAATCGTTCCGTCTCCGCCGGCTGCGATAATCAGGTCAAACTCCCGCAAAGCGGCTTCTGTTGCGGCGTGGGTGGCATCCCCCGCGCATGTGGTGGCATGGGTGGAGGTTTCATAACCGGCTTGTTCAAATTTTTGCAGGACCTGGGCAAGATTTTTCTTAAAAAGCTCCCGTCCTGAAGTCGGATTGTATATTATGCGTGCACGTTTCATTATCTCATCATCCTACTTAAGAGTATCCGATCCATTATTAACACTAACAACCTTTAATTATACTATGACTTGAGAAAATCGCAACAATATGTACAGGAATTGCCAGAAGAAAAAAGGCCCCGGCTCCGTTTAAGGAGCCAAGGCCCGCTGTCTTACTCTTCTTCCGTTCCAGGTTTTTTCTTACGGAATTTCGCTAATACTTCATATACGATCGGCACAATCAGAAGAGTCAGCAGAGTCGAACTGATTAAACCGCCGATAACGGTGACACCGAGTCCTTTAGAAATGACCTGGCTTCCGCCTTCGAAGCCCAATGCCAATGGAAGCAGGGCGCCGATTGTCGCGATCGCCGTCATCAGAATCGGACGCAATCTCGTAGAGCCGGCTTCCAGGAGCGCTTCTCTCGTCGATAGGCCTTCCGCTTCTTTATGGATGACGCGGTCAATTAAGACAATCGCGTTTGTGACGACGATTCCGATCAGCATCAGCATACCGATCATGGCGTTCAGACTGATCGTCTCTCCGGATACATACAGTCCGGCTAATGCGCCGATGACTGTAAACGGAAGCGAGAACAGAATCGCAAACGGCGCTAATGCTCCGCCGAACGTGATCACAAGAACGAGGTATACGATAGCGATTGCGGCAAGCATCGCTAAGCCGAGTTTCGTAAAGGAATCAGCAATATCCGCTGATACACCGCCGGTATCAATGGAGACATTGTCCGGTTTATCCAGTTTGTCAACTTTCTTTTGAACGGCTGATGACACCTTCGTGACGTTGTCAGAAGTGACGGTTGCCGTTACGTCAGCGTACACTTTGCCGTCGCGTTTGGAAATGGTATCGGATGTCGTGCCGTTTTTCACTTTCGCCACATCGCCGATTTTCACTTCTTGACCTGCAGGCGATGTGATGGTTTTATCCTCTAATTCTTTTACACTCTTATACTGATCTTTTTCTGTTTTGATGTTGACGTCAAGCTCTTTGCCGTCTTTTTTCACCGTTGTCAAAGGAGACTGTGATGTTTGGGACATCAGGGCTTGGGAGATTTGCGAAGCCGTCAGGCCCTGCTTGCTGAGTTTCTCCTGGTCAGCGACGAACGTGTACTCATCATATGTGCTGGAAAGGCCTGAGTTGATGTCTTTCAGATCCTTCTGCTTTTTCATAATGCCTTCGATGTCTTTGACCGTGCCTTTAATATCAGACTCTGAATCTCCGTACACATAGTACGTTAATTCGTTGTTGTTGCCTGACGAACTGAAATTTTGTGATTTCCATTCGCCGCGGCTGGATGTTTTTTTAATTTCTTTTAAGACATTGTCTTTTTCTTTGTCAAAATCAGGCGTGTCATCCTCGTATTTCACGTAGAACAATGCGCCGTTTGAACTTCCGCCGAGCGGACTTTGCGAGCCTAAAGAATACTGAACGGTATCGACATGTTTGCGTTTAAGCAGCATGTCTTCCGCTTTTTGCGCAGCTTTTTCAGCTTCGCTTTTCGTTTCGCCCGGTTCAGGTGTGTATGTGAGCTGCATCGTTTTGTCCGCTTGCGCTGGCAGGTAGCTCGCGCCGATCAGAGGTACGAGGAACAAACTGCCGACAAGCATCAGAACCGCGATGATAGATGTAATCCATTTATGTCTTAATGACCAATTCAGCACTTTTTTATAGAAATTAGCCAATCTGCCCGGCTTATGCTCTTTCGCTTTAACAGGTGCGCCTGTGAGCGATTTTCTGAATAAGCTGTGCGCAAGCATCGGCACCAGTGTGATCGAAATCAACAGTGATGCGGCAAGCGCGAAGACGATTGTTAATGCAAACGGCATAAACAGTTCGCCGATCTGTCCGCCGACCATGGCAAGCGGCAGGAATACGGCAATGGTTACGATCGTTGATGACATGATCGGTTTAAACATTTCTTTCGTCGCTTCACGCACCAATTGCTTCCCGCGTAAAGGTTCATCTTTCAGCCTCATGCGGCGGTAAATGTTTTCGATCACGACAATCGAGTCGTCAACTACCCGTCCGATGGCGACCGTCATCGCACCGAGCGTCATTATGTTCAATGTGACATCAAGCTGATTCAGCACAAGAAGCGCAATCAGCAGTGACAGCGGGATGGAAACGATAGAAATCATCGTTGATTTAATATCTCTTAAGAATAAGAGAATGATCACGACCGCAAAAATCGCGCCGAAAATCGCTTTGCTTAACATCGTATCCACTGACTCTGTAATCGGCTCTGCCATATCAAGAGTCGAGCTGTACTTGAACCCTTTGTGGTCTTGTTTGTATTGATTCAGTTCATCTTTAATCGCATCGGCCACTTCTACCGTGTTGGCGTCATTGGCTTTTACGATATTAATTCCGATACTGTCCTTTCCGTTCGTGCGGGAAATGGATTCAGCTTTTTTCACATCTTTAATGTCGGCAATGTCAGAAAGCTTGACTGTCGGCACCCCTGCTGATGCGCTTTGCTGTGCCTGCTGCATAGCCTGAGCGTCCGCCGCAGATGCCGCACCGGCTCCGCCCGCTTGACCTTGAGCGGCAGAAGAAGATGTGACCGGAATTCTCATCTCTTTCAGATCTTTAATTGACGTAATATTTCCGTTAACGACAACTGATTTTTCTTTGTTGCCGAATGTGTACAATCCAAGCGGCGTATTGACGTCAGAGCCTTGGATCACTTTCTTGACGGTATCTTCATCAAGTCCGTATTCTTTCATTTTTTTGTCTTTGAAAGAGAATTCCACCTGCTCTTCCTGCTGTCCGGAAACTTGCACGGACGCAACGCCCTGAATGCCTTCAAGCTTTGGAACGAGAGTGTTTTCCACATTTTTGGTCAGATCTTCAAGCGAGCTTTTGCCGCTTGTCACACTGAGCGTCAAAATCGGGAAAGAGTTGAGGCTGTAACGGGAAATGTCAGGTTTTTTCGCGTCATCAGGAAGGCTGACACTGTCCAGCGCTTCAGCGACTTCGGTTTTCGCCTTGTCCATATCCTTGTTGTAATCATATTCAATCATAACCGATGAGACGTTTTCAGAGGATGTGGACGTTACGACGCTCACTCCTTCTAAATTCTGCACCGCCTGCTCGATCGGTTTTGTCACGTCATCCGCAACTTGACTCGGAGCAGCTCCGGGATAAGTCGTATTTACTGAGAGGTAAGGCATGTTGACGTCCGGTATGGATTCCTGCTTCATATTCAGACCGGCATACAGCCCTGCTACAGTAACGATAATCGTCATCAGCCAAACTGCGAATTTGTTCTTCAGTACAAAGTTAATAATGTGGTTCATCATGTCCTCCGTTAATTTTTATTGACTGACTGGTCATTCTATATAATACTAAACGGTATAACTCAACATCGTCAACTAATAAGGCAGTAAATTTTTCTAAATTTTTCAGGATTAAGGGGAAGCACGTCATGAACGAAAAAAAAGAGAAAATCATAAAAACAGGCATCCATTTATTTGCCAAAAAAGGGTTTTCTTCAACAACCATTCAGGAAATCTCCGGTGAATGCGGAATTTCAAAAGGAGCCTTCTATCTCCATTTCAAATCAAAAGAAGACCTTTTGCTGTCAGCATGTGAGTATTACATCGGCATGTCTATGGAAGAAATAAAGAAAATCAAAACAGAACATCAGCATAAACCGCCTAAGGACGTATTCCGAAAACAAATCGCTTATCAATTCCAGGAATTTATGGAGCACAAGGATTTTATCATTCTCTTGCTGAGCGAAAAGGTCATTCCTGAAAATCAAAAGGTCAAACAGTATTTTCATGAGGCCAATATTCAATTTAACATGCTGTATCGGGATGCGTTGCTCTCCGTTTACGGAGATGCCGTCATACCGTTTATAGCGGATGCGTCCGTTATGGCGCAAGGAATAGTGAGCTCCTATATTCATTTCTTGATTTTTAATGAACATACGGCATTCCGGACGGAAAACGTGGCGGCCTTTCTGATTGCCAGAATCGATGACCTGATTATGGGACTGATAAGAGACAATCCCGATCCGCTGCTGCCTGAGGATATCTTCACTCAGCCGGCGGCGGACAGAGAAAGGCTGCTTGCGGATATTCAAAAGATAAAAGCACAGCAGGGGCTGCCTGAGGACGTCCTCGTATCGCTTGAAGTCATTGAAGAGGAATACGCAAAGGAAGAGCCGCGAAAACCGATTATTAAAGGAATGCTGTCCAACTTGGCAGGCAGCGGAAATGAGCAGATTGAAACGCTGCGGTCTTCCATTGAAACCTATTTCAGCTTATAAAAAAAGAGACCGGCGCTTACCGGTCTCCGTGTCAGCAGCGCCCTTTCAGGCGGCTGCTTTTTTTATCGTTTTTTGATTTCTTCAAGTAAGATTTTGTTGACCATCGGCGGGTTGGCCTGTCCTTTTGAGGCTTTCATAATCTGCCCGACAAGGAAGCCGATCGCGCGGTCTTTTCCGTTTTTGAAGTCTTCAATTGACTGCGGGTTGCTGTCAAGCGCATCTGTTACCAGCTTCAGAAGCACGCTTTCGTCAGAAATCTGCACGAGGCCTTTTTCTTTAACGATTTTTTCTGCGTCGCCGCCTTTTTCAATTAATTCTTTAAAGACTTTCTTCGCGATTTTGGACGAGATGGTTCCTTTTTCAATCAGCTTAATCATGCCGGCAAGGCCTTCAGGAGTCAGTGCGACATCCTCAAGCTCTTTTTGTTCGGCATTCAGGTAAGCTGACACTTCACCCATCAGCCAGTTTGATGCCTGCTTGGCTTCCGCGCCTTTATTGACCGTTTCTTCGAAGAAATCAGCCATTTCTTTCGTCAGCGTCAGAACCATTGCGTCATAAGCCGGCAGACCGAGCTCTTCGATATAACGCTTGCGGCGCTCGTCCGGAAGCTCAGGAATGGTTGCTCTTACGCGTTCTTTCCATTCGTCATCAATGCAGAGCTCGACAAGGTCAGGCTCAGGGAAATAACGATAGTCGTCCGAACCTTCTTTGACACGCATCAAAATGGTTTTTTTCGTCGCTTCATCGTAGCGGCGCGTCTCCTGCTGAATGACTCCGCCTGACAGGAGCACCTGCTCTTGGCGTTTCTCTTCATGCTCAAGTCCTTTTTGCACGAACGCGAAGGAATTCAGGTTTTTCAGCTCCGTTTTTGTGCCGAATTTCTCCTGGCCGATCGGACGGAGGGAAATGTTGGCGTCACAGCGCAGTGAACCTTCTTCCATTTTACAGTCGGAAACACCTGTGTATTGGATAATTGATTTCAGCTTTTCGAGATATGCGTAAGCTTCCTCAGGTGTGCGGATATCCGGCTCAGATACAATCTCGACAAGCGGCGTGCCCTGGCGGTTGAAGTCAACGAGGGAATAGCCGTCGCCCGTATGCGTCAGTTTTCCCGCATCTTCTTCAAGGTGAAGACGGGTAATGCCGATTTTTTTCGTTTTTCCGCCGACTTCGATTTCAATCCAGCCGTTTTCGCCGATCGGCTTGTCAAATTGAGATATTTGATATGCCTTCGGGTTGTCCGGGTAGAAATAGTTTTTTCGGTCAAACTTCGTATCCGTTGCGATTTCACAGTTCAAAGCCATTGCGGCTTTCATCGCGAATTCGACCGCTTCTTTGTTCAAAACGGGCAGCACGCCGGGATAGCCGAGGTCGATGACGCTTGTTTGGGTATTCGCTTCCGCGCCGAATGGCGTCGGTGAGCTTGAGAAAATTTTAGATTTTGTTTTTAATTCCACATGGACTTCAAGTCCGATTACCGTTTCAAAGTTCACTTCATTTCACCCCTTACAGTTCAGGTTTCGCTTTATGATGATCTGTTGCCTGCTCAAAAGCATGAGCGACGCGGTATACAGTGCCTTCATCGAAGTGTTTTCCGATGATTTGCAGTCCGAGCGGCAGTCCGTCCGCAAATCCGCACGGCACGCTGATTCCCGGCACACCCGCGAGGTTGACAGGGATCGTTAAAATATCGTTGGCGTACATTGTGAGCGGATCGCTGGTTTTTTCGCCGATTTTGAATGCCGGTGTCGGCGTTGTCGGTCCGACGATGACATCGTATTTCTCAAATACGTCTTCAAAATCTTTTTTAATAAGCGTGCGCACTTTTTGCGCTTTTTTGTAATACGCGTCATAGTAGCCGGAGCTGAGCGCGAAGGTGCCGAGCATGATGCGGCGCTTCACTTCGTTGCCGAAGCCTTCTGAGCGTGTCTGTTTATAAAGGTCGATCAGGTTGTCCGCATTGTCTGAGCGGTAGCCGTAGCGGATGCCGTCAAAGCGCGCAAGGTTTGCAGACGCTTCGGAAGAAGACAGCAGATAATACGTCGCAAGCGCGTATTTGCTGTGCGGCAGAGATACTTCTTCCCATGTCGCTCCGAGGTCTTCAAGCACTTTTAAAGCGGCTAAAACCGATTCTTTCGCTTCTTTGCCGACGCCTTCTCCGAGATATTCTTTCGGTACGGCGATTTTTAAGCCTTTAATATCGCCAGTTAATGAAGAAAGAAAGTCCGGCACTTCGACATTGGCGCTCGTAGAGTCCATTTTGTCCGGACCTGAAATCGCCTGAAGCAGGAATGCGTTATCTTCTACGTTTCTTGTGATCGGTCCGATCTGGTCAAGTGAAGACGCAAAAGCGACCAAACCGTAACGTGACACGCGTCCGTATGTAGGCTTTAATCCGACGACGCCGCAGAAAGAAGCCGGCTGACGGATGGAGCCGCCCGTATCAGATCCGAGTGAAAACGGCACTTCTCCGGCTGCAACCGCAGCTGCGGAACCGCCGCTTGATCCGCCGGGAACCGTATCGAGATTCCAAGGGTTTTTCGTCGCTTTGTACGCGGAGTTTTCAGTAGAAGAACCCATCGCGAACTCGTCCATATTCAGCTTTCCGATTGTGACGGCTTCAGCGGCCTGAAGGCGTTCCACAACTGTCGCATCGTAAATCGGATCGAAGTTTTCGAGGATTTTGCTTGAGCATGTTGTGCGAAGCCCTTTGGTCACGATGTTGTCTTTGACGCCGATCGGCATTCCGAAGAGAAGACCGTGTTCAGACCGTCCGTCAACCGCTTCGTCAAGTTCTTTCGCGTAAGCGCGGGCTCTTTCTTCATCAAGCTGTAAAAACGCCTGCACCTTATCATCCACGGATGCGATCCGTTTGTAAGATTCATCAACAAGATCGGAAATCTTGATTTCTTTTTTATGTATCATTTGTTTCAGTTCTGTGATTTTGTGATCAAATAATGACATACTGTCTCCCTCCTTTAATCCAGAATAGATGGCACACGGACATAGCCGTCTTTATGATCGGGAGCATTTTTCATGACATCCTCGACCGGAAGGCCTTTACCCGCTTCATCTTCTCTCATTACGTTTTTCATTTTCAGCACGTGTGTTGTCGGTTCCACGTTATCCGTGTCCACTTCATTAAGCTCCTCGGCAAACGAGATGATGCTGTCAAGCTGTTCTGTGAACATTTCAGCTTCTTCATCCGTAATGGCGAGTCTCGCCAAATGAGCGACATGCTTTACTTCTTCTATAGAAATTCGTGACATAAGATCCACCTCCGCATAATTCTCCGTTTCGTCATATAATACTGATCATATCAAAAACGAGCCCTCTAAAGCAACAAAACGCCGCCTTCTGAGGCATGATGAAACCCTCTCTATTTTATCCTAAATCGGGGAGAAAGAGAAACGAATTATATGTCAGAAAATTTTTACTTTTATAATTTATTGGTAGCGTTTTCATCTTTAAGCTGTTCTAGGTTGGCGGGGATTTTTCCCTTGAGCGGGCCAGGTTTCGAGAGTTGATTGATCGGGGATACTTTGTTAGGTTTAGTAACCATAGCCGGCACTAAATCATGCGATCCCCATCGAAAGATGACTAAAGGCAGGCTGGATCGCCGGCACATATTCCGGCACTACTAATCTACAGAGGTGATGCAACATTTACATGAAAGAAGAGAGGGTCCAAAAACGTGAGTATTGAATTAATTATATCTCTTGGCATTTACTTTGCCGCCATGCTGTTAATCGGCTGGTACGCATTCAGAAAGACAACGAATATTAATGATTACATGCTGGGCGGAAGAGGACTCGGTCCGTTCGTAACGGCACTGTCCGCAGGTGCGGCGGATATGAGCGCATGGATGCTGATGGGAGTTCCCGGCGCAATGTTCGCAACGGGGCTATCGACCTTATGGCTGGCGCTCGGTTTGACGATCGGCGCGTATTCAAATTATCTGCTGCTTGCTCCGAGGCTGCGCGCTTACACGGAAGTTGCGGATGATGCGATTACGATTCCCGATTTTTTCGATAAACGGTTCCGCCACTCGTCATCATTGCTGAAAATTGTTTCCGCCGTGATTATTATGATCTTTTTCACACTGTACACATCGTCCGGGATGGTATCCGGAGGCAGGTTATTTGAATCGGCATTCGGCGCCGACTACAAATTCGGTTTGTTTTTAACGGCGGGTGTAGTTGTGCTTTATACGCTGTTTGGCGGTTTCCTCGCTGTCAGTCTGACTGACTTTGTACAGGGAGCGATCATGTTTGCGGCATTAGTGCTTGTGCCGATCGTTGCTTTTACCCAGCTCGGGAGCGTTTCAACGACGATTGATTCGATCAACGCCGTTAACCCGAAACTATTGGATATCTTTAAAGGCGCGAGCGTCATTAGCATTATTTCTTATTTGGCATGGGGACTCGGCTATTACGGCCAGCCTCATATCATCGTACGATTTATGGCGATTAAAGAAGTGAAAGATTTAAAACCCGCTCGCAGAATCGGGATGAGCTGGATGTTTATTTCAGTTGTCGGCTCATTGCTGACCGGGATTATCGGGGTTGCGTATTCTCATCACTTCGGGGTCTCCGTAAAAGATCCGGAAACGATTTTCATTATTTTTTCTAAAATCTTGTTCCATCCGCTGATTACGGGCTTCTTGCTGTCCGCGATTTTAGCGGCGATCATGAGTTCCATTTCCTCACAGCTTCTCGTAACGGCAAGCGCCATTACGGAAGATTTATACCGCGCCTTTTTCAGACGGGAAGCGAGCGATAAAGAATTGGTCATGACCGGACGCCTGTCGGTATTGATCGTGGCCGTTATCGCCATCCTGCTTTCCATGAATCCGAACAGCACCATTCTTGATCTGGTCGGATATGCGTGGGCTGGCTTCGGTTCGGCTATCGGCCCCGCGCTCTTGCTCAGTCTGTACTGGAAACGGATGAATGAATGGGGAGCGCTTGCGGCGATGATTACCGGGGCCGCGGCCGTTTTAATCTGGATTACGACAGGGCTTGCCGCTTCAACCGGCGTATACGAAATCATTCCTGGGTTCTTCCTCAGTCTGATTGCCGGTATTGCCGTCAGCCTGCTGACCAAAAAACCGGCCGATGCTTCTTATCAGCTGTTCAGCCGGATGGAAGCTCTTTTGAAAAACAAGAAATAGACAAAAAGCCGTCAGATTTTATCCCTGACGGCTTTTTTCTTCCGCACTTGTCCTGCTATAAATACTGTGAGAAAATCATATCAATTTATTATAAGAAAAATTGCGGAGGTGCTGTGCAAATTGAGCTGGCCTATCGAACCAGACATTTTATTAAAGCTGGGCATTGCCACGCTGATCGGCATGATCATCGGTCTTGAACGCGAACTGAAAAACAAACCGCTCGGACTGAAAACCTGTATCGTCATCGCCGTCAGCTCCTGTATGCTGACGATCGTCAGCATTAATGCGGCATATCATTTCCCGAAATATTACCGTATCATGATGGATCCGCTCCGCCTTCCCGCCCAAATCATTTCCGGCGTCGGTTTTATCGGCGCGGGCGTGATCCTGCGTAAAAGCAATGACGTCATATCCGGCCTGACGACATCGGCTATCATCTGGGGCGCGGCCGGGCTGGGTCTGGCTACAGGCGCCGGCTTTTATAAAGAAGCGTTCGCAAGCCTCTTGTTTATCCTGATCAGTGTCGAATTTCTTCCGTGGCTGATCAGAAAAATCGGTCCCAACCGCTTGAAGGAAAAGGATATCCGCGTGAGAATGTCTCTTTCCGATAAAGACAAAATGACCGAGATTTTAAAGGAAATGAAAAGCAAACAGCTCCGCATTCACTCCGTCCGGATTGATGACCTGGGTGAAAAAGAATTTCCGATTATGGAAGTGAAAGTCAGTGTTCATAAAAACCGCTACACCACTGACGTCTATTATGATATTAAAGAAATTCAGGGCGTCGTCGGAGTGAAATGTGATACGTTATAAAAAACGCCGGGCTGGATTCAGCCGGCGTTTTTTTCTATTTATACGAATGCAGAAAATTGATACTCCGTAATCGGTGTTTCATTTTCGATATCGCGCCTGAAGGCTTTCAGCATCCCGAGTTCCTCGTCCCCGAGTGAATTGAGGTCAAACGCCTGATGCAATAATCCGTAGATCAGCATATGGCGCAGCCGGAGGAAATCCGGGATGTGTTCAAACCATGCGGAATCAAGGTCATTTTCTTCCCTGTAGCCTTTCATAAAGTGAGTCATGAATTCACCCGTAAACGCGGCCTTGTCTTCATACGGGATGACCGGATACCACAACATGTTGTACAGCAGAATACTGATATCATTCACAAACCAATTGTAGCCGATATCATCAAAATCAAATGCAGTGATTTTTCCGTTGTCCCAATTAAAATTGCCATGATGCAGATCGGCGTGCACAAGGCCGTAGTTTTCAGGATTCTTCGGCAAACGGCGCAGTTTTTCCATTAGAGCATCCGCCCGCTCAAATACGAGACGCTGATCTGCGGGTACGTATTTTCTCAGCTTCAGCTGCTCCTCTTCATCCCATTCCTGCCTTTTATATGCCGGATCGCTCAGACGGTAGCTTTTCGTCAGCCGGTGCATGTTCCCCGTGTACTTTCCAAGCTGGTAAAACAGAGTTCCGTTCCAGTCTGATTCCTCCACTTTGCGTCCGGGCGCTTTTTCATAGACTCTTAATAAAAACGCTCCGCCTTTTCCGTCGGGCACTTCTTCGACATCTTTGCCATTTAATGAAGGAATCGGCTTTGCTACTGAAAGCCCTCCCTTTGCCAGATGATGAAGCCATTCCATTTCTCCGAGAATATATTCCAGCGTTCTTCTGATCGTATGCGTAATTTTTAAGATATACGGTTCGTTATCTTTCACAATTTCATATACGTAGTTCTCTGCGTCCGCAATAAATTGAAACTTGGTAAATCCGTATATTTCACCGGCTTCAGCCAGCACCTTATCTTCCTCAAAAATCGCTTTAATATCTTTATGCATGCTGATTCACCCTTTTCATAACATTTGTAGGCGGTGTGTGTACTCAGCAAATGTCATTCATCAACATTCCTGCCCTTCTTTTTTCACAGCAGATTCGTAACATCCGCTCAGAAATGAAATGTGTTTTCCTGTTAATTCCTAATTATACAAATATCTTAACATATCTCATTCCTCTCTCCAACGATATTCACACTAAAAAACCCTTGCTCATACAGAAATGAACAAGGGCATCTTGGTTAATCGTAAATATGGACGGTCGGTTCTTTGTCACCCGCATTGCGGACGATCAGCGCTTCCTGCCCGTCAGACGAGGTAATGTTAATTTCGACATCAACTGAGCCTTTTGAATAATAATCCATCAGCTCACCTGTTAAGTATTGGGTGAAGGCGATGACTTCGCTTTTCCCGTAAAATTGCATCGGGATTTCAATCTTCATTTTTCTCATTTCATCGTTTTCGTACATTGCCGTTCCGACAACTCCGGTGTAATTCGGGAAGTAGCTGTCGATGGCGTTTTTGAAGCGTTTAAACACTTCGGAATCATCAGGGTATTTCTTTGCCGTGTCTGTATCCGCCGGATAGAAGACGTACTTTTCTTTGACATCATCCCAGTTTGAAATGGTGGATGAGCCGGCCTTGACTTCTGTTTTCGCAATGTAATTCCCCGGTACGATTGATGTTTTCGGCGCTTGTTTATAAAGGGCGACGGTAATCGGCACATTTTTCAGGTTATCCATTTTCCGAAGGCGGTTAACGACTTCCTGTGCGATTTCTTCGCCGTGGCTGCGGATCGTTTTGTCGCTGAGCTCCACTTCCTGCTGCGGATCACCTGTGTTTTCGCGGTAATAGTATACAGAGTTGAGAGCGAGACCGATCATGACACCGCCAAGCTGGATAGAATTTTTATCTTTTCTTACTAAGTAATCCTGCTCAAGCATGGACGCTAAGTAAATCGGGCTGTTTTCGTTTTTCTCTTTTGCTGATCCCGAGCTTGGCAGCACCGGGTTTAAGCCGAGATTCTGGAAATTGGCGTCTGCCTTTTTCGCCTTTTTCAGATCACTGCCCTCTTTTTTGCGGTCAAGCCAGCTGAGTACCGTGTCCTCATCTAAATACTGGCCTTCCTGATACAAATAGTCATCCGTCGGGAACGTGTCTTGAGCGAGCCGCATCAGCCCCGTCTCGAATTCATCGATGTCCAGCCTCGTGTTCAGCCGGTCCGCGGTCAGGCCGCGCGCTTTTCCGGCCTTAAACGGGAGCACCATTTTATAGTAGGAATCAGAGATATTATATTTCGGTATGATCGCTTTTTCAGAAGACTTTGCCGTTTTCTGCGTGATCTCTTCCTCTTTTTTTCCCCCGAAACTCGGCGAACAGGCCGACAGCATGAGTACTGCCGCCGTTGCCGTCGCCGCCAATGCCAACATCTTTTTCAATAGAAAACACTCCTCTTATTTCTTTAGCTCTCCCAATAGCTGTGCTTCATTCCATACTTCAATGTTTAATTCCTGCGCTTTTGTCAGCTTGCTTCCGGCCGCTTCTCCGGCAATCAGCAAGTCTGTTTTTTTGCTGACAGATCCCGTCAGCTTTCCGCCGAGCGCTTCAATCTGCGCCTTGGCTTCATTTCTGGACAGCTCTTCAAGCTTTCCGGTTAACACGATGGTTTTGCCGGCAAAATAAGAGTCGCTGTCCTCCGCTTTTACTTTTTTCGGGCCTTTGTAGAGTGTGTTCACACCGAGTTCCTCAAGTTCATTCAAAAGCTCAAGCATTTCCTCTTTGCGGAAATAGGTGATAACGGCATCGGCCATCTTTTCGCCGATTTCATCTACCGCAAGCAGCTCTTCTTCCGTGGCTTGTTTCAGATTTTCCAGGCTTTCAAAATGCATGGCCAGTGTTTTGGCCGCTTTTGAGCCGATAAAACGGATGCCGAGACCGAACAGCAGGCGTTCCAGCGAATTCTCTTTCGACTTTTGGATGGAGCTGATCAGATTGTCAGTTGATTTTTCCCCCATCCGCTCAAGCCGGATGACCTGTTCTTTCGTCAGCTTATACAAATCAGCGACATTACGGACGAGGTGTTCACGGAAAAGCTGTGTAATGACACGTTCTCCGAGTCCGTCAATATTCATCGCGTTGCGTGAGACAAAGTGAATCAGGCCTTCTCTGATTTGCGCCGGACATTCCGGATTGATGCAGCGCAGCGCGACTTCCCCTTCAATGCGGACAAGTTCGCTTTCGCACTCAGGGCAGCTGGTCGGCATATTGAATTCTTTTTCTTCCCCGGTCCGCTGTTCAATTAAGACATTGACGACCTCAGGGATGATGTCGCCCGCTTTTTTGACGACCACTTTATCGAGAATGCGGATATCCTTCTCTTTAATTAAATCTTCGTTATGAAGGGATGCTCTTGAGACCGTCGTTCCCGCGACTTTTACCGGTTCCAGAACGGCGGTCGGCGTAATAACGCCCGTTCTTCCGACATTCAGTTCGATATCGAGCAGTTTTGTCACGACCTCTTCAGCCGGGAATTTGTAAGCAATCGCCCAGCGCGGGCTTTTTGCCGTATACCCGAGTTCTTCCTGCTGGTCGAGCGAATCGACTTTGATGACGATTCCGTCAATTTCATAAGGGAGATCGGCCCGCTTCGCCTGCAGCTCTTCGATCATTTCAATGACTTCATCTATCGTGTCGCATTTTTTCCGTTCCTGGTTTGTTTTAAAACCGAGCTCATCCAGAAAATCCAGGCCCTGACTCTGTGTTTCCACACCCATCTCGTCAAGCTCCGCTATACTGTAGACGAAGATGTCAAGATTTCGTTTCGCTGCAATTTTCGGATCGAGCTGTCTGAGTGAGCCCGCAGCCGCGTTCCGGGGATTGGCGAACGGCTCCTCTTCATGTTTCAGCCTTTCCTCATTGAGCGCTTCAAATGACTGTTTCGGCATGTACGCCTCTCCGCGCACTTCTATGGAAAGATTACGTTTCATTTTCAGCGGAATGTTGCGGATCGTTTTTAAGTTTTCGGTGATATCTTCGCCCGTCGTTCCGTCTCCTCTTGTCGCGCCTCTGACGAAATAGCCGTCTTCATAACGGAGAGAAACAGCAAGACCGTCTATTTTCAGCTCCACATTGTAAGCGACGCCGTCACCGACAGCCTGACGGACGCGGCGGTCAAAATCGCGGAGATCATCATCGTTAAATGCGTTGCCGAGACTGAGCATCGGCGTGCCGTGCTGCACCTTTTGAAAAGATTCAAGCACCGCTCCCCCGACCCGCTGTGTGGGCGAATCAGGCGTTCTGAGCTCCGGGTGCTCTTCCTCTATGGCAATCAGCTCCTGCATCAGTCTGTCGTACTCGGAATCCGGCACGCTCGGTTCATCTAAGGTGTAATATTCATAACTGTACTGATCGATGGTGCGGCGCAATTCTTCTGCCCGGTGTTTCGCTGTTTCTTTGTCCATCATGTTCTTCCTTTCCTCTTCAGGTTACTGCTTTTCAATCGGCGCAAAAGCGGCAAGCAGACGCTTCACGCCGACTGGGCTCGGGAATGCGATATCAAGCTCGGTGCTTTCGCCTTCTCCTTTTACGCTGACAACCGTTCCGGTGCCCCATTTTTTATGGCCCGCTTTATCGCCGACCGCCCAGCTGAGCGAGTCGCCGCCTGTTTTGTTCGCATAGGAAACGGGACGGGATACGGGCCCGCGTTTCGGCTGCACTTTTCTTCCCGGCTGCATGCGAGGTGTTTTCTTCTCATTTAGGTTCTCCAATAAATCGCCAGGTATTTCCCTGATAAAGCGGGATTCCGGATTCATATTGGTGCGGCCGAATAAGGTGCGCATTTTGGCATTCGTTAAATACAGTTCTTCTTCCGCCCTCGTAATGCCTACATATGCGAGCCTGCGTTCTTCTTCCATCTCGGCTTCTTCCATCAGGGAGCGGCTGTGCGGGAACACGCCTTCTTCCATGCCCATTAAGAACACGACAGGAAATTCAAGCCCCTTAGCGGCGTGCAGTGTCATTAAAGTGACGGCATCCTTTCCGCCTGATTCCTCTTCCTTCTGGTCGAGCTGGTCAATATCCGCAATCAACGCCAAATCAGTCAGAAACGCGACGAGAGACTTGTCTTCGCTTTTTTGTTCGAAGTTTTTCGTCACGGAAAGAAACTCGTCGATATTTTCAAGGCGGCTTTGGGCTTCGATTGATTTTTCGGCCTTCAGCATTTCTCTGTATTCCGTTTTCTCGAGAATTTCTTCCGTGAGTTCCGTAATGGACAGGTAATCCTGCATGTTCGTCAGATTTTCAATCATCGCGCCAAAGCTGTCAAGCGCGTTTGCCGCTTTCGCGCTGACACCGATGAAATCAACCTGTTTGATCGCCTGGAACATTGACATTCCGTTCATCGCCGCATATGAAGCGATTTTTTCTAGCGAAGTGGCGCCGACGCCCCGCTTCGGCACATTGACGATCCGCGTAAAACTGATGTCGTCGTCCGGGTTTGACACAAGGCGCAGGTATGCGAGAATGTCTTTAATTTCTTTCCTGTCGTAGAACTTGGTTCCGCCGACGATATTGTAGTTCAGTCCGGATTTTAAAAGGGTTTCCTCAATGACGCGCGACTGGGCGTTTGTCCGGTATAAAATCGCGATATCGGAAAGCTTCCGCCGGCCCGAGCTGTGCAGCTCATAAATTTTGCCCGCGACGAATTGGCCTTCGCCGAATTCATTGTCGCCGCTGTAATAAGAAAGCTTGATGCCTTCGTCATTTTCCGTCCACAGGTTTTTCGGCTTGCGGTTTGAGTTGTTTTTGATCACTTCGTTAGCCGCTTGCAGAATCCGCTTTGTTGAGCGGTAGTTTTGCTCGAGCAGAATCACGTTTGCGCTCGGATAATCTTTTTCAAAGGAAAGGATATTCGCGATATCCGCTCCGCGCCATCTGTAAATGGACTGGTCGGAGTCACCGACGACGCAGATATTTTCAAGGCGGGCCGCAAGCTGCTTCACAAGCAGGTATTGCGCCCTGTTCGTATCCTGATACTCGTCTACGTGAATGTACTGGAATTTGCGCTGATAAAACTCAAGCACTTCCGGCACACGCTCAAAAAGCTTAATCGTCGTCATGATTAAATCATCAAAATCGAGCGATTGGTTTTTCAGCAGTTTTTTCTGATAATCGGTATACACGTCACTCGTGACCTGATCGTAGTAGCCGCCGGCCGTTTTTGCGAATTCCTCAGGTTCGATCAGCTCGTTTTTTGCGCTGCTGATGGAGCCTAAAATACTTCTCGGATCAAACTTTTTCGGATCGATATTCCGCTCTTTCAAAATCCCTTTAATAACGGAAAGCTGATCAGCCGTATCAAGAATGGAGAAGTTTCGGTTGATGCCGATTCTGTCAATATCCCTGCGCAGAATCCGCACGCACATGCTGTGGAAGGTGGAAATCCAGATTTCATCCGCGCCGGGTCCGAGAATGCTCTCCACCCGCTCCTTCATTTCTCTGGCGGCTTTATTTGTAAAGGTAATCGCCAGAATGTTCCATGGCGCCACGTGTTTTTCCGCCATTAAGTATGCGATTCTGTGCGTCAGCACACGTGTTTTTCCGCTTCCCGCGCCCGCCATCAGAAGCAGCGGACCGTCCGTCGTCTTGACCGCTTCCTGCTGAACGGGATTTAATCCGCTTAATAATTGATTGCTAATGTAATTCATATCCGTTCACCGCCTATCAAACATATGTTCTATCATAAATCAATTTCGTCCGCTTGGCTACTTTGTCTTTACAGCCGCCACCGTTTTGAGCGCCTGATCAAAATCTTCATATACGGCATTTCCGACAACGATGACATCGGCATGACGGCCGAACCGTTCCGCCGTTTCCGCGTCTTTAATGCCGCCTCCGTAAAACAGAACGGACTTGTCCAGCACAGCCTTCGTTTTCTCCACCGTTTCTATGTCCGCCAGCATCCCGCTGTATTCCAGATAAAAAATCGGGAGATGAAGCAAATGTTCCGCGACCCGCGCATAGGCGAGAATATCTTCTGTTTCTATATGTGTATCCGCCTCCGTCAAAGCGGCCGCCTTACAATCAGGGTTGACGATGCAGTAGCCCTCCGTCACGATTTCCTCCATTGACATGAGCTCTCCGTATTCTTTCATCGCCTGATGATGCATGCCGACAATCCAGTCCGCCTTTTTGCTGTTGAGCACACTCGGAATGAAATAAAGATCAAACCCGGGCACAATGGAATCAATCGTCGACACCTCAAGTACGCACGGCACTAAAAACCGCCGCACCTTTGACATCAGTCTCAGCACATTGTCCTCGGTGATATTGTCGCTTCCTCCGATCACAATGGCGTCAGTCCCTGATTCACAAAGCCGTTCCAGCTGTTCATCCGGTAAATCTTTATTCGGATCGAGTTTAAAAACATGCTTCCACTCGTTAACATCGTACATGCGTTTTCGTTCCTCCATTCGTTTCTTGCCATTTAAACATTATAACAAATTCGTTTGGCCCGGAAAAACGGAAAAAGACGTCATTCACCTGATTCACAAAAAAAGATTGCGCTCCGCCGGACGGGAAACGGCTATGTTTGAAAACAGACAAAATGTGGAATGTCAAAGAGAAAAAAGGCAAGGAGTCTGATCTCAATGGAACAAGCCATTATCGTACTGATTTGTATATTGATTTTTATTATTTTAGTTCCCGCCGCATTGTTTCTCTGGATTTACATAAGAGACGAAAAGCAGGAAGAACATTCAGTGCTGCGCAATTATCCCGCAGCGGGAAAACTGCGCTATATATTTGAAAAAATCGGACCTGAGCTGCGGCAGTATTTATTCAGCAATGATAACGAAGAACAGCCGTTTTCCCGGAGAGAATATGAACAGACGGTCATGTCGGGAAAGTATAAAAGCAGAATGATGGGCTTCGGCTCAGAACGGGATTTCGATCAGCCGGGCTATTATATCCGTAACGCCCTCTTCCCAAAACAAAGGGAGGAGCTGCGCACAGATCAGACGCCGAAGATCGACACGATGGTATACAAGATTGACAAAGACAACCTGCTGAAACGCAGCGAACACCGCGAAAAAGCAAAAGCGGACCCTTATTACCTGCATCCGGACGATGTGCAAGTGATCGGCCGCGACACATGCAAGAAACCGTTTTATGTAAAAGGGTTAATCGGACAATCAGCGATGAGCTACGGCTCACTTGGCGACCGGGCAATCACCGCCCTGTCAAAAGGGCTGCACCAGGCCGGCGGCACATGGATGAATACAGGCGAAGGCGGCCTGTCTGAGTATCACTTGAAAGGCGGCGCGGATATTATCTGCCAAATCGGCCCCGGGCTGTTCGGCGTGCGCACTGAAGATGGAGAATTTTCATGGGAAGAATTTAAGAAAAAAAGCCGCCTCGAGCAGATTAAAGCCTTTGAATTAAAGCTTGCGCAAGGGGCGAAAGCAAGAGGCGGTCATATTGACGGTTCAAAGGTGACCGAAGAAATTGCCGCCATCAGAAATGTGCAGCCCGGACAATCCATTGACAGTCCAAACCGCTTCAACGAGTTCTCAAATGTTCCGGACATGCTTGATTTCATTGAGAAATTAAGAACTGTCGGTGAAAAACCGGTCGGCATCAAAATTGTCCCGGGCAGCCGCAAAGACCTTGAAGACCTTATTTCCTGTATGAGTTCATCAGGCAAACTTCCCGACTTTATTACGATTGACGGCAGTGAAGGGGGAACGGGAGCTTCTTTCCATGAGCTGGCGGATTCCGTCGGCCTGCCGATTCTGACCGGCCTCCCCCTTGTTGACGGCCTTTTGAAGACATACGGTATAAGAGATAGGCTGAAAATTTTCGCATCCGGAAAGCTGCTCACTCCCGATAAGATTGCCGTTGCCCTCGCGTTAGGCGCGGATTTTGTCAATATTGCCCGGGGAATGATGTTTTCAGTCGGCTGTATCCGCGCTCAAGTATGCCACACCAATCATTGTCCTGTCGGAGTGGCGACAACCGATCCAAAACTTCAGCGCGCGCTCAGTATCGAGGATAAACAGCATCGCGTCTGCAACTACGTGCTCTCGTTGCGTGAAGGGCTGTTTCATCTTGCCGCGGCGGCGGGTATCAGCTCGCCGATTCATTTCTCAGCTGAACACATCGTATACCGGGAGGAAGACGGAAGCCTGAGGGAACTTCCCGGCCTTTTGAATCAGCACGCATAAAAAAACCGCCTGCCGTCATCGGCAGAGCGGTTTTTTACGTAGCTGAGGAGGATTCTCCTTTGTTTACGCGGTCAAGCGCCATTTCATAGGCGTCGTTCCCGTAATTTAAGCAGCGCTTCACCCGGGAAATCGTCGCTGTGGAAGCACCCGTTTCGCTTTCAATTTTGTGATACGTATTTCCTTCGCGGAGCATTCTCGCCACTTCCAAACGCTGCGCCAGCGATTGGATTTCATTAATCGTACAAAGATCGTCAAAGAAACGATAGCATTCCTCCAGATCTTTCAGCGATAAAATAGATAAAAATAACTGGTCCAGTTCTTTTCCGCGTAATTTATCGATTTGCATCGTCAAACACCTTCTCCTTTACTAATGGAAGCTGCATCGAGATCAGGCACGATATTAATCCATGTCTTTCCTGGCACAAACGGAAGAATCTCACCGCCTTTTACGGGCAGAATACGGCCGTCTTTATATTCCCAGTCTGACTCCATAACATCGCCGTGCTGAAGCAGGAGGCCCTTCCCCCCTGACTGAATATCGATGGCCCGCCTTCCATCTTTGTCTGTCATGCGATGGCCGGCTTCAACAATAAAAATGTTGTGCATGGCTAAAGGCTTTCCGGTCTCCCGGTCTGTCGCTTTCACACCATCAGAGCTTCTTGTATAAGCATCAGCTTTTTTATCATAATCGTATTCGACAAGATTTGTAACATTTTGTGTTCCATAATCTATCCGAATATTGTAGGTTTCGTTTCCGGGTTTTGCATCTGATGTCTGAAATGGGAGCGGTTCTGTTTTTCCGTTCAGCTTGTATCCTTTTTGTTCCGCCGCCTTCCTGATATTGTCATAAGACGTGTAGGAATTGTGGGGCGGCTTGCTGAAATCGGCTCTCCAAAACAGGCTGCCGTCGAAATCCAAACCGTTTATATAATCGTAAGTTCCGGACTCCAGCTGCTTTTTAGCGCCGGGACTCCAGCCATGATGGACAAATATGCTGTTAAACCCGCTGCTGAGCGTGACAAAATATTCCCTCGCGCTCCGCACAGGCCCGACCGTTTCCGGCATCTCACTTTGAAAAATCGCGAGAAACCGCGTAATCCGGCCCTCCGCGAGCGCTTCGATGACAACATCCGCCTTTGACAGCCCGGATTGGGGCCTCGCCTTCGGATGATTGTTCACTGCGACTGCAATCGGACGGCGTTCTGCAAGCTTCTGCTCAGTTTTCAGCCCCGTTAAAGGAGCTTCCGCTTCTTTCGGCTGCACCTGATCGGCATTGTTCTGCCGGCAGGCGGCAAGCAGCAAAAACGCAAAACAAAGCATACAAACGGTTTTCCATCTTTTCATATGTCGGCTCCCTGCTTTTATATTTTAACGCATTATCGATGGAAAGAGTACAGTTTTTTTCATCACGTCGAATATTCCTCTCGGCGTAATGCGGATATAAGGCAGGTGTGTGCTCTGCAAAAAGAGCAGCGTATAGATCGGATCGCAGAATCGGTAGCCCCGCTCCTCCAGCAGCGTCCTCAGTTTTTGCTCTTTCTCAAGCACTTCTTCATAATTCTCCGCGGATGCAGAACCGTTTAAAGCGAGGGGAATCTCATGAAGAATCTTCCCGTTTTCGGCAAGCACGATTCCGCCGCCGATTTCTTTCATCCGTGAGAAAGCGAGCAGGATATCTTCTTTATTTTTTCCGGCAGCGATAATATCTCCGGTTGTCGTGTAGGAACTGACAAAGCCCTGCACCCGATCGGCAAAACCTTTCAGCATTGTATTGACCCGCCATTTTCCATGCTTATCGAGAAGCGTGAGATAGCATTCATCATGATCAAAAGAAAGCTGGTCAACAGAATTATCAATCGCAATCATATACGGCTCCATAATGACGGCGTTGCGCATTATCACACCCATCGGCATTGAAAACTGTAAATCATCCATCGTCATATCATATGAAAGCTCAAGAGGGACAAGACCGCCCTTTTTCCAATCCGTTTCTGTAAACGCATTCATATTTCGGCCGTCTTCCCTCAGCAGGATGCCTTTGGAGATCACCGTGACCGGGTCCGGATTCATCGGGTCATCGAGAATGTTTAATGAAGCAAGCCGGCCCGGACCGATCACACCGAGAAAGTCATCCATCTGATAATATTTCGCGATATTAAAGGAGGCCATATTGTAGGCGTCAATCGCCGGAACCCCTTCCTCCAAAGCGATTTTGATTAATTCATTCGTCATGCCGCCTTTATAAAAATGCGGCGTCGCTCCATCCGTCGTGTAAAAGAAATGATCATAATGCCGGAAGCCTTTTTGATGGAGATCCTGCAAAATCGTTCTCAAATCAGGGCGGATGGATGAATGTCTGAGCGAAACATAGTAACCCAATTCAAGCCGTCTCATCACCTCGTCGCCATTCATCGCTTCGTGGTCAGAATCAGCCCCGAACAGTTTCATCTTCGTCAGTGTTTTTTCAGAAGCTCCGGGAAAATGCCCTTCTATCCGCTTGCGCAGTTTCTTTGTCGCCTGCATGCAATGAAGCATCAAGTCATCGCCGTCCATGAGGCGCGGCCATCCGGTCAATTCTCCGCCTTGAATGACATCCGGATGCTCAATCCATTGCTTGCGGACATCAAAAGAAAGGAGCTGGTCCTCATTCAGCACTTCAGTCTGCAGATCATATCTGGACCACCAGAAATATTGCACCGGCTGTTTTTTTAGTTCTTCCAATATAGTAAGCGCTTTCTTTTTACCGCTGTGCAAAAGAAAAAACAAGTTATCATTAACAAACGTCGTTGTTCCGAATTGAGACACATATTCGGCGAGCGTTTGGGGATTATATATTTGAAAAGGATGTGTATGCGGTTCAATGTAACCTGGCACAATGTATTTTCCTTCACAATTTATGGTATGAATGTGCTCTGCTGCATCAGGAAGCTCATGACCAACATATACGATTCGGTCTCCGTAAATCCAGACGTTCTTTTTCAGCCATTGTTTTAAAAAAGGATTTAATACGAGAGCATCCCGTAAAAGTAGCGTTGGAAGCAGCTTTGAGTCTACAACATCCGCCTGTGATCTGATGTCTTTATTTTTCCAGTTAAAGGTACGTTCGGACATTCACATACTCTCCTTCGCTTATATTAGACCCATCGTATCACATCCGCACAATTATCGCACGGCTAAAACGTTACAAATTATTGAAGATGAATGAAAAACTTTTTCTAAGGGAGCTGAAATGATGAAACCGAATATCAGTTTATTAAACGCCGTTATGCGCATCACTTGCGGCCTCACCATTTTGTCTGCCGCTTCAGCAAAATACACGAGAAAACCTTGGTGCAAGATGCATCTCTTCTGTATGATGATGGGCGCGATGAAAGCGGCGTCCGGCATCCTCCGCTTCTGTCCGGTGACATATATGTTCCAAGCCGGAATGAATCAGGATGACAGCCATCAGCAAGAAAAATAACAAGCCGTTTCGGCTTGTTATTTTTTCTCCTGTCCTGCGAGTATGAGAAGAATCTGCCGGCGATCCCGGCATCACAAAAGCCGGGACAGAATTCAAGACTGCATGACAATCTTAGTCGTCATTCAGAAGAAAACCCGCATCTTTTAAGACGCGGGGGTTTCCTCTTTATCGCTGCGATGCTTTCAGCGCACGGGCGCCGATATCGCTTCTGTAAAACAGTCCGGGTTTTGTCAGCCCTGAAACGGCGCTGTACACTTTATCCCTCGCCGCTTCAAATGTCTCAGCAAATGCCGTGACATTGGCGACCCGGCCGCCGTTCGTAACAAATTGTCCGCCGTCTTTTTTCGTTCCGGCATGAAAAACGGCGATCCCGTCTTCAGCGGACGTCAAACTGCCGATCGGCGTCCCTTTCGCATAGCCTTCCGGATAGCCTTCAGAAGCCAGGACAACGCTGACCGCGGCCGTATCCTTCCATCTTAGGTCAACATCTTTCTCATGCAGAAGATCTAAGAGCACCTGAATGAGGTCAGATTCCATTCTCGGCACGACGGCCTGTGTTTCCGGATCTCCGAAGCGCGCGTTGAATTCAATGACCTTTGATCCGTCTTCCGTCAGAATCAGCCCCGCGTACAGCACGCCCGTGAAGGAGCGCCCCTCTTTCACCATTGCTTTTGCCGCCGGCTTCACAATCGTTTCGACTGCGCTTCTGACGATATCATCGGAAATGTGCGGCACCGGTGAGTAGGCTCCCATTCCGCCCGTATTCGGCCCTTTGTCTCCATCGAAGGCGCGTTTATGATCTTGAGCGATGACCATCGGATAGACGGTCTCCCCTTTTACAAACGCCATTAAAGAAAATTCTTCGCCGGCGAGAAACTCTTCAATGACAACAGATGCGCTCGCCTCCCCGAATTTCTCATCCTCAAGAAAATCATGCAGGCATTCAATCGCTTCTTCTTCCGTCATCGCGACTGTGACACCTTTTCCGGCGGCAAGCCCGTCCGCTTTAATGACAATCGGCGCGCCTTTTTGCTGTACATATGCTTTCGCCTCTTCAAATGAAGTAAACGTCTCATACTCCGCCGTCGGAATGCCGTATTTTTTCATTAAATCCTTGGCAAACTGTTTGCTTCCTTCAATAATAGCCGCTTTTTCAGACGGTCCGAAAACAAGCAGTCCGGCTTTTTCAAACTCGTCGGCTATCCCTTCAATCAGAGGAACTTCGGGGCCGATAATCGTCAGGCCGACATGATGTTCTTTCGCAAACGCAATGAGTGCGGCATGATCGCTTTCTCCAATGTTGACCAGCGTCGCGCAGTCTGTCATACCGTCATTTCCGGGCGCGGCGTACACCGTGTCAACAAGCGGGCTTTGCGCCGCTTTCCAAGCCAATGTATGCTCTCTGCCGCCTTTTCCGATAATCAATACATTCACGCTTCGTTCCCCCCTTAATGTTTGAAATGTCTGATGCCGGTGAATACCATGGCGATCCCGTATTCATCCGCTTTTTTAATCGAATCTTCATCGCGGACCGATCCGCCGGGCTGGATAATCGCCGTGACACCGGCTTTTGCGGCTTCTTCGACTGTATCCGGCATCGGGAAAAACGCGTCTGATCCGAGCGCGCTGCCTTTTGCTTTTTCTCCGGCCTGCTCAATGGCGATTTTGGCTGAACCGACGCGATTCATCTGTCCTGCGCCCACACCGACCGTCATATGGTCTTTTGCAAGGACGATCGCGTTGGATTTCACGTGTTTGACGACTTTCCAGGCCAGCTTCAAATCTTCCCATTCCTGCTCGCTCGGCTCTCTTTTTGTCGGGATGCTGATGTCGGCGTCATCAAATCCATGGACGTCTAAATCTTGAATCAAAAGACCGCCCTGTACGGAAGTCAGCTGTTTTTCTTTCTTTCCTGATGCGGTCACGTCAAGCGTGAGCAGACGAAGGTTTTTCTTCGCCGTCAGCACGTTCAGCGCTTCTTCACTGAAAGAAGGGGCGATAATGATTTCTAAAAAGATGCCGTGAAGGGCTTCAGCCGTTGCCTGATCAACTTCACGGTTCAGCGCGATGATGCCGCCGAAAATGGAGGTTTTATCAGCTTCATACGCTTTATTGAATGCTTCCTCAATTGAAGCTCCCGTACCGACTCCGCATGGATTCATATGTTTAACGGCAACAGCTGCGGGTTCTGTAAATTCCCGGACGATTTGAACGGCCGCATCCGCGTCCTTAATATTGTTATAAGAAAGCTCTTTGCCGTGAAGCTGTTTTGCCGCTGCGATGGAACCGGAGACAGGAAGTGCGCTTTGGTAGAAAACCGCCTCTTGGTGAGGGTTTTCACCGTAGCGGAGCGACTGTTTTTTCTCAAAAGTAACAGTGAATTGCTCAGGGTCTTTCTCACCGGCCTCGCGTGTTAAGTAATCAGCGATTAATGCGTCGTATGCCGCGGTATGGCGGAATACTTTGGCCGCAAGCTCGCGTTTTCTTTTGAGCGAAACGCCGCCGTGTTCTTTCATCTCATTGAGCACGGAGCTGTAATCGGCCGGATCTGTGATGACCGTCACATCCTGATGGTTTTTCGATGCGGCGCGCAGCATGCCGGGACCGCCGATATCAATGTTTTCTATCGCTTCATCGTATGTTACGTCTTCTTTTGAAATCGTTTCTTTAAACGGATAAAGGTTGACGACCACAAGGTCAATCGGTGCAATGCCGTGCTCATTGATCTGCGCCATATGCTCTTCATTGTCTCTTACGGCAAGCAGTCCGCCGTGAATATTAGGATGGAGCGTTTTTAACCGTCCGTCCATAATTTCAGGAAATCCGGTCACTTCTGAAATGCCGATGACATCCACACCGTTTTCCTGAAGAAGTTTTTTTGTTCCTCCGGTCGAAATGACTTCGACGCCGAGCTCTGTCAGTTCCTTTACGAAAGGTACGAGATTTGTTTTATCAGAAACACTGATTAGTGCGCGTTTGATTGTCATGCCTTTTCACCTCTGTTATTTAGTCCCAGCAGCCGTTTCACAACGCTCGGATACCATTTGTGCTCAAGCTCGTGTATTGTATGCTCTATGTCTTCAAGCGTATCGTTTTCCTGTATTTCGAATGCTTTTTGCGCGATAATCGGTCCGGTGTCCATGCCTTCGTCGACGTAATGAACGGTAATGCCCGCCACTTTCACACCGGCCCGATACGCCTGTCCGACAGCGTCAATCCCAGGGAATGCCGGAAGAAGCGAGGGATGTATATTAATAATGCGTCCTCCGTATGCTTCAAGCAGCGTATCTCCAATCAGTCTCATATAGCCGGCGAGAACGATTAATTCCGCCCCGTGCAGGCGCAGCTGTTCAATAATGGCCCGTTCAAAGGCCGCTTTGTTTTCAAAAGATGACGGTTCAAAGGCGAATGACGGGATATGTAAAGCCTCCGCCCTTTCCGCCGCCTTTGCCTGAGGCTTATCCGTCACGAGAAGCGAGAGCTCCGCATCCCACTTCTCTTCTCTCATGCGTTTGGCAATGGCCTCGAAGTTCGATCCGTTTCCTGAAGCAAATACCGCAAACTTTTTCATGAAAGAGCCGCACCGCCGAAAGAAATGCCTTCGCCCCGCTTGACCCGGCCGATCAGATAAGCCTTCTCGCCCTGAGCTTCAAGCGTGCCGATGACGTCTGTCAGGTTTTCTTCTTTAACGGCAAGGACAAAACCGATGCCCATATTAAAGACATTGAACATTTCTTCTTCTCTCAGCTTGCCGTGCTCCTGCAGAAATGGAAAAATCGGCGGGATCGGCCATGATCCGTGATCAATTTCCGCGCTCAATCCGTCCGGCAGCATCCGCGGGATATTCTCGATGAATCCTCCGCCTGTCACATGCGCCATGCCGTCCACCTTACCGCTTTTCACCGCCTTGAGCACCGGCTTCACATATATTCTCGTCGGTTCCAGCAATTCTTCGCCGAGAGGACGCGCAAACGGTTCATAGACAGTATCCAAATCAAGTCCGCCGTCATCAAGAAGCACTTTTCTCACCAGGGAAAATCCGTTGCTGTGAAGGCCGCTTGAAGTAAGTCCGATTAAGAGATGCCCCTCTTCGATATGTTCACCGGTGACGATTTCGTCTTTTTCCGCGACGCCGACTGAAAAGCCCGCAATATCGTATTCATCAGACGTATACAGCCCCGGCATTTCCGCCGTCTCACCGCCGATAAGCGCTGATCCTGACTGCTCGCATCCGTCCGCCACACCCTGAACGATCTGCTCAATTTTCACCGGATCAGCCTTGCCGACCGCCAAATAATCAAGGAAAAACAGCGGCTCCGCTCCCTGGGCAAGCACATCGTTTACACACATCGCGACCGCATCGACGCCGATCGTGTCATGCTTATCCATTGAAAATGCGAGTTTCAGTTTGGTGCCGACACCGTCTGTTCCGGAAATTAAAACAGGCTTTTGATACGGAAGCTCTGACAGATCAAACATTCCGCCAAAACCGCCCAGGCTTCCCATAACGCCGAGCCTTTTCGTGCGCTCCACGTGTTTTTTCATTCGTTTGACGGCTTCGTATCCGGCTTCGATGTCAACTCCGGCATTTTTATAAGCATCAGACATCCCTATCACTCCTTGTCAATTCGTTTCTCCTAAAAAGGCAGAAAGAGAAAGGCAGCCTGAATTCCCGCTGCCTTTATGTCATTTTCACATTTTATTTTGTCAGCACCGCTTCTTTTACGTGAGGAAGCACTGTATCCTGATAAATTTCCGTCGGATATTTGCCCGTAAAACAAGCGAGGCATTGTCCGCAATTGGTGTCTTCAAATTTTCGGCCGACTCCTTTTAACAATCCGTCTACACTTAAGAAAGAAAGCGTGTCGGCACCGATGATCTGACGGATTTCTTCCACGGAATGAGAAGAAGCGATCAGCTCCTCATGGGTTGATGTGTCGATACCGTAGAAGCACGGATGAGCGATCGGCGGTGAACTGATCTTGACGTGCACCTCTGTCGCCCCCGCTTCTCTGAGCATTGTGACAATCCGGCGGCTTGTCGTCCCGCGCACGATGGAATCATCAACCATGACGACCCGTTTTCCTTCGACAACACCGCGGACGGCGGACAGCTTCATTCTGACGCCTTGCTCACGGAGAGCCTGTGACGGCTGGATAAACGTTCTGCCGACATAACGGTTTTTAATGAGACCGAGTTCGTACGGGATGCCCGTCGCCTCGGCATAGCCGATGGCCGCAGAAATACTGGAATCAGGCACGCCTGTGACGACATCCGCTTCAACCGCGGACTCCCGGGCAAGCATTTTCCCGAGGTTTTTCCGGGCGCTGTGCACGTTAATGCCGTCGATATTGCTGTCAGGTCTTGAGAAATAAATGTACTCCATGCTGCAGATGGAACGGTTGATATTCATGGAAAAACGCTCTGATTTCAAGCCTTCATCGTTGATGATCAGCATTTCGCCCGGCTCTACCTCACGAAGGTACGTTGCGCCGACAACATCAAATGCGCACGTTTCTGAAGCGACCACATAAGCATCGCCCATGATGCCGATTGACAGCGGTCTGAGTCCGTTCGGGTCAAGCGCTACGATCATCTCTGTTTCAGTCATGATTAAAAAGGCATAAGCGCCTTTCAGCATAGATAGCGAATTTTTGATTTGATCCTTCAGTGAAAAGTGTCCGCTGCGTTTAATCAGATGAGCCAGCACTTCCGTATCGGAGGAAGTCTGAAAAATGCTCCCTTGGTTTTCAAGCTGCTGCTTCAGCTGTGTGGCGTTGACCAAGTTTCCGTTATGGGCGAGCGCGAGGCTGCCGTTGTTTTGCGAACGGAACAGGAGCGGCTGAACATTTTCATATCCGCCTCCTCCAGCCGTTGCGTAACGAACATGCCCGATCGCGCCTTTTCCCTTTACTTTGCTGAGCTCGCCGTTTTGAAATACTTCAGTGATCAGCCCTTGGCCTTTGTGCGCCGTCAGTTTTTCGCCGTCAGTCGCGACAATTCCCGCGCCTTCCTGTCCTCTGTGCTGGAGGCTGTGGAGACCGTAATACGTAATTTGCGGGGCTTCTTCATGTCCCCAGATGCCAAACACACCGCATTCTTCATTCAGGCCTTTGATTTCAGCAAGCATGGAATAGCTCCTTTCCACGCGCGCTCAAGTTCTTTCGTTTGCGCGTGAACCAATTGTTGTCCTTCTTGGCTTCGGATCGTCAGCTGTCCGTCTCCTGTCACTTCACCGATATGAATGGCATCTGCCGCAGCCGCTTCAAACGCCGCTTGGTGTTCTTTTTTGACCGAAACGACGAAGCGTGATTGAGATTCAGAGAATAATAATGCCGCTTCCCCTTCAACAGTCACGTTGGCGCCAAGGTTTTCCGTCGTCATGACACTTTCTGCAATCGCTACGCCTAAGCCGCCTTCAGATACGTCATGCGCGGATTGAACGAAGCCTTTTTTAATCGCGTCAAGCAATGCTTTTTGGCGTGACAGCTCTATATCAAGATCGATTTGCGGCGCTTTGCCGTAAATGCGGCCTTCTGTCATTTTTTGCAGTTCGCTTCCGGCAAACTCAGGTTTTGTTTCGCCGATCACGTATACAAGATCCCCCGCTTGTTTGAAATGCTGTGTCGTAATATGAGCGGTATCTTCAATTAAGCCGACCATGCCGATAACAGGCGTCGGGTAGATGGCCGTTCCGTTCGATTCATTATAAAGTGATACGTTACCGCCGATGACGGGTGTGCTGAGAACGTTGCACGCCTCGCTGATGCCGTCGGCCGCTTTTTCGATCTGCCAGAAAATTTCAGGTTTTTCCGGGTTTCCGAAATTCAGATTATCCGTGACCGCAAGCGGTTCGGCGCCGGAGCATACGATGTTGCGCGCCGCTTCGGCAACGGCGATTTTTCCGCCTTCTTCTGGATCAAGATATAAATAACGGGCGTTGCAATCCGTCGTCATCGCCAGCGCTTTTTTCGTGCCGCGGATTCTGAGCACTCCCGCGTCAGAGCCCGGAGCGACCACCGTATTTGTGCGCACCATGTAGTCATATTGATCATACACCCACTCTTTGCTGGCAATTGTCGGCTGCTGCAGCAGGGCAAAAAGCGTCTCTGTCCCATCTTTTACTTCAGGCGCGGGAACTTCTGTTTCCTGAAACTCGCGGTAGTACGCGGGTTCTGCTGACGGTTTGTGGTATACAGGCGCTTCTTCCGCCAGTGCGTCGACCGGAAGTTCGCAAACAACCTCTCCGTTATGGCGGAGGCGGAGCATTTTATCATCCGTCACATGACCTACGGAAACCGCTTCAAGGTCATATTTATCAAAAATATCGACAATTTCCTGTTCACGTCCGCGTTCAATGACGAGAAGCATGCGTTCCTGAGACTCGGAAAGCATCATTTCGTAAGCGGTCATACCCGTTTCCCGCTGCGGAATGAGATCAAGGTTCATTTCAATGCCGGAGCCGGCTTTGCTTGCCATTTCAGCACTCGAACTTGTCAGACCGGCCGCCCCCATATCCTGAATGCCGACTAAGGCATCGCATTGGATGACTTCAAGGCATGCTTCCAGGAGAAGTTTTTCCATGAAAGGATCGCCGACCTGCACCGCGGAACGTTTTTCTTCAGATGAATCTGACATTTCTTCTGATGCGAAAGTAGCGCCGTGTATGCCGTCGCGGCCCGTTTTAGCGCCGACGTACATGACCGTGTTGCCGACACCTTTCGCCTGGCCTTTTTTAATATCTTTATGATCAATCAATCCGACGCACATTGCATTGACAAGCGGATTGCCCTCATAGCTTGCGTCAAACTGCACTTCTCCGCCGACCGTCGGAATACCGATACAGTTTCCGTATCCCGCGATTCCCGCCACTACTTCTTCAAACAAGTACTTCACACGAGGTGAAGTGAGTTCACCAAATCGAAGAGAGTTTAATACAGCTATCGGACGGGCGCCCATTGAGAAAACGTCACGGATAATGCCGCCCACTCCCGTCGCAGCACCTTGGTATGGCTCAAGCGCTGACGGGTGGTTATGAGATTCAATTTTGAACACGACCGCCTGATTGTCACCGATGTCAACGATTCCCGCGCCTTCTCCGGGACCCTGCAGCACGCGTTCGCCGCTAGTCGGGAATTTGCGTAAAACCGGTTTTGAGTTTTTATAGCTGCAGTGCTCTGACCACATCACGGAAAAAATCCCGATTTCCGTGTAGTTCGGCAATCTTCCGATAATAGATTCAATGAGTGCGAACTCGTCATCACTGACACCCATTTGCTGATAGAGTTTCTCTTCTTTTATTTGTTCTTTACTTGGTTCAAGCAGTAGCGACATGAGTTTCCCTCCAATTTTTCACGATAGACCGGAACAATGTAAGACCGTCTGCGCTGCCGAGCAGTTCATCGACTGCGCGCTCAGGGTGAGGCATCATGCCTAATACGTTGCCTTTCTCATTCACGACGCCGGCAATGCCGCTGACGCTTCCGTTAATATCGCCGCCGTATGTGAAGGCGATTTGATTGTTTTCTTTTAATCTTTCAAGCGTTTCGTCATCACAGTAGAAATTGCCTTCGCCGTGGGCAACCGGAATCGTAATCGATTGTCCTTTTTCATAGGAAGATGTGAATAACGTATCGCCGTTCTGTACGATTAATTCAACAGGGCGGCAGATGAACTTTAAATCTTTGTTGCGTCTCATGGCGCCGGGCAGAAGTCCGAGCTCCTGCAGAATCTGGAATCCGTTGCAGACACCGAGAACCGGTTTTCCTTCGGCAGCCGCTTTTTTCACGGCCGGCATGATGTTTGCGAATCTGGCGATGGCGCCGCATCTCAAGTAGTCGCCGTATGAAAACCCGCCGGGGATGAGCACGCCGTCAAATCCGTCAAGGCTTGTTTCCTCGTGCCAGACATACTCGACTTCGTCGCCGAGTTCGTCCTTTACGGCGTGAAACATATCAATATCACAGTTGGAGCCGGGTAACACAATCACCGCAAATTTCACTGTGCGACAACCTCCTCAACTTCATATCGGTAGTCTTCAATGACTGTATTGGCAAGGAGCTTTTCACACATTTCTTTCACGAGCGCGTCAAGATCGCGGTCAGATTTTTCGATCGTCAGCTCCATGTATTTTCCGATGCGCACATCCTGCACTTCATTGTAGGCCATGCTGTGCAATGCATGCTGCACTGCGCTTCCTTGAGGATCGAGCACACTTTCTTTTAAGCTGACATAAACTTTCACTTTATACATTATGAAATGCCTCCCAGTCTTTTGAAAATCTCTTCATATGCGTCGGTTAAGCTTCCCAGGTTCCGTCTGAACAAATCTTTATCGAGCTTTTCGTTTGTGTCTTTGTCCCACAGACGGCACGTGTCAGGAGAAATTTCATCCGCTAAAAGCACCCGTCCCTCTGCGTCTAAGCCGAATTCCAGCTTAAAATCTATTAATCTGACGCCGCAGTCTTCAAAAATATGCTGAAGTTCTTGATTCACCTGGTTTGTAATCGATTTGATCGTTTCGACATGCTCAGGAGCCGCCGCTTTTAAGAGCCGGATATGATCTTCTGTGATGAGCGGATCTCCGAGTGCGTCATCCTTGTAGTAAAATTCGATAATCGGCTGCGGGAGCTCTGTTCCTTCCGGGATGCCGAGACGTTTCGACATGCTTCCGGCGGCAATGTTTCTGACCACGACTTCAAGCGGAATGATGCTCACTTTTTTGATGAGCTGCTCTGATTCTGAAACACGCTCCACAAAGTGGTTGTCAATTCCTTTGGCGTGCAGATGTTTGAAAATCAGGCTTGAAATTTCATTGTTCAGACGGCCCTTTCCGCTGATCTCCGCTTTTTTCTCACCGTTAAAGGCTGTTGCGGAATCCTTGTAGACCACGCGGAGAATCTGTTCGTCTTCAGTTTGATAAATTCGCTTCGCTTTTCCTTCATAAAGAAGATTATTGTTCACAATATTCACGGAAGGCCTCCTAACCCGAATGTTGGGAATATTCAATCTACGGCGGCTGAAGAAGCCGCCTCCGGCTGGCTTCTTCTATAAACCTAAACGCTCAAAGATCAAGTCGACGTTTTTCAGATGATAATTGTAGTCAAAGCAATCGGCAATCTGTTCCGGTGTGAGGCGGGACGTGATTTTTTCCTCCGCTTCGACAAGCTGGCGGAACGGCACTTGTTTTTCCCACGCTTCCATCGCTTTCGGCTGAACCGTGTCATATGCTTCTTCACGAGGCAGACCCGTGTCGATTAAAGCAAGCAGCACGCGCTGAGAATAGATTAAACCGAGTGTGCGGTCCATGTTGCGTTTCATATTTTCCGGGAATACCGTTAAGTTTTTGACGATGTTGCTGAATCGGTTCAGCATGTAATTCAGCGCGATTGTCGCGTCAGGAAGAATGATGCGCTCAGCTGATGAATGAGAAATATCACGCTCATGCCATAACGGTACATTTTCGTATGCCGTCAGCATGTACCCGCGGATCACGCGCGCCATGCCCGTCATATTTTCCGACCCGATCGGATTCCGTTTATGAGGCATAGCCGATGAGCCTTTTTGTCCTTTAGCAAAAAACTCTTCCACTTCACGTGTTTCACTCTTTTGGAGACCGCGGATTTCCACTGCGAATTTTTCAATGCTCGTCGCGATCAAAGCCAGTGCCGCCATGTAATCCGCATGACGGTCGCGCTGTAATGTCTGAGTGGAAATCGGCGCCGCTTTCAGCCCGAGTTTTTCACAGACATACTGCTCTACGAACGGATCAATATTTGCATATGTGCCGACCGCGCCGGAAAGCTTGCCGACTTCGATCCCTTCTTTTGCCTGCTTGAAACGTTCAAGGTTGCGTTTCATTTCTTCGTGCCAAAGCGCGAGCTTCAGGCCGAAAGTCGTCGGTTCCGCGTGTACGCCGTGCGTGCGGCCCATCATGACCGTGTATTTATGTTCTTTCGCTTTTTCTTTTATAATGTCAACAAATCTCTCAATGTCCTTGAGCAAGATCTCATTCGCCTGTTTTAATAGATAGGAAAGAGCGGTATCCACGACATCTGTTGACGTCAGGCCGTAGTGGACCCATTTTCTTTCTTCGCCTAATGATTCTGAAACCGCGCGGGTAAATGCAACGACGTCATGGCGCGTATCCTGCTCGATTTCCAAAATCCTGTTGATGTCAAAAGACGCGTTTTCGCGCATGACCTTGACGTCTTCTTTCGGAATGACGCCAAGCTCAGCCCAGGCTTCACAGGCTAAAATCTCGACTTCCAGCCATGCCTGGTATCTGTTTTCGTCCGTCCAGATCGCGGACATTTCAGGTCTTGAATAACGTTCGATCATTATGCTCGTCCTCCGTCTCTTTTCATCCATATGTTCGTGATGTCCTGAATCCATGTTTCATCAGGCTTCCGCAAAAATGTCATATGCCCCATTTTACGGCCTTTTTTAATCTCATGTTTTCCGTACAGGTACAGTTTGGCTTCTTTTAAAAGCTCCGTATGCTCCTCCGCAAGCTTCACTTCCTCACCGAGCAGATTCACCATCATTCCCGGTTTGAGAAGATCGGTTCTGCCGAGAGGAAGTCCGCAGACCGCTCTGATGTGCTGTTCGAATTGGCTCGTTTCACAAAGGTCGAGCGTATAATGCCCGGAGTTGTGAGGACGCGGCGCCAGTTCATTGATCAAAAGGTCTCCGTCTTCTGTGACGAACATTTCCACCGCAAGCGGCCCGACAAGCTCCAATTTCTCCGCGAGCTGAACGGCAAGCGCCTCTGCCCGCTTTTGAACCGTTTCCTCCGCTCTCGCGGGCACGATGCTTTGGAACAGAATATTATTTTTGTGGATATTTTCAGCAGCCGGAAAGGTTGAAATCTCACCGTGCACCGATCTCGTCACGATAACGGAAAGCTCCATCCGGAATGATACCCAGCTTTCCAGTATGCACGTGCCGTTTTCTAGCAGCGCGGCCGCTTCGTCTGTCTGTCCTTCTTCCTTAATGACAAATTGGCCTTTGCCGTCATATCCGCCGCGGCATGTTTTCAGCACCGCCGGGAGCCCCAGGGCCTGAACAGCTTCCTCAAGCTCCCGTCCGCTGTTTACGATCCGATAAGGAGCGACTTGACAGCCTGCTGACTGGATCGCCTTTTTTTCCGTTTCCCTGTTTTGGGTGATAAGCAGCAGCTCGCTTCCCTGGGGAAGATATGCATGTTCTTTGAGCCAGTTGAGCGCCTCGTAATCGATATTTTCAAATTCGTACGTAATGATGTCACTGACTCCGGCCAATTTTTGAATCGCTTCACGGTCATTATACTGGGCGGTAATCTCAATATCGGCGATCTGTCCGCATGGCGAGTCTTTCACGGGATCGACGACTGCGACTTTATAGCCCATCTGTTTTGCGGCGACAGCCATCATTTTTCCGAGCTGTCCGCCTCCGATAATGCCGATGACGGCGCCGGGATAAATCGTTTTTTTATCAGACAAGCTGATCACTGCTTTCCAGCACCGTTTGTTTTGTCGCATTTCTTCTCGCCTCTAGTTTATCCGCAATGTCACCGTCAAATGCCGACAAAATCTGCGCGGCTAACAGACCCGCGTTCACTGCGCCCGCTTTTCCGATCGCCGTTGTCGCGACCGGCACGCCGCCGGGCATCTGTACGATAGACAGAAGAGAATCAAGCCCGTTAAGCGATTTTGTCTGAACCGGTACGCCGATCACCGGCAGTGTCGTTTTGGCCGCCGTCATACCCGGCAGATGCGCCGCTCCACCGGCTCCGGCAATAATGACTTTTAAGCCTCTGTCTCTGGCGCTTTCTGCATATTCAAACATCAAATCAGGCGTCCGATGCGCGGATACTACCTGTTTTTCATAAGGAATGTGAAGTTCGTCAAGTATGTCGCATGCATGTTTCATTGTCTCCCAATCGGAGGTGCTTCCCATGATGATTCCTGCTAGCGGCTGCATTCTGCTCCCACCTTCTCATGCTTTGTTTTTCAGAAAAAAAAGCCCGGCTTATATTGCAACTATGAGGAAGCAATACAAACCGGGCATGGCGCGCGTATCGTCAGTCGTTCGCTTCTGCGATATCCATGTCAGCTGTTTATCACTTTCCTGCATAGTCCGGCCGTTTACGGCAGCCGGGTAGAAACTTATGGGCCATATTCCCAAGATTATATGAGGTCGTGTTTTGATTTCATGTTTATCTTAACAACGGACTTGGATAATGTCAACGACATTATCGAACGATATAAAAATTCTTTCTTTTAATGTTCGTGTTTAGATCAATTTCCCTTCAAATACGATTTTTTTCCCGCAAGGAACGACTTGAATTGATCCATTTTCTTTCTTTTCTGTAAAGATCGGCTCTTCCATCCGCCGGACGGGCATATAACCCTCTTCCTTCATTAAAGTGAGAATGGTGTCAATCGTTTCATGTTCCGTTACTTCAAACCGTTTCTTTTTTGGCTTTGTCATTCCTTAATTCTCCTCTTCTTCACTGCTTTCACCCAGAATCCGCCGTGGATCGTTTTCGGCTCAAAGGCGATGATAAACGCTTTTTCATCAAGCGTTTTAATCGTATCATACAGCTGAAGCTCATATTTGCGCGGCGTCAGAATCTGCATGGCGGTCCGGTCTCCTTCAAGTCCGCCCGCAACCCAGCTTGTAACACCGTATCCTTTTTCCCGGAGCTGTTTCGGCAGGTCCAGATCAAGCTCTTTCGTAATGACGTTGACTGTTATGTAGCCGAGCGCCAGTTTTTCTTCAATCTTCATTCCCACTATGACGCCGAGGCCGTAGCCGAGCGCATAGGCAATGACGTTTTGAATTTGATTCAGATTGTCGAGCACAAGACTCAGGCCGGTCACATACACAAGGATTTCAATTGTACTGATGCCTGCGGCGAAATAGCGCTGTCCCTTTAATGTCAGAATCATCCTGATCGTAAAGAAAGAGACATATATAATGTTAATGATGAGAATAATGAGAACCATACCTATACTGTTGGATAAAATTGTCTGCATCACTGATTCCCCTCCTCTGACTTTGAAAAGCCAATCTTTCAATTAAAAATAGTTTACCCTCTTTTCATCATTTTCAAAAGAAAAAAAAGCCCGCCCCGCAAGGCAGACTTTCAAGCTCTTATCAGTGAAGCATCGGCTTTTTTCAATCGTTTGACGGCTTCATATTCCTTCTCAAGTTCACTCAGCGTGTATCCGGACAGTTCCTGAACATGGTCTTGATAAAACCCTGAGCGGATCAGTTTTGTCCTCAGGTGCTGTTTTTTCCGATTAATGGCTTCTCGCAACAACGGGGCCATCTTCATCATCCCTTTCCGAATCATAAAGAGTAGTGCCGCTTTCGAATTGCTGTTGCTCTCATCATATCTCGGCCGGGTCCTCAAAACAACACGCTTCATTAGAAAAATTTGTAAACATTGTGAAAGACAAATTTCGACTTATAAAGGAATCAGCGAAGCAGTAAAGTACTCGGAAATGAGCGGCCATGTCACAGCCGTAAAAACGAGCATGATGATGACCGCCGCGGAAATACAGTACATCACGTCAGCCGCAGGCTTTTCAGCCGATTTGTATAGAATCTGCACAAACTGCACCATCGCCGAGGCGGCCAGAAACAAGGTCAGCGCCGTAAACACCACGGTGATGACCGGCAGATTCAATATCGCGAAAATCATCCATACGATAGAGCAGGCGACAGCCGGAACCAAAAGCGATCCGACCCCCGCGGCCGCATCCCGCATCGTAATTTTCTGCTTCATCATATAACGTGATACAAGCCAGACCGCGCCGGCCGCAGCGGCAAAAAAGACGAGCGTATACACAAGAACGACGGTAAAGCCGTCAAAAAACGTATGATGCCGCTCCCCGTATCCGAGAGGCCTTTGCTGGCTTGCCCTCAGCTGAAACCAATTTCCGATTGAGAAAAAGATACTGAATACAAGCATTGAAATAAGAGCATATTTAAAGCGGGAAAAGCCGTCTTCCCCAACGACCTTCACCGGTGATGTCAAAATGCGCAGCGCGAAACGGCAATAACGTTTGACCGCGGCCCATGCAGAAGCGAGTTTTTCCGTAAAAGCCGGAGCCGGGCGCCGTTCCTTTTCTTTTTTCTTTTGCTTTTGATAACGTCCCGCATTTCTGGACATTCTCGACAGCGGTTCTTCATCAGTTCCCTGATGCTGTTTTTCTTCTTCCAACGTTTCTTTTCTTTCTTCCGTCATGTCAGCAACTCCTATCAAAAAAATACGGCGGAATTTGTTTAGCAAGAAAATAAAACACTTATATAAGGTACCGAAGCGGCCTTAAACAGTCAAGCGGTTTTCTTCACCCAGACACCCACATGACGTTTTATATTATGTATTGGTTTTACGGAATAGGACAAAAACAAAAAACCGGCTTTCCTCAGCCGGTTTTTCCGTTATTTCAAGAAGATGAAATACAGGATAAAGATGACGAACAGCCCGTACATAATCGGGTGAACGCTTTTTCCTTTTCCTTTGCAGATCATTGTAATCGGGTAGAAAATAAAACCGATCGCAATCCCCGTCGCAATACTGTACGTCAGCGGCATCATAATCATCGTTAAAAATGCCGGAACAGCCACCTCGAATTTATCCCAGGCGATCTTACCGAGCGGCGCCACCATCAGCGCGCCGACGATAATTAAAGCCGGAGCCGTCACATTCGTGGTGACAACTGACAGAAGCGGCGAGAAAAACATCGCCAGCAAAAAGAGAATGCCCGTCACAACAGCCGCGAAGCCGGAGCGCGCCCCCGCCGCAACGCCTGAGCTGGATTCAACATAAGAAGTCGTTGTAGACGTACCGAGCACGGCTCCGATAACGATTGATGTTGAATCCGCCAAAAGCGCTCTTCCCGCACGCGGAAGTTTGTTTTCCTTCATCAGCCCGGCCTGTGTCGCTACAGCTACCAGCGTACCGGCCGTATCGAAAAATCCGACGAACAGGAAAGTTAAAATGACAATCAGCATTTGTACGGAGAAGATATCCGGAAGGTGCATCCACGCCTGTCCGAAAGTCGGCGCAAGACTCGGCACGCTGCCGACAATGTGTGTCGGAACCGGAATCAGCCCGCAGATCATACCGGCAACCGCCGTCAAAAGCATTCCGATAAACACGCCGCCGTTTACGCGAAGCACCATCAGAATGACCGTCACAATAACACCGAAAACCGTCAGCAGCACAGGGCCGCTGTGAATATTGCCGATAGACACCAAAGTCGATGAGTTCGCTTCAATAATGCCCGAACCCTGCAAACCGACAAATGTGATAAACAAACCGATACCCGCGCCGACCGCCAATTTCAGCTCAGGCGGAATCGCATTAATGATTTTTTCCCGCAATCCCGTCAGTGAAAGCGCCACGAAGATAATTCCGGAAATCAAGACGCCGGAAAGCGCAGCCTGCCATGAAATCCCCATGCCGAGTACGACAGAGAAGGCAAAAAACGCATTTAATCCCATACCCGGCGCAATCGCGATCGGATACTTTGCAATAAGCCCCATTAAAATACAGCCGGCCGCAGATGCCAAGGCTGTAGCGGTGAACACCGCGCCCTGATCAATTTTTAATGCTTCGGGAAATCCTTTCACACCGTTTAAAGACAATGTCAGCGGATTGACGAACAGAATGTACGCCATTGACAAAAAGGTCGTTAAACCGCCGATGATTTCATTACGATAGCTTGTCCCCAGCTCATCAAACTGAAAAAATTGCTTCAAGCCAATTGCCTCCTTCATTCTCTCCCATTTATTCTGCCCGTTATCCGCCAAATAAAAAACGCCCCAAATACATTTGGGACGCTTGACTACATACGTTCAGTCTGAATAAATAAGAATGGATTATTTATATCAAACGATTGAGATTGATCCGTAGTCAAGCCATTTACGGTAGCTTGGTAGAAACTTGCGGGCCATATCCCCGCCATTATACGATATCTGCATATTTGATTTCTGAGTCTATTGTATCAATTCAATTTTGAAAACTCAATAAAAAAACGAACAATCCCGTTAAAAAAAATTGGTTTATTCGTTAATTGACCAAAAATGGAAGACGGCAAGGGCCGCCTTCCCGGCATCATTTTCCGTCCGCAGGCCGAACCGGCACCGTGAATGTGATCCCCTTGTCATCCGCCAGCAAGTTCATAACCGTTTGATTGACGTACAAAGCATATGAATCGAATGAGAAATCGCGCAATGAATAGTCTTTATCGGATGAATCATCTAATTCAAAAACGGATTCCATTTCACCCTTTTTAAGATTCGTGACTTTCGCCTTATTCCCTTTCAGATAATAGCCTTTTTCATACTCATTAAGCGATGGCCAAGTTTTCATTTTTTTCGTATTGCCGAGACCGATTGATTCACCGACATTCATCAGCTGATCTTTATCCGCTTTGCTGTAATTAATTCCTGTGAATTGATAATCGACGATCACCCGTCTGTCTTGCTGTTTGATCTTTTTGATGGTAATGCCGACATGATGATGTTTCGTTTTATAACTGACGGGCAGTTTTGTTTTCAGAGGCACGATTTCTCCCGGCTCTGATTCTGTTTTTATATCGCCCGTTATGAAAAGTGTTTTCGCTTTCGGGTCTATCGGTTTGCTGAATTGAGTTTGGCCGCGTATTCTTTTCCCGCCGCCGGGAAGATTCTTCCTGCCGCCAAGTTCAATATTCGACATCGTCATTTCATAATGGTTTCCAGCATCATCCGTTGCTTCGTCAATCGAGATGGCATCATTTTTGGCTGCATCATAGAAGTCGATAGAATACAGGAGGGCCGATCCCATCGTTCCGTTTTCCGCCCGGATATCGAAAAAGCGGTATAATCCGTGATTTACATTCACAGCTTTCGTTCCTTCAAGAGAAACGGACTTTTGTTTTTTAATAGGGAGTGTAAAGCGCCAGTTTCCGGGGATATCCTTGATTTGTGTAATGACAAGCGGAAGCTTATCACCGTCTTTCAGCTTTGAGCCGTCCGTGAACAGGCGAAGCTGCCCCGCGTACCGCCCGTCTTTCATTTTTTTCATATCACTGCTGTCATAATCCTCTGCTAACATATTCCGTGGATCTTTATAATCGACTTGAAAAGAGATGCTCTCCTCATCTGATTTCAAATTATTAACGATAAAGTTATAAACGAGCTGTCCGCTGTCGTAATACACACTTTTCACTGTCACCGTGATTCCGCGTGATTCCGCTTTTTCGTTCAGTTTTGTCACCAAATTGCTTTTAAACAGCGCAGAACCTGCCTTATCCTGAAACAGACTGTAAATTTGTCCGGCAACAGGAATGTTTCCCATAGCCGTGTTAACGGAGGGCATGAACAAGCCTGAGGACAGATACAGAATAAACAGAGCAGCAGCAACCGCGAGGCCGTTTATCACTTTTCGTCCCCATCTCCGTCTGACGGCGCCTTCATTTCCGGCACGGACAGCAGCGCTGTGTATCACGTTTTTCAACTCAGCTTTCGGCACGTCAATGTCCTGATACAATTGCTTCATTTGATGCTTTTCCATATGTGTTTATCCTCCTTTTCCAGCTCCTGCTTCAATGCTTTTCTCGCCCTGTGCAAATGCGTTTTCACAGTGCCTTCCGCCATACCGGTCTGTTCAGCGATCATACCAATCGAGAAATCTTGAAAATAATAAAGCTGAATGGTCAGCTGTATATGTTCATCAAGCGTTTCCAGAGCATTCCGAAGATCTATGTATTCTTCAATGTTCTTATTCTCCGCGCGTGTGTCGTGCTGCGGCTCAAACGGAATGACGTCTCCGTGCTTTTTCCTCATCGCAAAAATCGTATGAAGCAGAATCCGGATCAGCCACGTTTTAAAATATTTCGGCTCCTTCAGCTGTGCGATATGAAGAAAAGCCTTGTAAGCCGTTTCCTGAACAGCGTCCAGTGTATCTTCCTTGTGATGCAAATAAAGATAAGCTGTTTTATATAAAGTCTCCTGATGGGTTGTGATCAGTTTTTCAAAGGCTGCGGCATCACCTTTTTTCGCCTTTTTGATCAATCGTTCTTCCTTCACCTTATCCACCTCCTATGCTGTTAGATATGAATCGGGGCAAAACGGTTTCAAAAAGATGAAAAAAAACGCCTCTTTTTTAAAAGAGACGTTTTTTATCTTCATTTATTCCCACTCAATCGTTGCAGGCGGCTTGCTCGTAATGTCATACACGACGCGGTTGATGTGTTTCACTTCGTTGACGATCCGTGTTGAAATCACTTCAAGCACATCCCAAGGGATACGCGCCCAGTCAGATGTCATGCCGTCAATTGATGTTACGGCACGGATACCGATTGTGTAATCATACGTTCTCGCATCTCCCATGACGCCGACGCTGCGGATGTCAGGAAGAACCGTGAAGTACTGCCAGATGTCGCGCTCAAGGCCGTGGTTCGCCACTTCTTCACGCAGAATCGCGTCTGATTCACGAACGATCTCAAGTTTTTCTTCCGTTACTTCACCGAGTACGCGGATGCCAAGTCCAGGGCCCGGGAACGGCTGACGCCATACGATATCATCCGGAAGGCCGAGCTCTGTGCCAAGCGCGCGCACTTCGTCTTTGAAAAGGGTGTTCAGCGGCTCGATCAGTTCAAACTGCATATCTTCAGGAAGTCCGCCGACATTGTGATGCGATTTGATCGTTTGCGCCGTTGCAGTACCGCTCTCGATAATATCCGTGTAAAGCGTTCCTTGCGCAAGGTAATCGATGCCTTTCAGCTTGTCCGCTTCATCATCAAATACGTAAATGAATTCGTTGCCGATGATTTTGCGTTTTTGCTCAGGATCAGAAACACCTTTCAGCTTGTTTAAGAATCTGTCTTTCGCATCAACTTTAATGACATTCATATTAAAGCCTTCGCTGAACGTTTTCATGACGCCTTCAGCTTCGCCTTTACGAAGCAGGCCGTGATCGACGAAAATACAAGTCAGCTGGTCGCCGATCGCTTTATGAATTAAAGCGGCCACAACAGAGGAATCAACACCGCCGCTTAGCGCGCAAAGAACCTGCTTGTCTCCGACTGTTTCGCGGATTTTTTGCATTTCGATTTCGATAAAGTTTTCCATTGACCATTCGCCTTTACATTCACAAGGCCCGAAGACAAAGTTTTTCAGAAGGTCATTTCCGTATTCTGAATGACGGACTTCCGGATGGAACTGCACACCGTACCATTTTTTGTCTTTTTTGCTCATCGCCGAGTTCGGGCAGTGATGGCTCGTCGCGTCTACCGTAAATCCTTCCGGCACTTGTACGACTAAGTCGCCGTGGCTCATCCAGACAACTTGTTCTTCCGGAAGATCCTTGAACAAGTCAGGAGTTCCTTGAATCTGAATGTTCGCTTTTCCGTATTCGCGCTGGCTTGCCGCCTCGACTTTCCCTCCGAGGTAATGAGTCATCAGCTGCATGCCGTAGCAGATGCCCAATACAGGAATATCGAGTTCAAAGATTTTTTCATCACAGCGGAAAGATCCTTCATCATATACACTGTTCGGTCCGCCTGAAAGGATAATTCCTTTTGGATTCATTTCTTTGATTTCCTCAGCTGTCAACGTATGGGGATGCAGCTCGCTATATACGCCAAATTCACGGATCCGGCGGGTAATCAGCTGGTTATACTGACTGCCGAAATCAAGAACAAGAATCATTTCATTCACTAACTTCGTCATGGTTGTCACCTAATCTCCTCTAAGTTTTTGACACAGAAAAAACGGAGGACACACGTTCAGCCCTCTGTCGGCAAGACTTGTCCGGAAGCCCGGCTTTTTAACGCTCCCGGGCTCCCATTTAACATTCATATATTCTAACAACAGGACGATATGCGGTCAAGACTATCTTCTTTTAATTATATTTTCCCACAACTGTCCCGATTCATTCCAAAGCTTTGCGGCATTATCGCTGCGGTATAAAGCACGCTCATAGCGCAGCGTCAGCTCGGACATGTCGTTTGTATGGTGCGCCTCATCAACCCTTGCGGCAAAATCGCGGAGCGTTTCTCCGTCTCCCCTGCTGAACCCTTTTCGTTTCAGCTGGCGGAGCAGCGCGGCATATGCGTCGAAAAAGACGTCTTCATCCGTTCGCCGCTTCAATCTGGCTGCTGTAACGTGCGGAATCCAGCGCACCCGGAACAGCCAGGCGAGTGCCGCCGCGGCTGAAATTACGATGACGATGGCTGCATACGGCCACAGGTGTGCCGCGGTTTTGTTGCGGATCACAGGCTGCGGTGCCGCGCTGTGATCCCGCTTTTTCGGTGTTTCTTCTTTTTCCGGCTTTGTTTCCTGACGCTGCTTGTCAGACGGTGAATCCGAATTCCCCGCTGAGCCTCCGCTGTCTTTTGCCGCGGTATGATTTTGCTCTGACGTAAACTCCGTCGGATTGGTGAAGCCTTTTGTCGGCTCAAACGTCACCCAGCCCTGATCGGGAAAATACACTTCTACCCACGAATGGGCGTTGTTGTTTGTGACTTCATAAATGTGGCCGTTATGGTCGCCTGCCCCTTTATATTCACCGGATGTATAGCCCTTCACCCAACGGGCGGGAATTCCCGCAGAGCGGAGCAGCACGGCCATTGCCGATGAAAAGTTATCACAATATCCTCTTTTCGTTTCAAACAGAAATTGATCGACATAATCCTGATTGTGCTCCGGAACCGCGACATCCTGTGTATTATACGAAAATGCGGAAGATCCGAGATAATCCTCGATCGCCTTCGCTTTATCGAACATATTATGATGATTCCGCGTCAGTCTGTCCGCAAGCTGTCGCACTCTTTTCGGAAGGCTGTCGGGGACCTGTAAATACCGGTCATTGAATTGATTCTGCTCACGGTATCGTTTCACTTTCACTTTTCTGAGATCATTCAGCTTAAAGACGGGCGCCTGAAAAGTCACCGTGTACCGTCCCATATTGCGGATGTTGCCCACTTGTTCACTGACCGGCGTAATTTGCTCGGTGTTTCCGTTCATTTCAAGCAGAATCGAGTGCTTCGGTTTAATATTGGAGACGCCGATCGGATACATGACGTGATTATAGAGATAATTCTCATCAATGGACACCTGTGCCGTATACCGTCTCGTCTGCACACTCCGGTCAAACCATATATCTTCCACATTGCCGCCGTTCAGTTTATAGGACATGCCCTGATCGGTCTCCACCCAGCCTTTCCCCGTGTATGTATCTTTCGTTTCCACCCGGAAGTACGCCCGTTCTTTTCCCTTCCATGTAAAAACCGGCGTATCATCCTCCTGAAAAGGACCGCCCAATGTTTCATCATGATTGCCGTAGCCGATTTTGCTTTCGGCGGCGGGCACTTCTTTGTGGTTTGTGATTTTTTTTAGAAACGGCACGGGATCCGGCCAGTTCGGGTCTGATTTCGGAGCCGCCAGACCGAACACGACGGAAGCGCAGATAAACAGCATCAGCGGCAGAAACCATTTGAGTATCAATCTTTTTTTAAACGCTATGTGTTCCGTAAGCCGGATGCGCTCCATATACAAAAGCCCCATCATCAAAAAGCCGATAAAGACGATCCGGATGACGGCGTACGCGGCATCATAAGGAGTAAACGTATCAAGCACGGTGATATACGCCACCGTCATGATAAAAAAGAATAATATTTTCCGCTGATAGATCACCCAGTAATGCAGCAAATACACGAGCAGCCATAAAAGCACAAAAAACAGCAACGTGCGGAATGACGGATTCATATCATTCCATCTTCCGGTTCCGATGTGGCGGGCATTTTGCATCACGTCCCGCAAAAAAGAAACGAGCCATTCCGGCTGAAAAATAGAACCTTTATAAAACAGGATGTGAATACTGATCAACGTAAACAGAATGCAGGACGGCACGGTGACGTACCACCTCATCCGGAAGAATGACAGCAGAAATGCCAAACCGATAAAAACGATGAAAAAACCGGTATGTTTTGTATCCGTAAAATTGTGCAGCGGCCTGAGCCATTCCCATAACAATAAAAAAGCGAGAAAATAAAACAGCAGCAGACTCAGCCTGCTTCCCTGGTTCTCGTCATGCGGCATGGCGCGCCACCTCTCTTTCTAAACAACATGGGACACCCGTTTGTCCCTGATCATTTGCACCTTAATATTTTTCTGAGCGAAGATGAGAGCGAGTTTCCGTTCTTTCTCCGAAAGCGCGGCATTCGTTTCTTTCGCCAAAAACACCGTCATGTCAGCACGGCCGGGATCAGCCTGTTTGAGAAGGTCTTCTGTAAGACTGCCCGTCACGAGGGCAACGGAAGCTTTACCCAGTTCTTTTCCTAAACGCCCGCCTGCATCGGCTTCTTCCGATTCTGAAGCTGATGCCAGGTAACGCAGCATCTGTCTGAAATGCCGCTCTCCCTCCCGGACGGGAAATACAGTCCGGTCGCTCCCCAATGAAATAAATCCTGCGGGAGAGCCCTTCACAAGCGCCGTGTAAAGCAGGGATGCCGAAGCTGACACCGCGGCTTCAAACGAAGGGGACGGCCTGCAGTCCAAAAGGAGAATCATATTCATACTCTGCAGCGGGTCAAATTCCTTCGTCATCAGCTCATTTCGACGCGCCGATGTTTTCCAGTCAAGTGCGGAAAACCGGTCGCCCGGCTGATAATTTCTGACGCTCGCAGCCATTGCTGTGCGGTGTACCTGAAACGGAGCACCGGCACCCGCACCCTCTTCTCCGGATGCAGCCTGCGGCTTATAGTGAACAGGCCCGTACGCCGGGAAAACAAGAACCGTATCCGTTACGGAAAACGACGCCGTCTTGTCCAAAAGCCCCAGAACATCTCCCGTCCGCACTCTGATCGTATGTAAATGATGCTCTCCGCGCGGCACCTGCGGCAGCTCATATTGTAACGTCAGCTTCCTTTGAAACCACGGAAACACAAGCTGTTTCGCACTGCGCCTCTCGCCAAGCGTTTCCGGCATCACATCTTCAATGACCATATATGTCAGCGGAAACGGCAGGCGCCTCATCAGCCTGATGGTGACAGACAGCCTGTCGCCTGAGGTTAACTGGGCGGAGGACACGTCACGCGCCACCTGAAACGCCCGCAGCGGGTACACAGCGACCAGCCCGGCGTAAACGGTAAACGGCAAAAACGCATAAAATAAAAACCAGCTCACAAATCCGCCCTGAAACATGGCATAAGAAAAGACAGCCGCCGTCAGTACGGCCAACATAAGCAGCTTCCAGCCATATAGAAGCCAATGCATCTTCTTTCTCATTAGCGGACCGACATCCTTTGAACGGGAACTTTTTCCGTTTGCATGATGTCTTCTATAACCGCTTCCGGCGTCACATCGTTAAATTTCGCCTCGGCGGTCAAGATCATTCTGTGCGGCAGCGTATACGGAGCCAAATACTGGACGTCATCAGGAATGACGTAATCGCGGTCATGAAGCAGCGCGTACGCCTGCGCGGCTTTCATTAATGAAATTGAACCGCGCGGGCTGACGCCCAGATGTACGGACGGATGCCGGCGGGTATGCTGAGTAATGCCGACGATATACGCTTTAATTCCATCATCCACCCGCACCTGCTCCAGTTTTTGCTGGAGGGTGATGAACTGTTCTTTAGAAATGACGGGCTCGATTGTTTCAAGCGGATTGCGCCCTTCCTGCAAAGACAGAACCCGAAGCTCCTCCTCGGCAGTCGGGTAGCCCATGCGCAGCTTAAATAAAAACCGGTCAAGCTGGGCTTCGGGAAGCGGATAAGTTCCTTCATATTCAACCGGGTTTTGTGTGGCCATGACGAAAAACGGCTCAGCCAGCCGCATTGTCTTTCCGTCAATCGTGACATTCCCTTCCTCCATCGCCTCAAGCAGGGAAGACTGAGTTTTCGGAGAGGTTCTGTTAATTTCATCAGCCAGCACGATATTCCCCATGATCGGTCCCGGGCGGTATTCAAATTCCATTGTTTTCGTATTATAAATAGAGACACCCGTCACATCTGACGGCAGAAGATCCGGCGTGAACTGAATCCTCTTAAAGTCAGCTCCGATCAGCTTGGCCAAAGCCCGGACCATCATCGTTTTTCCGACTCCCGGCACGTCTTCCAGCAGCACATGCCCTTTTGCGAGAATGGCGGCCAGACTGAGTATGGCGATATCCCGTTTTCCTATGATGATGTTTTCAATATGCTCAACGGCTTTCTCCAGCAGCGGATGCAGCTCTTCTTTATAAGCCATTCTTCTCCTCCTAGTCATCTCTCAAATTTCAATTATCGTAACCTAACTTTACCACAAAATATAAACAGTATAAAAAAACGTTTCCAGCGAATTGTTTCCAGTCCGAAAAAGGAAAAAAGCTCCCTTTAGAAAGGAAGCTTTATTTCAGCTGGAGAGGCTCCATATGAACGTGTGAATGGTCAATGGCATATTCCTCTTTCATCCCGGTACTACTGCTGTACGGATGAGAAAAAAATGTCATATTTTCTTACATCATTTTCAACTGTCTGTGGCATTTATGATAGAATAATACTTGTCGGAATATTCAGCATAAACAAACCAAAAGGAGGCAAAGAATGAATCAGCCTAACTCTTTATCTAAGGGATTAAAAACCCGGCATATGACCATGATTTCAATTGCCGGCGTGATCGGCGCCGGATTATTTGTCGGAAGCGGATCAGTCATTCATTCCACCGGACCCGGAGCGATTGTCTCCTACGCTTTAGCAGGATTATTAGTGATTTTTATTATGAGAATGCTGGGGGAAATGTCCTCCGTCAACCCGACAAGCGGTTCGTTTTCACAGTACGCGCATGACGCCATCGGTCCTTGGGCCGGTTTTACGATCGGATGGCTGTATTGGTTTTTCTGGGTCATCGTCATTGCCATTGAAGCCATTGCAGGCGCCGGAATCATACAGTACTGGTTCCCGGGCATTCCGTTATGGCTGACGAGTCTGCTTCTGACCGTGCTGTTAACACTGACGAATATTTATTCAGTTAAATCGTTCGGCGAATTTGAATACTGGCTTTCCTTAGTGAAGGTAGCGACGATCGTTGTCTTCTTAATCGCGGGATTTGCGTTCATTTTCGGAATCGTTCCCGGCAGCAAGCCGGTCGGGCTGGAAAATCTGGCGGGCAGCGGCGGATTTTTCCCTAAAGGTCCAAGTTCCGTTCTGCTCGGCATCGTCGTTGTCATTTTTTCTTTCATGGGATCTGAAATCGTCGCAATCGCAGCGGGAGAAACGTCAAATCCGGTCGAATCCGTCACAAAGGCGACCCGCTCAGTCGTTTGGCGGATCATTATTTTTTACGTCGGCTCCATTGCGGTTGTGGTCACACTGCTGCCATGGGATTCAGCCAATATTTTGGAAAGCCCCTTCGTTGCCGTTTTGAGCCATATCGGGGTTCCCGCAGCCGCTCAAATCATGAATTTCATCGTCCTGACAGCCGTTCTGTCCTGCCTGAACTCCGGGCTTTATACGACGTCACGGATGCTGTATTCACTGGCAGAGCGAAATGAAGCGCCGCGGCGTTTTATGAAACTGAGTAAAAGAGGCGTACCGGTTCAAGCCATTATCGCCGGCACCTTTTTTTCCTACATTGCCGTTGTTATGAACTACTTTTCTCCAGACTCCGTATTTTTGTTCCTGGTCAATTCATCAGGGGCGATCGCACTGCTCGTCTATCTCGTCATCGCCGTCTCACATCTGAGAATGAGAAAGAAAATCGAACGGACAAACCCTGAATCTCTTAAAATCAAAATGTGGTTCTATCCGTACTTAACCTACCTGACGATCATCGCCATTTGCGCCATCTTGTTATCTATGCTGTTTATCAGTTCAATGCGGTCTGAATTTCTGCTGACAGGATTTATTACTCTGCTGGTACTTGCCTCATATGTATTCCGCAAAAAACAAAAACCGAAAGAGAGCGCTTCCGAAAGCCGTGTTGCGCAATAACCGCAAACACCCCCCTCTCAAAAAAGGGCGGGTGTTTTTTTAACCAACCTGTTCCAGGCAGCATTAACTGTAGTACAGGATTTCAATAAATGATAAGGACAGGATGAAAAATGGCACTAGAAAAATTTGCAGATGAACTGCCGATTATCGAAACACTCCAGCCGCAGAAGAAATCAGACGGCAGCACGTATTATGAAGTCACCATGAAGGAATGCTTTCACAAGCTGCACCGCGATCTCCCGCCGACCCGGCTTTGGGGGTATAACGGTTTGTTTCCCGGCCCGACGATCGACGTGAACAAAGATGAAAACGTCTATATTAAATGGATGAATGACCTGCCGGATAAGCACTTTCTGCCCGTGGATCATACCATTCACCATTCAGAAAGCGGCCATCAGGAACCCGATGTCAAAACCGTCGTCCATTTACACGGAGGAGCAACGCCGCCGGACAGCGACGGCTACCCGGAAGCCTGGTTCACAAAGGATTTTAAGGAAACGGGTCCTTATTTTGAGAAAGAGGTATACCATTATCCAAACAAACAGCGCGGGGCTCTGTTATGGTATCACGATCACGCCATGGCGATTACGAGGCTCAATGTGTACGCCGGGCTTGCCGGGATGTATATCATCCGCGAGCGAAAAGAAAAGCAGCTGAAGCTTCCCTCCGGAGAGTACGACGTACCGCTTATGATTTTGGACCGCACGTTAAATGACGACGGTTCCTTGTCTTATCCAAGCGGACCTGCTAATCCTTCCGAAACGCTGCCCGACCCTTCCATCGTCCCGTTTTTTTGCGGAAATACCATTCTTGTCAACGGAAAAGCATGGCCGTATATGGAAGTTGAACCGCGGACATATCGCTTCCGCATTCTTAATGCCTCCAATACGAGAACATTTTCTCTCTCGCTCAATAACGGCGGGAAGTTTATCCAAATCGGTTCTGACGGCGGACTGCTTCCCCGCTCTGTCAAAACACAATCTATCAGCTTAGCCCCGGCCGAGCGGTATGATGTGCTCATCGATTTCTCCGCCTTTGACGGAGAACATATCATTTTAACGAACGGCACCGGCTGCGGGGGCGACGTCGATCCGGATACAGACGCCAATGTGATGCAATTCCGCGTCACAAAACCGCTGAAGGGAGAAGACACAAGCCGGAAGCCTAAATATCTTTCAACAATGCCTAATGTAACATCAAAAAGAATACACAACATCAGGACACTTAAACTCACAAATACGCAAGACAAATACGGCCGGCCCGTTTTGACGCTGAATAACAAGCGATGGCATGATCCTGTGACAGAAGCGCCGAAGCTCGGCGCAACGGAAATCTGGTCGATTATCAATCCGATGGGGGGAACCCATCCGATACACCTGCACCTTGTTTCCTTCCAAATCCTTGACCGGCGTCCCTTTGACTTAGAGCGTTATAACAAATTCGGCGACATTGTGTATACAGGCCCCGCCGTCCCGCCTCCTCCAAGTGAAAAAGGCTGGAAAGACACCGTGCAGGCGCACTCGGGGGAAGTCATCAGAATCGCGGCGACTTTCGCTCCTTACAGCGGACGCTACGTATGGCACTGTCATATTTTAGAGCACGAAGATTACGACATGATGAGACCGATGGACGTCACGGATAAGCAGTAAACAAACATCCCCCCCTTTCTCCAGAAGGGGCTTTTTTTATTTATCCAAAAAGAAAAAATAAGAAGGCGCTTTTTTGCATATACTGTAATAACAGGAAGACGATGCACCCTCATTGGAAATCTGGATAGAAAAAGGAATTAGGAGATTAGGGAAAAGTATGAGACAATGAAGGAGTGCACGAAAATTCATAAGGGAAGAAGTGACTTTATGTCTTACTACAACAAACGTAATCAGGAACCGCTGCCTAAAGAAGATGTCAGTACGTGGGAATGCACAAAAGAGGACTGTATCGGCTGGAGCAGAAAGAATTTTGCCGGCAGTGATACCCCGACTTGCCCCCTTTGCGGCAGTAAAATGATCGACGGCGTCCGTTCGTTGGTAAATCTCCAAAACAATAATCAAACGGCATCAAGTTAGACCTCCCTTTTACGAGTCTCAACATAGAGAAGGCCTCCATGTCTCATGAGAGGCCTTTGCGTTATCATGTCCTTTTATGATGCAAAGGAGCAATGAACATGAAAAACGATCGGCAGCAGAAAGATCTGAAGGAAATGGCAAAACGGCGGAAAATGAACCTTGCCGCACAGTCATTCATCGAAACGCTTCATTTTGCCGTTCCGATTCTCCGTTTTTTCAAATGGCTCGCCTCAGCCGCAGCCAGCTTTGTTCATTAAAAAACACCCAGCGGGCGCTGAGTGTTTTTTTCATGGTTGGATGACGGAAAAACTATTGATAATGCCGTGGTCATTTTCCCAGACTTTTTCGCATTTTTTCGTATCCAAATGATAAGCATAAATGGTCCGGACCTTCGCATTCCGCCCCGTTTCATCCTTCAGTCGCTTAGCGCCTTTTGCTTCCGCCATGAAATAAATGATGCTGCCGTCTTTAGAAAACTGAGGCTGGGCATCAATCAGCGGAGCGAAATCCTTCCCGTTTGAGATAATCGTTTCATCTTTTTTCGTTTTGACATTCATCAGACGGATGGACGCTTTTTGTTCCGTCCCTTTTTGTGTATAAGATGTAAAGACAAGGTTCTTACCGTCCGGTGACACCGCCACGCCGCTGATAAACTGTTCAAGGTTTGTCAGGTCCTGAAGGTGTTCGCCCGCTCCTGCTGCAAATCGGATATTCGTCGGTTCAGGGTCAATCCCCTTCTCATTTGCCTCATCCGTTTTTTGATAATCCTCTTTTACGGAATAATGCAGAAGTGCAAAATCGTTTTGGCTGCGGTTATAAAAGAAGCTGCTTACACTGTCGTCTTTCTCATCAGCGGCAGGATACAGATTTTCATAACGTTTCGTTTTCAAATCAAAAGATGCTAGACGGAAAATATCTTCATCCGCTTTTCCGAGACGGAAATAAATGTGCGTCAGATCCTTTGATAAAAACAGACTGTCAGCGCTTGCCGTTCCTTTATAAAGCACCATCTTCTTTTTCGTCTTCAGATCAAGCTTATACAGACGCATCTCATTTTGGTCATTATTCCCGACAAAATAGAGCACCTGATGGGCGTCATCCAGTGCAAACGCCGGATATGCCGAAAGCTTTTCCTCGTACAGCACGCGGTCGTCCTCGTAATATTTCGTCATCAGATCTTTGTCTGTAATGGAAACAAGCAGCTTGTCATGGCCGCCGGAGACAACGGCTTTTCCGCCGCCGTCGCTTTTTCCTTTGATCAGTAAAACGGACGCGATGACCGCCGCCGCCAAAACGGCGGCAAGCAACATCCAGATCCATCGTTTCTTTTTCATTATCAATCTCTCCGTCAATCAGAAAAAGCAAGAATCAGAGTCCTTGCTTTTTAAGATGGTCTATTTTAATAGCTGTAGTGTCCGGATACTCTTCCTTTGCTTAACGGATATCCGAGCGCTTTGAACGCTTTCGGGCTGACATCCAATACGGCATTCGGCAGACGGCCTACATCATTTTTGTATACTGTGATAACCTTTTTTGGTTTTGCTTTCGCATAAGCTCTGATTTTCGTTCCGTTTCTCGGAACGTCAAATCCTAATTTTGTCGCGCAATCCCAGTGTCCCAGTTTTTTACCGGAAGATCCTTTTTTACCGACTCCATTATACCATGTAATATTTCCGTTCACTTTTTTAGCACTTGCATCAGAAGAGAAACTGATCGCTCCCAGCGTGCTTCCTGCTAAAATCAATAAGGCTAAGAATAACTTCTTCAAGCTTTCGTCCTCCTGATTCTTTATTCTAGGCAAAATTATACACCAAGAAGACGATTATAATATTTCAATCACTTTACATGTTCATTACAACGTGATGAGACATGCACATAACGACGGCACAATTACCTGTTCTATATAATTCCATGGTAAATTATACTACAAAATTTAATTCATTAGCGTTATAATATTCATAGAGTATTTCTGCATTCAATATGGACTTTTTATAAGGCCTATTGATAGTTGCATAATATGATATATTTTGAGAAATCAGGCTTTAGGAAGCACTTTATTCCTTTTAACCGTGGTTCATATTGATCATGTACCTATACTCGTTTCAATCAGACTAGGAGTGATAATCAATGAAAGCGGCAAGATGGCACAATCAAAAAGACATTCGAATCGAAAACATTGATGAACCTAAAGCAGAACCGGGTAAAGTCAAAATTAAAGTCAAATGGTGCGGGATTTGCGGAAGCGACCTTCATGAATATTTGGGAGGCCCGATCTTTATTCCGGTCGGCGAACCTCATCCGTTAACAAACGAAATGGCGCCCGTCACGATGGGTCACGAATTCTCAGGAGAAGTCGTGGAAGTGGGCGAAGGCGTCAAAAATTACAGCGTCGGCGACCGTGTCGTCGTGGAACCGATTTTTGCCACACACGGACATCAGGGAGCCTATAACCTTGATGAACAAATGGGATTCTTAGGCTTAGCCGGAGGCGGCGGCGGATTTTCTGAATATGTATCCGTTGACGAAGAATTGCTGTTTAAGCTTCCTGAAGAGCTTTCTTACGAACAGGGCGCGCTTGTTGAGCCGTCAGCGGTAGCGCTTTACGCCGTCCGCCAAAGCAAATTAAAAGCGGGCGACAAGGCGGCAGTTTTTGGCTGCGGACCGATCGGGCTGCTTGTAATTGAAGCCCTGAAAGCGGCCGGCGCCACAGATATTTACGCGGTTGAACTTTCACCGGAACGTCAGGAAAAAGCGAAAGAACTCGGCGCTATCATCATTGATCCGTCAAAAACGGACGATGTCGTTGAAGAAATCGCTAAACGCACAAACGGCGGCGTTGATGTTTCTTATGAAGTAACAGGCGTTCCTGTCGTTCTCCGCCAGGCGATCCAGTCAACAAACATTGCCGGTGAAACGGTTATCGTCAGCATCTGGGAAAAAGGAGCGGAAATTCATCCGAACGATATCGTCATCAAAGAACGGACCGTAAAAGGGATTATCGGATACCGTGACATCTTCCCTTCCGTTCTTGCACTGATGAAAGAGGGCTACTTCTCAGCAGATAAGCTCGTCACGAAAAAAATCGTGCTCGACGATCTGATTGAAGAAGGCTTCGGCGCTTTAATCAAAGAGAAAAACCAAGTGAAAATCTTAGTCAAACCGAACTAAACCGTTCAGCTGAATATCAGACACATCCGAAAAAGAGCCGTTCCGGCTCTTTTTTTCATCTCATCGTCTTTCCTTCCTTTTCCTTTTAAAAATGATCCCCTCTGCGCAAACTATTTTTCACCCTGTCCCGTCTATCCTTAGGCAGCAGCCTATGATACGTATTTTTTAAAAAGGAGCCCTTTGAAGCAATGAAGAACGAAACAGCCAAAGCGTCGCTTGTGACGTGCATAACTGAGCGCAAGGAAGACTTTTACCGGCTTGCGTACAGTTACGTAAAAAACAAGGATGACGCGTTAGATATTGTTCAGGAATCAATTCAAAAAGCGCTGACATCGGTCGAATCCGTCAAAAACCCCGATGTGATCAAAAGCTGGTTTTATAAAATTTTAGTGCGCACGGCCATTGATTTTCTCCGCAAACAGAAAAAACTGAAAGTGATGGATGATGAAACGATCGAGTTTTTAAGCCGAGGAAAGGAAGATCACTACAAGGACACAGACCTTCACGAAACGCTTGATGACCTGCCGCATCAATATAAAACCATTATCATTCTGCGTTTCTTTGAAGACCTGAAATTAGAAGAAATCGCGGACATCACGGGGGAAAACATCAACACCGTCAAAACACGCCTTTACAGGGGGCTGAAGCTCATGCGCATTCAGCTGACGAAGGAGGATCTTTCTTAATGGAAAAGAGATTAGAACAATTAAGAGAAGAGTATAAAAGTGTGCCCATTCCTAAGGAACTGGACAGCATTGTCGAAAAAGCCCTTCAGCAAAAACCGAAGAAAAAACGAATCGTGATGTGGCCGACATCCGCGGCAGTCGCTGCGGCCGTCTTATTTACCGCCGTTGTCAATATCAACCCGGATGCCGCACAAGCCATGTCTAAAATCCCCGTCATCGGCAAAGTCGTCCAAGCCATCACATTCACGGAGATGAAGGAAGAAAAGAACCAATCAAGCATTGATGTGAAAACGCCCGCTCTGTCCGGACTTTCCGATCATAAACTCGAAGACAGCATCAACCGGCATTATATGAAAGAAAGCAAAGAGCTGTATCAGGAATTTATGAAGGCGACCTCAAAAAGCAAAAAAGGCCACCTCAGTATTTACAGCGATTATGAAACCGTTACTGACACAGCGGATCTGATCTCAATCCGCCGTGATATTGAAAAAACGCAAGCTTCATCTTATACGCAAAGCCGTTACATCACGATTGATAAAAAGAATGAGGCCGTGCTTACGTTAAAGAGTTTATTTAAAGATGACCGTTATATTAAAGTCATCAGCGAAAATATTAAAGAACAAATGAAAAAACAGATGAAAGAAGATCCGAATAAAATATACTGGGTCGAAGAAGATGATATGACGGAGCCTTTTAAAGCCATCCGCGCCGACCAGAATTTTTATATTACAGATAAGCATAAACTTGTTATTTCATTTGATGAATACGAAGCGGCACCCGGATATATGGGCGTTACAGAGTTTACAATACCGACCTCCGTCATCTCCAAGCTGCTTGTCGGAGACCGCTACATCAGATAAAGAAAGAAAAAAATCCATGATATCCGCAGATCATGGATTTTTTCTTTCGTCCCGCAACAGCCAAGATGCATAAGGGACCCTTTTCATATAACAGACGCCGGACGGGAACTGAAAAGTTTAAGAAAATCACAGCATTTCATACATTTTTTCTGAAACAAAATCCCCTTCCGAATGCGTCTAATTAACGGAACAAATGGAAGACAGTACAGAAATCAGCTATAGCTATCCGCAAAACAGCGAGAATTTCCGCACACATTATTGGAGGAATACCATGTCAGACAAGTCACTGCATCACCGCTATATTCCCGGACTGGATGGACTTCGCGCCTTTGCCGTCCTCGCAGTTATCGCATATCATCTGAATTTTAACTGGGCCGACGGCGGTTTCATTGGTGTTGATATCTTTTTTGTTTTATCGGGGTATTTAATTACATCTATTATATTGCCTGCCCAGGGCAATGACATCACCCTTGATTTGCGTGATTTTTGGGTGCGCCGGATCAGACGGCTTCTGCCGGCGGCTTATCTCATGATTATCACGACGGTCATTTGGGTCGTATTGTTTAACAGTGAGCTCCTGCATACCGTACGCGGAGATGCGGTCTCCTCACTTTTTTACATAAGCAATTGGTGGTTTATCTTTCATCAACTTTCTTATTTCGACAGCTTCGGCTCCCCTTCGCCATTAAAAAACCTTTGGTCGCTGGCGATTGAAGAACAGTTTTATATCATATGGCCCTTCCTGCTGCTTGCGGGAATGTACATATGTAAAACACGGGCCCGGCTTGCGGCCGCGGTCATGTTCCTCGCGTTATGTTCGGCAGTCGTAATGAGTATGTTGTATGTGCCCGGCGGAGATCCGAGCCGCGTCTATTACGGGACGGATACCCGGTCATTTGAATTGCTGATCGGCTGCGCTTTAGCTTTAGTGTGGCCGATGAAACGATTATCTTCCAAACGGCTGCCGAGCAGCATGAAACACCTGCTTCACGGGACGGAGCTTGCCGCTTTTGCCGCGCTGCTGCTTTGCGTCTTTTACACGGATGAATATGAACCCTTCCTGTACAAGGGCGGCATGCTTTTGATCAGCATCACCGCAGCGGTTCTTGTCGCATGTTTATGCCATCCGAGCAGCTTTTTGGGACATGTCCTTTCATGGAAGCCGCTTCGCTGGATCGGAACGAGATCATACGGAATCTACCTTTGGCATTACCCGGTTTTCGTACTGAGCACACCCGTGCAGGAAATCGGAAATCCGGTTTATTGGCACTGCGCCGTCAGAATCGGCGCCACTTTCATTCTTGCCGAGCTATCTTACCATTTCATTGAACAGCCGATCCGCACTGCGGGCTTCCGGCCATTTTTACGCCGCGTGTTTCTGAACCGCTTTCTGGAATGGAAGACGTCCTCTGTCATCAGCAGAATGTCGCTCGGTCTTATTCTTGCCGCCATTCTCGTATTTGCGGGCGGGCTGTCAGGGATAGCCGAAGAGAAAAAACAGCCGCAATGGACGTACGCGCAGAATGATCAGCAAGAAACCGCCGCCTCTTCGCACAAAACGGCCGATCACGATCAGCCTGCAAAAGAAGAAGACAGCAAGAAAAAACACGGCGGCGAAAAAACGGATACCGCGTCAGACAAAAACAAGAAAGAACCAGCAGACAAATCAGAAACGAAGAAAACCGACGAGAAAAAGGAACGGTCATCTCAAAAAAAGGCTGATTCAAAACAAACACAGCCTCAGCAAGACGTGCTGGCCATCGGTGACTCGGTGATGCTGGACATTGCGTCATACCTGCGGCAGTCCCTCCCTCATGTCACCATCGACGGAAAGGTAGGAAGACAAGTCTCTCAAGCACTCCAGCTCACTTCGGAATATGCGTCATTTAATCAGCCGAACAAAGCGGTCATCATCGAGTTAGGGACGAATGGCTATTTCACAAACAGCCAAATTGAATCACTGATCAGCTCCTTTTCAAAAGCCGATATCTATCTTGTCAACACGCGTGTACCGCGGCAGTGGGAAAGCAAAGTAAACGAATCATTGCGCCGGCAGGCCGAGTCACGCAAAAATGTGACCCTTGTCGATTGGCACGCAAAAGCATTGCAGCACCCTGAATACTTCACACCGGACGGCGTCCATCTCATACCTGAGGGATCAAAAGCGCTGACATCCCTTATCGTTCAAACAATGAAATCATGACAAAAAAAGAGGCCCAAACAAGGCCTCTTTTTCGTATATCGTCAGGCAAGCTTCTGTCCGCAATTCGGGCAAAAATTCGCGCCTTCCGTTTTCGTTCCGCAGTTCGGACAGAATTTCGGCTTAGCCGCTCCTTCCGATTCGTTTGCCGGTGCCGTCCCCTGATCCTGCTGACTTTGATTTTGCTGCGGCTGGTTCTGCTGATTTTGATTCATTTGGTTCATCATTTGATTTGCCACATTCATTCCCATCATCATGCCCGCCATGTCTGAGGCGGCGCCGCTTCCGCTCATTTTGCCGGATGACATGCCGTCCGTCATGGAAATCTGCTGATAGCGGTTCACATCCCCCACCATGCCGTAAGAAGCGTTTTTCGTAATCATATCCTGAACTTCCTGCGGATAGTTAAAGCTCATAATATTGAATCCCGTAATCGACATGCCGTCTCCGATCAGCTGCATATCAAGATCTTCTTGAATCCCTTTTCCGATTTCAAATGAATTCGACTGCAGATTGAACATGTCTTTTCCTTCTCTGGTGATCCATTTCATCAAAAGCTGATCGAGAATAGACGTAATCCGGATTTTAATGTCCTCCACTAAATAGCTGTCTTTGACACCCGCAATCTTATCAATCAATCCGATGTAGTCAATGACCTTGAAGTTAAATGTGCCGTTTGCGCGGATCGGCATACCGCCCGGCATACCTGCCGCCGGAATGTTGATAGCGTTTTTTGTGCCCCACTTCACGGTGAACTCCTTCGTATTCACAAACAGCACTTCAGCCCGCATGCCGCTGTTAAAGCCAAACTTAAACCCTTTTAGTGTCGATAGAAACGGAATGATTTCTGATTCGATATCATAATCGCCGTCATCACGGAAAATCCCTTCAATTTTCCCGTTGTATAAAAAGATGGCATCCTGTCCCGGCCGGATGATCAGACGGCTGCCTTTTTTAATTTCACGGTTGTTCCATTTATAGAAAACCATGTCGTCTCTGAATTCTTCCCATTCCACCACATTTGCTAACTGATTTCTGAAAAAACCCATGTATGCTCAAATCCTTTACATATAATTTAAAAACTTCCCTTGCTTCCGCTGTAACTCGTGCCGCCCCTCGTGACTCCGCCGTCATTGTCATTATCTTTATCAGGCTTTTTTTCTCTTGTAACGTCGGTTCGGATATATGTGTCGTGCTGGCTCAGCACTTCAGACGTATCGTGATCCATATACGTGCTGCCGGTGACGGTGACCTTGCCGCCGGAATTGTACACCATCACAGTGACGGCGATTCCGGCCGCGGCTGCGGCAATAATGAGCTGAAACCACCATGTAAGCAGCAGATTGTCAGACTTGTCGTCCGGGCTTTTCCCCATATCTTTATAAGCCATCTTGATGTAGGTCTGAAACGCCTTTTCATAATGGCCTGCGGAAATATCTGACGAGATCGTATTTCTGATCGTATTCAGCCGGCTGCTGTTCAAATACGTCTCCGCCTTTTTATATCCGGAGAGAAATACTTCCCGATCCTTCATATCAATAGTCAATATCGCCGTGCTTCCGCTAAAATGACTGTCATAAAAATCACCGGCATACTGTTCGATCTCCTTACCGCCCGTTCCGTTTGCGGTAAGAATGATAAAATCGGTATGGCGCTTTTCTCCCAGCTTCCCGGCCAATTCCTCAAGTTTCTTCGTTTCATCCTTCGTTAATAAATGGGCATTGTCATAAACATATTGCTTCTGTTCCGCGGCAGACGCTGATGTATGTAAAGAAAAAGACAGCATCAGAAAAAGGACAAAGCAGAAGAGACACGCTTTTTTCATCGATACTTTCATTAAAAACCGCCTCCTATCATAAGTGAGACGAGTCTTAATGCTAAAAACGCACCGGCGGTTATGCCGCCGAACCACGCGGCCACTTTTCCGGCACTGATCGGCGGTTTGCCGACAACCTTGCCCGTCTGCCCGTTCATCGCAAAAATGTGCTCAGCCCGCTCATAGTCGTAGCTGACCATCCAGACCGGAAGCAGTACGTAAAAGCTGCTGATTTTATCGGTCTGAATCTGCTCATCCGTAATGTCAGCCGTCGTATACCCGGAGAAGGTGGATCTGATATAAGAATCAATATAATGGCTGATTTTATCCTTCGCCCGCGGAAAGAGATCGTCATCGGTATAATTGTACTTTTCCGCTATATATCCCGCTAAATAGGCCGTATTAAACTCCTTCAGCTCACTGTAAGCGTAAGGCTCCAATTTGTCCATTAATTCATCATTCATTTTTTCTGAAGCGTCGACCGGAATTTTGAGATAATCAAGATTGATATCGCGGTACGCGTTGTAATACTCGGTCTCCGTCACCCGGTATTCTCCATCATCATAGTGATGCACTCTCGTACAAACGGCATTGACCTGAACCTTGCTGTTTAAGTCAAACATCCAAAACGGCACGTACATGCCGGTTATGCTCTTCACCCGATCGGCAGTCATAAATCCTTTCGGTGTCAGACGGCCGTTTCGGCACCACTTTTTAAAAGCGCTCATGGCTTCTTCTTTACTGATCGTAAAAGGAATCACCATCGAAGGCGCGAGATTTCCCGATAATCGGTCGGCGAGAACGGCGGCTCCTCCGCAAAACCCGCACGTCGTGGCCGTCGTTTCCGCCTCAGTCATTAATACTGCGCCGCAGTTCTCACAGCGGTACTCGTTCGCCTCATTTTCGGAAAATCTCGTCGTTATATACTCTTTTGGCAGGCTCTCAATCTGATCCTGCCGCCCGCAGCTGTGACATGTCAGCATGCCGGATGAACTGTCAAAGACCATATCATCGCCGCAGTTCGGGCATTTATAAGAAATGATCATTCTGTTTCTCTCACTTTCTCTTTGTATCGGACAAAACTGCAGCCCGCTGTCTATTGATCTTTACTGAAAAGCATTTTCTGCTTAAGTGCCGCCAACTCATCGTCGACACTGCTTTGATTGCTGTCATATTTAGCCGTCAGCTCGTCAATATCGTCTTTCGGAGACGCGTTCAGCTCAGCCATCGCATTGGCGTGATCAAGCGCCCGGTTGACCTTGTCTTCCATTCTGCCGAAAGCTGTCAGCGATTGGCCCGCGTTTGACACAGAGGACCCCAATTTGTTCATTCTCTCCTGCGTTTTTGCCACAGACCACTTCGCTTTGATGGCATTTCTTCGCGACTCAAGCTCTCCGATATCAGCGACAAGCTTGTCATGCATTTTGCGCATTTGAGACGCGTTGGAAGAAGCGAGCTGATAAGCCGTCTGCAGTTCAGTCAGTCTTGATTCAACAGCCGTTTTCCTTTCCAAAAATGTCCGCGCATCGGCTTCATTGCCGGCCTGCAACGCTTTCATCGCATAACTTTCCATCTTTTCGGCATCAGCCTGGCATTCCGTTAATGCTCTTTTCGCCCGCTGTTCCTCAGCCATGACAGAAGCTGTCTCCGCTTTCACTTTTCCTAAATCACTGTTCAGATTCCGTAAATATTGATCAACCATTTTTTCAGGGTTTTCAGCTTTATCCAGCAGCGCATTGATATTGCTTGACATAATGTCTTTAAATCTTCCTAAAATACTCATTTTTCATTTTCCTCCCAAAATTAAATAGTAACAAGTTCACAGTTATATATACTGCTTTTTTCGAAAAAGGTTTCATTTTCTCTTGAATTTATATATTTTTATATGAAAATAGTCTCATTCAGCCCATTTGTGCCGGCGGAAATTCCTCACAAGCAGATACAGTGAGAACAAAAAATAAACAAACAGCCCGATCATCAACGCGCTCACTAACGGATAATGCTTCGCAGCATACACAAAGAAATCCAACTGCGAAATCTGTTCCGGACTTGTAATCGTATCCGTCCCATTCAAAAGCTTTGAGAATTTAGCCGTATCATTCCAATCAAACGAGTCAGAAACAAGCTCACTCCCCTGATACCAATTGACAGCGGCGAGACAAAGAAAACAAAAAACAGAAAACGCGCATTGCACAATAAGAAAAACATGTTTCATAAAAAAATTCCTCCGCGGTTCAATATCACAGGCCGTCACACTGTACATGACGGCAGCAGCAGAAACTTGGTTTTACTCAGAACTGATAAAAACATTATTGTATGTACTTCACAGCGGTTCAATTTACTGGATGCCTTTCTAAAGTATACCGTATATCGAAAAGGGTTTCAGACCTAAATAAAGAGGATGCTTCCCGAAGTCCGATGACTTTCAAGAAACATCCTCCATACTTTACAGTGATACTTCAACCTCTTTTAAGCTCGGCAAAGCATCAATCGCACCGATTTTGGTGCACACGAGCGCCCCCGCTTTATTGGCAAATGAGACAATATCACGCAGCTTCGCAAAATCTTCGGCTGCCGTCTGAACCTCATCCGTGCGCGCCAGCTGATACAGCGCCGCGCCGACAAACGCATCGCCCGCTCCCGTTGAGTCTATTGATGTCACCGGAATGCTCGGAATGATGTCAATATCCTTCCCATTTGAAAGAAGGGTCCCGCTTTTCCCTAGTGTCACCGCCACAATACCGGCCCCAAGCTCATGAAGAACCGCAGCGCCTTCTTTATGATCCTTCGCACCGCTGATGATCTCAAGCTCTTCGTCACTGACTTTCACAAAATCACTTACGGCAATGGCTTTTTTTGCGGTGTTTATAAACTCTGAAACTCTTCCTTTCCATAAATCCTCACGGTAGTTAGGATCGAAGGAAATAAACTGTCCATTGTCTTTCGCAATCGACATCAGCCGTAAATAGGCCGAGCAAAACGGATCAGATAACAATGCCGTCGCTGATCCGAAATGAAGGATTTTCGCATCGTTTACCTTTTCCAGATCAATATCATCAAGCGTAAACAAAGCGTCCGCTCCTCTGTTAAACACAAAGTCGCGCTCCCCGTTTTGTTTTAATGAAACAAACGCAAGCGTTGTAGGCGCTTTCTCATCCATGACGAGCATAGACGTATCGACATGTACGGCGTCCAATGTCTGCTTCAGAAAGTACCCGAACGGATCTTTGCCTGTTTTCCCGCTGAAAGCCGCGTCTCCGCCCAGCTTAGCAATGGCTGCCGACACATTCGCCGGTGCGCCGCCGGCACTTTTTAAGAAATTGCGCCCTTCCGTCAAATCAACATCCACATCGGTACAAAAGAAATCAATTAACAATTCTCCAATACAAATAACAGATTGCCTTCCCACATTATCACACTCATTTATCAATTCTCGATTATAGTTTCAGTATAGTGCTTTCTGTCATAAATACAACCGTTTACATAGAATATTTTAAATTTTACGTATACTTATCTGGCAGCCCTTTGCTCCAGATCAGACATCATCTGCTGATATTTTTTTTCAGTTAAAGGATAAAAAGAAATAAGAATAATAGACAGCAGAATGAACAATCCCGGAATGAGCGCATTCATATTTTTAATCGCATTCAATGACGAGGCGGTCTGATCGGTATTCGCGGCATATCCGGCGATTCCGAGATAAACGGCCGAAAATGACCCCGCTAACGCAACTCCGAGCTTATTGATGAAACTCATGCTCGAAATCACCACGCCATCAGCCCGGACTCCGGTTTTCCATTCCGCATAATCGACACAATCGGCAACCATTCCCCAAGCAAGCGTATTTAAAGGCGTCGTGAAAAATCCCGAAACGAAAAGCCAAAAGAAAATAAGGGGAATCGAGGAATACGATGTAAACTGAAGGCCCGCATAAGAAATCAGCGATAACGCCGCCGTGATGATCATGACCTGCTTCCGGCCCCGCTTCTTAGAAAAGAAAGGAATAAACAGATTGCTGATCAGCGCTGCGCCGAAAAACAGCACGGTTCCTAAAAACACAAATTCCTTATGGCTGACGTTATACGTAAAATAGTACACCATCGTGCTGAGCTTAATGTTAAACCCGATCGCAAAAGCTAAAAATGAAGAAACCAAAATGAGCAAAGGCTTGTTTCGGAACAAAACAGACAACGTCTTTTTCATTCCTTGTTTTTTTCTTTTTTCAGGCTGAATCCGTTCCCGCACGGTAAAGAAGCTGAACAGATTCAATGCGATGCTCACCGCCGCATAGATAAGCGCCGTCATCTGGAATCCGAACGCCTGATCTTTCCCGCCGATGGCGTCCGCAAGCGGTGTCGCACAGGAAATCGACAACAGAATTCCGATATAAACCAAAATCATCCGGGTCGTCGTCAGAACCGTCCGTTCCTCCACGGAATTCGTCATTCGCCCCGTTAAGCTGTTGACCGGAATCGTCTGCATGCTGAAGGACATCCCAAGCAGAATATAAGTGATGTACGCATAAACCATGTTCCCCGTCTCGCCGAAATGAGGAGTCGTAAAGCATAAGAACGTAAATAACGCAAAAGGAAACGCCACCCACAAAAGATACGGCCTTGCCTTTCCCCATCTTGTATTCGTCTTGTCTAGAATCACGCCCATAATCGGATCAAAAATAGCGTCCAGCACCCTTACGATAAGAAACAAAGCTGCGATGACCGCAGGCTTAATGCCGCCGACATCTGTATAGTAGAATAATAAGTATGCGTTTACAAACTGAAAGATAATATTGTACGACATATCGCCGAATCCGTAGCCGATCCGTTCCATCCAGGACAGGCCGCGATGTTTCGTCTTTACTGCCGCTGCTTTTTCTGTTTCAATCATCATTTCCCACCCCAAGAATCCGTTTTCATTTTCGATAAGCAAGAGGGAGAATGCAAAGATCCTCCCCGTTCACTCAGCGATTTGGATACACCATCACTTTTAAGCATTCATTTTTGTATTGAAAGGCGCGTTCCATCGCCTCTTGCGTCTTCTCCAGCGGATATTGGTCCGTTACAAGATGCTTCGTGTCCACTATGCCGGAAGCGAGAAATTCAATTCCCTTCGGATACGTATTCGCATAACGGAAGATTCCGTATATATCAATCTCGTTATCCGCAATAAACGGCACATTGAGCGGGATCTCGTTCTGAGAAGGCAAACCGACAATCGCCAGTTTTCCGCCCCGGCGCACGGAAGCCAGTGCGGATTGCAATGCTGCCGGATTCCCCGCTGTTTCCCAGGCAGCATCAACGCCTCTGCCATTCGTGATCGTTTTGATTTCTTCACCGGCATCCTGTTCCCGGACATTGATGACATGCGTCGCGCCCATTTTTTTCGCGGCATCTAACCGCAGCGGCTCCAAGTCGGTCACAATAATTGTGCCTGCCCCGTATGCTTTCGCTGCCGCAACGGCCATCAGCCCCACAGGACCCATTCCCATGATCGCAACCGTTGAACCGGGCTGAAGCTTCGTTCTCGCGGCCGCATGAATGCCGACAGAAAACGGTTCGATCAAAGCCGCATCTTCATAGGAAAGTGAATCCGGAATCGAAAAAACAAAGTCCTGGCGCATTTTGATATATTGGACAAACGCGCCGTCAACCGGCGGTGTCGCCAAAAACTGTACATCCGGGCAAAGATTATAACGCCCTTCTTTGCACGCTTCACAGCGCCCGCATGTGACACCGGGTTCGACGGCGACCCGGTCTCCTATTTTAAATTGATCGACAGACGATCCGACGGCGGCAATTTCTCCCGCGCATTCATGACCGAGGATAAATGGTTTTTCCACTACATAATTGCCTATTCTGCCATTTGTATAGTAATGCAGATCAGATCCGCAAATTCCGACAGCCATCACCTTAATCAACACTTCATCATGATTGATGTCAGGCACGGGCAATGTTTCGATTTTGATTTCTCTCGTGTTGTGCATAACCGCCGCTTTCATGTTTTGAGGCACTGTGTGAGTCATTTGGCAAAATCCTTTCTCTGCTTTGAAATGTAAGTGCATACATTTTTGTTTTCTCTGTTACTGCCCCTATTTTATCTGCTTTTCCATACGTTCAACAGCCTTTCCTGCTGTATAAAAGGACAGCCGCACTGTACTTTTTATTTTTTCATATACAAAAAACACTGAATTGATAAAATAGTACTAATAGGAGGTGCAGGCTAATGGCTGAACTAGAAAACCGGACACAATTTGCAGAACTGCTGGCACCTGCCGTCAAATCGCTGAAACTTCATCCTGATTATAAAGTCAGAAGGAAAAAGAACGAAAAAACAGGACAGTCTTATATCGATCAAATCGCACTCCGATTAGGCGTTTCCTCTAACACGATCAAAAGCTGGATCGGACAGATGGGCGCAAACTACATTCCCGGACGAATTGACGACGGAAAGCTGTTCGGCATGATTTGGATCATTATCGAAAAGACTGACATGGATCCTGAATGGCTGACCGGCCTTCTGGAAACCACCACCATTCCCGTCATCAAACCCGCATTGCCCGTTTGGACGGCGTCTTGTCTAAAAAAAGCAAAAATACGCCGGAAAGACGGATCATTCGGAGCGCCGACTGATGAAGATGTTGAAAAAGCAGTAAAGCGGCTGTTTCATGACAGACCCGGCCATGAAACGAATGCGCTTACAGAACAGCCCGTCACGCATAACTTACCGTCACGCCGGACCGGGAACTTTATCGGACGCGGCTTTGATATAGAGGCGATCCGGCAATGGATGCTGTCTCCGTCACCGGTCTGTTTAATCACAGGCTGGGCCGGCATGGGAAAAACAACAATCGCTCTTGAAGCAGCCTACCTTTGTGCCGGCGGTTCACCAGATTGGCCTGCATTCAACAGCATCATTTGGATCAGCGCTGACTGGAAAGGATTGAGCTTCAGCGATTTTTTAAACACGATCGCCTATCAGCTCGGACGCGCAGAACAAATCGACAAATCCATCAACGAAAAACGGTTCGTCGTCCGTAATGCATTAGCCGCTCATTCAAACGAAAAACCGGTATTGCTGATCGTTGACAGCATTGATACAGCGGAACATGACATTCACGAATTTATCATCGGTCTTCCGGAAGGCGTAAAAGTTCTCCTTACGGCACGGGAAAACGTAAAACAGACATACCGGGACGGCCTCGGGGAACTGGCGGCCATCCAGCTGAGCGGCCTTGAACAAACGGATGCCCTTGAATTTTTCCATCAAGAAGTGCACCGCTGTCTGCAAACATGCAACCTCCCGCAAAAACGGGAAAAGCTGGAGCAGCTGCTGCGGCTATCGCCTGACCTTAAGAATGAATTCGTCTCGGCAGCCGCCGGCAACCCGAAGGCCATGGCACTGAGCATTGCATACATGTCAGACGACGACATCCCCGCTCCCCAGCTCATTCAAGAACTTAAACAAGCGGGCTACTCATTATTGGAATTGTTTGAGGTTCTCTTTGGGCGCACATGGGACAGATGTCATGAAGACACACGGAAACTATGGCAGACGCTTTGCTTTTTCGCTAAGCCCCCTGATGAAAAAAGCTTGGCTCAAGCGGCCGGATTAGACGTCCGGCGGTTTCATTACGCCATTGAGCAAATGCGGTCATATGCTTTAATACAGCCGGAACGAAGCGAAGGAAGAATTCAATACGCAGCCCATCAAACCGTTGTCGCTTATGGAGAACAGCACTTATCCGAAAATCACGAATTTGAAAAAGGAGCCCGCAGCCGCTGGGCGCATTATTATATCGATTATGCGGAAACCCATATAAAGCGGGAACAGCCCAATTCTGTCTATTGGAGCTATCTGCTGGGACGGAATTTAGAGCAAATGAAAAAGGAATGGCCGAACATCCTAAAGGTCATCGAATGGTCGAGTGAAACCGGACAACATGACATCCTGATCAAACTCATCATCCGCATCAGCCATTTTCTAAGCAGAATCAACCTGCCCCTGCGAATCGAATACGGATTAAAAGCAGCCGATGCCGCCCGTCAATCAGGCGAACACACGCGGGAAGCCTACTTCAGGATCGACACGGCAGGCTGGGCGCTGATGGAAGTCAACGATTCAGACGGAGCCCTCAGGCAAATAGAAGCCGGCCTGAAGATACTCGAACAATCAGGCGCGCCGGATCACGACGACTTGAAAGTATGGGGAATCGCCCTGCAATCGAGGGTGCTGTTAAAAACCGGAGAACCGGACAAAGCGGCAGCAATGCTGGACGGCATCAAAGATCAGCCCGTCTCCCCCATTATCCGGCACAGGGTTCTACTGGTCCGCGGCGACCTGAGTTTCGCCCGCTCTCACTACGAAGAAGCCATCACATTATACGAAGCGGCAAACACAACCAGCGCCGCATACGGCGGCGAAAAAACGATAGAAGCCTATTTCAACCTGGGCATGGCTTACGTCAAGTGTGATCAACTCGAAAAAGCGGAAAAAGCCTTTGAGCAGATGCTCTATGACAAACATAACGCCAATCAGGTTGAACTGATCTACTATCATTACGGAATGGCACAGCTGTTGTATCGTAAAGGAGAAAATACGAAAGCGATGGAATCGAATCAAAAGGCCATTCGTCTGATTGATTCGTGGGAGCCTGGGATTGGGATTCGGGATGAGGTGGAAGGATTAAATACGTTGATTTGAAGATTCGCTAGATCCACCAAAATAATTCATAGATTCATAAAATATAACAACGAAACTCATATCGGGTTTCGTTGTTATATTACAAGTTATGATAGTTTTAAATTTTCAAGTCTCATTGAATCATTATTTAACTGAAACCTTAAATTATAAGCAGTCCACAATATTTTGTTTTCTCCCTCAGAACAAAAATTCCCCAGTTGGAAATTTTCTATAAGTTCTTGTTTAAATCTTAAAGTACCCATTTTTTTATATCTCTTTAATCTTGGAGGAAGACATGTTAAATTCATTATTTCTTTTATAAAATTATCGGTAATAAAATACTCGTAACTTAAAAGAGTTATTTCTTCAATAATTTCATTATTATTGACTGTTACCAAAGCAACTTTATCAAGAAAAGTAAAACTCAAATATTTATCATTAGTAGTAAATACAAAATCCTCATTATAAAGTGAAGATATTTTCATATCAATATTCCTTTTAAAGTAATTGATATATGCATCAAATGCATTTTTACTAACTGATAACTGTTTCATTGTATGTCAATTCACCTTTCTAGATTAAATCTTCATCCATAAATTCATTTACAGCATCAGTATCTAATTGATCATACTCTCGAACATTTCTATTTAATATTTTCTTAAAAACTTTATCTACGATTTCAGGGGTTATCACTTCTTGTGAAAACATCTGAATAAGGTATTTACTGAAGATATTTCTAGAATTTGATAGATGAACATAGTTATCTCTATACAGTTTATGGATTTTCAATAATACATCCAAAGTAATAAATACAGGCCTAGCATTTGAGTTTTCTCCCAAATTCTCATAGAAATGCTCTTGCATAGTTGTAAATTGTGCCTCTTTAAATTTATTAGAAATAAAAATATGACCCGTCAGCTCTTTCTTATCGCTAAAATTTTTAATAATATCATTATCATTTAATTTATTTACATATTCTGTAGCTTTTCTCTGTTCACTTTTTGTTAAATTGTAGCCTTTATTGTCCTCATTTAGCTTACAGTCATAAGAAAAAACACGTTTGATTTCGTTTTCTGTTGCACCACGTTGAAAATGGGTAATTGCAAAAATTCCTTCAGGAAGAGCTTTTCCACTAGCCTCCTTTCCCCACTTTATAGAGTTTGGAAACAAATCTTTAAGAATTGCATAAATGTCATCTTCAAATTTTTTATTAGTATACTTCTTTGAACTAATAAGAGATGGACTTTCAACAATTGAACTCAAAGAGGTTGCTGCAATACTAGCTGCATTATGGACGTAAGATTTAAATCTTTGCTTTAAATTTGATATTACTTTAGAGTACAAGTATGGGAACATTTGTTCCTCTCTTACATATATATTACCAAATGTAATAGAGTGTAGGCAATCACTATTATAAGAATGAGAAAATTTTTCTAATTGACCAATTAAAATTATAATTGTTGGTGTCATCATCGTTTTTAATCTATTTATAATTGAAAGGGGTATACTCTGATCAGTAATTAATACCTGAAATGTTTCATCTTGTTCTTTATGTTTTAGGTTGAAAAAGCTATAAAGTTCATTCTCACCTAGAACTAAATTTGATTCACCTTTAGATATATCCCAACTATCTAATTTCTTCAAAGATTTTCTAATAAATGCTTTAATTGATTTTAAATTCAAGCTATACTCATTTATATTCTTTATTTTCAAATCTGGGTTTTCACATTCTGGACATCCATTATTCAAATCTATCTCTTCCGTAATTTCACGCTCCAAATTACATATTGAACAATAAAAATTTCTCTTAACTATAGGATCAATTATTGAATTTTCTTTGAGTTCTTGAAGAACTTCCAAAGCATCTGAATCTAAATTATCTTCCTTTTTTATTCCCATTATATAATCCACTTTGTCTGCTTTGCCTGCTTCAAATTTTGAATTTATAATTTCTTGATTAAGTGGTATTCCAAACTTAAGATTGAAATTCTTCACGATATTTTGTTTAGTTTCTTCATCTAACCTACTATCGTTCATTGTAAATAAAACATTGCCGCTCTCCAAAATAATGGATCGGATGCTCCTACTTTTTCCTTTAGATTTTATTGTTAGGCTTTCTATATCCTTAAGGCTTTTTAGATTTATACAATTATTTATATGTGCATAAATAACTGATGGCCAAATATCCTGATTCTCCAACTCCAAAGTTACTTTTGGCGAGTTACTAATAGGACTTTCTCTAAAAGTTATTTTATTTACTATAAAATCATTAAGTTCAGCTTTATTGGGTGAAATGCCTTTAGTAAAAGCTATAATTACATCTTCCGGTGAATAATCATTAAAAATCTCCGTCTTTACTAATGTAGGATAGCATCCATTAAAATTTTCTTTAAAGTACTTTATAAGTCTTCCTTTTTCCTTTTCAGAAGCTCCCTTTATCTCTATGGTTTTCTCATCAACATCGATACAGAATAGCAGTGGAACTACTTCCTTATTTCTTAGTGCTTTGTCAAAGTCGGGACGAGTAGCATCATTGATTTGTTTATACAGTATAACAATAATCTTCGAATTTATATTCAAATAAGAAAAAACTTTGTACTTTCTGTCCACTCCTGCAAACAATGCATCTACTAAGGTCTCTTTATATTCATTCGGTATTTTTAAAGCTTCTTTTTTTGATATTTTCTTTTCAAAGGTATATAAGTCACCTGTATTCTTTATATCCCACGAGTAGAGAGTATAAATATCAATCATTGTTTGCAAGGAATTATCAATTAGATGCTTTAACTTAACTAAAGTTGAAGAATTAAATTGTTCAGTTTCACTCTCAAATTTGTATTTATAATACTTGTTTATTGCACTTCTTCTTCTATTTTTAAAATCTTGAAGAATAAGTATCTCTCTTTTTTGTCTAAGTCTATATTCAATAAAGAAGTAATATTATTCTCTTTTCTTTCGTCCACTCTTATATTGTATAAGATGCATAAATCAGCAATAACATCTTTTTTTTGTTTATTTAAAGTATTTTGCAATTGAGAATTGATAATGAGTGGCTCAAACTCCATTATTGAATCAATAGAAACCCCCAATTCTCTCCAAAATCTCTTATCAGCTAGATTTACATCTTGGTATTCTGAATTTAAAGACACTAAAGTTCACCCTTTTACAATTTTTATACTTTATTTGATAATACTATAAAATGTTTCGTTTTTTTACACTTTTTTGTTTTTTAGTATTAATCTGTATTACAAATTTTTTAAAAAAAGAGACCACTTCCTAAAATAGGAAGTGGTCTCTTTTTTATAGAGACTGTATTAATTGATCCCTGTTCATCAAAAAGGAACCAGTATGATACACTCAAAATGTCAATGATTACATCATTCCGCCCATGCCGCCCATGCCGCCCATGTCAGGCATTCCTGCGCCGCCGGCGTTTTCTTCCGGTTTGTCAGCGACAACGGCTTCAGTTGTTAAGAGCATTGCTGCTACAGAAGCTGCGTTTTGCAGGGCTGAACGTGTAACTTTTGTCGGGTCAACGATACCTTTTTCGATCATGTTTACCCATTCGCCAGTTGCAGCGTTGAAGCCTACGCCGATTTTTTCGTTTTTCAGGCGCTCAACGATGACAGATCCTTCAAGACCCGCATTGTGAGCGATTTGACGGATCGGCTCTTCAAGCGCGCGAAGCACGATGTTGATACCTGTTTGCGCATCGCCTTCAGCTTCCACTGCAGCGACTTTGTTGTATACGTTGACTAGCGCTGTACCACCGCCGGATACGATGCCTTCTTCAACAGCTGCGCGAGTTGAGTTGAGGGCGTCTTCGATGCGAAGTTTACGCTCTTTCAGCTCAGTTTCAGTCGCAGCGCCGACTTTGATGACAGCTACGCCGCCGGCAAGTTTCGCAAGACGCTCTTGTAATTTTTCTCTGTCGAATTCAGAAGTTGTTTCTTCCACTTGAGCGCGGATTTGGTTGACGCGAGCAGCGATTTTTTCAGTGTCGCCGGCGCCTTCTACGATTGTTGTGTTTTCTTTCGTTACTACAACTTTAGAAGCGCGTCCCAATTGTCCGATTTCAGTAGATTTCAGGTCAAGGCCTAAGTCTTCTGTGATTACTTCTCCGCCTGTAAGAACAGAGATGTCTTCAAGCATTGCTTTACGGCGGTCACCGAAGCCAGGAGCTTTAACGGCAACAGCGTTGAATGTGCCGCGAAGTTTGTTGACAACGAGTGTAGCAAGAGCTTCACCTTCAACATCTTCAGCGATCAGAAGCAATGGTTTGCCTTGCTGTACAACTTGCTCAAGCACAGGAAGGATTTCTTGAATGTTTGTGATTTTTTTGTCTGTGATTAAGATGTAAGGATTGTCAAGAACCGCTTCCATCTTATCAGAGTCAGTCACCATGTAAGGAGACGCATATCCGCGGTCGAATTGCATACCTTCCACAACTTCAAGCTCAGTTGTGAAGCCTTTAGACTCTTCGATTGTGATGACGCCGTCGTTTCCTACGCGCTCCATTGCTTCAGCGATAAGGCTTCCGACTTCCTCATCAGCAGCAGAGATCGCAGCAACCTGAGCGATAGACTCTTTGCCTTCGATCGGCTTAGAAATTTCTTTTAAGTTTTCGATTGCCACGGTTACGGCTTGTTCCATACCTTTACGTACGCCGACAGGGTTAGCTCCCGCAGTTACGTTTTTCAGGCCTTCGCGGATCATAGCCTGCGCAAGTACAGTCGCAGTCGTCGTACCGTCACCGGCAACGTCGTTTGTTTTGCTGGCTACTTCAGCTACAAGCTTCGCACCCATGTTTTCAAACGCGTCTTCAAGTTCAATTTCTTTTGCGATTGTCACACCGTCATTTGTAATTAACGGAGAACCGAATTTTTTCTCCAGAACCACGTTGCGTCCTTTTGGCCCTAAAGTTACTTTTACAGCGTCAGCAAGCGCATCGACACCGCGAAGCATAGCGCGGCGTGCTTCTTCACTAAACTTAATATCTTTTGCCATGTTAACGAAACCTCCTCGAATTTTTAAAAATATTTATTTGCTTAGCCGATTACAGCTAAAATGTCGCTTTCACGTAAGATTAAGTATTCAGTACCTTCGTATTTCACTTCAGTACCGGCGTATTTTGAGAAGATAATGCGGTCGCCCTCTTTTACTTCTAAAGCAACGCGCTCTCCGCTTTCCAACACGCGACCTGAACCGGCTGCCACGATTTTGCCTTCTTGCGGCTTTTCTTTTGCAGAATCCGGTAATACGATTCCGCTGGCAGTTTTTTCTTCAGATTCTACGAGTTCAATGACAACGCGATCACCTAATGGCTTTAACAATGTAATAACCTCCTCAATAGTATGAATATGTAATTTTAGCACTCAGCTCTAAAGAGTGCTAACACAGTTATTATAATAAAGAATCTCACTTCCAATTTCAAGTCATAAGAATAAAAAATTTTCACGCTTACATGATTCTCTCTCGCACTGATTTTCTCCTTTTTTCACGTCAAGTTCACTTGTGTTACAATAAGAACAAATAAGTTGATTTTATAGGATAAAGGAGTACATATCATTTGAGAAAACAGTATTGGTATATCATTTTGACATATGTTATCATGCAGCTTTCCGCATTGATCGGCATTCCTTTAATGTACAAATTCGGCTATGCGGGCGGGCACCCTACGAATGCGAATCTCACCATGGCTCAGGGGATTTATTCCGTCGTAAGCTTTTTTATCTGCCTGTTTATCGTTCTCTTGATTTTGAGAACCGCGCCGAAACAGACATTAAGAAACGGGAAGAAAGCATCCGCCGGCATGTCCGTTCTCTGGGCGGTCGCGGGAATATGGCTCGCTTTATTTTCTCAGGGAATCGCCGGGATGATTGAGCAGTATGTCTTTCATGTGGGCAGCGGTTCCGAAAACACGAAAGCCATTCTTAACATTATTAAAGCCATGCCGCTCATGATTATCGTTTCTTCTATCGTCGGGCCGATTCTTGAAGAAATCATTTTCCGGAAGATCATCTTCGGTGTATTATATGAAAAAACGAATTTCTTTATCGCCGGACTGATCAGTTCCGTCATTTTCGGCATTGTGCATCAAGACCTCACGCACCTGCTGCTGTATACGGCCATGGGCTTTACCTTTGCGTTCTTGTATGTGCAGACGAAACGGATTATTGTGCCGATATTCGCCCATGTCATGATGAATACCATTGTCGTGGTCATGCAGCTCGGCCCCGCCCAAAAATATATTGAACAGCATAGTGAGCAAATGCAATTAATTATTGGAGGATTGTTTGTATGAGGAACCCAATGACTTGGGGCTTGATTTATTTCGCAGTCGGCTGTATCTTTACGTATTTGGCCGCAAGCTCTCCGGGAAGCATGTGGTCTTTTTATTCCATACTGCTGATGGTTTTCGCCGCTTATAATATCAGCATCTCGTTTAAAATGTTCGCCTTCTCATTTAAAGTGAAGAAAAACCAAAAATAATAAAAGAAAAGCCATTTCTCATCATTGAGAAATGGCTTTTTTTATGCTGATACGTCCTGGTCAGATTCACTGCCGGTCTGCCTTTTCCGATACGCCGCTTTTGAAATCAGGATACTGATCTCGTATAAAATGCAAAGCGGAATGGTAATCATCAAATGAGACAGCAGCTCAGGCGGCGCAATCATCGCGGCGATCACGAGCAGCACAAAATATGCGTACTTCCTGATCTTCGATAAAAACCTCGGCGTGATAACACCGAGTCTCGTTAAAAACATGATCAGCACCGGCATCTGAAACAGCAGCCCGAACGGAATCGTCAGCTGCAGCAGAAAATGAAAGTACTCGGTGATCCCGATTACCTGGTTGACATCCAGGTCATTCGAGACCCGCTTCATAAAATCAACGACCAGCGGAAATAAAATATAATAAGAAAACGACACACCGCCGACAAACAGCACGATCGAAATCGGAATATAGCTGAGTGTTACTTTGCGCTCCTTCTCATACAGACCCGGACTGACAAACGCCCAAATCTGATAGAGAATAATCGGCGAAGTCAAAATGATGCCGATGATAAACGCGAACTGCAAAAAGATAAACAGCGGATCCGTCAGGTTAAAAGCATTAAGGGTGAGCTCTTTTACTTCATCGGCTTTTTGAAGATACACAATGATAGGTTTTGCCAGAAAAAAGCCGGCAATAAAGAAAACCGTAAAGGATAACGCCACAATCAGCAATCGTTTCCGAAGTTCGGCAATATGCTCCACAAGCGTCATTTGATTCACTCTCATACGCGTCATCCTATCTTACTGTTCTTCTTTCTTTTTTTCCTCTTCTTCACCGGCTAATCCCTTAGTAGCGTTCTTAAATTCACGAAGCGTGTCCCCCGCCGCTTTTCCTAATTCGGGAAGCTTCTTCGGACCGAAAATAATCACCGCCACCACACCGATAACCGCCAGGCTTCCAGGACCGATCATGTGCAGCTCCTCCTTTCGCTATTCAATTTCTTCCAAAACAGAATAATGCTTTAAGAAATAAACCAATGATTGAAGCTCTACTGCTAAATCTATATGATGAATTCGAATGTGATCCGGCACATTCAAACGGGCCGGCGTAAAGTTAAGGATTCCCTTGATTCCGAGCGACACGAGCCGGTCGGTGATTGACTGGGCGGCAACCGCCGGAACGGTAAGAATCGCCACGGGTTCATCCTTTATGTGAAGCTCTAAATCATTAAGATCAAAGACAGGCACACCGCCTACCTCAGTTCCTATTTTACTCTGATTCACATCAAAAGCCATAGATATTTTTGTGTTATTATTTTTTGTGAAATTATAGTGAAGAAACGCCGTCCCCAAATTCCCGACACCGATCAAAATGACGTTCGTCGTTTCATCCTGATCCAGTGTTTTTCTGAAAAATGACAGCAGGTAATCCACATTATAGCCGTATCCTTTTTTGCCGAGCGCCCCGAAATAGGAAAAATCCCGGCGGATCGTGGCCGAATCGACTTTTACCGCATCGCTCAGTTCAGCCGATGAAACGCGCTGCTTTCCTGACGCGTGTAAATTCTTTAAAAAGCGATAATAAAGCGGCAGCCGTTTTGCCGTCGCCTGTGGAATTTTTGATTGATCCTTGTTCATGATTGGTCCTCCACTTTATACTCAGATGCATCTCTTTTAAAATCACCGTTTTTGCCTCCTGTTTTTTCCATGAGGCAGGTCGGGCCGATGACCATTCCTTTATCCAGCGCCTTGCACATGTCATACACGGTCAAAGCGCAGACTGAAGCGGAAGTTAGCGCTTCCATTTCCACACCTGTACTCCCTTTCGTTTTTACGCTTGCCTGTATATGAAGAACGGCTTCGGAATCCTTTTCCTCCCAGCCGAATGAAATGTCGACGCTGCTTAAAGAAAGCGGGTGGCACATCGGGATAATCGCTGACGTCTGCTTTGCGGCCATAATTCCTGCCACCTGTGCGACAGCCAGCACGTCTCCTTTTCCGATCTCGCGGTTTTTGATTCTGCTGTACACGTCATGCTTCATGTGTACGCTGGATATCGCAGCGGCAGTACGGACTGTTGAAGATTTATCGCTTATATCCACCATGCGGGCACGGCCTTCTTCATTAAAATGAGAAAATCCATTCATATTTAAACTCTCCTTACTTCTGATCATACACTATTTTCTCCCTGATGTCTTTTCCTATAATGTTCCAATTCTGATGTATTGTTTGCTGACAGCAGGTTGATAAGCTACACTTAACTTATTATAACAGAGGTGAAATAATATGATGATCTTACAAATTAATCAGCTATCCAAATCTTTTGGCGCTGATCCTATTTTAAACAATATAAAGCTTGAAGTCAGATCTCGGGATCGCATCGCCATAGTAGGCAGAAACGGAGCCGGCAAATCAACTCTCCTTAAAATTATCGCAGGTCACCTTTCATATGAAAAGGGTGAATTAATCAAACCGAAAGAATTAACGATGGGATATCTTGCCCAGCACACAGGCTTGGAATCCCAGCTTACCATAAAAGAAGAACTGCTGAGCGTTTTTGATTTCCTGAAAGCAATGGAAAAAGAGATGCGCTCTATTGAAGAAAAGATGGCCACGGCCGCCCCCGCGGAGCTTGAAACGCTGATGAAAACCTATGACAGGCTTCAGCAGGATTTCAAGGATAAAGGCGGCTATCAATATGAAGCGGACGTCCGATCTATCCTTCACGGACTCGGCTTCGGAAAATTTGACGATTCCGTGAAAGTGCAAAGCCTGAGCGGCGGTCAGAAAACAAGGCTTGCGCTCGGAAAACTGCTGCTGACCCAGCCTGATCTGCTTATTCTGGATGAACCGACGAACCATCTCGACATCGATACGCTTACATGGCTTGAGCATTATTTACAGGGATATTCAGGCGCAATCCTGATCGTTTCCCACGACAGATACTTTCTTGATAAAGTCGTCAGCCAAGTGTACGAGGTCTCACGGACAGAAAGCAAAAAATACCTCGGCAACTACAGCGCCTATTTAGAACAAAAAGCTGAGCAGTATGAGAAAGACCTGAAGCTGTATGAAAAACAGCAGGACGAAATCGCCAAGCTTCAAGATTTTGTCGACCGCAATCTGGCCAGAGCTTCTACAACGAAAAGAGCCCAAAGCAGACGAAAACAGCTTGAACGGATGGACGTCATGGCAAAGCCGCTCGGGGATGAGAAATCCGCCGCCTTCCGTTTTGACATTACAAAACAGAGCGGAAACGACGTCCTGCGCGTACAGGATGTTTCCATCAGCTATGACGGCCAGCCGCCGCTCTTGAAAAACCTGACCTTCGGCATTACAAGAGGCGAAAGCGCCGCCCTCGTCGGACCGAACGGAATCGGCAAATCAACCTTGCTGAAAACGATTATGAATACAATCAGTCCGGAATCCGGGTCGATCACGTACGGTTCCAATGTCACAATCGGCTATTACGATCAGGAGCAGGCTGAACTGACCTCGTCCAAACGCGTGCTGGACGAGCTGTGGGATGAATATCCGGACATGGCGGAAAAAGAGATCAGAACATGCCTCGGCAACTTTCTGTTCAGCGGAGACGATGTCCTGAAACCGGTCCGTTCGTTAAGCGGCGGTGAGAAAGCAAGAGTCGCGCTTGCCAAGCTGATGCTTCAAAAAGCAAATTTTCTCATCCTTGATGAGCCGACAAACCACCTTGACCTGGACAGTAAAGAGGTGCTGGAAAACGCCCTGATCGACTACCCGGGAACCCTGTTATTTGTATCGCATGACCGCTACTTTATTAACAGGATCGCCACAAGAGTGCTGGAGCTGTCACCTGATCATGCAGAAGAATATTTGGGAGACTATGACTATTACACCGAGAAAAAAGCACAGCAGCTGGAACTGGAAGAAATGAAGCGTCAGGAAAAGGAGCAGGCTCAGCCTGCCGGCAAGGTCAAACAGGATACGAAAAGAACTTACGAGGAAGAAAAAGAATGGAAGAAGAAAGAACGGCAGCGCCTGAGACGCATTGAAGAAATCGAAGCGGCCGTCTCATCCGCCGAAGAGAAAATCAGTGCCAATGAGGAGCTGCTGTGCGATCCTGACGTGTATCAGGATCATGAAAAAGTACAGACCATTCACGCGGAGAATGAAGCCCTGAATCAAGAGCTCGAAAACTTATTAGCAGAATGGGAGGAACTCTCCTCAGAAGAATAGAAAAAGTCAAGCACCTCTTTAAGAGGTGCTTTTTTATCCACAGCTATCCTCCTTGTCAGCCATTTAAGTAAGCGTTTTATACACACTATCCACAAAATTTTCTGACTTTATCCACTTTACTAACAACTTTCAGTCCCTTATCCAGACTGGATTTCTGAATATATTCACAATCCTGTGGATATGTTAGAATTATCTGTTAATAAGTAAAAAAAAGCCTCACGTTTTACAACGTGAGACGATCAAAGGATGTTAATTCCAAACCGGGCTGTCCGTTCATATCGTACGAGCCCCGGATCCCCTTTTCAAAAGCAACGGTTCCGGCAGCCGCAATCATCGCTGCATTGTCCGTGCATAAAGAAAGCGGCGGGATGACAAGCTCGGGATCTCCCGAATGGCTGAATTCCCGCTGCAGTGCGGCTCTCAACCCTTTGTTAGCGGCTACGCCCCCTGCAAGCAGCACTTGTTTAACCCCGTATTCTTTCGCGGCCTTAGAGGTTTTTGCCGTCAGTACATCAATGACACTCTGCTGAAAGCTTGCGGCAAGATCCTCCGGAGGAATCACCTCATTTTTTTGCGAGGCGTTATGAAGCGTGTTAATCACGGCTGATTTCAGGCCGCTGAAGCTGAAATTGTAAGACCCTTCTTCCAGCCACGCACGCGGAAGCGGAATGGAATCCGTTCCCGCAGCAGCCAGCTTATCAATCTGCGGCCCTCCCGGATAAGGAAGCCCCATCGTTCTTGCCACTTTGTCGTAAGCTTCGCCTGCGGCATCATCCAGCGTTTCACCGATAACCTCGAATGAACCGTGCTCTTTCATATAAACCAATTCCGTATGTCCGCCTGACACAACCAAAGCAAGCGCCGGGAACTGAAGCTCTCCTATCAGCCTGTTTGCATAAATATGGCCCGCAATGTGATGGACGCCGACTAACGGTATTTGATGGGCAAAGCTTAACGCCTTTGCCGCATTGACCCCGATTAACAGGGCTCCGACAAGTCCGGGTCCTTCCGTTACGGCAATCGCATCAAGATCATCAAAGCCCATCTCCGCCTTTGAAAGAGCTTCCTCAATCACAAGGGTAATCTGCTCCACATGATGTCTGGACGCTATTTCAGGCACGACCCCGCCGAAACGTTTATGGCTTTCAATTTGAGAAGCGACAACGTTTGAAATGATGTCTTTTCCGTTTTTCACGACTGAGGCCGCAGTTTCATCACAGCTTGTTTCGATTCCTAATACATAAATATCTTGTTTTTCACTCATGTAATGTCACCCACATTAATAACGCATCTTCCCCGTTATCTGTATAGTATTGTTTTCTGATTCCTCCGGCCTGAAGACCGAATTTCTTATATAAGGATTGGGCGGGATGATTTGAGACCCTGACTTCGAGAGAGAGCCTTCTTGCCTTTTTTTCTCTGCACAATTCTATCGCAGAGCGAAACAGCGCTTCTCCCAACGATTGGCCCCGATATTCCGGCTTAATGGCTATGTTCGTAATCTGCGCGTCATCTATAATAATCCAGATTCCGCAATACCCCGCCAGACAGCCGTCCTTTTCAATGACAAGGTAGTGGGCATACGGATTTTCCAAAAGCTCATGATAAAATGAATCCTTCGTCCACGGAGAAGTAAAGGATGCTGTTTCAATTTCATAAATTTGATCAATATCTTCCGGCCGCATGCTTCGTATCGCCGTTTTCGTTTTCATCCCTATCACCCTATTTTTGAGATTCCATCCATTTCGCTTCAGCCTCTGCCAGACGCAAATAATCCGGAACAAGGCTGTGGACATCCGCTTCTTCTTTTTCCAAGCCTAAAAACGCCAGCTCTGACGGCCGCGGATTATGCTGTGCAGCCGTTCCTATCACTGCTTGAGATGTCAGCCCATGCAGAATGGTTTCTTCATGAATGGCTGTATCATGCCCTAAAAATAAAACCGGAGACGCTTTTTCTTTCAGCATGCCGAGCCAATCAGTCAAAAGGACATTCTGATCAGGAAGAACGGATTGTAAGCGGCCGTCCTGATATTCATAAAGCCCCGTATATACCTGTCCGCGCCGGGCATCAAATAACGGGCAGATCAGTCCTTGAAAGTGCCGTCCGTTAGCCGCCAGCACCTCCAGGCTCGAGACAGCGGAAACCGGAAGCTTCAGCGACCATGCTAATGTTTTTGCCAGCGTCACACCGATTCTGACACCTGTGTACGATCCCGGTCCTTTCGCCACCGCTATTTTCGTAAGGTCCTGCGGTGTTAGGCCGCAATCCTTCAGCAATGAATTGACAGCAGGCATCGCCCGCACGGAATGATTCTTTTTTAAATATGTAATATACTCCGCCATCACCGTTTTCTCTCGAACGAGCGCGGCACCCAGCGTGTAATTTGACGTATCAATTGCCAGTATTGTCATGTTTATTTATCTCCTCACAAAGCGTTTCATACCGTGTTCCGCAAGCCGTAAAGGTAATGTCCCTTGCCTCATCACCGGCTCTCTTGATGACGATCTGCAGCCGTTCAGCAGGCAGCTGATCCTGAATTAAATGAGCCCATTCAATTAAACAGACGCCTTGTCCCTCAAAATATTCTTCAAGCCCTAAGTCTTCGCTTTCATCCTCCATACGATACACGTCCATATGATATAGAGGAATCGAACCGTCATGGTATTCTTTTATAATTGTAAAAGTCGGGCTGTTTACCACTCTCGTGATTCCCAGTCCTTCGGCAAAACCCTTTGTAAAAGTCGTTTTTCCCGCGCCTAAGTCGCCTTCCAGTGTCAAAATGTCTCCCGGCTTTGCCAAAGAAGCGGCAAGCTTGGCTACGGCTTTCGTTTCTTCGGGGTTTTTCGTTCTCCATTGTAATGTCTTCAAAGTGAGTCACCCGTCTTATTTAAAATGATTGTATCCTTTTTTCTCAAGGACGATTTGTCTCTGATCATTGGCTGTCAAAAGAACACATGCTTCCTTCCGTTCAGATACCGCCCCTATCTTCGCAATCGGAATGCCCGATTGAGTGCAGTAATCAAGCAGAGAGGTCCACTCTTGCTGAGAAACCGTTCCAACCAATTCAAAATCTTCACCGCCGAATAACACCCATTTCTTCCACTCAGAATCTGCCTCAGGCAAATCCGGATGCACCGGCAGAAGTTGTTCTTCAATTTCTATCGTAACTGAACTTGCCGCAGCTATTTCATGCAGCTCACTGGCCAATCCGTCACTGATATCATTCAGAGCCGCGCGCTGAAGCTGAGAGCAGAAGCGGCCGACTTGAACTCTCGGAACGGGCCGTTTATGTTTTCGGATAAAATAATCACTCGTGTGAAAAGCAGAAGGAAGTGTTTCTCCCAACAAAAGAGACAGTCC
>NZ_CP027061.1:3312500-3797500 GCF_003047165.1 Bacillus sp. ZY-1-1
CGTGGAATTCCACTCTCCTCTTCTGCACTCAAGTTCCCCAGTTTCCAATGACCCTCCCCGGTTGAGCCGGGGGCTTTCACATCAGACTTAAGAAACCGCCTGCGAGCCCTTTACGCCCAATAATTCCGGACAACGCTTGCCACCTACGTATTACCGCGGCTGCTGGCACGTAGTTAGCCGTGGCTTTCTGGTTAGGTACCGTCAAGGTGCCGCCCTATTTGAACGGCACTTGTTCTTCCCTAACAACAGAGCTTTACGATCCGAAAACCTTCATCACTCACGCGGCGTTGCTCCGTCAGACTTTCGTCCATTGCGGAAGATTCCCTACTGCTGCCTCCCGTAGGAGTCTGGGCCGTGTCTCAGTCCCAGTGTGGCCGATCACCCTCTCAGGTCGGCTACGCATCGTCGCCTTGGTGAGCCGTTACCTCACCAACTAGCTAATGCGCCGCGGGTCCATCTGTAAGTGGTAGCCGAAGCCACCTTTTATGTCTGAACCATGCGGTTCAAACAACCATCCGGTATTAGCCCCGGTTTCCCGGAGTTATCCCAGTCTTACAGGCAGGTTACCCACGTGTTACTCACCCGTCCGCCGCTAACATCAGGGAGCAAGCTCCCATCTGTCCGCTCGACTTGCATGTATTAGGCACGCCGCCAGCGTTCGTCCTGAGCCAGGATCAAACTCTCCGATAAATGGATCACAGACTAAGTTCACTGCATCCTGCAGTAACGTCTGTGTGATCTGCATCGTGCAGACCTTAGTTTGACTGACTACGCACATCGCTGTGCGATTTATTTAAAACTTTGAATTAACAGGTACGTTTTGTCTTGTTTAGTTTTCAAAGATCATTATAATGGAGCGGGTGATGAGAATCGAACTCACGACATCAGCTTGGAAGGCTGAGGTTTTACCACTAAACTACACCCGCATTTGAATTGGCGCGCCCGAGAGGAGTCGAACCCCTAACCTTTTGATCCGTAGTCAAACGCTCTATCCAATTGAGCTACGGGCGCTTATCAGGCGACTTAACTATCATACTACCAATCAGTTATGATGTCAAGTGTTATTTTATTTCTTTTCGAAGTCTTTTTTCTCGACCTCATTTATTATACACGCTTTCGAGAATTTGTAAAGTCTTTTTTTAAAAAGATCATTTTCTCATTTGTCGTTATCGCTTTGTTCATCAGCGACGTTTAATAATATACCACGCACTTTAAATTAGGTCAACACTTTTACGAAACTTTTTTTTCGCTTATTATTCCCTTCTATATAATAAATAAAAAGCAGGATTCCCAGGAACCCCGCGTCTATTCAGATTACCCGCTCACCTCGGCTTCTGCGCTATTACGATCTGTTTTTTCATAGGTACGGAAGTTTTGTTCAAGCTGTTCGAGCGAAAGACCTTTCGTTTCCGGAAGGAACCTTTTCACAAATATAACGGACGCTATCCCTAACAGGACAAAAATGAAGAAGGTTGCAGACAATCCGATGTTTGCGAGCATGACCGGAAAAGTTAAACCAACAATGAAGTTCACGATCCAGAGGCAGAAGACAGTCACCCCCATACCAAGCCCCCGCAATCGCAGCGGGAATATCTCCGACAGCATCAGCCAGGTCACCGGAGAGACAGCCCCCTGCTGAAACGCAAGGAAAGTGACTGTTAATGAAAGAACCACATAAGGAAGAGCAGGCGATCCTTTCAGCACGACAGACAGAACTCCGATCAAAAGCAGCACCGCAGTCGTTCCGATCAGCCCCGTCATCAGCATCGGGCGGCGGCCGACTTTGCCGAGAAGCCATATTCCCACAAAAGTCGCGAGCACTGAAATCACACCGTTAGCGATATTGCCGATTAATGCGGCTTTTGTCTCGAAACCGGCATCTTTTAAAATTTGAGTTCCATAATACATAATTGAATTCACACCGGTGAGCTGCTGCACTACCGCAATTCCGATCCCGATAAACACAATGCGGCGCACCCACGGAACGGCAAGATCCTTAAAGGTCGCCTGCTCCATCTGAGCTTCCTTATGAAAGGCAGATTCAATCTCAGCGAGCTCAGACTTCGCTTTCTCTTCATTCCTTATTCGCCGGAGAACGTGCAAAGCATCTTCTTTTCTTCCTTTAGAAACCAGCCAGCGCGGACTTTCAGGCACTTTCAGCATACCGAAAAACAAGAATACCGCCGGAAGGGCCGCGATAACGAGCATATAGCGCCAAGCGTGAGAGGTATCACCAAGCACATTGCCGATGATAGCATTACACGTGAAGGCAAGCAGCTGGCCCGTTACAATCATCAATTCATTTTGGGTAACCATTCTCCCTCGGCTTTCCGCCGGCGACATTTCAGCCAAATATGCCGGAACGGTTACGGATGCTCCCCCGACGGCAAGCCCCAGCAGAAAACGGGAGATGATCATAACCGATACGTTAGGCGCCAGTGTACATCCAAGCGTCGCTGCAAAGAACAAAACGGCAAGAATAAGGATATTTTTACGTCTGCCGTTATAGTCCGACAATCTCCCTCCGAAAACCGCGCCGATCGCAGCCCCCAAGAGCAGGGAGCTCGCCACCATCCCTTCAGTCAAAGCGGTAAGATTAAGCTGGTCAGCTTCCGCCATAAACGGCAGCGCCCCATTAATCACACCGGTATCGTAGCCGAAAAGAAGCCCCCCGAATGTCGATACTAAAATAATGGTTCTCAAAAATGAATGCTGGCTGCTATTTTTATTCATCTTCAAATCCTCCTAGTTTTTACACAGAAATAATATCGGAATATTCAGTTATCAATATTTACACCTCTAACGTCTGCATACAAGGTCTGACCGTCCAAAACAGTTATATAAGAAGAAAATGTTCCGAAAGCGTTATCATTTATAGTGATTATTCACTCTCCCCCTCTCGTCATATTGTTATTTTATAGTTACTTTGTAGTGAAGTTATAATGATATTATTGGTACTTATGTTAATATCATAATTTTAAAAGCGCTTTCAGTCAATGAATATTTCAGAAAATTTTATAACTCACCTTTATATTACCTATATATAATCAATTTTCGTTTTATATCAATTTATCCCCATAACATACTCAATGAATTGCCCCTATTATAATCAATAATTGATTACATATTGAAAACCCCCAACTGCTGATTGGGGGTTTTTGTTTTATTCTTCGTTTATTGTAACAATCGTTCTCCCTCTCGCTTCTCCTTTTAAAAGGGCAGGAAGCGTATCCGGCAGCTCTTCAAGTGTAATTTCCTTTTGAATAAAGGCCTCCAGATCTGCAGGCTTGAAGTCATCAGCTAAACGCTGCCATGTTTTCTTTCTTGTCTCCATCGGACAGAATACGGAATCAATTCCCAAGAGACTGACGCCGCGCAATATAAACGGAAAGACTGTAGCCGGGAGTTTCGTTCCCGCTGTCAGTCCGCTCACAGCAACTGATCCGCCGTACTGAATCTGACTGAGAACTGAAGCAAGCGGCTCACCTCCGACCGGATCGACGGCCGCTGCCCATTTTTGTTTTTGCATTTGTTTTAACGTGCCGTTATACACTTCGTCACGGTGAATGACCGTCTTTGCTCCGAGGCTCTTCAAATACCCGCTTTCTTCTTCTTTTCCCGTACTGGCCTCGACCTCATAACCTAAGGTTGAAAGAATGGAGACGGCAAAGCTTCCGACGCCGCCCGTCGCTCCCGTCACCAGCACCTTCCCTTTTTCAGGAGCGGCATGGTTTTCTTCAAGACGCTGGACGGACAATGCGGCAGTGAAGCCGGCGGTTCCGATCGTCATGGCTTCTTTAAGTGTCAGACCTTCAGGCAGCGGCACGATCCAATCTGCCGGAATGCGGGCCATCCCGCTATAGCCGCCAAAATGGGAAACGCCTATGCCGTAGCTTGTCGCAATGACTTTGTCCCCTTCTTTAAAACGGGCGTCATCTGAAGAAACGACGATTCCCGCTAAATCAATTCCCGGCACGAAAGGATACGAGGTTACGATCTTGCCGTCAGGAATGGCAGCCAAGCTATCTTTATAATTCACCCCTGAGTAGCAAACCTTAATCAGCACTTCACCCTCGGGAAGGTCCTGAACCGCCAGCTCCCGTACGCTGACTGAAAACCGGTCTTCACGCTGATCGACTACTAACGCTTTAAATTGATCTGTCATCACTACGTCTCCTTAAAATGAATTGAATGGCTTTGGAAAAGCATAAAATAAGTTTGATTTGTTTTCAAATGTCCTGCCCTGTGTAGTATGATCAAAAGTAAAAACAGCGAAAGAGTGGTTACGCATCATGTCTGATAAACAAAACAAAGATAACAAAAACAACAACAGCAATCAGCCATTACCGGACATTATTCATACCGCCGTTTTCAAGGCGCCGATACAAGTTGTCTGGGATACGGTCTCTACGGCGGACGGCTTGTCTCTCTGGTTTATGCCGAATGATTTCACACCTCAAGAAGACAGTGAGTTTCAGCTGGAATCTCCGTTCGGTCCGTCTCCGTGCAAGCTGCTGGATATTGAAGCGCCGTACCGCCTTTCTTTTTCATGGGATACGGAAGGCTGGATCGTTTCTTTTGTCTTAAAGGAAACGGAAAGCGGAGATACGGAATTCACTCTCATTCACGGCGGATGGAAAGAGCCGGAAGCCGTCATCAATAAAGTCAATCGGAAAAGCTCCGAGATTCACAGTACGATGGATCAAGGATGGAACGGGCTTGTCAACACGAAACTTCGCGGGGCGGTTGAGGCTTAACACAAAAGGACGGACACGCTTTCCGTCCTTTTTTTGATGCCGATACATAAAAACTGACTTTGCAAAGACACTAACAGAAGAACCGAAAACTTCTTTCAGGGGGCGCTGTTTATGTATTATTACAAAGAAGAGCTGATCAATATCATTAAACCGGACAAGCCGGACCCGGCCGCGGCCAAGGTGCTTCAGGAAATTTTAGGCGGGCATTACGGGGAAATGCGGACGATGATGCAATACTTTTTCCAAAGCTCTAATTTCAGAGGAAAAGAAAAACAGTTCCGCGACCTGCTTCGCGGCGTATTTTTAGAAGAAATTGCACACGTTGAGCTCGTCCAGCATACGATTAATGCGCTGCTGGATGAAAGCGGCGCTGAGGGCGCCGGAAATCAGGCAGCAGATCAGGCGCCGCTTGACGAAGCGGTTAAACACGCCAATCCGCACCATTATATTATCGGGGCGCAAAGTTCTATTCCTGCCGATGCAAGCGGCAATCCATGGAACGGGTCTTGGGTATACAACCACGGGAATCTGATTTCCGATCTATTGGACAATGTCGTGCTGGAATCAACCGGCGTGCTGCAAAAGACGCGCATTTATGAAATGAGCTCAAACCAGACGTTCAGAGAAACACTCGGTTTTCTGATCGTCCGTGACAACGCCCATCAAAATGCATTTACAAAAGCGCTGGAAACACTGGGTGTCGAATGGGGCAAATTATTTCCCGTGCCGAATTATGATATTGAAAAATACCCGGAATGCCGGAAATTCGTTGAAATGGGTTATCATAATACCCAATTTAATTTCAGACTGGATCCGACACGGATCGGAGAAATTCTGCAGGGAACGACGCCGAGCCGAAACGGCGGCGAATTAAGTGTGTCAGAGCCTCCTAAAGGTTTCCCCGTCCCGGAACTTCCCGAGCTTCCGAATGAGCACAGCCCCGGACTGAAAGATATGAACTTGTAACAAAAAACGCCTGTTTCGGGCGTTTTTTGTTTTTCTGAATATGAGGTTTGAATGTGTTCAAAACGGGGAATATAAGCCGGGAGATCTTCCCATACGGCCGTGATTTTGATGACAGCACATTTCTGTACATACTTCGTTTCAAAAGTTGTCCTAATTTTCCAGCCGGCCGGCTGGGTATGTTTGAATGATAATGGGAATTATGTAAAGAGAACAATGTCTTTTTTAAGGAGGCAGCGAATGTCTAAGCAAGGAAACTTCCAGAAAACTATGTCACTTTTTGATCTTATTTTAATCGGCATGGGAGCCATATTCGGTTCGGCATGGCTGTTTGCCGTCAGTAACGTCGCCTCTAAAGCGGGCCCGTCAGGCGTTTTTTCCTGGCTGATCGGCGGGGGAATCATCTTATTGATCGGCTTGGTTTATGCGGAACTGGGCGCCGCGCTGCCGCGGACCGGGGGAATTATCCGGTATCCCGTATATTCACACGGACACCTGGTCGGATATTTAATTTCCTTTGTCACCATTGTGGCATACACGAGTCTTATTTCTATAGAAGTCACGGCGGTCCGCCAATACGTGGCGTATTGGTTTCCCGGTTTAACCGTAAAAGGCTCAGATTCTCCGACAATTGCCGGATGGATATTGCAATTTGCGCTGCTCTGCCTGTTCTTCCTCCTCAATTACTGGAGTGTCAAAACCTTTGCGAAAGCAAACTTCATTATTTCGATTTTTAAATATGTCGTACCGATTACGGTAATTGTTGTACTGATTTTTCATTTTCACCCGGGCAATATGACCGTTCACGGATTCGCGCCTTTTGGTTTCACCGGAATTCAGGCCGCGATTTCCACAGGCGGCGTCATGTTTGCATACCTTGGGCTGCATCCGATTGTGGCTGTCGCGAGTGAAGTGCAGAATCCGAAGCGGAACATTCCGATTGCATTGATTGTTTGTATTATCGTTTCTACTATTATTTATACCGTGCTGCAGCTCACTTTTATCGGGGCGATCCCGGGGGATACGCTGAAGCACGGATGGCCGGCTATCGGGACTGAATTCTCCCTTCCGTTCAAAGATATCGCCGTCTTGCTCGGTTTGGGGTGGCTGGCGACATTGGTTATTTTAGATGCGATTTTATCACCGGGCGGTAACGGAAATATCTTTATGAATACGACTTCACGTCTCGTCTATGCCTGGGCCAGAAACGGAACATTATTCAGCATTTTTTCTAAAGTCAATAAAGAAACCGGGACACCGCGCGCCTCCCTTTGGCTTTCGTTCGGCCTGGCTGTTTTTTGGACGCTTCCGTTCCCTTCTTGGAACGCTCTTGTTAACGTATGCTCCGTCGCATTGATTCTGTCTTATGCGATTGCGCCGATTTCTTCTGCGGCGCTGAGAGTCAACGCGAAGAACATTAACAGACCGTTTTATTTAAAAGGGATGAGCATCATCGGGCCGCTGTCGTTTATTTTTACCTCTTATATTGTATATTGGTCCGGATGGCGCACCGTATCCTGGCTTCTCGGTTCTCAAATTGTCATGTTTCTGATCTATCTCTGTTTCAGTAAATATGCTCCCAAAGATGATGTCAGCATACGCCAGCAGCTGAAATCAGCATGGTGGATCGTCGGCTTTTATGTCATGATGCTGATTTTCTCCTATCTCGGCTCGTTCGGCCACGGATTGGGCATTATCAGCAATCCGCTTGACCTGATTCTGATCGCCATCGGTTCGCTCGGTATTTATTACTGGGCAAAATATACAGGTCTGCCGAAGGCTATGATCGACAGTGATAAATGACGAATGCCGGAAAGAAGTATGGTCTTCTTTCCGGTATTTTTATGTTAAGGGATGACAAAAAAGCGAACATGCGATAAAATGAATGACAGTCATTCATAAAAGGAGGAACCCCTCTATTGGCAAAACAAAGCTCGGGAAAATACGAAAAGATCCTGCAAGCCGCGATTGAAGTCATTTCTGAAAAAGGATTAGACAAAGCATCCATTTCAGAAATCGTCAAAAAAGCCGGAACGGCCCAAGGTACGTTTTACTTATATTTTTCTTCTAAAAACGCACTGATATCCGCGATTGCAGAAAACCTGCTCGACACTTCGCTGGACAGAATAAAAGGGAAAACGGACGGTTCTGAAGATTTTTGGACGTTGCTGGACATTTTGGTAGATGAGACATTTCACATCACCCGGCTTCATAAAGATATTATCGTTCTCTGTTATTCCGGTCTTGCCATCGATCATTCAATGGAGAAATGGGAAGCCATTTATCAGCCTTATTATTCCTGGCTGGAAGGCATGATTAATACGGCCATTGAACAGGGTGAGGTCATCAGCGGCATTCATGTCAGATGGACGGCCAGAACGATTATCAACGTTGTCGAGAACGCGGCTGAACGGTTTTATATCGGCTGTGAACAGGATGTCGATCTCGAAGTATATAAAAAAGAAATATTCAGCTTTCTCAAAAGAAGCTTGCAGAAATGATTGGCGGAGACCGATCATTTTTGACCGCCGTAAAAATGACTGACATTCATTCATAACTGAGGTGACTGTATCATGTATTGGCTGCTTGTATTGATAGCCGGATTGTTAGAAGTAGTTTGGGCGTCCGCCCTGAAGCATGCGGATTCGCTCTTTGATTGGATTGGTATTTTCCTTTTGATTGCCGTCAGCTTTCTGATGCTGATCCGCTCTTATAAAAAAATTCCGATGGCTGCCGCATATACCGTTTTTGTCGGAATAGGCACCGTCGGCACATATGTAACGGGCGTCATTTTAGGCGAATCGTTTTCAATCGGACAAATATTCTTTTTGGCTTTGCTGTTGTCCGGCATTTTAGGAATGAAGGTATTTACGAAAGAAACTGAAACAAGGGGTGAACATTAATGGCATGGCTGCTGTTATTTATTGCCGGAGCGGAGGAAGTTGTAGCGGCCGTTGCCATGAAACATATTGACGGTTTTAAAAAAAAGTGGCCGCTGATTGTCATGGTAACAGGCTTTATGCTTTCATTCTTTTGCCTTTCCGGAGCGATGCAGGTTCTTCCCACAGGTGTCGCGTATGCGGCTTGGACCGGCATGGGAAGCATCGGCGTTTCAGCCGTAGGCATACTTTGGTTTAAAGAAAAATTCAATCTGTCACAATTGGTGTCTCTGGGGCTTATCCTCATCGGTGTCATCGGCTTAAAACTGACAGCGTAACGGCCTGAGACAGCTTTTTAAATAAAAAACAAAGGACCCTAAACGGGTCCTTTGTTTTTTTATGCTGTTTTGATCTGTTCCGCTTTTCCCGCTCCGACTCCGAAAATGAAAATCAGAACAGAGACTGCGATCAGCATGAATAACGGAACCGTCCAGCCGTGCGTGATGTCATGCAGCAAACCGAATACAAGCGGCCCGAACGCGGCAAGCAGGTATCCGAATGACTGGGCCATGCCGGAAAGCGCCGCGGCTTCATGAACATGCCGGGTCCGCAGGCTGAAGAACATCATCGCCAGACTGAACGCACAGCCTCCCGCAATTCCGATCAAAATGACCCATAGCGGAGTGAGAGCCGGGCTTCCGAAAAGAACGCCGGCAATGCCGATAAGGAAAAATAAAGCCGTCAGTCCGGCGAGTGCGCGCTGATTTTTCATTTTAGCGGCAGCGATCGGCACGATAAAAGTAATCGGCAGGACTGAGAATTGCATTAATGAAAGCATCCATCCCGCCTTACTTGAGCTGAGTCCATTCTGCTGAAGAATTTCCGGCAGCCAAGCGATGACGGTGTAAAAAATAAGGGATTGCAGCCCCATGAACATCGTTACCTTCCAAGCCAGCGGAGACCGCATCAGACTGTTTTTTTTCTCTCCGTTTGTCCCAGTCGTGCGGACGGGCAGTTCGCGTCCTCGCATTTGCGGAATCCACATGACGAACGCAATAAAAGAAAGGATAGCCCAGCAGCCGAGCGCGCCTTTCCAGCCTACCCCCGCTGAAGAGGCGATCGGCACGCTGATGCCGGATGCAATCGCGCCGCACAGATTCATAGAAACCGAGTAGACGCCGGTCATGATGCCTAAATTTCCGGGAAACTTATGTTTAATGAGACTCGGCAGCAGGACGTTGCATACGGCGATCGACAATCCCAACAGGATCGTTCCGAAAAAGAGAGTGCCGATTCCGGCGATGGAGCGCAGCAGAGTTCCGGCTGTCAGGACAATTAATGATGACAGTAAGACAATCTCGGTCCCGAAGCGCCGGGACAATAAAGGAACAAACGGCGACAGACATGCAAAGGCCAAAAGCGGCACTGTCGTAATGGTGCCGGCAGCCGCATTGGTCATGCCGAGGCTGTCCCGAATTGAGGAAACGAGCGGTCCGACCGATGTCAGAGGCGCTCTGAGGTTGGCCCCTATCAATATGACTCCGATGACCAGCAATATCAGTTTTTTACGCTGACTTGCTTGCAGAACTTGATGTTCGTCTTTAATTTTCATGTTCATCCTCCATGTGTATTGTATCTTTAAATACTGTGATGTATTGGTTGACGGCCTCCATGGCCTGATCCGGTTTCTGTCCGATAATCGCGGCGGCAAGCTGGGTGTGGATCCGGATAGCAGGGGTGATTTCCAACAGGTTATGGACTGACGCACAAAGCGCCTCCGTCATATGCTCGTATAGATCAGAAAGCATATTGTTATGGGCCGCCTGTACAATTGTTTTGTGCAGCTTAATGTCGGCTTCGGCATACCGTTTTCGATCTTCATTTTGCAAAGCCGCTTCACATTCATCCAGGCATGCCTTCAGTGCTTTCAGGTCTTCGTCATTACGCCTTTCCGCCGCCAATCGTGCAGCTTCTCTTTCGAGTGCGTATCTGACTTCTAATGTTTCAAGCAAATTTGATTTTTTAATATGGCGGTAAAATGCCGCGCCGAGAACACTGGATGAGCTGACATACGTACCGCTCCCCTGCCTTGTCTGAAGCAGGCCGGCATGTACGAGCGCCCGAATGGCCTCACGCAACGTGTTTCGGCTCACATCAAATTGCTTCATTAAATCCAGCTCAGGGGGAATGCGCGTCCCGACCGGCCATTTATCCGATTGAATTAACGATTCAATTTGCGCCACCACTTGTTCTACGAGCGACAGTCTGCTTGTTTTGGATATCTCCATCAAAACACCTCTGAAATTTGTAGGATGATTCTATCATTGGGTAATATAACATAAAAGAAGCGACGATGTAAATCAGCGGCAACAAAAAAAGAGTGAGTTTTTCTCTCACTCTTCGGCGCTTTTATGAACGTTTTATATTGACTGAGGTCACGACAAACTTGTCATGACGGTGGCGGGAAAATGAATATTCAAAGGGAGTGCCGTTGTCCAAAAAGCCTACATGCTCGACTTCAAGTATCGGGTCATCCGGCCGGCAGCCGAGATATTGCTGATCCATATCATCCGACTTGCACGCTCTGATTTTTCTGTGTGTGCCCGCGATTTTGAGCTGCAATCCCCGCGTAATATGATCGTAGATGGAATGGTTGAGCACCTCGTCATTAATGCCGGGTATAAGGCTCGCCGGCATGTACGTTTTTTCAAGAACGTACGGTTCGCCTTCAACGATTCTGAGCCTCACTACATAATAGACGGGAGTCTTTTCATCGATAGCCAAATGTGCGGCGACATCTTGAGACGGAAACTGCACTTCAAACCGGATGACCTTGCTCTTGATATTTTTGCCTTTTAACAAATTGCTCAAGCCGAGAATTTCGTTGCTGACTACGTGAACGTGCTCATCCTGCATGGCTGATTGAATGATAAATGTGCCGTGCCCTCTTTTTCTGAAAAGCATCCCTTCAGCCGCAAGTGTATCAAGCGCCCGCTTCATCGTCATCCGGCTGCACCCGAACTCCGCAGCGAGCGTCTTTTCATCCGGGATCGGCTGATCTATGTCATATACACTGCTTTTAATCCTCTTTCTCATTTCGTTGGCGATTTTTTCGTACTTATTCATCGGTTTCCTCCGGCTGTGTAATGTTTGATCTGTATAGACTCCTTACGGTTATCATAAATTTTTTTCCCTGCTTCATCAATGACGTTACAGCCGCCGATATTGAAATTGAAAGGATTTCCTCGAATTTTCTATGGAATCTCCCTCACTATTATGGTAGAATTTTTTGCAGAAACGGACACAACCGAATATTGCAATATATTGTATAACCTCAATGATATGGTTTGAGGGTGTCTACCAGGAACCGTAAAATCCTGATTACAAAAATTGTCCCGTACACTTTTTGTAATCAGGATTTTTTATTTTCTAAAAAATAAAAAAAGGAGTATCTGTACATGAATTTCAAAGTATTTCTGCTTGCAGCATCTACCATCGCAGTCGGATTGGTTGAATTAATTGTGGGCGGTATTCTTCCGCAAATCGCTTCCGACTTAGATATATCCATTGTCAGCGCGGGGCAGCTGATCAGCGTGTTTGCGCTCGGTTACGCGGTATCCGGCCCGCTGCTTTTGGCAGTGACGGCAAAGGCTGAACGAAAGCGGCTTTATTTAATCGCACTGTTTATTTTCTTCCTAAGTAATCTGGTCGCTTATTTCAGTCCCAATTTCGCCGTTCTTATGGTGTCACGGGTGCTCGCTTCCATGAGCACAGGGCTGATTGTCGTCCTTTCTTTAACGATTGCTCCTAAAATCGTGGCGCCTGAATACAGAGCGCGGGCGATCGGCATCATTTTCATGGGGTTCAGCTCCGCAATCGCTTTAGGCGTGCCTGTCGGCATTATCATCAGCAATGCCTTCGGATGGCGTGTTCTGTTCTTGGGAATCGGCGTATTATCTCTCATTTCCATGCTGATTATCAGCGTCTTTTTCGAAAAAATACCTGCTGAAAAAATGATTCCGTTTCGTGAGCAGATCAAGACGATCGGGACCGCCAAAATTGCCAGCGCACACCTTGTCACCTTGTTTACATTGGCGGGGCATTACACACTCTATGCCTACTTTGCGCCTTTTTTGGAAAGAACGCTTCATTTGAGTTCCGTTTGGGTCAGTGTATGCTACTTTTTGTTCGGTCTGTCAGCGGTATGCGGCGGCCCGTTCGGAGGCTGGCTGTATGACCGTTTAGGAGCATTTAAAAGCATCATGCTTGTGACCGTTTCTTTCGCTCTGATCCTGTTTATTCTTCCGCTGACAACGGTTTCTTTAATCATTTTCCTGCCTGCGATGGTGATCTGGGGATTGCTCAGCTGGAGCCTTGCGCCGGCGCAGCAAAGCTATTTAATCAAAATTGCGCCTGAGTCTTCCGATATTCAGCAAAGCTTCAACACGTCCGCTTTGCAGATCGGCATCGCGCTCGGGTCAGCCATCGGCGGCGGCGTGATCGGACAAACCGGTTCTGTCACAGCAACAGCCTGGTGCGGCGGTTTGATTGTCATTATCGCTGTCGCGTTAGCTGTATTCTCTTTAACGAGACCTGCCTTGAAAAGAAAATCCGCATAAATGTGAGACCGCAAAAAAGCCAAAGGAGTTCCTTCGGCTTTGGCGGTCTTTTTATTTTGCGGCAGCAAGCTCGTCTTCTGTCACCCATTTATGATTGGTTACTTTTTGGCCGCCGTCAGTCGGTGTATAGTCGACCATATAAACGGTTGTCTTTTTGGCTGAATCAATAACGGCTTCGGCACCCTTCATGCCTTTCATATGGGATGCCTCGATCACGGCCTTGTCACCCGGTTTTAACGTTTTATCACCGGCGCCCTTCAGCTCTTCCTGAATGACCCATTTGTGATCTTCGACGCGCTTTCCTCCCGTTTCCGGAGTGTAAGATACACTGTAAACCGTTGTATCATAAGCACCTTTTACGGTTCCTTGCGCATTTTTCATGCCTTTCATATGAGAAGCTAAAATCATGACGTCACTGCCGACTTTATAAGTCGGATTTTCGGCCTTCTTTAAACCTTTCGGCACCTCGGATGAACCTGAGTGATTCATGTCTTCGTGAGAGTGCGTTTCTTTGTCTTTCGCTTTTTCGCTTCCTCCTGAAGATTGACCGTTGCATCCGGCAAGCGCCAGAACGGGGATCAGGAGAAACATGCTGAATAAAAATAGTCTCGCTTTCATTTCAAGAACTCCTTTGCCTTTTTGATTTTTCATTTTCCCTTTCGTTTCTTCGGTAAAACAAAAAGATGGCCTGTCATTTCTCCTAATTCTTCAACTCTCTCTTTATTGCCTTTTATCAGGTGAAATTGTTCACAAAATGTACACATTAATAGAGATGCAGTATAATTTAATTATCAGATAATAGGGGGAACTCATCATGAAAACGAAGGTTTTTGCGGTGGTATTGGGCGCTGTTTTAATGATTGCGGGGTTGGTTTTGGCAGAAGTTTCGCTTTATATGGAATACATCACAATGGTCGGAGCTATGATTTTTTCTTCTATATTTATGTCAGAGCCGAAAAGAAAATTTCGCGTCATTAAAGGGGTTTGACTTTTCTATTACCGCCGTCTTCTCAGGACGGCGGTTTTGTTTTGCATGTCAGTCAGTCTATCCGCAAAGCCGTTTCTTCTGTGCCGTCCTGATATAAAACGAAATGCGGGGCAGTTTGTGCTTTATCACCTGTAAATTCAATTTCAAGCGGCAGCGCCCTGACAAAATAACGGGTTTCCGTCATTGGGAATAATTCGAATGGTGTCTGCCCGTCTATTGCAAGATACAATCGGTTTTCTTTTACCGTCACCGATGCATGTGTGTCATCCTGAAATGAGTAATTGCCGGTAAATCTGCTGTAAATCGCAGGATCGATATCTGCTTTTTTCTGATCCGCCGGACGTTTCGGAATCACGTACGGCTGATCAAATAAGATGTTTACGGCCGCGGCAATCACAGCTTGTTCAAATTGATACGATTGTTCCATATTGCTGAGATAAATCAGTGTTTTGTTCTGGTCAATATACCGGATCATCAGAGTTGAATAGCCCGGCCAGCCTCCGTCGTGACTGATAACCTTCCCTTTTTGGGCGCTGTTTTGAATCATCCAGCCAAATCCGTATCCGAATTGCTCTTCTTCATTCCAATAGCCCGGTGTAAACGCTTGATCTTTAGACTCTTTGCCGATGATTTCTTCCGTATAAAGAGCCTGATCAAACAGATATAAATCTCTAATAGTGGAGTTAACGGTTCCGTCACCTTGAATCCCGTCAAGAAAGACGACATAATCGGTTTCCTCAAGTTCATCCGGCAGCACATATTCTCCGGAATGAACATCATACACATAGCCATATGCATAGTTCGGAATGTTTTCTTTACTCAGCCTTCTGTTATAAATCCGCGTATCGTGCATACGAAGCGGATGAAATACGGCTTGTTTCATAAATTCAGCAAAACTCATGCCTGATACAATTTCTATAATAACCGCTAACACCGCATACCCCGTATTACTGTATAGCCACTCCTTGCCCGGCGGGAAATAAGCATCCGGTTTATGCTGCTTAAGCATATCGATCACATCTTGATTAACGGCAATTCTGTCCCGGTCCCAATGTGTTAAAAATAACTCCATATAGTCCGGCAATCCTGACGTATGATGGAGTAAATGCCGAATGGTAATGCCCGGATAAGGAAAATCAGGAAGCCACCGCTCTATCATATCGTCATAACGCAGCTTCCCTCGCTGCTCTAAAATGATAACGCCTAAAGCTGTAAACGGCTTCGATACTGAGGCCAATTCAAAGACTGATTGGTCATTCAGCATCCTCTTTGTTTTCAGTTCCGCAGCGCCGAATGAACCCTGATATAAGATGCGGCCGTTTTCCGCTGCCAATACAGCTCCGTTTATTTCATGTCTTTCGTCTAAAGTGCTGAAAAGCTGTTCAAAAGCTTGTTTTTTCTTATCGTTCATTTCACGAACCTCCATATACAAGCTGATTTACTCTTTTATACGAACAGCCGCTTTAGAAGTTTCAATATTTTCCCTTCCCGGAACACCAGTCAGTAAACTGCCGTTCAGGCAGCCGCGGAGGTTTAATGAAGGTCTTTTATTCGCACAACACTGTGCAGGCTTCGAACTCAACATGCTTCTCGTCTTTTTTTGCGCCGGCAATTTCCATAGTCGAAAACATCGCACAGACGACGGCTTTGTATTCGTTCATGACGGTTTGAATTTCAATCAGAAACCGTTCGGATGAAGCGGCGTATTCCGTTACGTATTCTTTCATTTTGCCGATAATATCATCTGCCTGACGGATGAAGCCGGCCGCCTCCAAGTCACTCTCAAACTGGTTTTTGTTGATCATATGAATATGCATTTTTCAAGGCCCCTTTCAGCAGCGTTTTGTGGTTATATCCACTGTAAAGGACAGGCTTGGATAAACTTTTAATAAAATATGAACAAAATATGAATTGGCTCATCGGCCTGACCGGCGGGCTTCCGGCTGTGCTCCGTTTCATTTGGACTACCTGAAATAATGACTTCTTTACTCTATGAAAAACAGCTCATATATGATCTAATACCATTAAAATGAACGTTAGGAGGCGGCCTATGTCAGCAGCAGGAAATCGGCAAAAATTTTGGGTCATGGCGATGCTTATAGCGGTCTTTGCCGTGTTTGTTTTCTCTTTTTCCGAGAATCATTCACAAAAGAACTGGCACACGGCGGTTGACCAGGCGTCAGTGAATGTCTTCGGCCAGCAGATCTTTGAAAAAGACCGTCTGGCAAAAACACTCAACGCACATGAGGCAGGATCTCTTCTGACTCTTGTGAAACTTGCAAATGAAGAACATCACATCATCTAAAAGCCATTATAAAAAGCCTGTTTCCCTTTGGCAGAGGAAACAGGCTTTTTCCATGTATTATTGAGCATGTTTTTGTTCAATAAACCGGTCGATCCGGGCCAAAACATCCTTCATGTCCATACATTCTTTAAAGCTTTCATTAATGGCTTGAATGCCTTGTTTGTATTTTCCGTTATGCAGCACTTCTTCCGCGGCAAGCTTTACCTTTTCAGCGCTCACTTCATCTTTTTGCACTGTACAGCCTGCATCCAATTCAGTCAGGCGGCGCGCAACCATCGGCTGGTCTTTATCATGCGGAATAACGACCAGCGGCACTTGATAATGAATGCCTTCATTTACACTGTTCATTCCGCCATGCGTGACAAACACGTCGGCCTGCTCCAGCACTTCAAGCTGCGGCACGTACGGGGCGATGATAAAGTTTTCCGGCGCCTGTTTGATTTTCGACAGATCGGCTTTTTCCCCGGCGGCAATGACTACTTTTCCTTCAAAATCTGAGAACGCGTCTATGCACAGATTGAAAAACGCTTCCGTGTCCCCGAGCACCGTTCCCATTGAGATATAAATGACTTTTTCATTCTTTAATGAGTCAATCGGGAAGTCGACGCGCCCTTTTCTCTTCGGAAAACTCGGACCGATAAATAAATACTCATCTCCGAATGTCTCACTTTCGGGCTGAAAATATCTGCTTGTATAGACGACGTTCAATTCACCTGTGTTGTTCATAAATTGAACCATGCTGTCAGGGGCGACACCGTATTTGTCTTTCATCTCGGCCAACAGCTCTTCACATTCCCTGTCCGGCTGAAACGGCACGCCCGATTCCGGATGGAGCGGCAGTATTTTCAGACGGTCTTCATTGAACAGGAAGGATGCTGAAGAAGAGATGCCGGGAATGTTGAGATAATCCCGCACCAGCTCTCCCGCACCGAATTTATCATAATAGACGGCGTCGAATTGAATGTCCTCTGCCAGCCGCTGCACAATATGTAAAATCTCCAGTGACGTTTTGATATGAACCTTTAAAAATGCAAGTATGCCGGACGGACTGCCGGGATCAATGGGTGTCATTCTGAGCAGATCGCTGTGAAGATGAACTTTCGCTCCTACTCCTTCCAGTCTGCTTTTGTATTTTTCCGTTGAGATATAATGAACGTGATCGCCCCGTTCGCTGAAGGCCTTTGTCATACCCAAAGTCGGGTTTACGTGTCCTTCTGCGGGAAAATTGATCATCAGAATATGTTTCGCCATTTTTCAAACTCCTTTGCCTTTTTTGCGTCTCTTCCATATCCATCATAAATGACGCGGAAAAAATCATGCAAGGAACATTCGTCAGGTCTTTATGACGGTTCGATGACATCGGCAAAAAAAGACAAGGCTTTTCACCTTGTCTATCGTGATGATGCGTCTGTTTCTCCCGCTTTGAGCACGCCTTTCAGATGTTCTTCATCATGCTTGAGATGCTCCGTCATGTATTGCACGGCTTTTGTTTTATCGCCCTTTTTTATTTCTTCAAAGACTTTCCGGTGCTCATGCAGGATAACCTCCGCACGGTCATCTCCTTTAAAATTAAGAACTCTGCAAAAATGAATCAGCACATTGACATGCTCAAGCAGCATGGCCAGCCGGCTGTTGCGGCTGAAATCCACAAGGAGCCGATGAAACGACTCGTTTAAGGAAATAATCTCAGTCTCTTTGACGCCTTTATTGATGGCTTCTTCCGTCTCCCGCAGCTGTTTTTCAATGAGGTCAATTTCACTCTCAGCCGCTTCATCAATAACCAGTTCGACCGCCAATGATTCAAGTGACATTCTGATTTGATAAATCTCTTCAACATCCTTAACGGACAAAGAATAAATGACAAAGCCGTTTCGATCGTCTGCCGTCAGAAGCCCGTCCTTTTCAAGGAGCCGCATGGCTTCTCTGACCGGCGACCGGCTGACTCCGAAATCCTTCGCCAGCTGAGTCTCATTCAGCCGTTCACCCGGTTTAAAAATCCCGTCAAATATCATTTTTTTCAATTGGGAATAAAACTGCAGATAATACGGGATTGGCTTATCTAATTTAAAATTATCCATCTTTCCTACCTCTTCATACAATTTAGGCCTTATTGTTACCAAGATCATATAACAGTTTATCTATGGAAGCAACATTCCAGAGCTTGTCAGCATAACGGAGGTGCCGTAATATGGAAGTATAGCGAACGACGGTCGACGGTCTGCCGTAAACCGAAAACAATTCATTCAGAGGTGACGGAAACATGAAAACATACAAGATTGCCAGCATACCGGGGGACGGTGTGGGGAAAGAAGTCGTTCCGCAAGCGGAGCGGGTGTTGAACGCGATCGCCGAATTACATGGAGGCATTGCCTTTGATTTCACTTCATTCCCGTGGAGCTGCGAGTATTACTTGGAGCACGGGACTATGATGCCGGATGATGGATTAGAAACGTTACAGCACTTTGATGCTTTGTTTTTGGGAGCGGTGGGGAATCAAAAACTCGTCCCCGATCATGTTTCGCTGTGGGGGCTGCTCATCAAGATACGCCGGGAATTTGAACAGGTGATTAATGTACGGCCGGCGAAGCTCCTGCCGGGAATCACTTCCCCCCTCGTAAACCCGAAAGATTTTGATCTGATAGTCGTCCGCGAAAACAGTGAGGGCGAGTACAGCTCTGTCGGCGGCAGAATTTATCAGGGTGAGGACGAAATCGCCATACAAAACGCGGTCTTTTCCCGCCGGGGTACAGAAAGAGTGATGCGGTATGCTTTCGAACTGGCGGCAAGTCGGCGGAAACACGTCACAAGCGCGACGAAATCAAACGGTATTGTTCACTCGATGCCGTTCTGGGATGACATCTTTAAAGAGGTCATCCGGGAGTACGCCGGGATCGAGACGGATTCCCAGCACATCGATGCACTGGCGGCCTTCTTTGTCACGCAGCCCGAACGCTTTGATGTCATTGTCGCTTCGAATCTGTTCGGAGATGTGCTGACAGATATCGGCGCGGCGATTATGGGAAGCGTCGGAATCGCTCCCGCAGCCAACATCAATGTAAACGGCAAATATCCTTCCATGTTTGAGCCTGTTCACGGCTCCGCCCCGGATATTGTCGGAAAAGGAATAGCCAATCCTATCGGCCAAATATGGACGGCGAAATTAATGCTCGATTCATTCGGAGAAGAGGAACTGGGCTATCTCCTCTTACAATCTATTGAAACGGTCACAAACAGCGGCATTCTGACTCCTGATGTCGGCGGAAAACATTCAACGGAAGATGTCACTTCCGCTATTATTTCTCAAATCAAGAACAGATAATACGAAAAAACCGCGGGCAGGAAAACTGCACAGCGGTTTTTTCGTCTCAGACGGGACGGAGCGCGCAGAAACAGGCCGATTCACCTGTGAAGCCCGCAATACGGCCTGATTGATCCTTTTCTACAGAAAAAAACCGCTGTATATCACAAGGAGCATCCAGCATCTGTTTTTCCAGTAATGCGGCTTTCTCTTCAGTCAGGCTTGCCCGTTCACACCAGACGGTAAATTGAAATGGTTTCAAAAAGCAGACAGCGGATTCAATCCGGAAGCCGGCTGTCTCCAGAAAACGAAGCCATTCTGTTTTTTTCCACGCCCGAAAGTGGCTCTGATCCCGTTTCTTTTCAATGTCATTATAAAAATGGTCATATTCATCCTTTTCAGGTGCGGTATTGTCAATGAGAAGCAGTCTGCCGCCCGGTTTGACAACCCGAAACGCTTCATGAACAAAGGCTCTGACATCGGGAAAATGATGCGCCGCGATTCTGCATGTGACGATATCGAAAGCAGCAGCGGAAAACGGCATCTTTTCAGCATCGCCTTTTTCGAATGACACGTTCGTCCATCCGTTTCCGGTTATAAATGCTTCAGCGGCTGCTAACATTTCTTCTGTGAGGTCATATGCGATAACAGAGCGTACGAGAGGAGCGAGAGCGTTAGCCGTATGTCCGCCTCCCGTCGCGATATCCAGCACGTCCATATGCTTTTCGGCACCGGAAGCTGAAATGAGATATGCCAAATCCTCTCCTGCGGCGTGTCCGGGACTAGTCACATATTTCGCGGCGTTTTTAGCAAATTGCCGCTGCGCCTGCTGTTTAATTGAATCCTCCATTATACTTGGGCCCCCTTTTCTTTCTGCTTGCTGCCTTAATCAAAATAAACGGGTTCGTCCGGATGTTTGAGATATGCAAACATCTTTTCAATCTGACTTTCCGTATTGCGGGCTTCAGATAGCGGCGGCAGTTCCGTTTCCGCAAAAAAGCCGGCCGCGCTTGTTTCCGTTCCCTCCCTGAGCCGGCCGCCGATGATCTCGCATCTGATAAACACTTTGTAAACGTGGGCGGCGGACGGCGGATGGGAATGGCATTTCTTATCCATTACAGCTAACAGTTTAACGGGCTTTACGTCGATTCCCGACTCCTCTTTTACTTCTTTGACAGCGGTCTCCCCCGGTGAAATCCCGATATCAGCCCATCCGCCCGGCAGCGCCCATCTGCCGTCGCTTTTCTCTCTTACCATTAATATGCTCTGATCTTTAAAAACTGCCGCTCTGATATCAACTTTCGGAGTGGGATAGCCCGTGTCACCGGCGAATACGTCTTTGATGATCCTTTTGTCGATCCCGGTATATTGCGTCATGATATCCACACTTATTTTTCTTATTTCTTCAAATCTCTCAATATCATATATGTCTTTGGAATAAGCCAGCCCCGCTTGCGCCGCGGATTGAAGCTGTTTTGCCCATTCAAGCCATTTTGGCTCCATTTTTTCCACCGCCCGTTATGTTAATTAAACGAAACCCGAATTGCACCTTGAGAGTACCCCGTTTCTGCTCCTTGTTTTCTGTTTATGGCGGAGCGAATCCTGCCGGGAAATCAGAAAAAGCCATTCATTTGCTGAATGGCTTTTTTTCATTTTCTATTTTTCTTTCATGACGAGAACGACGCCTGAAACAATAAGGGCCGCCCCGATCCAGAAGGTTCCTCCGATCGTCTCTCCCAGCAGCAGCCAGCCGAGCAATGTCCCGGAAAGCGGCTGAAAGAAGAAAAACAGACCGCCGCTTGCCGCATTCAGCAATTGCAATCCGCGATTCCAAAGCATGAACGCGCAGGCGGTTGAGATCACACCCAGATATAAAAGGCCGCCCCATATCTCAGGCCGGGCAAGCTGAGACAAAGGAATCTCCCGAAGCGGGCCCGCTGTAAACGGGGTCAGGATGACAAATGCGACGCAAATGGAATACGTTGTGACGACAAGCGGTGAGTAATGGCCGGGAACCCGTTTCATCAGCACGGACATCAAAGCCCATGTCAGCGCCGCAGCCAGAAGCGAGAGACCGCCGAACTGGCTCGACATATTGAGATCTCCGTTCCCCACAATGAGCAATACTCCGATCGTCGCCAGCCCTGTCGATATTCCTTTTTTCAGCGTTAACCGTTCTTTCAAAATCAGCCGGGCAAATACAACCATAAATGCGGGAGTGGATGCCGTAATAATCGCACCCATCTGCGCGGTTGATAATTTCGTGCCGATTTCCTGCGTGACGATCGAAATCGTGTTGCCGATCAATCCGATCGCAGCGATCAGTAATAAATCACGTTTATGAACTTTCCAGGATTGGCGTGTAAATAAACTGAGAATCAAAAGCGAAAAAAGCGCCACCGCATATCTCAGCCATACCAGTTCAAGCGGCGGAATGACCGCTACCACTACTTTAACGACGACATACATACCGCCCCAGATACTGGCGGCCAATGCCAAATAAATCGAACCGAACAATGTATTTTTCAATTTGATGCACCCTCCGTTATCATATTAGGTCACGTCATATGCCCTAACGGAGAGAAGCGCAGTCACTTTCCTCCATTAAGGGCGGAGAAGTGCTGCCGGTACATCATGTTCAAATAAGGGCGCTAGAAACATATCGTTTTTCACCTCAATTGCAATCTGATTTTTCTCATTATACAAGGTTTGTCAGAAGACGTAAACGAACGGCGGCATCGGCTTTATCGATTGCGGACTTGCAGCTGGATTCTTGTGATCTGATTGTCAAACCCGTCCGCCACAACCTCATCAAGCAAATATTCTTCATATGCATAATCGCCCATTTCCAGCCCATACTCTTCAATAAACTGCATGATGCTGCGGTAAGCCGCTTCCGCTTCATCCCCTATTTGGTACCCGACGGCATAAAGCCCTTTCGGCTTGATATGGAGGTCATTATTCTCTATGCCTTCTTCTGTCTTCATATAAAAATGGGTGTAGTTGTAGAATTCTTTTTTCAGAATCTGCTCCCGCGCAAACAGTCCGCCGACCGGATGCCCCTGATCGAGTTCATGTACCCGCATATAGCGGATCAATTCGGAAATGGCGGCAGTGTATTGCTGTTCTGGCAAATGGAGTACGGGTCGTCCTATCATAAGTGTCTCTTCATCTAATCGCTGCAATGAGACGGAGGAGAAGTCTGTCTCCAAAGCTTGTTCGGTCAGCTTCACCTTTGTCTGAATCATTCTTTGCAGGTGCTCCAGCTTTTTGATTTTGCTTTCGATTTCTGATGATTTCTCTTTTAAAAGCGTGATGATACCCTCAGGGGTTTTGTCTGTTAAGAGCGGTTTGATCTGCTTCAAGGGCACGCCGACCTCCTTAAACAGACCGATAACCTGGAACAGTTCGAATTGATGATAGGAATAGTATCTGTATCCGTTCGCTTTTTTGATTTCCGGAGAAAGCAGGCCGATCTCGTCATAATGGAACAGGGTTTGTTTTTTTACGTGGCACAGTTTTGCAAATTCACCCGTTGTGAAGTATTTTCTGACGTCTTCGCTCATAATGCCTCCTTGACTATACGGTAACCATATCCTTTATGATGATCATTGTATCCGAGAGAAGGCTGATTCACAAATGGCTTACGCAATGAAAGCTTTACCGTCTCAGAAAAAGCAGAAGAGGAGTATCAAGTATGACGATTGAAATCAGAGCAGTCACGGAAGAAAACCGTGCCGATATACTGGCGCTTCATGTAAGGGAAAGCCAGACTTCATTTATTGAAACCGCGGAAGAGTGCTTACAAGATGCTGAGGATTGCCGGCATTATCAGCCGGCCGGCCTTTATGTTAACGGGGAATTGGTCGGCTTTGCCATGTACGGATGGTTTCCGGAATATGATGAGGAAAATGAAAACGGCAGAGTGTGGCTTGACCGTTTTTTTATTGATGAACGTTATCAGGGACGTGGATTGGGCAGGCTGTTGCTTGATGCTCTTATCCGCCATCTTGTTCGAATATATGAGTGCAGACGGATTTATTTAAGTCTGTTTGAAGATAACGTGCACGCATTGCGGCTTTATCAAAAATTCGGCTTCTTATTCAATGGAGAGCTGGACTCAAACGGGGAAAAAGTGATGGTGAAAGAGCTGTAAACCCTCTGTATAAAAGCGATTCGGCTTCTTGCCAATCCCTCAAATTTGAGGTAACATAAAGATAATGGACGACGGTCGACGGACTACGGTCGATTGTTAAAAACCTGATAAAGCGGATCTGAACATGGTGATCAGGCATCTAAATGGAGGAGAAGATTGTGCTTATTATACTCGTTATGTTTCTTCTCGGGATTATTCTCGGGTTTATCGGCGCGGGGGGAGCCGGTTTTGTCATTGCACTTTTAACTATACTGTTTCACGTACCGATTCATACGGCTTTGGGCACCTCCCTCGCCGGAATGGCTTTCACAAGTTTATCGGGGGCTTTCAGCCACTACCGTGAAGGCAATATTCAGATGAAGATCGGCCTCATCGTCGGCGTTTTTGCGGCATTCGGTTCGTTTTTCGGGGCAAGGCTTACTTCCCTTATCCCTGCAGATTTGCTGCATTACTTGACGGCGGGCATGCTGTTTTTATCCGCTCTGCTTATTTTAGTCCGGTTATTTATTGTAAAAGAAACACATGAAGATTCCGGACGGCAAAGCAATCTGAACATATGGGTGAAAGCCGTTGTACTCGGTATCATCGCAGGAATCTTGTCCGGAACGTTCGGGATCGGCTCTGCCCCTTTCATCCAGATCGGCTTAATGATTCTTTTGCGCTTATCCATCCGCCAGTCGGTCGGCACCACCATGCTTGTCATTATCCCGCTTGCGGTCGGCGGAGGACTCGGTTATGTGACGGAAGGATTTGTCGATTATATACTGTTGGTCAAAGTGCTGATCGGCACGATGTGCGGCGCATATGTCGGAGCGAAATTCACCAACCACGTGCCGAAAGTCATTCTGAAATCAGCCATCTTTTTAACACCGGCCATCGCCGGTCTCATGCTTTTATTTTAAACTGAAACGGGAGGCGGCCGCCTCCCGTTTTTTCTGTTCTTCACCTGTTTTCGAAGAGCTTTTTCAGCTTTGCTTCCGTTTCGGTATGATCTACCGGCGTATACACACTGCAGCGCAGATCACTGTTGCCCTGAACCTGAAATGAAGTCAGGTTAAAGACCATTTTTCCCGCCTTCGCGTGGCGGAACTCAATTAATACTTCGGGTGCCGAGCTGACTTCGCTCTCATTCCACAGCGTATGAAATTCCGAATACGTTTTCTCCATTTCTTCTATAAACTGAGAATACCACGTATCAGCTACATACTGGCCGTAATACGTTCTGAAAATGGCGATGAATCCTTTCACAAAGTGCTCCCAGTTCACGGCTAAACTTCTTAATTCTTTTCTGGAAAACAATAGCTCTATGAGATTCCGTTTTTCAGGAGGAATTTGTTCAAAATCTAAAAACACGTGAGCCGCGGCCTGATTCCATCCCACGATATGACAGCGCCTGTCCGAGATAATGGTGGGACAATAACGGAGCTCATGCAGGATTTTTGAAAGCGACGGGCTGATAACCGCTTCTTCCTCCGCGGCAAACGGCTGCTTCACGCCCTCCTCAATGGCAAGCGCGTATAAATAATTTCTCTCATCTTTGTTGAGCTGCAGCACATCGGAAACCGCGTCCAATACGGCTGCGGACACTTTAATGTCTCTGCCCTGCTCCAGCCACGTATACCACGTGGTGCTTACGCCTGCTAATTGCGCGACCTCTTCTCTTCGGAGCCCGGGCGTTCTTCTCCGTGTGCCCATCGGCAGCCCGGCCATCTGCGGAGAAATTTTGGCCCGCTGCGTTTTTAAAAACTCTGAGAGCGCCTGCAATCTTCCTTCTGGTATCATACCGAATCTCTCCTCTCTTACCCTGGTATTCATTATACTAGGATAATCAACAACTTGTAATAGGATAATTGCGAGTTACAATAAATACATACCGAAGGAGGAATGACCATGAAAAGAGTTGTGATCACCGGAATGGGAGTGATTTCACCTCTCGGCAATGATGTGCATACATTTTGGAAACACCTGACGGAAGGAACATCGGGAATCTCTCTCATCGATTCGTTTGATGTCTCCGGCTCCAAGACAAAAATAGCCGGCACCGTCCGTGATTTTGACGCAGAAGAAAGATGGGGCAGAAAAGAAGCGAGACGGCTTGACCGTTTCAGTCAGTTTGCTTTAGCGGCAGCGGAACAGGCGCTTGAAAGCTCCGGGATTCAGCTCGATCAGATTGACCGTGAACGCCTCGGCGTGTACGTCGGCTCGGGAATCGGCGGCATCACGACTTTGATTGATAACGTTCATACTTTAAATGAACGGGGAGCGCGAAAAGTGAGCCCGAGCCTTGTCCCCATGATGATCTCAAACGCGGCCGCCGCTCAAATCAGCATCAGATTAGGCGCGCTCGGCCCCTCACTTTCTCCCGTCACCGCGTGTTCCATCGGCAATACGTCGATCGGGGAAGCATTCAACGCCATTCGGAATGATGACGCAGATATTATGTTTGCCGGGGGAGCGGAAGCGGCGATTACGAATTTGTCATTAGCCAGCTTCGGCAATGCCCACGCGCTGTCAGCGAGAAACGAAGAACCCGCCGCGGCAAGCCGGCCGTTTGACGCTGATCGCGATGGGTTTGTCATGAGTGAAGGCGCGGGCATCTTAGTATTGGAATCATTGGATAGCGCAATCGGCAGAAACGCCCCGATCCTCTGTGAGGTGCTCGGCTACGGCGCAAGCTCTGACGCGTATCATATGGTGGCCTCCCATCCGGAAGGGACGGGCGCATACCTGGCGATGAAAAATGCTTTGAAAAAGGCGAACGTTTCAGCGGAAGACATTGATGTCGTAAGCGCCCACGCGACAAGCACAAAAGCCGGAGATCTTTCTGAAACATTGGCAATCAAAACATTATTCGGGGAGCTTGCGTATGACATTCCGGTTACGGCCAACAAATCAATGCTCGGCCACATGCTTGGCGCGGCAGGCGGCGTTGAAGCCATCGCTCTGACAGAAAGCCTGAGACACGGCATCATCCCGCCGACGATCAATCTGCAGCACCCTGATTCGGCATGTGATTTGGACTATGTGTCAGACGGGCCCCGCCATCAATCGTTAACGATCGGCCTTTCCAACTCATTCGGCTTTGGCGGACATAATTCGGCGATCGTGCTGAAGAAATATGAATAGCGGGCATCAAAAAAAGGAGTGAATCATTTCACTCCTTTTTTGCTTTCTCCGGTTTTGTTGTTAAGGCGAAAAAAGCGATGGAACCGATAACGGATGTCGTGAACATAATTGCCCCCATCGGCACGGCCGTCGCTTCATTCATCCCCACAAGCGGCGACACGATGGAACCGAGAAGAAGCGGAAGCATGCCGAGCAGTGCGCTTGCGCTTCCCGCGCGGTGTCCCTGCTTTTCCATCGCCAATGTAAAGGTGCTTGTCAGCGTCATGCCGATCGTAATCATATAAATAAAAATGGAAATCACCAGTGCCGCCAGCGGTCCGTGAATGATCGTCATGACGAGCAGAACGGCAGTCGCCGTCATCGCTGTAATCACGCCGATTCTCAGCAGGCTTTTTTCGTGAATGATCCCGCCGAAACGGCCGATGATAAAGCTTCCGGTAATGATCGCCAGACCGTTTATGCCGAATAAAACACTGAATACCTGAGGCGATACTCCGTAAATATCCTGATACACGAAAGGCGTTCCGGAGACATACGCAAAGCTCCCGCCGTGAATAAAACCGACCGTCAGCGCATAGCCGATAAATGACCGATCCTTCAGCAGGCTTCCCATTGTCCGCACGGAATTTCCGATGGAGCTCGGAATCCGCTTTTCCGGCGGCAGGGTTTCTGTCAGCTTGAGCGCAATGATGAGAACAAGCAAAAACCCGATAAAGGTTAAAAACAGAAAAATCGTATGCCATGATGCAAACGGAAGCAATAAAATCGCGCCTCCCGTCATCGGCGCCACCATCGGCGCGACGGCGGTAATGACCATCAGCAGCGAGAAAAATTTAGAAAGCTCTCTTCCCGTAAACACATCTCTGACGATTGCACGGGATAAAACGAGTCCGGCCGAAGCGGTGAATCCTTGAAGAAAACGGGCAATCACCAGTGTTGAAATGTTCGGTGCAAGCGCGCAAAACAGAGAAAACAAAGCAAATAAAAAAATACATAGCAATAACGGTTTTCTTCTTCCCTTCGCGTCACTTAACGGGCCGACAACAACCTGTCCGATTGTCAGTCCGATCAGACAAGCGGTTAAACTGAGCTGGACAAGCGAAGCGCGGGCGCTTAAATCTTCGGCGATTTCAGGGAAACTCGGCAGATACATATCTATATTGAGCGGCCCCAGTATCGCAAGCATTCCGAGAAGAAAAGCCAGCGCAAGCCGCTCCTTACCGGTCGGATTATGCAGCATATCGTTCCCACCTTTCCTTTGTCAATCTCTCAAAACATTTGTATATTGTATCATAATTTTTTCTTTATTTTTAAAAGTTTTCAAAGGGCATAAAAAAACCAAGGGCTGTAACAGCCCTTGGTTCCGGGTCACGCGGTAAAAGGTTTTACGCGTGTTTTTCTTTAAATGCTTTTGCGTATTGATCAGCCGCTATAATGGCATCCGCCACGTCGTCAGCCGTCACGTCAAAAGCGGCATGAATCGTTTCTTCTTCAATCGTCGCGGCTTCTGCCACTTTCATAATGTCCTCTTTAGATGCGTCTTTCAATTTGATGTCTTCAAGTGTGACAGGCAGCCCCAAGCTGATATAAAACGCGATATACCGCTCAATTTCCTCAAGCGAACGTTTTTCCAGCGCCAATTGAACGAGCGTGCCGAATGCCACTTTTTCACCATGGGTCAAGTGATGGATTTCACCTTCAAGCGCGGTAAATCCGTTATGAATGGCATGTGCCGCAGCTAAGCCGCCGCTTTCAAATCCCAGTCCGCTCAGAAGTGTATTGGCTTCAACCACCGCTTCCAATGCGGGCGTAACGGCTTTCGCTTTCACAGACTCATAAGCGAGACGGCCGTATTTGAATAATACCGCTTCACATTTTTCCGCGATAGCCTCTCCGGCGATTGTCGGAATTCCGCCTGCCATCGTTTTACCGCCATTGGCAATGACACTGCGCGCCTCTATCCATGTCGCCATCGCATCGGCAATCCCTGATGCTAAAAAGCGCGGCGGAGCTTCCGCGACGATTTTCGTATCGACAAGAACCAAGTCAGGATTCTTATGATAAAAACGATAGTTTTCGAACGCGCCTTGTTCAGAATACACGACAGACAGCCCGCTTGTCGGAGCATCCGTTGAAGCGGCCGTCGGCACGATAACGGTGTAGCCGTTTATTTCATCTGATACGGCTTTGGCCGTATCAAGCGTTTTACCGCCGCCGACTCCGATGACAATAGTCGCCCCTGCTTTTTCTGCGATACCGGCAATTCTTTTCATTTCTTCCTGGGAGGCTTCGCCGTTGAAAACCGCCTCTTCAGAAGAGATATTGCTTTTCTTTAATTCAGCCGTCACCTTGTGGCCCGCGATATCCCATACGGTTTTGTCCGCGATGACGACGGCTTTTTCACCAACGCCCTCCAGATGTCCGCCGATCGTTTCAATGGCGTTTTTTCCCTGCACGTATTTGGCCGGACTGATAAAAATTCGTTCCAATGTCATCATCCCTTCTTCGTTGTCTCTCATTACATTTCTCTTATTGATAGAGCAGAAATGAAAACTCTTCTGATATAATTCCTCGTTTTAACTTGGTTTAAACCTCATATACACTGCAGAAAATCAATTTTCACGGCATTGACAAGATGTGAAGGTGTCTATATAATCTTCGATATTGAAGCTGATCATTCTTTACTGAATGAACAAACGAGATTGTGAATGATTCGTCTTAAAAATTATTTAGTTCTGCTGGATAATTTTTGAGGCGTTTTTGTTTTATATATATTTTTGACTGCGGAGGAGGTTTGCACATGAAAAACATTTGCAAGGATATACTGATGATTATGGCCGGAGCCTTTCTTATCGCGGCGTCCGTGGAATTTTTCGTCATCCCGAATCATTTAGGGGACGGCAGCACCGTGGGAATCGCTCTCGTTTTATATTATCTTTTCCATATACCTGCAAGTATTACGACTCTGGTTGTAAATTTGATTTTTATCGGGCTGGCTTATAAATTTTTAACGAAAAAAACGATTTTATACACGATACTCGGTACGGGAATGACTTCTGTTTTTCTCAGCATCGTCAGCTTTATTCCGTTCGGCGTGCACGACATGGTGCTCGGGATTGTATTCGGCGCTCTGCTGATGGGAGCGGGGCTGGCATTGATCTTTATCGCTGACGGATCTACCGGCGGGACCACGCTTTTGGCGTATTTATTGAATTACACAAAGGGCTTTAACATCTCCAAAAGCATGTTTTATATGGATTGTGTCATCATTTTCGCATCCGTTTTAGCGATCGGAATCAATCATATGCTGTATACGTTTATATTCGTTTATCTGTGCGCCAAAATCGTCGATATTGTCATTGAGGGTTTCCATAATAAAAAAGCCCTCACCATTATGTCTGACCAATACGAAGAAATCGCCAAAGCCATCACCTCCGAGTACGGCAACGCGGCGACGATATTTTACGGATACGGGTATTACGGCAGCAAAGACAAGCGCATTATCTATGTTGTCATTAAAAAGAACGAATTGCTGAAAATCAAAAAACATGTTCAAAAAATTGATCCGAAATCATTTATCGTTATTCATGAAGTAAAAGAAGCTGTCGGAGGGCAATTCGGGTTTACAAACCTGCCCGCCGCCGCAAATGAAAAATAACCGCCTGCAGTGTATAGCTGCAGGCTTTTTTTATTCGGCTCTTCCCCGCTCAAAGGTTTTTTGCATCTTTCAATCGAAGTAGTAAATGAAACCTTTTTTGATGGAGGAACATAAAAAAATGAATATCAAAACTGAAAGGCTCGTCATTCGGACATTTGAACCGGAAGATTGGCAGGATGTCTATGCGTACACCTCGAATCCGAGTGTCATGAAATATATACCAGAGGGTGTCTTTACCGCAGAAGATGCCAGGAAATTCGTTACTGAAAACAGCGGTGAACATGCCGGGAAGTTTCCCGTTTTATTGAAGGATGAGAAAACGGTCATTGGCCACATTGTTTTTTTTCAGTATTTTGGCGATCATACGTATGAAATCGGCTGGGTGTTTCACCCGGAATACCAGGGCAAAGGATATGCTTCAGAGGCGGCGCGCGCCGTGCTGGCATTCGGGTTTAACAAGATGAAATTACACCGGATCATTGCGACATGTCAGCCGGAAAACATGGCTTCGCACCGGGTGATGGAAAAGATCGGGATGAGGCGGGAAGGCTTGTTTAAAAAATGCATCCCCCATGATAATGAATGGTGGGATGAATATTATTATGCCGTTTTAGAAGAAGAGTGGGAAGCCTCCGATCTGGAATAAAAAGGCTTATACCCTTTGCTTTTACAGATAAGTGTGTGCTACACTGTTCGTAACAAATACGAAGGGATGATGGGTGGACAATGATTAACTAATCTTATTTTGACCGTTTGAAATCAAATATTTCAAATCAGAAAAAATAGGATTAGTCTGCCCATTTTCTATACGATACGAGAAAGCTATGTAAAAATAGCTTATTTGTTCACGCACAGGTACGGCTAATCCTTCCAAATCAATTGGGAGGATTTTTTTGTCCTCCCTTTAAAGCGAGGGATTGACATATGAAAGAAATGTTAAAAATAAGCGGCATCAGTTACGAAATCAACAGCGTTCCCCTTTTTGAACAGATCAGCGCGAGTGTTCAGCAAGGCGACATCATCGGTGTTATCGGTAAAAACGGCGCCGGCAAATCTTTATTGCTGCAATTGATCTGCAATAAAAAAGCGCCGTCACAAGGACAGATCCAGATGATGCAAGATGTGAACATATATATGGTGGAACAAGAAACGGAAGCTTATGATTCCGGCCATCCGGAGCCTGCGGAGGCAGCCTTGTTAGAAAAGTGGAACGTGCCCGCACGCGCCTTTTCGCAATTAAGCGGCGGAGAAAAATTGAAAGCCCGTCTTGCCAAAGGTTTCTCCTCCTCAAGCGGCCTTTTGTTATTAGATGAGCCGACGAACCACCTCGATCAGCACAGTTTAGAAATACTGCTGAATCAGATCAAGAATTACAAAGGCACCATTATTTTCGTTTCACATGATCGTGCTTTTATAGATGCGGCGGCGACAAAAATCTGGGCCATCGAAGGAAAGAAACTCATTGAACATAAAGGGAATTATTCAAGCTATATGGAGGTCCGCAAACAGAGAAGGCTGACACAGCAGCGGGAATATGAGAATCAGCAGCATATGATCAGACGGATTGAAGCTCAAATGAACGAGCTGAGCGCCTGGTCAAAAAAAGCCCACGCCCAATCAACGAAAATAGAAGGCTTTAAAGAATATCACCGCGTAAAAGCAAAACGCACGGACGCCCAGATTAAATCAAAGCAGAAGCGTCTTGAAAAAGAGCTTGAAAAAGCGAAAGCAGAACCGGTTGAAGCGGAGTATGAAGTCCGTTTTTCCATTGAGCACCGCAAAAAAGCGGGAAAGCGTTTTTTAGAAGTAAGTGATGTCACAAAGTCATATGAAGGCCGAACGCTTTTTAAAAACGTGAATTTCACTGTGATGCACGGTGAAAAGATCGCGATTACAGGCCCGAACGGCAGCGGGAAAACAACATTATTGAAGGTCATCCTCGGTCAGGAAAAAGCGCAGGGCGGCATATGGATTTCTCCGTCTGCAAACGTCGGCTATTTAACCCAGGAAGTATTCGACCTTCCGCTTGATAAAACCCCCGAACAGCTTTTTCACAAAGAAACGTTCGAAGCAAGGGGAAATGTTCAATCCCTCATGAAGCATTTAGGATTTACCGCAGCGCAATGGACGGAACCCATCGGCAAGATGAGCATGGGAGAGCGGGTCAAATGCAAGCTGATGGCGTTTATTCTGGAGGAGAAAGATGTGCTGATTCTGGATGAGCCGACAAACCACCTTGATCTGCCGTCACGCGAGCAGCTTGAAGACACTTTGGCCCGATACGACGGAACGCTCATCATCGTATCGCATGATCGTTACTTTGTCGAAAAGACGACGGACATCCGGCTTGATATCTCAAACGGCAGCGTCCGAAAACAATGGAAAGAATCTCCCTCCGTCAGGGATGATGCTGAAGAACTGCGATTAAAGCTTGAAACCGAACGGCAGGAAGTCCTCGGAAAACTCAGCTTCATGACTCCGGCTGATAAACAATATCGTGAGCTTGATCAAAAGTTCAAAGAGCTGACGGAAGAAATCAAGAAGTTGAAATGAATGTAAAAACCCGTGATTGTCACGGGTTTTTTGAGTTTTTGTTCCTAATGTTTCAATAGATGACTTATGATGACAAAGCGCTTCAATACAAGCAGATTTGTTAACCATACCGAGCAAAAGAAATGATCCGTTTCTTTTGCTTTTTTTATTGACAAAAGCTGCTAAGGGATCTATTGTGGATAATGGTTATCTATAATGAATCAGGAGTGAGTAGGATGAAAATGAAATCAGGGATGGAGCAGGCGGTTTCTGTGCTGCTGTTATTGTCGCGGCTGCCCGTACATTCTTCTTTAACGTCAGAGGCAATCAGCCAGCGTTTACGCGTGTCTCCGTCTTATTTGAAGAAGCTGATGAGAACATTGGTACAGGCCGATTTGGCAGAATCCATACCGGGGACCAAAGGCGGCTTTACCCTTACGAAGCCTTTGACAGACATTACGCTCTATGATGTTTATCAGGCGGTCGAAGGCAGAGGTTCGATGTATCAGGGGAAGGGCCTGCTGCAATCCGTATTCGAGGATGAAAGCAACTGTGTGCTGGAGACAGTCATGGGGGAAATCGAGGATAAATGGGCCAATCTCATGAGAGAAGAATCCTTGCAGCATGTCATGAACAGAGTCGGGGAACTGTATGATCTTGAAAAAATAGATGATTGGGTAAACAAGCAAGTGAAAGGGCAATTGTAATGACAAACAGCGGGTTTTCACAAAAATCAAAATCATCAACAGGCCTATCTGTACTGATCGTGCTCGCACTTGGTTTCCTCATGGCAACTCTTGATGTAACCGTCGTGAATGTGGCGATGGCTGATATGAAAAACACCCTTTCAATGTCACTTTCAGGCGTGACGTGGGTTGTGGACGGATACATCCTTACGTTTGCGTCACTTCTGCTGGCGGGCGGAGCCTTGGCAGACCGTTTTGGCTCAAAGGCGATATACATACTGGGCTTGGCCGTTTTTGTCCTGGCCTCTTGCCTATGCGCCGTATCTATTAATGGCCAGATGCTGATTGCCGGACGTCTCATGCAAGGGATTGGCGCGGCTTTGTTTATGCCGAGCTCACTCAGCCTTTTGGCTGCCTCTTACCCAGATGAGCGGGTGCGGGCAAGAATATTTGGACTATGGGCCGCCCTTGTTTCCGCTGCTTCAGGCCTTGGGCCCTTTATCGGTGGCGTGCTGGTACAGACGGCAGGCTGGCAGAGTATTTTTCTGATCAATGTGCCGTTAGGGGCTGCACCACTCATTTCAGCTTACCGAATACTCGGCCGAGTACCGGGAAAAAGCAGCCGTGTGAACCTTACAGGGCATCTGCTTGGAGTGGCGGCGCTCGGATTTCTTTCCTTTGCCTTGATACAGGGACCTTCAGCAGGCTGGCGCTCACCCATAATTCTTGGCGCATTCGCGGCGGCGCTTTTGGCATTTGTGCTGTTTTTGCTGCGGGAAATCTCTGCGGAAACGTCGATTCTGCCGGCGTCCTTATATAAAAACGGCCGATTCTCAGCTGCTCAAATTGTCGGGTTTTTACTGAATTTTGCCCTTTTTGGCGGCATGTTTATGCTGAGCCTTTTTTTGCAGGAGGTAAGAGGCGCAAGCTCCTTTATGGCCGGTGTAGAGCTGCTGCCGATGATGGCGGTCTTCGTGATCGGCAATATGCTGTTTTCCCGTCTGGCGAATCGGTTTGAAGCCGGACAGCTTATGTTTATGTCAATGGCGGCCAGCTGTATCATTGCATTGCTGTTGTTTGTGCTTGTTTCTCCTGATTTTCCTTATTGGCAGCTGGCGGTCTTGATGTCTGTTATGAACCTTGGCACCGGCATTACAGTTCCTGCTATGACAACTATGATCATGCAGGCTGCCGGACAACAGCATGCGAATATCGCCGGTGCCGCTTTAAATGCAAACCGGCAAATCGGAGCCTTGGTCGGCGTAGCGGTTTCCGGTGTGATCATTCATCTGTCCGCCACTTGGTACGCCGGTGCCGGATTTACGTTTTTGATGATGGGAGCGGCATACAGCCTCGCCGCATTGCTTGTATGGCTGTTTCTGGCGGCTCATAACGGCAATGCCGCGACAGAAAAAAATGCAAATCACTGATTGTGCTGCGTGGAAATATATTGAAAACAACAGACGCTGATAAGGACATTTCAAGATAGTGAAAAACAGCTGAGACCTTCTTAACTCAGGGAATGCAGCTTACCGCCTTTGAGCCATATTGGGGAAATCAAGTATCCGATACCGTCATGCTGCGTTACAGCACCGAGCCGATGAAGAATAATTTCAAACTGATTTGTACAACCTACGTTCAGATTCATACGAGAAGGTTCAGAAAGAAAGGCTCAGGTGAACGCAGAATGGCCAAACGCATCGGAATTACGGGAAACATTATGGCTGATCAATCCGGCCCTTTCCCGGGTTATAATCGGGCATATGTCAATAATGATTATATTCAGTCTGTTTCTGAGGCCGGCGGTGTGCCGTTTATATTGCCGGTGATTCAAGAGACGGCGCTTTTAAAGGAACAGGTCTCTCATGTTGACGGCATCATTCTGTCCGGCGGCCAGGATATAGATCCGCTGTTTTACGGCGAAGAACCTTTACAGGCTTTAAGAAAGACCTTTCCTGATCGGGACGCCTACGAAAAGGAGCTGATTCTCACGGCGGTTGCTTTAGAAAAGCCGATACTGGCCATCTGCCGGGGGATGCATATGTTAAACGTCACTTACGGGGGAACTTTATATCAAGACCTGACACACGCTTCGTTTGCTGACATTAAGCATGACCAAGAAAAAGATCCGCCGTTAAAAACCCATCATGTTTCTTTTGAAAAAGGGACACGTCTCCATACCTTGTTTGGCGATTCAGCGCGGGTGAATTCATTCCATCACCAGATCATAAAAGAGACGGCGCCTTCATTTAAAGCCGCGGCTTATGCGAAAGACGGGGCCATTGAAGCGATTGAACGAACGGGTGAATTATTTGTCGTCGGCGTGCAATGGCATCCCGAAATGCTGACAAAAAAACATGAAGACATGAAAAAGCTTTTTTCTCTGTTCATGAATGCGGTCAGCACATAAAAAAAGCAGATCATAACGATCTGCTTTTTCATTTTATTCTTCCGGTTTCTCCGGTGTTTTGCCTTGTGTCAGCTTATGGCCTTCGATATCCACGTTCGGAATGATTTTATCCAGCCACTTCGGCAAGTACCAGGCCGCATGTCCCATCAGCTTCATGACACTCGGAATGATGGTCATTCTTACAATGAACGCATCGAAAAGAACACCGAAGGTCATTGCCAACCCCATGGATTTGATCGTAGAGTCCCCCGCGAAGATGAATCCCGCAAAGACGAAAATCATGATCAGTCCCGCCGCTGTTACGACAGGCCCGCTATGTTTCAATCCGGCATGGATAGCTTGTACCGGATTTTTTGTTTTGACATATTCTTCTCTCATTCTGCTGACAAGGAATACTTGATAGTCCATCGCCAGCCCGAAAAGAATACCGATGGCTAAAATAGGCAGGAAGGCGAGAATCGGACCTTTTTCCGGAATGCTGAGCAAGCCGGTGAAATTCCCATCCTGCAGAACGAATACCGATAACCCGAGTGTAGCGGTCATCGTCAGCAAAAAGCCGACGACGGCGGCAAGCGGCACGAGAAGCGAGCGGAAAACAACGGTCAGCAATACAAACGCAAACCCGACAATAAGAATGGCGAATTCCGGAATCGCATCGTTTAACCGGTCTGAAATATCAATATTCACCGCTGTTGACCCGGTGACGAGCAGGCGGATGCCGTTTTTGTCTGATCGTTTCCGTATATCCTGCACTAACTCTTTCGTTGCCTTATCATTCGGCCCGGTTTCAGGCACTGCCGTAATGATGGCATAATCCCCTTTTTGATTCGGCATGGCAGGTGTGACGCTCGCCACATTGTGCAAGTCCTTTATTTCTTTCACGGCGTCTTGAAATGCTTCACTTTTGTTTCCCTTGACCCCTTTTGCATCGGCAACAATTGTCAGCTTGCCGTTAAAGCCTTCGCCGAATCCTTTAGACAACAGATCATAGGCGCGGCGGTCCGGGCTGTCTTTCGCTTTCATTCCCGCATCAGGCAGCCCCAGTTCTAAATGCATGGCCGGCAGACTGATGACAGCTAAAAGAATAATGCTGAAAATGCTTAACAGAATAGGCTTCTTTGTAACGAAGCGCCCCCAGGCATTCGTGTCGGCGCTTTTCTTTTCTTTCTTCTTGTTTGATTTCGGAATCATCCGTTTTCCTGCGATTGACAACACCGCAGGCACCAGCGTTACTGATGCCAATACAGCCATCAGCACACTGAGTGCCGCAGTCAATCCCATCGCAGACATGAACGGAATGCCGACAACGGTCAATCCGCAAAGCGCGACGATCACGGTCAGTCCCGCAAAAACGACGGCGCTGCCAGCCGTTCCCGCAGCTTTAGCGATCGATTCATTTTTTTGTACACCTTCGCCCAAAAACTGACGATACTTCGTAAAGATAAACAGCGCATAATCAATCCCGACGGCCAGGCCGATCATTCCTGATAATGAGAGACTGACCGAGGCTATCGTAAAGATCTGTGTCCCAATTAACGTCAGCGCGACGCTTACACCTAACCCGATCAGGGCCGTGACAATCGGCAGCCCCGCTATGACTAATGAACCAAACGTAATGGCCAGAACGACGAAAGCCAGCACAACGCCGACAATTTCAGATACACCGCCGGCTTCAACACCGGCCCCCGGCACATCGCCGCTGAGCTCCGTCTGCAGGCCCTTGTCTCCGGCGGCGGACAGACTGTGTTTAATATGTGAAACAGACGCATCCGTAATGTCATCCGCCGCTTTTTTGTACGTAATATCGGCATATGCCACTGACCCGTCTTTAGAAATGGTTCCTGTTTCAAAAGGATTTGCAATCGAAGCGACCGAATGATCTGTTTTGATCTTCTTTAATGTCTCTTCAATCGCTTGTTTTTCCGGTTTTGACGTCAATTTCTTCCCGTCTTCAGCTCCGAAAATAACCCGTATGCTTCCTTTATCGGGCCCCTTTGAAAATTCTTTTTGAATCACATCCATCGCCTTTTCAGAAGGTGTGTCGGGAATTGACATATCCTCAGAAAAAGCAGGTTTTAACGAGATGGCGATCACAATCGAAGCGATCAGTATCACGAGCCACGCACTGATCATTTTGAATCGGTTGCGGGCAGACCATCCCCCTAATTTATATAAAAAACCAGACATCGAATACTCCTCTCCAATCATTACTTTCTGCCTAATTGTAGTTCACATTCACATAAAAAAAACGTACATAGGGGCATGTACGTTTGGGCAGTTTTTCATTATATATTCAGTTTCAGAATGCCTTTTTGCATGGCAATAGTGACGGCTTCCGTCCGCGAATCAGCGCCTAATTTGTTATAAATCGATGTTAATCTCGCTTTTACCGTCCGCTCTGAGATTCCTAAATCGAAGGCGATCGCTTTGCTTTTATGTCCTTTCGCAACGGCTTGCAGAACTATGATTTCCTTGTCCGTCAGCTGTGTTTCATTGGCATTTGCCCGTTCCATTTTCTTTTCCCGGAAACGCCGCAAGATGTCCGGCTGCAGAAGCACTTCTCCCCTGACCGCCGCATCCATCGTATGAAATAAGGTTTCTGAGCTTGTGTCCTTCAGCAGATAACCGTTCGCGCCTGATTCAATGCCTTCTATCATCAGATGATCTTCATTATAGGTCGTCAAAATAATAATCGGCACATCAGAATGCTCTTTTATCTGTTTAATGGCTTCCAGCCCGCTCATTTCCGGCATGTACAGATCCATGAGAATGACATCGGGCTTTAGTTCCGCTGCGAGGCGGACGGCGGTTTTCCCGTTTTCCGCCTCTCCCGTTATGGTGTAATGGTCATTTGTTTCTATCAAAAGCTTCAGACCTTCTCTGACGACAAGATGGTCATCTGCTATTAACACTTTATACATGTTCCGCTTCTCCTTGAATTGGTATGATGATCTCAATTTGAGTTCCCGCTGATCTGGCGCTTGTTATACGGAAAGTGCCGTTCATCATATTGACGCGTTCTTGTATCCCCAGCAGCCCGTAATGTCCGCTTTTTCTCATTTCTGTTCCGGCATCAAAGCCTTTCCCGTCATCTTTGACGGTTATGCAGATCTGTCCCTCTTCTTCCTGAACGGACACCCAGACATTCTTTGCTTCTGCATGCTTGGCGGCGTTTGTCAGGCCTTCTCCGATCATGTAATGGCAATTCTCCGCCGTATGAACGTCAAGCACATGATGCACGCTGTAATCTAAAAAACAAGACAGCCCGGAGGCTTCTGTAAAATGGTTGATTTGTTCAGTGATGCTTTCTTTTAAGAACCCGATCTCTTCTGATTTTCTGCGAAGGTTGTCAATGGCCGAGCGCGCATCAGCCAATGTGCCCTTCACTCTGTCCATTGACTGGCTGATGATGTCTTTCGCTCTGTCAGTGTTACCCTTTGAAAGATGAACATGCACCGCTTCAAGCTGCATATGCAAGCTGACCAGCCCTTGTGCAAGTGTATCGTGCAAGTCTCTCGCCATCCGCTGCCTTTCGTTTTGAAGCGTCAGCTGTTTCACTTGCCGGTGAGCGAGCTCTAATTTTTCAAGCGTCATCTGTGTTTTGATTTTTTCATCAACTTGCGCGAAAAATGTTGCCGCATATGTGATAATCACGATCATGATGGGAGCGGCGATAACGATGAAACGAAGCAGATGATGCGGATGCTCCTGGTGCAGGGCTGCTATGGACATTAAAATGAAAAGATAGAGTATGAGCGGCGTTTTGCCCTTATCCGCCATTCCGATAATCTGCCCGATTAAAAAGGCATAGAGACCGATGACCGCCGCGATATAGCCGCCGGTCATCAAGTTAGCCGATGTATATATGATAAATCCCTGTATGATGAAATAAAGAAACGTTTTTTTCTTGACCCAGCGATAGGAATGCCAGTGCAGCACGGCAAAAATGACGATCAATATCGTGAATAACAGCAGCAATAAAACCGTCCAGCTTTCATAAATGTACTGCAAAGAGACTGATGCGGCATATACCATAAAAATAAACGCCAGACCGGGCACCCGAAGCGCAAGCATATGCAATGAGCGTCTGTCACGGGAGACATAGTCTTCTTGATGTTTTGTACCAAACAATCTCTGTCCACTTCCTTTTAGCCGACCGGCCTCACGATGTTTTATTCTATTTGTCATCATACCATAATCGCCTGCTTCTCACCTTCCCCTTCTGTCCTGCATGACGGGTGAAAGAAAAAACAGCCTGCGGGATTGTTCGCGGGCTGCTTTTGTTCATATCTTTTTTATGACCTTTCCCGGGTTTCAGCGGTCTGTCTCCCGCGCGGCAAAACCGCCCGCGCATCAGAAAAACGTTCAGGACACCGACAGCCATTCCATGTGAACAAGAGGAAGCGATTGTGCTTCCTCTTTTTTAATGTACCGTCAGATTTCTTCTCTCTTTTTTATAAACAAAATTTGTAAGACTAGAGCTCTTTTCTCAGGGGAAATTAATTATGTAATTGAGAAGAGGAGGTTTAAAAAACGATTATGGAAAAGCGTGAATTAGCGGCTCACGAGTCGCTGGACTTACATGAAATCATTAACTTCAAGACGCTTTGTGTAGCGAAATCCAAGCTCATGCAAGGGCTTGTGTTTGATCAGGATCTGAAAACGTTAATGGAAAAAGACGTTCAGCAAGCCTCGCAAAACCTTGCTGATCTGCAGGCGGTTTATGAACGGGCAACGTTTCAGGCTCCTGTTCCTCAAAACCGGCCGACTTCGATCATCAATTGAAAGGAAGGTAAGCATCATTGAACCATGACCATTTAGATCCAATCAATTCATTACACGTCCCTGAACTCGCAGATATGACATTCGCAATGGATTTTCTCATACGCGCAAAAGAAGGCGTCAGAAATACCGCCGTTGCTTTAACAGAAACCGCCTCGCCAGATGTAAGAGCTTTGCTGCGCAAACAGCTCATGCAAGGAATCGCGATGCATCAGGAAATTACAGACTTGATGGTCAGCAAAAAGTGGTTTCACCCGCATGATCTGAGCGAACAGTATAAACTGGACCAGCTCTCTGCGAAAAATACCCTCATGGTCGGAAACATGAATCTGTTTCCCGTTGAAACGAACAGAAAAGGGATGTTTGACCGCACACCTGATGAACACTAACACTGGAGGTATTACAGCATGAAGGCCGTAACGTATCAAGGAGTGAAAAACGTCGTCGTCAAAGACGTGCCTGATCCGAAGATTGAAAAACACGATGACATGATTATAAAAGTCACAAGTACGGCAATTTGCGGATCAGATTTACATTTAATCCACGGACTCATTCCGAACTTGCAGGAAGACTATATTATCGGGCATGAACCGATGGGCATTGTGGAAGAAACCGGTCCCGGCGTGACGAAAGTCAAAAAAGGCGACCGCGTCATTATTCCTTTTAATATCGCCTGCGGAGAATGCACTTATTGTAAAAATCACCTGGAAAGCCAATGTGATCAATCAAATGAAAACGGCGATATGGGCGCTTATTTCGGCTATTCAGGGAGTACCGGCGGCTATCCGGGCGGCCAGGCCGAATATTTGCGCGTCCCTTTTGCGAACTTTACCCATTTTAAAGTCCCCGAAACATGCGAAGAACCGGATGAGAAATTGAGTGTTATTGCCGATGCGATGACAACCGGTTTTTGGAGCGTTGACAATGCCGGCGTAAAAGCAGGCGATACGGTCATCGTTCTCGGCTGCGGGCCCGTGGGCCTTTTCGCTCAAAAATTCTGCTGGTTAAAGGGTGCGAAACGCGTCATAGCCGTAGACTATGTCAACTACCGTCTCCAGCATGCGAAACGGACGAATAAAGTGGAAATCGTGAACTTCGAAGACCACGAAAATACGGGCAGCTACCTGAAGGAAATCACCAAAGGCGGCGCCGACGTTGTCATTGACGCCGTCGGCATGGACGGAAAAATGACAGATCTTGAGTTCCTCGCCAGCGGATTAAAACTTCAAGGCGGGGCCATGAGCGCATTGGTCATCGCGTCCCAAGCGGTGCGAAAAGGCGGAACGATCCAGATTACGGGTGTGTACGGCGGCAGATACAACGGATTTCCCCTTGGCGATATCATGCAGCGGAACGTCAATATCCGATCAGGACAAGCTCCGGTTATCCATTATATGCCGTATATGTTTGAACTAGTGTCAACCGGCAAAATTGATCCGGGTGATGTTGTAAGCCATGTCATTCCGCTCAGTGAAGCGAAGCACGGCTATGAGATGTTTGACACGAAAACAGATGATTGTATTAAAGTTGTACTCAAACCTTAGAGAACGGAGGCTACAGAAATGGCCAGCGCCTTACATGAATTACTCGAAATTCAGGAGATGGCTTCTTTTAAGTCACTTTGCCTGACGAAATCCAAAACCATGAAAGCGCTCGTATCCGATCCGCAGCTGAAAGAAATCATGCAGCAGGATGCGGATACATCAACAAGGCAATTGCAGGAATTTGCCTCGATTATATCTGATGCAAAGCACGAATAGGAGATGAATGACGAATGAATCCGATTATTGAATACCTGACGGGGATGGATGCACTGACAGACCAAATTGTCGCTATGGATTTATTGAATTCGGCAAAAAGCGGAGTCAGAAACTATGCGATGGCGGCGACGGAAGCCGGAACGCCTGAAGTGAAAGCGATCCTCACCCGTCACTTAGAAGAAGCCATCGACATGCATGAGCAAATCTCACGCTATATGATGGAAAAAGGCTGGTATCATCCGTGGAACACAGATGAACAAGTCCGGTTTAATTTGCAAAATATTGATACGGCGCTCCGCCTGCCCGTCCTATAAATGTTTTCCTGCTGAGACAGCACCTCTGGCTCAAGCTTCAGTATGTCAAACTGAGAACTGCCTTTACAGCGCCCAGGCAACGAAACTCCCGCGAATCAGCTCTGCAGCTTCTCCAGCCTTTCTTCGGGCTGTTATTGGGGCTTGCGGCGGTGATTACGTGCGTGGCGGCCGCCGGGCGGTTCGCAAATAGAGCGAAGAAGGCAGAACAATTTGTTCTGCCTTTTCATTATTTTCTGCCCCATAGGCACAAATACTTTTCACCCGATTCGAGCGGTTATTCACGTAGCTTGAACTCCCTTAAACGCACTCATCACAAGATCATGCACATAGGAATCATTCACCTCATCACCTGTGATCAACAGGCGATAGAAAATCGGTCCGTAAATGAGATCGATGCTTACGTCAATATCAAGATTCTCTCTTAATTCACCTTTCTGAATTCCCTTTTCCAGAAGGCCTTTCGCTTGGAGGCGGCGGGGCTGGAAAAATCGCGTGCGATATTCTTCCGCCAATTTTGCATCCAGCTGCCCCGCGCCGATTAATTCCTTAATAACGGTTCCTTCCCGGCTCGTCAAAAACCTTGCTAAATTCGCGGCGTGGGTCAATATATCTTGCACTGTTGATCCTGTATCGGGCACAGGCAGTCTGTCCGTAGCGGTCGAAAGAAAGCTGTCCATGATAACGGCAGCCTTGTTTGACCACCATTTATAAATCGTTGCCTTACTCACTTTGGCACGCTCTGCAATTTTATCGACTGTCACCGCGTCAAAGCCATTTTCCAACAATAGGTCATAGGCAGCAGAAAGAATCGCCTTATGTGTTCCTTCATCACGCGGCCGTCCTCGTTTACTCTGCACATGAATCATTCCTTCCCGAATTATAAACGATACGTTCAGTATACTTAACCTGTATAAAAAAAGAAAATAGAAACCTATTTACAAAACTGAACGTTTAGTATATTATTCACTTATAAACAAAACTGAACGTTTAGTTTATAAAATAACTTGAGGGAAGTCTTGATGAAATGCAGACTCCAAAAGCCTCTGCGTAAAGGAGATGAATCAGCAAAATATGTATCAAACCTCATAAAATCATTAAAAAGGAGTTCATTCATATGGCTAAAGAAAATAAACAAACAGCGGATCAGGGGATTTCAACTGGTTTAACCCTTCTTCTCGCAACGGCATGCGGTATCATTGTCGCTAATCTTTATTATGCACAGCCCTTGGCAGGATTCATTAGTGCGGCAATCGGGCTTTCTCCAAGCAGTGCCGGATTGATTGTCACGCTGACCCAAATCGGATACGTTGCCGGCCTACTGTTTCTCGTCCCTTTGGGAGATATTATCGAAAACAGAAAACTTGTCGTGGTATCGCTCCTACTAAGCGCAGCCGCTCTAACTCTGACAGCATGTGTGAAGCATGGAACACTGTTTTTAGCCGCTGCGTTTTTCATCGGACTGGGATCCATCGCGGCCCAAGTGCTAGTTCCGTTCGCATCATACCTTGCACCAGATGCCGCACGCGGCCGGGTTGTCGGCAATGTGATGAGCGGCCTGCTTCTCGGTATTATGCTTTCCCGTCCGATATCCAGTCTGGTCGCTGATATATGGGGGTGGAATGCCATATTTGCTTTATCCGCCGCGTTAAGTGTTGTCCTGGCAATCGTCTTATCAAAAGTGCTTCCTGCCAGAAAACCAACAGCAAACACAAGCTACACCGTCTTACTCGGTTCAATGTGGAAGCTGCTGCGCACGACTCCGGTCTTACGCCGCCGTGCCATTTATCATGCGTTTGTATTTGGAGCTTTCAGCTTATTCTGGACGACTGTACCTTTACTATTGTCCGGTCCTGCTTTTCATTTTTCTCAAAAGGCAATCGCGCTGTACGCATTAGCGGGCATTGCGGGTGCAGCGGCTGCACCGATAGGCGGCCGTCTGGCTGATCGCGGCTTAACCCGGCTTGCCACCGGAATCGCTCTCGGTGTTGTCATCGTTTCTTTATTACTCCCGCTCATGATTCAGAGCAGCTCTCCCGTCGGAATAGCAGTTCTGGTGGCCGCAGCTATCCTGTTGGATATGGGGGTATCTGCCAATCTCGTACTCAGTCAGCGTGCCATTTTTTCGTTGGCACCTGAATTCCGCAGCCGATTAAACGGATTATTTATGGCAATCTTCTTTCTGGGCGGCGCTATAGGATCATCAATCGGAGGATGGGCATACGCCTCAGGCGGGTGGAGTATCACATTATGGATTGGAATCGCTTTTCCGGTCATAGCATTGCTTTATTTCACCACGGAGAAATAAGCCTTTCACCAAAAATAAGCCGTCAGGACCAAGCTGACAGCTTTTTTTGGGGTGTATTCTTCTTTACATCCATCCGAACAAAACATCCGGATTCATGAAAAGATGATATTGATTCTTTACGCCCCGCTCATATAGACGGGCGCATGCCCGCTGCCGATTCTTTCAGCAGCGGTAAAACCATGTCATAATATGTTTAGAAATAATTGTCCATAGGCAGGTGAAACACATGAAGAAGTATTTATATAAACACCTTTTTTTAGCTCTCGTTTCGTCCGTTTGCTTTTTATTGGTCTTTTATGTGGGTTTAAAAATGACACAGGAAGACACACCCCCGTTGTCTTCTTACCCGTTTTACCTTTTTATTTATCTTTACATAGCAGCCGGATATTTGACGGTCGGCCTTGTTTCAGCCTGTATGACTGATATCTTGAAAAACCGCTGGACATTGAATAAAACGTCTTCCATTCTATTGAAACTTATCGTTTACTTACTCATACCGTATGCTATTTTTCATTCTTTCTTCATTTTAATGGCGCCGTTGATTTATGTGCTGTTCGAGTCGTTATTCATCCTGAGAAAAGCTTCATAATCAGAAAAAAACATACCGCATGCTGCCGGTATGTTTTTAACATGCTTGTCAGTTTTTTGCGGTGATTCGTTTGATGTTTTCTTCCATCAAGCCGGAAATGAGCTGTTCGTTTGTATGAGGAATCTGTTTGAGCTGTTGTACGACCAGCCCTTGTCTTGCGGCTGAATGATTTTGACTCAGCTTTGCCTGTCCCTCTATTTTGCTGATTTTGATTTTAAAACCTTTTACCCCTTTGTTCATGCCTGCCAGCAATTTCGCATCGACATCCTCTAATTTGTACGGGCTGTCGGGGCTTTCGTATTTCAATACGAGATCACTCATCGACTGCACGGTTTCTTCCTCATCCAAAAGCTCCGCCTCTCCGTAAACATGAACCGCCACATAATTCCATGTGGGAACAGCCTGATTCGTCTCATACCATTTAGGCGAGATATAACAATGAGGCCCCTGAAAAACGGCTAATACGTTTTGGCCATCAATCTCTTTCCATTGGGGATTCGGCAATGCAAAATGACCGTATAAGCATTCGTTATTCTTACTCATCATCAATGGCAGGTGGGTTGCATACGGCATGCCCCCCGCCGTTGAAAACAATGCTGCGAAACCATACTCTTTGATTACATCGCACGCTTCAGCTTCACTCAGCTGAAATGGAGCGGGAATATACATAAAAACTCTCCTCTCTGAACATGGATTGATAAAGCGCTTTCCGCTATAATAAAATATCAACTGACATTTAAAAAGATACAGTTTCAAATAAATACACATGTCAGAGGAGAACATCTGATGAAAAATTTGATTTTCGCTTTCAGAAGCGGCACCCCGAAATACAAACAAATTTACGAGCAATTTAAAACATTGATTGAGCAGGGAAATATTCAGGCAGATGAGCGGCTGCCTTCAATTCGGGAGCTGGCAGATTCCCTGCGGGTAAGCCGCAATACAACGCTGATGGCCTATGATCTGCTTTTAGCGGAGGGATACATTCGCGGAGAAACACGCAAAGGTTATTTTGCAAATGAAGTAGAACCTTCTTTATTTCAAAAAGAAAACGATGTTGTTTACGCTGAGAAAACCGAATCAACTCAGCCGGCCCTGATTGATTTTCGCGCCGGAGCCGTCGATCAAAAGCATTTTCCTCTGAAAACATGGAGAAAATTATACAATCAAGTTTTGGCATCAGAGAAAAGCTTTCTGTACGGTGAACCGTTCGGCGAGAGAAACCTGCGTGAACAAATTGCCGCTTATCTCTTGGAATCACGCGGAGTGAAAACAGATGCGGATTCGGTTATCATCGGCAGCAGCACCCAGCAGATGCTGATATATCTCAGTCGGATTCTGAAAGAGGATTTTTCCGGAATTATCGTTGAAGACCCTGGGTTTGACGGGGCCAGAGCGGCATTTCAATTTCACGGGCTATCTCTGGAAACGATGCCTGTCTATGAAAACGGAGCTGATTTTTCTCAATTGCATGCAATGAAAGAAAAATTAATCTATGTGACCCCATCCCATCACAGCCCTTACGGCGTAAGCATGTCCATTCAGCAGCGCCAAACACTGATCAATTGGGTGAATCATAGAGAGGGTTATATTCTTGAAGATGATTATGACAGTGAATTCCGTTATACACAGCAGCCGTTTCCCGCTCTTGCTTCCATTCAATCAGACCGGGTGATTTATTTAGGGAATTTCTCAAAATCCTTTCTACCGGGCATCCGCATAAGCTATATGGTTTTGCCGCAGCGCCTTTTGCACCGGTATAAAAAACGGTTTATTCATTTCGAAAGCACCGCTTCTTCGCTTAACCAGCTGACCATGGCTGAATTGATGAAGGCCGGTGAATGGACCCGCCATATTAAGCGCATGCGCACTGTCTACAAGCGTAAGATGCAGCACTTGACTTCACATATTAAGCAGCAGTTCGGCGAGCAAGTGACGATCATCGGCGAGCAGTCGGGATTGTATATATTGGTGAGAGTTCACCTGAACTATACAGAAGAAACATTAATCGAACGCGCTTTTCAGTACGGAGTGAAGGTATATCCTACCGCTGTTTATTTCGTTGCCGGAAAACCCGAACCGCCGATCATAAAGTTAGGTTTCGCCCATCTCGATACGGATCAGATCACACAGGGCGTACAGCTTTTGAGAAATGCTTGGCTGTCATGAAAGAAAAAAGGCGCCGAACGGCGCCTTTTTTTATCTTTTATTTCGTATTTCTTGTGAATTTCGGCAGTCCAAATATAATGGCGGCGATGCCGCAGATTCCGATTAAAACGGGATAGAAAGAGTATGGCAGGATGCTGACGGGTGAAATATTCCCGAATTTCCCGGCTGATAACAGCTGCGCGCCGTAAGGAATCAATCCTTGTATCATACACGAAAAGATATCCAGAATACTTGCCGATTTTCTGTTGTCGATGTTGAATTTATCAGCAATATTCTTTGCAATCGGCCCGGCTGCGATAATCGAGATCGTATTATTGGCCGCAGCCAGATTCGTCACGCTGACCAATCCGGCAATGCCGGCTTCGGCGCCTTTTTTGGAACGGATTCGTTTCGTGATGAACTCCAGTAAAAAGTCGATCCCGCCGTTTTGTTTCATCACACCGACCATTCCGCCGATCAGCATGGACAGGATGATAAGGTCGCTCATTCCGGCAACTCCATCCGTAATCGCTTTAAAATAAGAATCAAACGTCAGGCTCCCGCCCGCCAATCCGATGATTCCCGTCAAAACCAATCCGCCGAATATGACAGCCATCACATTAATACCGATTAACGCAAAAACTAACACGGCGACATAAGGAAGCACCTTAATCCAGCTGTAAGATGCAGCATCCGTATGGAGGGCGTGGCCTGTCGGAATAAAAAATAAGATAATAACAGTCACAATGGCAGCGGGCAAAACAATCAGAAAGTTCGTTTTGAATTTATCCCTCATTTGTGTTTTTTGCGTCCGGACTGCCGCAATGGTCGTATCTGAAATAAAAGAAAGATTATCTCCGAACATAGCTCCGCCGACCACAGCCGCAATCGGTATCGCGCTGGAGACGCCAAGCTCTCCGCTCAAACCGGCGCTGATCGGCGCAACCGCCGCAATCGTGCCCATTGATGTTCCCATCGATATAGAAATGAAACAAGCAATGATAAACAGCCCCGGCAGCAAAAACTGCTGCGGAATAATGCTCAAAGCAAGATTGACAGTTGAATGCACCGCTCCCATCGCCTCAGCCGCTGAAGCAAAGGCACCTGCCAATATAAAAATCATAACCATAATGATAATATCAGGATGTCCCGCACCGGAAGCGAACCATTCTATTTTTTGATTGAGCGATTTCTTCCGGTTAAATAACAGCGCAAAAGCTGACGCAATGATCGCGGCAATCAAGATCGGCAATTTATAAAAATCTCCGGTCACCAGACCAGAGCCGACAAAAAGCCCTACGAATAAGACTAAAGGCAATAACGCCCAAGGATTCTTATGATTGTTCATCTGGGTAAACCACCTCTTTTCAGCATTAAAGTCGCTAATCACAGTCTAAGCAACATTTCACACTTTAAAAGTCTGCAGTAAAAAAGTCAAGCTGAAAAAAGGATAAGTAATGATTGATAAGATAGAAAAAGCTGTTTTGTTTCCTCTCTTTAGAAAATAAAAAAACCAAGGCTCGTTTCCCTTGGTACATTTCATGCGGCCCGGCGCCCGGGACACCTTCTCTTCATTCAGAAATACATTCAGCTTTCAATCTGTTTTTAAGTTTCGCTTCATTTTCCAGGATATCTTCGTAATCCTCAATCTTCCTGTTTAATCGTTTTATGGTTTCATCAATTTCCCTCTGTTTCTCCGTCAGCCTTTTCCTTTCATTTATAAGGATGTTTTTTCGGGGTTCGATCGTATGATCGGCTCCTTCAATAAATAAAGCGGTATATTCAATCAGAGCCTCAATCGACAGCCCGGCACTTCTCATGCATTTTATAAATTGAATCCAATTCACATCACCTTCGTCATAATCGCGGATGCCGCTTTCATCGCGTTTTACCGGAGGAATCAGTCCTATACTTTCATAATACCTAAGCGTCGCGGCTGATAACTCAACCTGCTTTGCAGCCTGCGCAATCTTCATATTCTTACCACCCGTCCTTCATACCTTTCATAAGCGTGCCATTATAGAATATCATTTCATAAAAAAATAAACCAAACCCCTTGACTTAAAGTCCGCTTTAACATTTAAAGTAAAACCGACAGAGGATTCATCACTTTATCTTGGAAAGGAAGATAACCATGTGCAATAATCATCCGACTCGTGTATTAAGCGCTCCGCATGCCAAAGCTAAATTTGAGCGGACGACGATTGAGAGAAGAGCATTACGGCCGCACGATATCCTGATTGATATTAAGTACAGCGGGATTTGTCACTCAGACATCCACAGTGCATTCGATGAATGGGGCGGCGGAATCTTTCCGATGGTTCCCGGGCACGAAATTGCCGGAGTTGTGGAAGCTGTGGGTGAAGAAGTCACCACATTTGCCGCCGGCGACCGTGTGGGTGTCGGCTGTTTTGTAGACTCCTGCGGGGAATGTGAATACTGCCTGAACGGAGACGAACAATATTGCACAAAAGGCGTTGTTCAGACCTATAATAACCTGGACTACGACGGAAACCCTACGTACGGAGGCTACAGCCAGAAAATAGTTGTCACTGACAGATTCGTTGTCCGTATTCCCGATCAGCTGGATTTGGATGCTGCCAGTCCGCTATTGTGCGCGGGCATTACCACCTATTCTCCGCTGAAACACTGGAATGCCGGTCCCGGCAAAAAAGTGGCGATTGTCGGAATGGGCGGGCTCGGACATTTAGCCGTTCAATTCGCGCACGCTTTAGGCGCAGAGGTCACCGTCCTCAGCCGCTCAATGAACAAAAAAGACGAAGCGCTTGAATTTGGAGCCGATCATTACTTTGCGACAAGCGATCCGGATACATTTACTGAGCTGGCCGGACGATTTGATCTTATTTTAAATACAGTATCCGCGAACCTTGACGTAGATGCCTACTTATCCCTGCTTCGCATTGACGGTACATTGGTAAATGTGGGAGCGCCCGCTAAGCCGGACTCATACAGTGTGTTCTCCTTAATCACGGGCCGCCGCAGCATTGCGGGTTCACTCGTCGGCGGTATTCCGCAGACTCAGGAGATGCTTGATTTCGCCGCCGAGCACGGCATTGCTCCTAAAATTGAAGTGATACCGGCCGATCAAGTCGACGAAGCGTACGAACGGGTTCTCCAAAGCGATGTCCGCTACCGTTTCGTTATTGATATTGCAACTTTATAATTCTCATAAAAAACATACCAATATCTATTGGTATGTTTTTTTCAGCGCAGATTATTTTTTATTTCAGCAGCCATCCGGGCACCGCTTTGATATAAACCAATTCACCGATCAGCTCAACAATCGTCTGTGTGACGATAACAGCAGCGGCTAATGAGGCCCAAGCATCCGGCAGAGCCAGCGCTAACGAAAGGACTGCGAGAGAATTCCTTGTGCCCGTGCTGAAGATCAATGCTCTTCCTTCACCTGTATTCAGACGGAACGCATATGCGATAAAACGGGAGACAAACGGCATAATGAGCAGGAATAGCAGATAGATCGGAATCACACGTATAATGATGTCAGCATCATTGATGACTTTGCCGATTTGTGTGGCGACGACCGCCAATAAAACCAGAGCCATAAAAGGAACAGGCAGCCACGCCGTCCATTCCAACACCTTTTCTCCCGCCGGTTTCTTATCAGCCCATAATTGAGTCATCACCGCCGCCAGCAGCGGCACCGCTATTAACAATGAGAATGCTTCCAGAAACGGTCCCGCATGAACAGCCCCTATCACTTCTTTCCCGATAAACAGCCACAGGTATAACGGAAGCAATACCATCTGAACGGCGAACAAAACCGGCGTGGAAGCCAATATTAATCTCTCATTTCCTTTGCCGAGCTGAGTAAAGACGATGACGTAATCAATACAAGGTGTAAGCAATACCAAACAAACCCCTGATAATATAGGAGGAGATTGAGGAAAAATGGCGGTTAACACCCATACAACGACAGGTACAGCTAAGAAATTACCGATCAGTAAAGCCGCCATAAACTTGAGGTTTGACATGGCTTCCCTCAGCTTCAAGAATGGGATTTGGGCAAACATGGCATACATGAGAACAGCGATAAACGGTGATATCGTCCATCCCCAGCGAAGTCCTGAATCTTTCCCGGCGATCCCCGCTATTCCTCCGATCACAAGAGTCACACCATATATCCAAATTTGCTGTTTTTCTAATGTCTCTCTGGTTATTTTCATTGGCTGACACCTCTTCCCCGCCCATTATACCTTCTTTTCTGCCGGAATTAAAAAACACCAAGGGTCTGTGACACTTGGTGTTTTTGGAACGCGTGTTATTGTTTTCAAAACCGCTTATGAAAGTTTACTTGTGTTCTCTATCCTGCCAACGAATAAGGTGACCGCAACACTGGCTGAACTGACCAAAGTCCCCAGGACGGCAGCAAGAATTGTCAAAAAGCCATTGGGAATCAGAAATCCAATCGGAATGAGCCCCGCAAACGTGAGGACGATAAAACATTGATAGACTCCGGATATGATTCTCACAACCAAGCTGCCAAAAAAGGACATGACGAATGGCGGAATGAACAAACATAAGATGATCCCGAGTGAGATCAATAAAATCATAGGCTCGTCAAAAGAAATGACACGATCGCCGGGAGACTCTTCAGCCGCCGCGAATACAGCAAATATAGACATTATCAGCGTAAGAAAAACAAGAAAAAACCTTTTCAGCAACGTTATGACTCCTTTTTTTATAAAAACGGGTATCTTTTTTTTTATCACGATAACCATTTTATGTTATCAAATGAAATAATATGAAGTCAAACCGAGTTCTGCACCTGATTTATCGGTTCTTATTTTTTTGATAATTTCCATATAATTGTCCGCAAGCAGCATCTATATCAATGCCAAATTGACTTCTGACGGTCACGTTAATTCCTGCTGACTTTAATTTTTTATAGAAGTTTACAACTTGTTTCTCATTTACTTCTTCAAATCTCATAGGTGAACTAACAGTCGGGTTATATCTAATGATGTTTACATGGAACAAGTTCCCTCTCTTATATCTGCTTCTTAAAAGACGTACTACTTCATTCGCATGATCAATAGAATCATTAACTCCCGGCAGCATAATATAAGCAATATAAACTTTTCTTGAGGTCACACGTATATGCTCATCTAATGTGTCCATTACCTCCAATAACGGGAAGCGTTCATTTATCGGCATTAACTTGCTTCGCTGTTCATTAAAAGGAGAATGTAATGAAAACGTCAGGTTGACCTGCGGATAATCCTGAGTGATTTTTTTAATGCCCGGAATAATACCTATGGTCGAAATAGATAACCGACGAGGGCTTAAAGCAAACAACTCCGGATTTGTAAGCACATGTAAAGCATCAAAAACTTGTACATTCGCTAATGCTTCTCCCATTCCCATAAAAGAAATACTATCAATTGAATGTCCTTTTAAGTGAAAGTACAAAATTTGGTCAGTCATTTCATCTGATGTTAAGCTGCGTTTTAAACCAATATCTCCTGTTGCACAAAATGCACAGCCAAAATGACAGCCGCACTGCGAGGATATACAAAATGACTCCCAGCCAGCTTTATATTTCATATTGACCGTTTCTATTTTTTCGTCTCCTGAAATTTCAAATAAGACTTTTGTTACTTGCTCAGAATGCTGCACTTTTAAAGCAGCAATATTTAAAATTGACTCTCCAAACTCATTCATTAACAATTTTCTCAAGGATTTAGGAAGAACCGTTATTTCATTAAAATGATTTATTCTCCCTTTGAACACAGCATTTTTGATTTGATTCATTCTAAAATCAGGAAACTTATTTTGTTTAAGGAACTCTTGAATTCTTATATACTTGTTTTTTTGTTGCATGTTTTCTCATCCTTCCATAAAACTCTGGTTTGTTTGAGTAAATAGAAGGGAGTGATCATCTAACCTTTTTTTAAAATCAGGCACAAAAAAACACCGACACAATTATCGGTGTTACGCTTAAATAACATCATGCACAAATAAACAAGGACATTATGTCATTGGATTATCGTTTATTTGACATAGAGAAAAAGCACCGATAACTGTTTTTGTATGATGATTTGGCTTAAAAAAGGACAGACTGCTCCCTTTATCCGCCAAGATGTTTCCAATTTTTGCATTTTCACCATACAAAATTCCATAAATCGTTATCATCGCTTTCACCTCTTTCTTGTCAATATTAACAATAATCACCATATCATAAGGGTTCCCTTATGTAAAGTTAAACAAATGCTTACGCCCCCGCTAATGACAGTATTATAAAACTTGCTTATTAAGCCTAATCCAAGTACAGAAAGCGCGCTGATCACATGTTTCACTTATCCGCGACGGAACATTTCTTATATAATGGGTGACCGGCAGCTGCCTGCTTGAATCCCAATCTTCTTATAGTGATTTTTTATATTCATGACAGTATGATGATTTGTCACTTCAGCAATCAGATCGTTTATTCGATCCAGATTAATCGGTTTATTTTCTGATAAGCTGCTGAAGCTTTCTCTGATTTCTTCAGGATAGACATTTCCGGCCATGCTTGACAGGCCGTTACACCCGTTACTCAGCATCTTCGGAAATTCAACGTCTCCTGCCGCAAACAAAATAAAGTGATCAGGGAACTCTGTTTGTTTATGACGCAGAACGTCTCCTCCTTCTTTCAGCCCCCTTATCCCGGGATGCCGGCTTATTAAGTCTTTAAGCGCTTTCTCACTCAGATTAAAACCGGTCCGGCCGGGGTTATTATAAAGCACAGCCTCTTTAGAGGTATGACTGAGAAGTTCGTCAACGTAATAAACGGCTTGCTGCTGTGTCGGTCTTATATAAGGAGGAAAACCAATCAGTACAGAATCAATATTGGTTTTCTCGATGTGTTTCATCAGTTTGACGGCATCACTGGTTCTTACGGCTGAAACACCGAACATCAGTTCAACATCTTCAAATTTTCGCTGATTAACATACTCAATGATCTGAAGACGCTCATCTATGCTGAGTGAATGCTGTTCACCAGTCGTGCCGCATATGAGTAACGAATGGATACCGCTGTTTTTCAAATGTTCGACAATAGCATCAAATCCTTCTAAATATAAACTTTCATCTTCATGAAAAGGCGTAGGGATAGCAACATTAAAATTTCGCATGAGAATGTCCTCCAAGTACATATTCTTGAATATCTGCAGAGTATCATATAACACTGTCTGACATTTAAAAAGGTACAGTTTCAGATAACGCAACATGTCAGATGTAAAGCCGACACACAAAAAAAGCAGGCAAAGAGAGCCTGCTTCATAGCTTCGTCTTACAGCGGCCCATTCCCCGGATGGCTTGACAAATATGAGTAATAAGGCAAACTGATATGAAAATTGTGCTAATGAGGTGGGGTTAATGATTTTAGATTTAAAAGGTGAAACGCACATGGATCATCTTGTGGGAACGCTGTATTCTGCCGTTAATGAAAATGACAGCCGCTTAATATCCATTGTGTCAGACATGTCACAGCAGGAGATTGATTATAAAGGACCAAATCATCAACCATTCAATGGGGAATATGGCATATGGCAGACCATAATAGATATCATCAAGCTCATATTCATCAGCTTCGCAAATGGTATGAAGAGAAACAGAAACTTGGCAGTTAAAGCCGCTTATTAGGAGGAGCAACGATAAATTCATTACAAATGTCTATTTTCACTGACTGCCAATCAATTAAAATGGTCAGACAAAAAATCGCTATTACATTTGCAACGTATCTTAATCCGGCCCGCGTAGCGGTTTTCAGCATAATTTTTAAAAAAACCGCTTTCCCCTCTTCTTCAACGTAACTGACATCATCATCTTCATATTTCTTAACATAAGAATCAGCAAATCGTTCCTCGGTATAATCCACAGATTGTTTTCAAATGCAGGTGCAATTCTCCTTGAAACAGCAAATGGTTGTTTGGTTTATTGAATTCTTTCATATTAAAAAATGGAGTCATTTTAATGATCATATCAGTCTCCTTCCAAACGAGATTGCATTTACCCATTATTTGTTATTCTGCAACTGAATCATTATCTTTTATATCAGGAATTCTTACAAAAAAGTAAGGTAAGTGTAAGGTATCCGCATTTATTCGATATGCAGTGTTCATTAGAATAAGAAATATAAAAGGAGTGATGAAGAATGAAAAACATGAGCATTTTCATTATTATATTAGGCTGCCTATCGGTTTTCATATTAGGAGGCTGCGCTGATCAAGGCGCCGTGCTGGAAAGCGATTATTACGTACAAATTCACGGAAAAGCGGAAAAAAACAAAAATAATAGCAACTACGTTTACAATTTAGAAGGGTATAACGAGAAAGGTAAGAAAAAGATGGTTTCTTTCTTTGTTGAAAAGCCTTATCAAGAAGGTGACATTGTACGCGTTCCGAGGAGCTATGAGGGTTATACCGGAGAATCTGAAGCTATTAAGGCCGAGAAACTGCCTGAAAAGATCAAAGACCGATTCAACATTAAGAAATAACAGCGAGTTGAGCAGATATTTAAGTCTGCTCTCAATTTTTTACGACAGGTTCATTCGAATGCAAAATGCAGGATGGCTCCTTGGGCCACTTCTACATAAAAGATTGTGCAAATTAAGCACACCCTCCCCATTTTCTTTTTTTGGCTGGTTACAACTATCGGAAGTGACATTGACAATTCTTCTATGGTCCCAAGTAATTAATGAACTCTATAGTGGGCGGATACGTATACGGCGGGGTTTGCAGTTTTTTAACTTCTTGTTATTTGAGCTATTTCGACTTTTACTTGAAAGAATTAAATTAGAGAGTCTGAACGAGGAGTGAAGCACGCGCTCCATGTGAATCCATTTAGTTCAAACTGAATATGCGCGGACTAAAATAGTTGCACTGATGGACGTATTCAACACAAAAAAGAGCAGTAAACACGTAAGTTACTGCTCTCCACAGTCTATCCGCCGTTCATTTGTTTTACAATGTATTCAGCATCATTTCCTACACCTTGAAGCAGCGCTGAACCTCGCCTATGCTGCCAAGGCAAACCAATAAAGTACAATCCCTCCGCAGCTGAAACACCCCGGTGATGTATAATTCGGCCTTCCTTATCCAAAACACCTTCTATTTTCATCCACCAAAGCGGATTCTTAAAACCAGTTGCCCAAATAACATTGTTTACTTCTAATGAAGATGAATCTTTAAAAATGACTTCATTTTGCTTTCCGGCTATGACTCTTTGTTTTAAGATGATCTTCTTCTGTCTTATTGCATGTTTTAATTCATACCCAAATATGGGGTCGCCTTTCTTTTGAATGAACTTGCCTAATATTGATGTATGACTTGCATGTAAAACTCCTAATTTATCAAACCACCAAAAGATGCTTCTTTTTCCAATCCATAAAGGGAAATAAACCGGTTTTTTACTGCAAGCCAAATATGTAACTCTTTCTTTGGATAACTCAACAGCTATCTGAGCCCCGCTATTCCCGCCGCCGACTACCAGTACATTCCCAGGCGCCAGTTGTTTTGAATGTTTATATTGTGAAGAATGTAATTGACGAATATGACCGGCTACATCTTTTGATATTGATGGAATGTTAGGGGTATGAAAAGGACCTGCGGCCACCACCAGATTCTTCGTTTGATATTCTTCCCGGTTTGTTTTAATTAAGAAATAGTTGTTTAATTTTTGGACACTTATTACTTCTGTCCGTAATTGGATCGGGATTTCAAATCTTTCAACATATTTTTTCAGATAAGCAGCAATTTCATTTTTTGAAGGGAGTCCATGCTGGTCTCCTTCAAGCTGCATTCCCGGCAAAGAACTGTACATTCGAGAAGTAAATAAGACCAATGAGTCATACCGGTTTTTCCAGCTTTCCCCCACTTCATGACTTTTATCTAAAATGATAAACTTTTGTTTCGACTTTCTTAGATAATATCCTACTGAGATTCCTGCCTGACCGGCTCCGATTACTATCGTGTCGTACATATGAATCCCCCCTCCGGTTTTATCTTAATTGTCAGCAGACAAAGTGAGTCCCTATCTCCTCCTTTAATGATGATGATGGTCACGCGGATTCTCAGTTTGGGCCTGACAAAGAATCGTATTGTCGTGATTATGCGCTGCCGTTTCCATTTGAATGGTTACATGTGTAATGCCTTGATCTCCAAGTTCATGTTCAATTTTGCGTAAAATACTTTCACTTTCAGAAATGGTCAGCTGATCGTTAACAACAGCGTGGCAGGAAAGAGCATTCAATCCGCTTGTGATAGACCATATGTGCAAATCATGAATGCTTTGAATTCCTTCTGTCTCTTCAATTGTATGAATGATGTCAGTGACATCGATATTTTCCGGAGTTCCTTCCATTAATACGTGAATGGAGTCTTTCGTCACATGGTAACCGCTTCTCAGCACAAGAATAGCCACAATGACACTGGCCACTGGATCTGCCCAGCTCCACCCGAAGAAGATGATAAGGATCGCAGCCAGTATGGCACCTACAGATCCGAGCATGTCACTTATCACATGTAAGTAAGCTCCTCTAATGTTCAGGTTATTCTTTGTATCTCCGCCGTTCAGCATAATCCAAGCGACCAATATATTCACAGCTAACCCGATGATACTTATCGTCAGCATGCCGGTTGTTGCTACCTCCGGCGGATGAGAGAAACGTTTAATTGCTTCATAAATGATATAAAGGGAAATCAGTATTAATGCAACACCGTTGATCACAGCTGCAAGAATTTCAAATCGTTTGTAGCCGAATGTCTTATGATGACTTGACTTTTTTTCGGCCAATTTAAAAGCAATCAGAGCAACCATTAATGAGATTGAATCACTCAGCATATGGCCTGCATCTGACAAAAGCGCTAAACTATTGGTTAAAAATCCGCCTATCGCTTCTATTATCATATAACCTGTAATCATGATAAAAGAGATCAATAAAACCTTCTTATTGGATCCGCCAGCGTGATTGTGATTGTGACCCATAAAAATCTCCTCCTTATCTAATACACTGTATTTATTATTTCTTTTCTGCTATGAAGCATTCTAACATGGACACAAAAATAACCATATATGATTATATGCTCATATATGAATATATAGGTTCTTTACTGAAATGTCAAAATATTTTCAATGAAAATGTTTCTTATCATTAGCTTAGCTTGGGAGGTTGCATTGCTATGAAGCCGCGGATTACAATTTAGAAAAATCGCTGCACTTCTATCGGGATGGCTTGGGTCTGCCTACAGAATACAGAAGGAACAGCCGGTACAGATTTGGACGACTTGCAAACGGGACTGAAACTTGCCCTCTGGGACCGCAAAGACATCGCACATGAATCAAACGTTACGATAACTGCTCCCGCTCATGATACTTTTTGGGGCGGATACGCCGGTCACTTCCAAGATTCTGACGGGCACTTGTGGGAAATTGTTTGGCATCCTCACTGGGAATATAAGTGAATAATCAACTTTTATAGCAACAATAAAAACACACCTGAATGTTCTGGTGTGTTTTTTATTTTGTTTCCCACAACGATCAAACTATTTATACGATGGCGGGATGCTTTGCGGAAAACGGAATACATTTTCGGGATCGTATTTCGCCTTTATTCTTTGAAGCCTTGCAAAGTTTGAGCCATAATATGCTTTTCCGAAATTTTCAATATTTTGATCCGGAACATTCACATATGAACCTGTTACATATGGTTTCATCAGCTGACGCACTCTTTCAACTGATGCAAGATTCGAAGCTTCTTGTGATTTATTTTTCCAACTGGCCGTCCATTCCGTATAAAATAACGGACGGCGCCAATAGAAGGCTGTTTCACTGCTTGGAACTCTGCTTATCGCACCGCCCCAATTGATAAAAAAGAAATTGGTTTCTGTCCCAGTCGCTTTTTCTAAAAATTGTCTCATTACTGCAATAGGTTCTTCCGGCCAAAGATTGAGCGCCCACGCCGAGGAGAATTTAACACTCTGATCAGACCTGCCGGGAATCGGTTCATCAGGATCTAAGAAATCTATACAATCCGGATAGTATAGTGTTTTGATTACTGTTTGTGCCGGCGTTCCGGCATTTAATAAAGGTTTTAATAATTGAATCAGCTCCGGTTTTGACCCGAGGAACAATCCTTCCGCATGGCACAAACCATTTACTTTGCTGTAAATCTCAAGGTAGCATCCTAATCGTTCGTCTGTAAACGGCGCCCATTTTTGCCACGCTTTGAATACCGTTTCCAACTGTTCCCACGGCCAAATAATATTAAAGACGGTTGCGGTTTTAGGGGCACGGTGAACTTTGAACGTATATTGGGTGTTATATCCGAAATTGCCTCCTCCGCCGCCTCTGGAAGCCCACAGTAAATCTTCATTGCGGGAATGATTTGCTTGAATGATCCTGCCTTTGGCATCTACCATTTTCAGTGCGAGAAGGTTATCACTTATCAGGCCGATCGATCGTGAAAGCACTCCAAATCCGCCTCCCATCGTGATTCCTCCGATTCCGACGGTTGGACTGTCTCCGAACGGGGCCATAAAACCTTCCCGAGCTAAACCTTTTACAAGCGGGCCGACGTGAATGCCGGTTTGAACGGTTGCCACCGCGTTTTTTTCATCTAAGAAAACGTTATTCATGTCACTCACATCAATAACAATCCCATCACTTACCGTGGAAAGATTTTTATCCAGAGCATGGCGGCCGCTTCTGACACGCAAAGGCACATTCTTCTCACGAGCCCATTTAATAGCATTACTTACATCGTATGAATTTTGCGCAAAAACAAAGACAAGCGGACAGACATCAACATAAGGGTTCCAATTCTTAACCGCCTCTGTATAGCCGGGGTCCCCTTTGAAGATGACACGTCCCGTTAACTGTGCTGATCCCATCTATTTCACTCCCAATAAGCATTTGATTCCGATACCAGTATATGTAGGAATAGGACAAATTCTTAGACAGATGTTCTGCAAACTTAAAAATAGATACCTATACGCGAAGATGAGAAAAAAACAAAAAAAAGACAAGAGCGGCAAGCTGCCGAAACTCTTGTCTCTCCTGCCATGATAGGCACTTACATTTATTGGCGTGATATCCCGACCAAACTATGGAAGTCCATAGAACATTATGTTTGCCCTGCCATGCGTGGTTCTGCTGAGCAATCTTTCTGTTTGATCCCCCGACAAGAATCTTTTTCTTTATCGTTTTTGCACCCCTGTACGGATAAAATCAATACACATTGAATCTTATCTTTTACATGATGAAAAGCTCTTATTTTTTCTTCTTGTGCTTACGTTTGCAATCATGTTTTTTCTCTTTCTTATGACGTTTTTTACATTTCGCTTTTGCTTTGGCTGCTAATTTTGCCGCTTCTACCTTTGCTTCAGCTGCTGCTTTTGCTGCTTCTGCCGCTCTGGCTCTTGCTTCTTCCGCTCTTGCTATGGCTTCTTCCGCTCTGGCTCTCGCTTCTGCTTCTCTTGCCGCTTCCGCTCTTGCATCGTCGTCCGCCATATCAAAATCATGGCCAAGGTCACAGGCCTCGTTGTATGGCTTTTTCTTCTGGACGTACTGTTGATCGTCACCTTCGTTATAATACATTACGCCACTCCTTCTCTCGTTTTTTAATCTCTACATACTATGTAAAGAAAGAACTGCAGCTTGGACTGGTATTTTGATGAACCGGCACATTTTTTAGGGCAATTTTCATTTATCATTGCAACAGAATCTGGATGCCTGCATGAAACTTGAATGATTTTGACGATTATCTTAAGCAGCGTAAAAAGGGAGACTACGAAAAAACCAAGGGGTTAAACCCTTGGTTTTTTTGTAAAAATGATAAAAAGGATGCTGCACGCTGCAGCATCCTTCTGTACCAACTTTTTATTGAACGATTGGAAAGTATTTTTTGGCTTTTAGTTTGCTTGCTGTGTTTGTTTTACTGGTTCTTTGCTAAAAAGTCCGACAATGTTCCACAAGATAATAGCAGCAGCTATGATTACACGAGCCGTACTGACTTCTTGGTTAGTAAACAATTTATAGCCATATATTGATCCCAATGCTGCTATGCAAAAAATATTGAACCATTTACTCCAACGCAATTAGAAAACTCCTTATAAAAGATTACATTTCCAAACAATGTATTATAATATTAACAAATTTTTTCAATATTTAACCTTAAATTATTCTTAAGTGTCGTTCAAGTAAAAATCATTATTACTATTTTGTTTTTTCCTTGAAGAACGAGTACCTTACCCCTTCACCCTCCACAACCATTAATCAAAGTACGGGATTATCAGTATATTGTTCCCTGATTGTTATACAGCGCATTTCCTTTCATAAGCTTTTTAATCCCTTCGGTGTAATAAGGCAATCGTTGACTTGCCTGTTCAATATCAACCCATTCTATTTTCAATATTTCTTGAGCATTTTTAATCCCTTCTTTCCCTCCTGTAACTTTTGCTTCAAATGTAAAAAATATATGGCGTGATGATTTCTCTTTATAAATTTCGCTTCATTAACAGCTAGTATATTCCCAATTTCAACTTCCAGCCCTGTTTCTTCATATACCTCACGTACAGCTGCTTCTATTAGATTTTCATTAAGCTCAACTTTTCCGCCCGGAAGTGACCAATGCCCCTCATGATTATCTGCCATTACTATCTGATTGAACTCATTTCTGATCAATGCGTATACAACTTTAACTTCTTCCACATGACTCTCCTTTACTAAAAATATTTTTTAACCGATAATTTATTTTCCGTATATTTACTATAAAGAATATAAAGGGATATAACAGCTATTTTTTGTAATACATCAAACTTACAACCGTTCAAACGCATCATTTGTATCGTTTTAGAACCTTTTTTAAAAACGACAGTCTATTGAGCAGAGCAAATAAGAGTAAACTTTAAAAATAAAAGAGAACATAAAAAATACCAAAGGCCGTTACACCCTTGGTATCATTGAGATGCAGCCGGGAGGACTTACGCTTCATGGGTTTTTCAACCACGGGAGCCTCGCACTGCTTTTAAACATAAGATACTATTCCTTACTTCCAAGCGACCATATCACCACCGGGATTAATAATAACGATAATATCCCTCCGCCAAGTGATAATGTCAGGTAACCGGCACCTGCTACGACCATTCCGGACAATGCTCCGCCGGCGGCTCCGGACAACGCAATCAAAACATCCACAGTACCTTGGGTTTTAGCCCGTGTTGACGTTTCAGTTGAATCAACAATCAGTGCCGTTCCGCTTATCAAACCAAAATTCCATCCTAACCCGAGCAAAGACAGAGCAATGACCATAAGAATCATAGAATCTCCCGGTGCAAATGCTGATATGAGCCCTGCCAAAAGCAGCGTCATTCCGGAAGATACAGCCATTACAGTACGGCCTAATTTATCCGCAAGCACACCTGTCACCAAAGAAGGGAGATACATGGCGCCTATATGAAAACCGATAACAAGACCTACCGCTCCTAAGCCATGGCCGTGATGTCTCATATGGACCGGTGTCATTGTCATAATAGCAGTCATTACAATTTGAGTAAGAATCATAACCGCCGCACCCGCAATAATACCTTTTTTGTTCTCTGTGTGTTCGTCGGCGGTCACTTGTCCTCTATCATCAGGTGTTTGGCCGGCAATTTCTATTGTTCTTGCTATGACTAAAGGGTCAGGACGTAGCATGATGAAAAGAGTAACACCTGCCAACATATATGCTGCCGCCGCTAAAATGAATGGACCCGCCAGTGACGGAACACCAATGGAGCGAGCGAAGTTCCCCATTACATTCACTAAATTCGGGCCTGCAACGGCACCGAATGTGGTAAAAACCATAGTCATACTGACAGCAGTCGCCCGCTGTTTATGATTTGCCAAGTCCGTACCCGCATAACGGGCCTGCAGATTTGTCGCTGTTCCCGCACCATAAATAATCAAAGAAGCAAACAGCAGAAACACACTATTTAAAATAGCCGCAATGATGACTCCTATCGCTCCCAGTCCGCCAATCATAAATCCGGCTGAAAGACCTGTCCGGCGGCCGTAACGCTGAGAAAGCCTCCCCACAAATAACGCGGCGCCTGCTGATCCTAAGGTAAATAAAGCAGAGGGCACACCGGCAAACGCATCTGTACCAAGCATTTGCTGTGCAATAAGCGCACCGACAGTCACTCCGGCCGCCAACCCTGCGCCGCCGAAAATTTGTGAAAGACTGACGACAAACAAAGTACGCTTATATAATCTTTTTTGTTTATCAGAAGAACCTATGAATTGCTCCAATAATGCCGATTGAGTATCTGACCCTTTTGCACTGTCTTTGTGAAGCATAATCCGACCTGCCTTTCTATAACCTCCAACAGATTTGGATTATCATAACACGCACAAAAAAACCATACAATATAGTAATTGTATGGCGGACAATATTAGATAAGCTCATCCAGCAGGCGTTTAAGAATCAGCAGTCCCTGCTCAAGCTCCCCAAGCGTTTTCGGTGCACAGACAGACACCCTTACAGCCCTTTCCGGACAACTGTTCCCGACGACAAAACGTTCAGCCGCGTATACTTGCACTCCATGCTGTGCGGCTGATTTTTCAAATGCAGCACCTGTCATATTTCCGGGTAACAGCAACCATCGAAAGATTCCCGTCTCAGCACCTGCACACGTATAGCCGTTTAAATATTGATCGACCATTTTGTTTCTGCGAATAGTCTGTTCACGATGACTGTCAATTAAGATTTCAAATTGATTCGATACGATTGTGCGTGCAGTGAGTTCTGCTAACAGCGGGGAAACGGTTATATTTAAATTGTAAAGCGCCTTTGAAATCGGCTCCTTATATTGACTCGGGACGGCGACATACGCCATCCTTAACCCTGGTGCCAGTGATTTTGATAAACCGGCAATGTGAATGACCTGTTCCGGTGCAAATGATGCGATTGCCGGAAGCGGATTCTTGCCAAGAAGATGGTACGAGGCATCTTCAATAATGAATCGGTTATATTTTTTTGCGATTTTCGCGATCATTTTTCGATTCTCAACAGACATAAAGGACGCTGTCGGATTATGATAATCCGGGATGAGGTAGATGCCTTTAATATTTTCATTTTTACACGCGTACTCAAATGAGACAGGGCTCATTTCATTGTTCTCTGATTTGATCGGCACAATTTGCACACTCAGCATTGAAGCGGCCGTTTTCAAGCCTGGGTATGTATGGTGATCAACTCCAATGCGGTCTCCCGGTTTACAAAGACTCGCCAATGCCGCGGCAATCGCATTTTGCCCGCCGTTTGCAAATAAAATGTGATCAACGGACGTTTCAAATCCGCCTCTTCGAATCAGCTTAACAGCCGCATCTTTATGCCAAAGACTTTCACCCGTCCGGCCATAGCCAAACCACTTTTCATAATCTTCCTCTTGCAGCATACTTTTCAGCTGGAGCAGCAGCGGCTCATAAGAAGCCTGATCCGGAAGCGTCGCCCCCATTTCAATCAGATGCTTCGGCTTTGTATCCTCCAGCAGATACGCATTCGATAACGCATCATAAGCAACAAATGTCCCGCTCCCGACAGAGGCACTCAGCAGACCCTTTAACTCGCAGACTTTAAAAGCCTTTGAAATGGTGCTTACATTTAAATCCAAAAAATCAGCCAGTTCTCTCTGAGGAGGCAGTTTGGTTCCGGGTAATAAAACTTCTTGTAATATATCCTGTTCTAATTTCTCTGCAATCGCTTTATAAATGGGTTTTTCCGTTTTATCAATCGCCGGCTTCCAGCTCATCGGATAGTTTTCAAAAGAATTGATCGGCATGATATGCATCCTTTTTCATTCAATTATATGATCACACCGTTTATAAAACAATTTTAACAGACGCAAAAGTTGATATAAAAAAAGCCAAAGGCGGTTAAACCTTTGGCATGATTGATACGCCGGGAAAAATTGAACTTTCATCAGAGATATCAATGATGAGAAGGGCTTTTCTGTACGACACTCTCTATCTTCACTCTTTATCTCGATTTGTATTCCTTGATGTTCCCGTTTCCTTAGTTAGAAGAAAGATCACTAACGACATCTAATAATACATTGACACCTGCAGCCAAGTCATGATCTTTCGTGTATTCTTCAGGATTATGGCTGATCCCCTCTATACTGGGAACGAAAATCATAGCCGTCGGACAGATGCGGGCCATCATTTGTGCATCGTGCCCGGCACCGGATGTCATCCGTTTTGACTCCAGTCCGCGTTTATTGGCAGCCCGCTCAATTAATGCAACAATGTTTTTATCAAATACAACGGGATTGAAACGGACTAATTGTTCAGATGTGATAGATACGTTTTCAGCCTCTTCCAAATCTTTCAGGTAATCGTCCAGTGCTGATTCTTCTTCTTGAAGTCTCTTTTCGTCCGGATCTCGCAAATCAACTGTAAGTGCTGCCAATGATGGAATGACATTGATAGCATTTGGCTCAAAACTGATTGTTCCGACCGTGGCGACAGTTTGGCCGTTAGACATATTGGCACGTTTGCGCAAATACGTTATGATTTGTGCGGCTGCATGCCCGGCATCCTGACGCATATCAGTCGGAGTTGTCCCGGCATGATTTGAAACGCCTTGAACCGTTATACGCTGCCAGGAAATCCCTTGCAAATTCTCAACGGCACCGACCGGAATGCCTGTTTTGTCTAAAATCGGCCCCTGCTCAACATGAAGCTCAATAAAGGCGTGCGGTGTTAAAAAGCCGGGCTTTTCTGTTCCCTCATATCCTATACGTTTAAGTTCTTCACCCAGTTTCGTCCCATCCGTACCGCGGGTCTGAAGCGCCTTTTCTAAAGAAAGTCCTCCGGCGAATACGAGTGATCCCATCATATCTGGAGTATATCGCACACCTTCCTCATTGGTAAAAGCCGCCATGACAATCGGACGCTCCGGTTTGAAGCCGGACTCCTTTAAAGCGTTTATGACTTCAAGTCCCGAAATAACCCCGTAACATCCATCGTAAATACCCGCGTTGATGACCGTGTCGATATGAGAGCCGATCATAATGGGCGCATCATTATTCTGATCAGAACCGTACCATACCCCGAAAATATTTCCGATTTTATCAATCATAACCTCTAAGCCTGCTTCTTCCATCCATGTTACCAATAAGTCCCGTCCCGCCTTATCTTCATCGGAAGCAGCTAACCTTGTGAGTCTGTCATTGCGGTCACGTCCGATTTCACCAAGCTCCTTAAGACGGCTGAGTAAACGTTCAGAATTAATGTAAAGGTTCACATGTTCAGATGCCATTTTGCATTCCTCCCTGTACTGAGTCAATCGCTTCATAGATATAACAATAATGTTATGATATATAAGAATTCATCATCTTAATACCAATATTGGATTTAAAAATATAAGTATATTGAGGTGTTTAACATGCAAACGCAAAACTTTCTGATGGATGACAGTCTGCAAGATTTGACGAAACACCATACAATTGTTATGCCGGTTGCTTGCTATGAAAAAACCATTAAGAACCATTTGCACGGATATATTCCCCTTCATTGGCATGATGAAATTCAATTCGTGCTTATAATAAAAGGAGAAGCGCTGTTCCAAGTAAATGAGGAATGGGTGGTTGTCCGTCAAGGCGACGGGCTGTTTATTAACAGCGGCTGCCTGCATATGACAAAGGAGCATGGCAGTTCAGATTGTCTTTATATCTGTTTAAATGTCTCCCCGCATTTCGTTTTATCACAGGAACTCTACACGAGCTATGTAAAACCTTTGATTCACGCAACGAATGTCCCTTACTTATATATCCACGCAGACGACCCTTTAGAAAAAAATATTCTGAATGCTGTATTAGAGATCCACAAATGCATCGAGCAAAAATCACCCTTTTATGAAATAGATATCACGATGAAACTTACGTCTGTTTGGAAACACTTAATCGCCAATTGCTTCCACCTTGAATGTATCGAAACAGAATGGTTGAAGAACCAAAGGATGAAGAATATGCTGAGCTGGATCCATCAGCATTATGCTGAAAAAATCACATTGGAGGATATTGCGAAAGCCGGGCAGCTAAGCCGTTCTGAGTGCTGCCGCTATTTCAAGCGCTTTTTAAAATGTTCTCCGTTACACTACGTTATAGATTACAGAATTCAAAAAAGCTTATATTTATTGCAGCAAAGAGATGCGAGTGTGACAGACATTTCTTATCAAGTTGGTTTTAACAGCACAAGTTATTTCATCAGCAGGTTCAGACATGCCATGAAGATGACGCCGCTGGCTTATAAAAAACAAAAAAACAAAGAAAGACAGCACTGACTGATTCAGTAATTGCTGTTTTTCTTTGTTTCATGTGTTTTAGGATAAGCGAATTTTAACTAATTCCGCAAAATACGCTGCACCGGTTAAAAGAATGTCATCATTAAAATCATATGACGGGCTGTGTAATGGAATATGGCCCTTTTGATCATGCTCATCCCCATTGCCAAGAAAAACAAATACACCGGGAACCTTCTCTAAAAAAGCCGAGAAATCTTCTGAAATCATCATCTGATTTATGTTAGAAGTGACATTCTCTTTTCCGGCTGTTTTGGCAGCAGCTTCAACAGTAAACCCGACATATTCTTCCCAATTCGTCGTTGGAGCAAATTCATGTGTATACTCAAACTGACACTCCGCACCATGCATCTCACAAATCCCGGCACTGATAGTCCTCATTTTTTCTTCGAGAAAACGTCGGATGTCAGGAGAATAACTCCGCGTATCACCTTTGATTTCCACATAAGTCGGAATCGCATTCCTCACCCCGTCTGTTACGATTTCCGTACAGGATATAACGGCAGGAACGCTTGGATCTAAATTTCTGGACACAATAGTCTGTAAGGCGAGAATAATTTGCGACGCTATGACCAATGGATCAATACTCATATGAGGGCGGGCTGCATGAGCGCCTTTTCCTTTAATCCGGATGACAAAGTTATCTTCACCGGCCATAATTCCCCCGGGGCGGGTTGCAAAAGTACCCGCCGGCAATCCAGGCATATTATGCAATCCGTAAATTTCATCGAGCGGAAATTGTTCAAAAAGTCCATCCTCAATCATAGCCCTCGCACCCTTGCCCGGTTCTTCCGCCGGTTGAAAAATAAAACACACGGTGCCGTTAAAATGTTGTCTTTCACTCAATATTTTAGCTGTCCCAAGAAGGATTGCCATATGTCCGTCATGACCGCAGGCATGCATTTTCCCTTTATTTTTAGACACATACGAATGATCTGCTGCTTCAGTGAAGTGTAATGCGTCCAGTTCCGCTCTGATTCCTATAACCTTTGATCCTTCTCCCGCTTTTAAGGTGGCGACTATACCTGTTCCGCCCAGACCCGAACAAACGCTTACTCCCATTTTTTTTAATTCTTCAGCAATATACGCTGAGGTCATGTGTTCTTCAAAAGCTGTTTCAGGTATCATATGGAGGTCATGTCTCCATTTTATTAATTGATCTTTCATTGTGATATCATTCATAAAGACCACTCCAATATAATCATTAAATAGAAAGCGTTTACAAAAAATAATTAAAATAAAGCAAAAATAATTGCCGAAACAGTGATGACACCAATAATCGTAACAAAAACATTACTGATTTTATTTCGATACATTTTTAATACTGGCAGCTTACGAATGGCATACATAGGGAGCAGCAATAGAATAACAGCCCCTATCGGTCCGCTGATGCTTTCAATGATGCCTAGAATACTTGGGTTGATATAAGCTATTAGCCAGCAAGTGACAAACATAAAAAACAGAATGATAAAATCTGTTTTTTTCTTATTATTTCTTGATGGAAAAACCTCAACAATGATATCCCGCATGGCCTCATAGGCTCCTATATAATGTCCTAAAAAGGATTTCGTAATTGCGACAAATGCGATAATCGGGGAAAGACAAGCAATAAACACTGAATGAAAATGGTTGGCGAGATAAGTGAGAATTGAGATGTTTTGTTTCTTTGCCATAGCAAGATCTGCCGGCGACAAACTGAATACACAGCTGTATACAAAAAATAAAACAGTAAGCGTCATCAATATATAACTGTATTTTTGTATTTGGGCACATTTATCATCAGCAAATTTGTCTCCATAACACTGCCTTTGAGCTACAACGAATGGTGAAATCATTGAATAATGATTAAATGAAAGCACCAGGACAGGGAATGTCATCCATACCGTCATGAACATCCCTTGTCCTGATCCGGATAATGATAAGTGTGTGACATCCAAAATGGCTGTATTCCATTTAGGTATCAGATAGATCCCCATCAAACATAACGAACCTATAAATGGATAAACTAACAAACTCATAGTCTTCATGACCGCATCCTGACCAAAACGCACGATAAATAGTAATCCTGCTATCAGAAATCCGGCAGTTAAACCCCTTGGCGGCTCTGACATGTTCATTTGATTCACAATAAAGCTTTGAGCTGTATTTGTAATGGCAACTGAATACATTAACAGGATGCTGTAAATCGCAAGAAAATAAATGACAGTGAATACTCTTCTTGCTTTCGCTCCAAAGTATTCTCCTGTCACCGCTAAAATCCCGTCTGTTGCAGAACCTGCTGATAAAACAAATCTGGCCAAAGCTCTGTGAGAAAAGTACGTAATCGGAAAAGCCAGAACAGTGATGATCATCAGAGGCAGAATGCCCCCTATTCCCGCATTAATTGGCAAAAAAAGCACGCCCGCGCCTATTGCTGTGCCAAACAGGCCTAAGACCCAAATTGTATTTTGCCTGCACCATTTAGCCGGATCTTCATAAGAGGCATTATTCGATGAAGAACTCCGGCACCGCACATCCACATCCTGTTCTATAGACATATTTATCCTCCCGAAAAAAGAATGTCATGCTCTGGAATATCACGAATTACCATGAAGTCGGGCAGCTTTTCACTCGTATATATTTATCCGGAATACGCGATGACTTCAATTTCAATCTGTACATCTTTAGGCAACCGGCTTACTTCAATTGTGGATCTCGCAGGACGATGGTCTCCAAGATATTTACCATATTCCTCGTTAACAGCTTGAAAATCACCTAAATTTTTAAGAAAAATAGTCGTTTTCACTATATTTTCAATTTTTAAATCCTCTGATTTCAGAATGGATTCAATATTTTTTAAAACTTGAATCGTTTGTTCCCTAATATCAGCCGGAACTTCATCCGTGTTTGGATTAACAGGAAGCTGTCCTGATAAAAATAAAAAATCTTGTACTTTAATGCCTTGAGAATAAGGTCCGATCGCTTTTGGTGCTTTTTCTGTGAAAACTGCTTTTAACATAATAATCACCTTCTCCTTATTGATATAAGATTCAAAATATTCTTCATAAAAAACTGAATTGCTTTCAGTTAAGAGTAATATATCACATATCTCATATTAGTCAAATGAAAAATTCATACAAAAAAGCCTGACGAGTTGTCAGGCTTTTAATTGGCTGTTTAAAATGATTCGAGTCAGACTGTTTTCCCAATTACTCCTTATGGCATTCAGTCCTTGTTTAAGATCTTTATTCCTCATTGCGTCTAATATTTGATAGTGTTCACTGCAGGATGCATTCATTGCGTGATTTTGACTGAAATACCGAATTTCAATTCTCTGTATTTTCGTTTTTTGTCCTTGCAGTAATTTCTGCAGTTCAGTATTATTTGAGACTTCAATGATCTTTTGATGAAAGGCATTATCCAATTCCAGCGCTTTTACCTTATCATCCATCTCCATGATTGCATTCATTTGCTTATTTAATTTTTCCATCTCGTCTATATGATCTTGCGTAAATCTTGAAAGTGCCTGTTCAAAAGCGAGACACTCGAGAGACCAAACGACCGAGTAAACCTCTTTCGCATTTTCCAGGTCAATAGGTGCTACCACTGTCCACCGATTGGCTTTCGTTATGACAAGACCTTCATTTTCAAGCTGAAGCAACGCCTCCCGGACCGGCGTGCGGCTGATTCCGAGTGTCTCAGATAGATCTTGATTTCTCAGTCTTTCTCCCGGCTCAAGCTTACCTGTTATAATCCACTCTCTCAGAAACTGATAAGCTTCAACTTTCATAAATGTTCGTTTTAATTGGTGCTGTTGGTTCATTGTCACGTTTCCACCTCTTTAAAACATCATTTTACATGTAATATACCACATTTCAGTATATCGTTTGCGAAAAAGAAGAGTTGCTTTACATTCCGATCCATGTATAATGTGATATATCACATATTGGAAGGGTGAAGAAATTTGTTTGCGAATATTGATTGGGTTTCGAATCATTTCAGATCTGATACGTTACCTCAGGAATCTTCCTATTTCTCTGCAGAGGAAACAAAAAAAGCGCTTCATTTTCATTCCGGCATTCCCGGCTATCAAGCAACACCGCTTCACTCGTTAAGAGGTCTCGCACAATATCTCGGCATAAACAGTCTTTATGTCAAAGATGAATCTAAACGGTTTAGCCTTAATGCTTTTAAAAGCTTGGGTGCTTCATATGCGATTGCTTCTTACTATTGTGAAAAACTTAAAATCGACCTTAATTCCATTCATTTTAACGAATTGGTTGAACTTGTAAAAAGCGCTCCTTCTGCTACATTTGCTACAGCTACCGACGGTAATCACGGAAAGGGACTGGCATGGGCGGCTTCTCTTTTTGGACAGAAAGCAAAGGTATATATGCCGAAAGGTTCTTCTCCCGCGAGATTGGAAGCCATTAAACATTTAGGTGCTGATGCGTACATTACAGATTTAAATTATGATGACACTGTTCAAATGGCGGCAGATTTATCTGAGAAACATCATTGGATTTTAGTTCAGGATACGGCTTGGGAAGGATACCAGCAAATTCCTCTCTCTATCATGCAAGGATATACAACAATTATTGCAGAAATATACAAACAAAATGAAGATTTCTTCAATACAATCAGTCATGTTATCCTTCAGGCTGGAGTGGGATCTTTCGCTGCTTCAATGGCAGCTTCCCTATTAAATGTAAAAAGCGGGAATAAGCCCATAATCTCCATAGTTGAACCCGAAAGCGCAAATTGTCTGTACCAGTCAGCCCAAAGCGCCTCTGGATCACCTGTCCGAGTATACGGTGATCTTTCTACAATGATGGCTGGGCTTGCCTGCGGCGAACCCAACCCATTCGGTTGGAACATTTTGAGAACAAGCAGTGATTATTTCTTTTCCTGTAATGACAAGATAAGCGCATTGGGGATGAGAATATTGGGTAATCCTATTGATTCGGATCCAAAGATTATTTCTGGTGAGTCAGGTTCCGTACCATTAGGTTTGCTGCATGAGTTAAGTAGAAATACTTCAATGGAACAGATAAAGAAGAAATTAGAATTAGATCAGTCATCTAATGTGTTAATCATTAATACAGAAGGTGATACTGATCCGGAAAATTATCGGAAAGCGGTTTGGGGAACAGATCATTAAAACAACGGCAACATGTTTGTTTTAACAATTTATAAAAAGCCTTAACTTTGGGTGAAGTTAAGGCTTCCGTTATTTCCCCTTCCCGTGTAAAACTCAATCATTTAACTAGTCCCAAATTAAAGGCCTGTCAACCTCAGCAGTTCTGAGGTAGTCTAAAAGCTGACCCGTATGTACAGACTCATGGTAAGCGATTCTTAATAACATGTCTCCCAGTTCGCGAATATATCCAACATCAGACCTGTCAATCTTTATATTTGTTAAATCTGTTTCGTTTAACGATTTGATGAATGTCAAAAACGCGGCCCGATACGGTTTTGCAAATTCTAATTCTTCGTTTACTGTGGTAAACGTTTTTGATTCATAAGGATTAATAGTTTCCTCTGAAAACTCACTCATATTTTTCATTAAAATTTGATGATAAAGAAATTCCGCTTCTAATACATGTCTTATCATTTCCTTGCACGACATGGCTTCGGAGTCCGGGCGCCAGTCCATTTTTTCCTCAGGTACAGCTGTCCATAACTTGATGCTTCGCCGTCTTACCTCTTCAAAATGTAAAACAATAAGGTCAATTGTATTCAAGTATTTTCCCCCTTTTATTTTTAAATAATAATTCTCCTTCTTCCCGGAAAAAACCTCTTCAAATAAAAAACATATCCTTTCCCGACTCGCCGGATTGATAATCAAACTATTTTTAAGATAAGGAGATATTCATTCATCCATACAATAGACTCTGGCTGAACATATACTGAATGATAGTTTTCATCAGAAAGGAGAAATCAGCTTTGGCAAAATATCGGATCATGACCTTTGACGGGGGCGGTACCTTAGGTGCTTTAAGTTTACAACTATTGAACAGACTGGCTGAAGAAAATCCGGCATTAATAAGCCGAACCCATGTATTTGCGGGAAATTCAATCGGTTCATTTACTGCCCTGGCATTAGCAAGCGGAAGATCTCCGAAGGAAACACTTCAGTATTTTGAGGATGAAATCCTGCCCGCATTCAGCACTTCCCGGCCGGGCGGACCTGTTTTTAATCAGCAATTACCCTATTCCGGTTTTATTAAAGCGGTACGAAACTTTTTCCCGCCAGGCCTTCGTCTTAAAGATGTAAGAAAACGAATTGTTGTCCCTTCATTCAAATTATACTCCCCGGCACTGGATCGTTGGACGCCCGTATTATTTCACAACTTTCCCGGCTCTCCCTATTTAAATGAGAAAGTGAGTGATGTCATACTGCGGAGCAGCGGTGCTCCCGCGACACAGCGCGCCTATCAAAACTACGTGGACGGATATGTAGTGGCAACGAACCCCAGTACGGCCAGTATCGCGTTTGCGGTTGGTAAAGCCAACGTGTCATTGGATCAAATTGCGGCGCTATCCATCGGTACAGGTGAAGCCCCGACTCGGTTAAGAAGAGATACGAGGGGATGGGGAATGGTAAGTGCGGATAACATACGTCCCGAAAATCTGAAGAACCTTCCTCCAAATTGGGGAGTCCTTTTGGACAGGTCGCCTAATGAACCTTTACTGCCATTTCTTCAGATGATCTCCGGCGGAAATGGCTACTATGAATCCATGGTCAGCGCGAATCTGCTGGGAGATCGCTTTTTCCGGTTAGATCCGCGGATTCCTAACTTCTCCAAAACAGACCCTTCCGTGGTTCCCGCTGTCATTGAAATTGCAAACAAAACCAACTTACAGCCTGCGAATACATTTATAGAGAAAAACTGGAACGACAGCGCTAAATAAGCAAGAAGTTTACATCATCATACAATGAACAAAAAATACCAAGGGACTCAAACCCTTGGTATTTTTAATGCGTTCAATCGGGCCATTTATTGAATAGAACTGCCCCAGAAGTCGCTTCCCATTACGTAAAGAAAGCGACTTTTTAGATTTGATTTTCAAGTTCCTTTTACAAATTTTGAAAAGGCCATTGACTATTCAGTTGTACTGTATTAAGTTTAACTATATAGTCGAACTGAATAGAGGATGAGGATATGAAACATAAATTATTACCGCTGTCTGAAACCATGCATTATATTTTATTAGCTCTCCGTGAGCCGCTTCATGGCTATGCCGCCATGCAGAAGATCGAAAAGATGAGTAACGGAACTGTTATTTTAGCAGCCGGCACATTATACGGCGCGATTGAAAATTTGAATAAGCATGGCTGGATTGAGCCTGTTGGAGAATCAGGCCGGAGAAAAGTCTATAAGATAACTGCGGAAGGAAGCGCCATTTTGAAGATGGAACAAAACAGGTTACTGCATATTTTATCCCTGCACGAAGGAAGTGAATCGAATGAAGAAATTTAAGATGTTTTTTGATATTGAAAAAGAGGAGCAATGGCTGAACGAGCAACTACAAAAAGGCTATCGCTGTACAAATATCAGCGGATTAGGAATATACACTTTCGAAAAAACCGACAAAAAATATGTGATGAGACTGGATTATCAAGATTATTTATCAAAGAAAAAATTTAAAGAGTACAAAGAGATCTATGAAGACTTCGGCTGGGTTTATATAAACAGCCCATGGCTTAGCGGAACTCGGTATTGGCAAAAAGAAAATGATGATCAAAATGAAATCTTTTCGGATCGCCAATCAAAGAGTAATTATTATAAAAGACTAATGGGGTTTTCATCTTGTTTTGGTTTACTGTGCTTGTTTTATTCTTATTTGATTTACAAGGATTCGGGTTTATATTTAACTGAAGGTCTGTGGAGTATGGAAAGCGCAATGTTTTGGAAAGCATTTTTATTTGAAACTCCATTTGCCCTGTTGAGGTCGCTTCCCGCCCTTATGGCTGTTCTATTTGGCTGCAGTTTCTATAAAACGTATCGAAAGTATTCAATGTTAAAAGAACAATAACACGGGGAAGTTACATTCAAAGAAGTAATTGAGGATCATGCATCTGCCGAAGCCGGGCGCTTTAAAGGAAAAAAAGCGCCCTGAATTTGCTGATAAATCAGATGACTTATTTTGTTAATGATACATACTTATTTACAATGGCTTGAGCGAGACAGGCTGATGAATCAACAATAGTAAGTCCGCTTCTTTTTTGGTCCGTGACCATATTTAAATCCGTACATGCAATGATAACCGTATCAGCCTTTTCTGCTAAGTCATGGTGTAATTCATCATATAATGTACCAGCCTCATCGATTTGACCTTGTTTAATTTTTTCTATTATTTGATCGACATAGATTTGCCAACTATCTTGATGTAAAAAATCATAACCTTCTCTGTTTAACGCTTCTTGAAATATTCCAGATTGAACCGTAGGAACGGTGGCTAAAAGAGCTGCTTTTTTTGAGCCTTTAGGTATTTTTTTTATGGTTTCATCAATCATGTTCAGTAAAGGGACTGAAATCGATTTTTTTATTTGATTAAAATAGAGATGTGCGGTATTACATGGGATGGCAATAAAATCAACACCCGTTTTTTCAAGCTTTACAGCACCCTTAATAATTGCATTTTCCATGTCCGTATGATTGAGAGGTTTATTCATGTAGAAAGGTGTCGGACAGGAATAAATCATCATATGTGGAAAATCCGTGTCATGTATTGCTCCATATATTTTTTGGCACTCGTCTACGACTTTATCTACAAATGGCCCAGTAGATTTTGGCCCCATTCCTGCCAGTATTCCAATCATAATTGTCCTCCTCTGTAAAAATGTGTACGAATACGATCACGATGAGTTATTCTTGTGTTTCTCATCTGAATCTGCTCTCATTTCTTTTCTGGCTTTCTTCTCCTATTTTATCATTTCATTAATTGAAAAAGGGCTTTAAAAAAGATAGCTGGCAAACCAGACGACTTGCTTTAAGTAACGGCGCAGCCGCAAACAAAAAAATACCAAAAACCTCAGAACCCTTGGTATCATTGTGATGCGGCTGAGAGGACTTGAACCTCAATGGGTTATTCACCCGCTGGGCCATCAATAAAGTGAAACTGTGTTTTCTATTACAAAACCTTTATATATTAGTGTTTGTTTATATTGATCATGTTATTTTACAAAGATTTATTCATATTGTGGAGTAAAAATGGAGTCGTTTTTTTCATCACCAGAAAGTTACATGACATGTCTTGGGTGCCATGTTTGTTAAAATCACCATCTTCGGTTTAAAACGTACAGGTTTATAGTGTTCCAAAACGCTGTCCTAAATGCAAAAAAATACTGGACGCAACTAAGTCAAATGTTTTTCACGGTACTATAGTCAAGACTTGCCCAAGTCACCATTATCAAAAAGAATTAATAAGAAACCAACGGGTGATGAATCTTTTAATCTTTCATTTTACCCGCTGACTCATATCAAAGGAGCTTTAACCAAATTTTAATAGCTGTCGCACTTATTAATAACGCTAAAATCCATTGCAGGAATTTTGTATTTGCTTTTTGCCCAACTGATGCGCCAATAGGAGAAGCAATCAAACTGGCAATCATAAGAACCAGAGCCGGTGTAAAAAGAACCTGGCCCGTGATTACTTTTCCAACTGTTGCGCCAATAGATGAAAGAAATGTAATCGCAAGAGATGAAGCGACTGTGATTCTAACAGGGATATTTAAAATCGATAACATAATGGGGACCAGGATAAAGGCGCCGCCAGCTCCTAAAATACCTGATACGCCGCCAATGAGAAACGCTAGGGACGAAGCCAACCATTTATTAAATATCACTTCTTCGTCTTCGCTATGTTCTTGTCCTTTTTTTTGTATAAACATTAAAATAACTGATAGTATAGCCAGAATTCCGTATATAAAGTTAATTCCTTTTTCAGATATATAATGAGAAAAGTAACTCCCCAATACACTCCCTAAAAGGATGCTGCTTCCCATGTACATAATTAATGCTTTATTTAAAAAACCACTTTTACGATAAGCCCAAACACCCCCAAGTGTCGCAAAGAAAACTTGAATAGCCCCTATCCCTGAAACTTCATGGGCAGTTAATGACATCACTCCCACTAAAGAAGGAATGTATAATAGCATTGGATAATTAATAACTGATCCGCCAATACCCATCATTCCGGAAATAAAGGCACCAATAAACCCTATAATGAAAAGAGTTGTGATAAAAGCAATATCCATTTTGGTTCCTCCTTTCAAAGAAAAAGGGCATCTTTGTATTCGATACCCTTTCACATTCATTAGCCTTTTTTAATCCAGAATTTTAATACATCGCCTTCATCAGTTTGCTCTAAAAGATCATGCCCGCCTGATTTAGACCAAGCTGCAAGATCATTTTTAGCTCCCTTATCTGTTGCATGCACTTCTAATATTTGACCTGATTCCAGTTCATTCATCGCTTTCTTTGTTCTGACGATTGGCATTGGGCATGCCAGGCCTTTTGCGTCTAATACTTTATCTGATTTCATGTTCATCTCTCCTCTTTTTAATAGAAACTTGAGTTACCGTATTGCACAGCGGTTTGGACCAATCTCCATTTCACGCTGTTTTTCTTCATCTGGGCTGATTTTCCCCATGTTTGTTTCTCGAATCTCTTGGTATGCATTTGGCTGCGGAGGCAAATGATCTGTTACTAAGTGTCTGAATTCTGTTTCATCCGCAATGTTCAAACCATGGTTCTCGCTAAATAATGTACTTAGTTTTTTACCAACACTTCCATCCTTATTTAGCTCGTCAATGATCATAAAGTGTGCCGGTAATACAATTAAATCCTGTGACAACGCGTTGTAACGGCTATAAAGCGTTGTTCTTAAATCTCCTGCCCAATCTTCTGCCATACCGGCTAAGTCTGGTCTGCCAATTGAATCAATAAACAAGATATCACCTGAAAGAAGATACTGATCATCGACAATGAAAGAAGTGGAACCAATCGTGTGCCCCGGAGAATAAATCGGTTGAATTTTAATCTTTGTATTTCCGATGGTCATGTCGTTCCCTTCTTCCAACGGCTGATAATCGAATACCGCTTCTTCAGCATCTTTAGGCGGTAACCAGTAGGCTGCTTTTGTTTTTTCAGCAATGACTCTGCCGCCTGAAATATGGTCCGCGTGAAGGTGTGTATCAAATACGTGAGTAATCGTCGCACTCTTCTCCTTCGCAAAATCCATAAAGAAATCTACCATACGTGTCGCATCAATAATCGCCGCTTCACCATTGGAAATGACCATGTATGATAGGCAGCCTTTACCGATTCGAACAAACTGATACATCTCACCGCCATCTTTTAAATCCCCGACTTTTACCGGCTCTAAATGTTCGCTCCATGCTTTCATTCCGCCCTTAAGATAGGATACAGAATGACCTGCTTCAGAAAGCATTTCGGATACCATGACAGATGAACCTTCTTTTGCACAAACGACCAGCACATCTTTATCAGAAGGAATTTTCTCCAAGATATCTTCTACGCCATCTAAAAGATCGAAATACGGTACATTTAAATGGTCAAAATCATGTCCTTCAATCTTCCAATCGCTAAAGTCATTTTCATTACGTACATCCAAAATAAATAAAGGTTCTTTGTGAAAGATTTTTTGTGTGACTTCTTTTGCGGTAAGTGCTTGCACGGTCATGTTTACATACCTCCTTTTTCTGTTTTACCTGTCCAGTCCCGCATACCGGGAATAACATTAATAACCTTTTTAAAACCTTGTTTTTTCATGGTGTGAGCTGCCATTTCACTTCTTCTTCCTGAATGGCAAATAATATAAATTTCATCATTTTTGTTTAATTCGTTAAAGCGCTTTTCCACTTCGCCAAGAGGGATATGCACCGCTCCGGGGATATGGGCTTCTTCATACTCCTCTATCTCTCGTACATCTAAAATGTGAAGAGACTCATCACGATCCACTTTCTGTGTGAAAGCTTCTAATGAAATCTCAGGAATTGAAGATGCATTTTCTGATGAATGCTCTCCTCCTTTTCGAAGAAAGTGACGAAGGACTTCTCCCTCTGTTTCAGTACCTAAATATTCATGGCCTGAGCTTTTTGCCCATGCTTGCAGATCTGCCGCCGATCCTTTATCTGTTGCTTGAATTTCTAATAGGTCACCAGCTTTTAATTCTTTTATTTTCTTCTTTGTTTTTACGATAGGCATTGGGCATGACAAACCTTTAGCGTCTAATACAATATTTGCTTTCACGATTTTTTTCCTCCTTTTCTTATATAGGGGCGGGGGTATATAAATATGCAAAAAGTTATTTCCTGGATGTTAATACCATGTATTCATACCGCCTTTTATATTTGTGATATTTTTAAACCCGTGTTTCTTCAATATTTTACTTGCCTTTACACTTCTGATTCCGCTTTGGCAGATCACAAAGACGTCTTTGTCTTTCGAAAGTTGATGAGTTTGACGAGGCAAGATAGACAAAGGAATTTTTTTGAATCCTTTAATATGCCTTGTACAGAACTCATAAGAAGTTCACACATCTATAAACTGTTTGTCTTTGTTTTCCGCCTCCGATTTTAAATCAGCAGTTGTTATTTGTTTAACACCATGCAATGGGAAAAAACGTCGAAATACGATCCAAAGTAAAAATAAAATGAGTAAAGTATTGAACATTACTCCGCTATTCATAGTGTTATATCCCCCCTTCACTTATTCAATTTGCAATGGATAACATTAAATAAATAAGTTGACATTGCCTTCCTCAGCATCTGCCAAATAAGCAGCTACACCAGCATAGTCGATATCATCTAATAGTTCTTTTTCCTGTAAACCAAGAAGATCCATTGTCATCGTACAAGCTACGAGCTTTACCCCCTGTTCTTGAGCCATCTCAATCAACTGAGGCAACGTAAGTGCATTATGCTTTTTCATCACATTTTTAATCATTTTAGGGCCCATACCTGCAAAGTTCATTTTAGATAAACCCATCTTATCGGCACCGCGAGGCATCATCTTTCCAAACATTTTTTCAAGAAATCCTTTTTTCACTGGAATCAGCTCTTCTTTACGTAAAGCGTTTAATCCCCAAAAAGTATGGAAGATCGTCACTTCATGATCGTAGGCAGCAGCACCATTTGCAATAATATAGGCTGCCATTGCTTTATCATATTCCCCGCTAAATAAAACAATTGTTGTGCGTTTTGTTTGTTTTGTCATGTTTATTCTCCTGACCAATCACTATTACCCCTGGGGGTATATTGAAATTAAAAATTTTTTCGAAAGATCTCCTATTATTCAATTCAATATATAAAATACCGGTAGGGGTATATTATAATAAATATAAAAATTCGTCAACCTTAAAGATGATAGGTTGATGAATTTTTTTATCGGCTCTTTACCAATAAGTCGACCGCTTCTTTTACTAAGTGTTGTGTGTCTTCTCCCTTTTCTAAACTTTCACGAACACAATGTTCAAGGTTTGTGCTCACAATCAAACCCATTGCTCGATCGATCGCATTACGTGAAGCAGCTAATTGGGTCACAACCTCTCTGCAATCTTTTCCTTGTTCCATCATGGTCAATACACCTTTTATCTGTCCTTCTATCCGGCGTAAGCGATTTTTAATCTTTTGATCATATTCCATGCGTTGAACTCCTTCTTTGAAATTTATATATTTGCATGTTATCCACTATCATTTCATACTGCGCTTTATCACACTACATTATTAACCAGATAATGTTTGTGAATCAATATTATACCCTTACAGGTATACTGTCAATTTTCAAGACGGCATGAGAATGATTTTAAAGAGTTAATATTAGTATCCCCTGTTTAATCACAAGAAGACGCTGAAGTTGTACGTGATTTAATGCGTATGAAGAAAGAGAAAGCACTTAATTCAAGCGAAAAAAAAAATGTTGGATAATGCATATGAATTTTTGATTAGTGAACTGGAAGTCATTAAAGGAATCACTGAAAAACAAATAAAAAGTTTCTGTTAAGATTAATGACAGATAAGTTTTTCAGAATATTACGATCAGACGTTCAACTTCTTCAACTTACTTTTTAAACATTAACCGCTTTTATTACTCCTCAATCTAATTTGTTTTATTTTTTTCTTCAACGAACACTTGAATTCTCGATGAAATAGTCACTTGATTTTTGTAATCCTGATTCACCCTGGCACGGACAAGGAGCCGTAACGATGGAAGAGAGGCAGGGCTTTCATTGTTTTAGGTCTAAGTGATTATTTCCGGAAGAAAAAACAACCACTCTCCCCTTTATCTTTCAGAATTTCTTACATCTCTTGCGACAGTGAATAGCAGTTGTTTATCTTATTTCATAAAAAAGATATGCGAATTGTAACAAAGAATAACATACCGTTACCTTGAGAACATAAAAACAAATCATCTATATATATTCCACATATCGTCAATCCGGTATGTTATACTGTAAACAATCCTTTGAGGTTTTAAACCTTTTTCTTACCTTGTAGCATCTGTCCCTACTCGAACGTTGAGTAGGGTTTTTTATTCAGTATGATACAGAGAACATAAAAAAACAGGCCCTATATAAAGAGCCTGTTTGTATAAACGATTGAAGATTAAGCAGTTTTTTGAACGTTAGCAGCTTGAGCTCCACGAGCACCTTGCTCAACGTCAAACGTTACTTTTTGACCTTCGTCTAAAGATTTGAATCCGTCACTTTGGATTGCAGAAAAGTGTACGAATACATCGTCTCCATTTTCACGTTCGATAAATCCAAAACCTTTTTCTGCATTAAACCATTTAACTGTACCTTGTTCCATTTTTGTTGCCTCCTAGTGTATTACACATTGTATTACTATCCTTGCCCAAAGTATCATCAAGACGAAAAGTCGATATTCATACTATCCTTTACACGAACAAAAATAATTCTCCTTTATCATAGCACGAAACGGAAATAACTGCAAATTAATATCATGTTTCATTCAGGGTTTTATTTGTTAAACGTGCGGCAGGTTTTTTAGTGAGAACCTTCATTTGGAATTTAGAAGTTTTGACGGACCCCTTACCGTACTTAATAATAAATATCATGTTGATAGGTGTATTTTCAAAAAGCCCACTCACGAAAACGAGTGGGTTTACAAAAGCTCTAACTAACCCGCAAAGGTTTTAGTCAGAGCTATTTATTTTTTGATCCAACTCACTAAGCGCCTACTCTGTCATCAGCTCGATAATATTCATTGGAACGTGATAAATCCCCTTTTTCATAAAAATAATCAGCTACTCTGATTGCAAAGTTTTCAATGTCTCCGTACATTCTTAGGAGGAAGATACCATTAGCGATGACGCTAATGGCGCCCTTTGTTTCTACTCAGTAACTTATTCAGCTTCTCCCACAACTGTAAAGCGTTCATTTATATGTTTTGGATTTTCTATTTCATCCAATACTGCAATTGCATAGTCTGCATAGCTGATATAACTTTCGCCTTTCGAGTTCACAAGAAGATGATCTTTTCCTGACTGATAAAACCCAGTTCTTTTCCCGTCTGGGTCAAATACCGCTGAAGGACTGATAAATGTCCAGTTCATATCAGAAGTTTCCTTTAGCTCTTGCAAGTTACGACCTTGCCCTTTAGCTGTTGGAATAAAAATCTCCGGGAAATCAGGTGTATCCATTACACTGACAGTTTTATTTTCGTCTACATAAAGACTCCCTGCTCCGCCTACAATTACTGCTCTTGTACCCATTCCTTTTAATGCCCTAATTAATGCCCGGCCAGCATCTACATGTGCCTGTTCTTCTCCTAATGGAGCTCCGAAGGCATTAATTACTACATCTAATTTTTTTAGATCATCCGATGTCAGATCAATTATATTTTTTTCAATGATTGAAATCTTTTCCTCTTTAAGTTTTGCAGCATCTCTTACAATTGCAGTTACTTCATGTCCCCTGCTTACCGCTTCTTTCAAGATAAGACTTCCAGCTTTTCCGGTTGCACCAATGATTCCAATTTTCAATTTAAAGTCCTCCTAATCATTCAAAATTTTAAATGTAACCAAATTGATTACATGTAATAATTTTAGTTACACCTTATTTATTTGTCAATACTTTTATCATCTTGTTAATTGAGCATATTAGAGTGAAATAAACTTGTAATACATTCAGTTACAAGTGTACTATAAAGAGTGTAAAGTAATTAGGATGGTGAAGAAATCATGTCTATTAGCAGCCGTTTTGCTGTAGGAATTCATATATTGGCTCTTATTGAAATAAATGAAGACGGAATCAGCACTTCTGAATTTTTAGCTGGAAGTGTAAATACAAATCCCGCCTTAATAAGAAAAATTATGGGGATGCTGAAAAAAGCAGGTTTAGTAAATGTACGGCCAGGTATTGCAGGAGCTGAATTAGCGAAGGATTTAACTGAAATCACCTTACTTGATGTTTATAGAGCAGTTAATGTTGTTCAAGATAAAGAATTGTTTAGTATACATGAAAATCCCAATCCTCAATGTCCTGTAGGCCGGAACATACAAAGTACAATTGGTCCAATATTTGAAATCGCCCAATCTGCCTTGGAAAAAGCTCTTGGACATATAACAATTGAGGATGTGGTAAAGGATATTATCGAAAAAGAAAAAACGGCCGATAATTGTTAAATGATTCACAGAAAATCTTTTATCAGACTGGGGATAAGAAAAATCAATAAAACAAAAAGGGACTGGATCATATTGAATCCAGCCCCGAATTGATATTGATTTTAGATTTAGATTACGGTAAGGGATATAAAAATGCTCATGATAAAGAGAAAAAATTAACGACAATGCACACGATGCCAGATTCTTTAATAGGGCGTGAGTATTACTATCCAACAACTCAAGGTTCAGAAGCTAAGTTCAAACAAAGACTTGAGGAAATCTCGGATTGGTATAAAAGAAACCGCAAATCTTAGTTTGAACGAATATGTTCTGTATATAAAAATAATGAGGTATGGAGTGAATTGATAATGAATTATGATGAAATAAAAGATTACTGCCTAACCTTTCCAAACTCTTATGAAGACCACCCTTTTGGAGATGGTTGGACTGCAATTCGGCACAAAGGGAATAAGAAAATATTTGCACTTATCTTCACTCGCGACGAACACTTATGTGTCAACCTTAAATGCGAACCTGAAAGGGCTGATTTTCTGCGTGGTCTTTTTGAAGAAATCAAGCCCGGATACCATATGAACAAGGAGCATTGGAATACGCTTACCTTAGATGAGGGACTCCCAGAGCATCAAATCCATGACATGGTAAAGTACAGCTTTGAACTGACAAAACCAAAAAGTAAAAAGGAAACATAACATCGAAGGATAGAACGCTCATTATAGATATTCATCCGGTGCAATGATACAGAGGAATATGCAAAAAACCTCAAGGTAGCAATTTTTAAATTCGTATTTACGAGATGATTTTTTCGTTATTGTGAGTCCTTTGTTTCTCGACATAGGTTGAACAAATAAAAAAAGAGCAGACTCAAAGTCCACTCAATTAATTAAGATGATTGCTCATTTCATCCAGACACCTATAAAAAATGAAAGGTGACGATGATATGCCGCAAAGGTCATTTAGCGTTTAATTAATACTGATAACTCACCTTCAAACACTTTTTCCTCTTTCTGATTATAGGTAGATAACAATACAGTAAGTATCCCCGTCTGGCTTTTATTTGGTTTTTTATCAATAACCTTAACAATAGTGTTCAGTTTATCATTAGGGTAAACGGGTGCTAGGAATTTTATATTATTCATTCCTGTCCCAGCAATAATATCGTCTTCATGACACCCTTCTTCAATCCAAAGCTTAAAAGTAATAGATAACGTTTGTATTCCAGAAGCAATAATTCCATTAAACCTGCCCATTTTTGCTTTTTCTTCATTTAAATGCATGTACTGTGGATCATACACTTCTGCAAAATTCATTATATTCTCTTTTGTTAATTCAAAAGATTTAGTTTGAAAAACCTGCCCGATGGTAAATTCATCCAACTTCATAAATAAATCTCCTTGAATCTAAACTTTATTATTAAATCTACGTAGCATTTTAACATACTGGCTCTCACACAACAACTTAACGGTAAAACAATTGTTCCCCTATCAGGAATGAACAAGCACATTGTTTTTGTTTCCTTGCCTTTAACCTCTTTATAATCAGGTGTTTTCTTATAAAGACCAAGGCGGTCGCCATCACCATCACCCGGCATATGTGCCATTTCCTCATAAGAATCTCCAAGCTTCTCATAATAAGAATAAGCAGTCAGCCTACGAGAACTTTCTTCTGGCTGATAAAACGCAAGTTGAATATATTTCCCGTCATCATATACACGAATTATGGCGTTATCTCTTTTGTGCTCATCTGAATCTGCTCGCATTTCTTTTCTGACTTTCTTCTCCTGCTTCATCACTTCATTAATTGCATTATCCTATTTACTACCGCCACCCGCAGTCAGCAGAAGGATGAAGGTGACTGACAAATCATACGACCTACTATAGTAAGTCTATAAACAAAAAATACAAAAGGTGTCAAAACCCTTGGTATCATAGGGATCGGCCGAGAGGACTTGAACCTCCGCAGGTTATTCACCCGCTTGGCCCGCCATCTATATTCATAAAACTATTGCTCAGTTGTCAGCATGTGAAGTAAATTACGAATTTCCTTGTTATAACTTTTAATTTCTTCTTCATTACAACCGGTTTTATCAAATACTGCATTAGGTATCATTGTGACTTTTTCTTTAAACTCATTCCCTTCAGTTGTTAACGTAATAATTACACTTCGTTCATCCTCTTTTGAACGCTCTCTTATAATAAGACCTCGCTCCTCAAGTCGTTTTAAAACTGGAGTTAATGTTCCGGAGTCCAGATATAATTCTTCGCCTAAACCTTTAACAGATATTTTTTCCTTCTCCCATAAAACAAGAAGAACCAAATACTGTGGATACGTAATTCCTAATTCTTTTAAGAGAGGATGGTATAACTTTATCATTTCACGGGAAGCTGCATAAATCGCAAAACATAGATGATTACTTAACAGTAATTTATCATTCTTCATGTTAAATCCCTCACAATATTTATATTCATTACTACACATAATAGCATAAGAATTACATTAAGTGAAATTGAATGACTGACAATTTAATTAATCATAACTTATATACATGGGAACTTTATTTATAACCAAAATGTGTTTGAGGTGCATTCTTATTATGACCGATATAGATACTTCCACTATATTGTTTTGACCGACTCATAGATTTATTGAGCCACCTTCTCAATATGGTTATTCTGTACACTAACTTTAAACTGCCGAAAACTGTTCTTTATTTTAGTCTAATCATTCATTTAGAGAATTTTAATTGCGAATTTAAATTGAGAGCAATTTAATTTCAAAAAATTTAATTGACAACGCTGATTAGATTGATTAAAATTCAATTGTGTTAAATTTAATTTATAGGAGTGTTTGATGATGACAGTATATTTTACAGCAGAAGCTACAACAAAAGGCGGAAGAGAAGGTCATGTAACATCTAATGATCTTATTATTGATTTGGATTTAGCTATGCCAAAACCAAATCAAGTATCCACGGCTACAAATCCAGAACAATTATTTGCGGCAGGCTATTCAGCTTGTTATGACAGTGCTCTTCATTTAGCAGCCCAGAGACAACGATTAAAAATCGAATCAGCTGTTACCGGTAAAGTAAGTTTATTAAAAGATGAAAGTGATAATGGTTATAAAATCGGAGTTGTTCTGGAGGTGGAAATTCAAGGGGTATCTCAAGAGCAAGCGGAAGAATTAACACATGCAGCTCATCAAGTATGTCCATATTCTAAAGCTACTCGCGGAAATATTGATGTACAAATCATTACAACAGCAATGTAAGACGAAAGATGCCAAGATCAATAGGCAAAAAATTTGATTAAAACATATAGGTGACCAGCCTTCAAATAAGGAGTGAGATTGATGTTAAAGAAAGTACAATTAGAAAAAGCAGCTCAAGAATTTGCAGAAGCAACCGCGAACCCACCCTACCTATTCGACCTTGGATCTGAGAAAGGACGAGAAGCTGTAGATGAGGTTCAATCTGCCCCAATTGATAAACTGCCAGTTGATATTGAAGATGTTATGATTTCAGGAGGACCGAGCGGACAGGTATCAGTAAGAATAATGCGCCCGCAGAATGCGCCTGCGCACCTTCCTGTCATCGTGTACATTCATGGGGCCGGCTGGGTATTTGGTAATGAGCATACACATGATCGGCTCATCCGTGAGCTAGCAGTCGGAGCACAAGCTGCTATTGTCTTTCCAAATTACACCTTATCTCCAGAAGCAAAATATCCGACAGCCATTGAAGAAATCTATGCAGTAGTGAAGTGGGCATCTGAAAATGGCCGTGAGAACGGCATGATTCCCGAGAGTCTAACAATTGCAGGTGATAGTGTTGGAGGCAATATGGCTGCTGCTGTCACGCTAATGGCCAAAGCACGAGGTGACTTGAATATCCGGCAACAATTACTTTTCTATCCGGTAACAGACGCTTCTTTCGATACGGAATCCTATCACCAGTTTGCTGCAGGATACTTTTTACGCAAGGACGCGATGATGTGGTTTTGGGATCAGTACACAACCAATTCGAACGAGCGTGCTGAAATTACAGCATCACCTCTGCGTGCAACTGCTGAGCAGCTTCAAGGGCTTCCACCTGCATTGATTATCACAGCTGAAGCTGATGTACTTCGAGACGAGGGAGAAGCATATGCCAATAAACTTCGTGAAGCTGGTGTTCCGGTCACTGCCGTACGTTTCCAAGGTATCATTCACGATTTCGTGATGCTCAACGCCTTAGCTAAAACTGAAGCTGCGCGCGGAGCAATTGATCTCGCCGCAACCTGGCTGCGTAAAGGGTTTTAATCCATTTATTGTTTCGTCACATAGAGACTGCTGCAAATAAATAAAAAACAAACAGATCCACTCAAATAATTGAGTGGATCGTATATTGGAATAATGGAACTTTTGATAAGCTTTTTAATCGGGCTGGTTATTATTTTGTTGTTGAGATGTCCCTAATTGCAAAGCTAACTCCACAACAAACTCCGTTTTTTCACCAGTTCACCCTCTTCATATCCAAAAAACCTTTGTTGATTAGTTAGCGTACAAGTTCTCGTTTTCTGCTTTGGACCCCATACAGAAAATAAAAAGCCAGCTCTCCTTCGTGAGAAGAACTGGCATAACAAAGCTTCTTGCTTCTTATTTTGCTGTATTGCCCGGACCTTTTAATTTCTCTTCGTTCTTGCGTCAATGTTTTATTATTAGGACACAACCAATAAAATAATGACGATCGAGAATAGCAACGCTGCATTTGCAAAGCAGTAAGCCCTCCAGAATATAAAAGAGCTGCAGTCATTGCTGCTCGGATAATCCCAGCTTATTCTGAGTCTGTATTTCGAGTAGTCGGTCAATTAAATGGATGTTTTTTTCATTCTTTTTCTGTTTGTTCCATTTTCCACCACAGTGAATCTTTTGGATTTTCAACAGCTTCTTGAAACTCAGCTTTAGAAGCAACTGTTGGGTAAGAACCTTTTAAAGATTTACCTGAAGTATCTTTAAATAAGGTTAACACAACTATTAAGCCAATTAAACTGACTGCCAATAAATAGAAACCCGGCGCCAAATTGTTTCTTGTCACATGGGTTAACCAAGAAGCAACTAAAGGTGTTGTTCCGCCAAAAATAGAAACTGATAAGTTGAATGTCCAGGATAATGTACGATATCTAATGTCCGTATGGAACAACGTAGGTAAAGATCCTGGCATAGTACCTTCGTATACAGATAATACAATACCTAACATTAAAAGTCCTATAAATAAGAATGTTATATTCCCCATATTAAGAAATTGAAAAGAGATAATCGAAAATACAATTCCTAATACTAATCCAATTGTTATAACTTTTTTATTTCCTAATTTATCTCCCAGTTTACCAAAAGTTAAAGCGAACGGTACCATAATAATCAATACAATTGCTGTAACCGGTGTACTTATATTATCACTTATACCAAGGTTCTCATCTAAATAAGAAGGCATATACCCTAATAATAGGTAATTGGTTATATTGAAAAATGCCACAAATACGATACATAAAAAGATATCTTTTTTATATGTTTTAATGACTTCTAATAAACCTGGTTGTTGTTCTTGGTTTTCAGAGATGTCACTTTCAAAGATTGGTGATTCATCTAGATGACTTCTCAAATATAAACCAAATAATCCTATTGGAATACTTAAGAAGAAAGGAATTCTCCATCCCCAACTATTCATTTGAACATCAGATAAAGTCCAGAAAAGTACTGTAACTAAAACAGAAGCTACTATATAACCAGATAATGTGCCGATTTCTAAACCGCTGCCTAACCTTATACGTTTATTATCTGGAGAAGATTCTGCGATATATACCATTGCCCCAGCGTACTCTCCACCCACAGAAAAGCCTTGCAGAATACGGGCAAAGAGTAATAATATAGGGGCCCATACCCCAATCTGATCATAGGTAGGAAGCACACCAATTATTAAAGTAGATAAAGCCATCATTAAAATAGTAATTGTTAATACTATTTTCCGACCAAATTTATCACCCATTTTACCAAAAATAATTCCGCCTACCGGTCTAAGTAAGAAGGCAATTGCAAATGTAGCAAAAGTAAATATTAACTTTAATTCATCGTTTTGAACTGGACTGAAAAAGTTTTTACTAATAATAACTGCCAAATAAGAATATAAAGCAAAATCAAACCATTCCATCGCGTTTCCTATCCCTGTAGCAAACACGCTTTTCTTCGCTTTTTGAATGTCTACAACGTTAATTTTTTTCTTGTTAAACTTCATTTAATAATATCGACTCCTTAATTATCAAATCCACATTATACAAGCGCGTAAACGGTCCGAGCATGCAGTCCCAGAATGTATAGCGTAATGCTTCTCTAAAAGTCCGGGGGTTTCTGTTTCACCTGATGGAGAGCTAACGGCATAGTGGCTGATTGGTTCAACTGTACCTTAAAAGACTAGACTAATATCCATATCAGCGCCAAATAACATTGTAAACCAGGAAAGAAGGATGAAATTAAGTGTTTTCGCTGGTTTCCTTAACTTATTTTTGCCGATTGGGCTAAAAATAATACAAGAAGCAACAAAAAGAGAAACAGCCAACAGATAATACCAGCCAAAGCGGTTAGTGAGATATCCTTGGGCTGTGGTCGGTATTTTCTGCAGACTATTTGGAGAAATGATTCCCCTTCATACAGCTCTATTGTGAATATGATCACAATCGAAAAAAAACTTTTATTTCTTCAAAGTAGCCTAAACCTTTATTTTAGATCTTCCATTACGTCTTCCAATATGTTTATTATAAGATTGAGGTCGTTCCTAAGAATTATTTACTGATTCTATCTTTATTACCCCACAATCAGGTGAAACAAAACACTATAAACGTAGCATACCTTTTTAAAACCTGACAAGCCCAACGGGGTGATAGAAACCAGGCTAAAGCCAAGCTAGTCAATGGATAGAAGAAATTTTTTTGTTTTTCCCAAGGAATAACCGTCTGCGTTTAATCTAGCCCAATTAGAAAGAAAAAGAGCAGGAGTAATCCTGCTCTTTCATTCAAAACTTTAATTTGTATGACGAATTTCGTATACCTTTTCAACTTTCTTTACCTTAGACTACAACAGAAATAAGTAGCACAGGGTATGAAATAATGGATTTATTTTTGTTCAATGATTAAATGATCCCCAATGACAATAAAGACTAATAATTACTAAAATTTCAGGAAACCCCAATATTGCTTATCTTAATTATTGTTTAACTAATTGGTAATTGCAACAGTAAACTTATAATTATGGAAAGTTATACCAACCGAAAATTTTCCGACTCAAGTCTGTTTAACCAGTTGTGAACCAATGAATTAAATACATCGGTTTGTTCGATTTGCAGGTTGTGACCAGCCATATCAAGTACTGCAAAAGTTGCCCTTGGGTAATCTTCGAGTAGCCGCCACGCATCATGGTATCCGACTACATTGTCCTGACGCCCTGTGATAATTAGCGTGGGATACTCAAGTTTAGATGAAATATCGAAGGTAAACCCATATCCATTTTGACGAATGTTGTTTACGAATTCATAATTTGTTTGTTTAGATGGAAGTAAAATTTCATCCCGAAACCTCTCCCATTCAGTTTTACCTTGCACAATCCCCATAGAGCAAAATTCATCCGCCTCCTCTGAAGACAAATGTGATATCAAGTCGCTGTCTCTTTTTAGAACAGTCTTCTGCGGTACTACCCTTTCATCGAATTCGGGTATAGTTAATGGTGCCATCAGCAGTAATCCACGAACTGTTTCCTTACGTGAACGAACGATACCTCTGGCAATGTACCCTCCATATGAATTACCGCAAACAATAAACTGTTGATCAGGAATAATCTCGTCCAAAAGACGCAATATCGCTTCTAAAACATCATCAGAGTTCTGAATAGATGGTTGTGGCTTAGAATGTCCCATACCTGGTAAGTCTATGTATATTCTCTTCCAACAGCTTCGTTTCTCGAATAACGGTTCCATTGCATTTAACATCACCTGATGGTCAAGTGTCCAACCATGCAACATAACGATCGGATATCCATCTCCAATTACTTTATGGTAAATCGACATGTATTTGTTTCCCCTTCCCTGTAATCCTAATGTTTCGACATGAACATTTAGTCCTTTCATACATTTATCACAATTTTAACAAACTTTTAACTGAACTTGGTAAGTTGAACAAGGGTTATACATTGAATTTTGACAATCGGAACTGTCATATGTGTCCGTCATATCAAAAGTATCTGTTTAATGTGTTGTTTAGTGCTTTCGTTACTGCGACTACTGACAAATAAGAACCAAGCAAAGTATTGTCCAGATACTTTGAGTATTTTGATCACTTTGAACTTTAGGTAAGTGGGCAGTTTGTGGGCAGTAGATCATTTAAAAATAAGCGCAAAAAAATACCAAGGATCTCTCTATTACCCTTGGTATCATTGGGATGCGGCGAGAGGACTTGAACCTTCACGGGTTATTCACCCGCTGGGCCCTCAACCTAGTAAAAACCTATCAAAAGTTTCAAAAGCTTTTATTCAAAGCATCTGTTTATTTTATTTATACTTATTTTCATCATTTTTATTTTATTTATACTTATTTTCATCATTTTTCATGAATTCCGAGCACAAACTGGGCACCTATTAGAGACCAAGGAAATCTACATTTCAACAAGAAATATCTACTCATCGCCCTGCTGTAATTAGTTTATTTCAGCTTCCCTCGCGAATACCGGATCAATGCTCAGCTTTAAGATAGTCAACCAATTTCTCCGCACTGTTCTTAACATCTTCTTTTGAAAGGTGAAATGTCCCATATTGTGCAAAGGCAGGAAGAAAACGCATTCCTATATAGTTAGCAGTGATTTGAAACGGTCTGATAAGCTCGCTGATCGTGATATTATATTCTCCGCCTGCTTGATAATCAGATTCCTGTGCGCCTAAGGAGATAGCTAAGAGTAGTTCTTTGCCATGCAATTTAGTACCTCCAGTTCCATAAGCCCAGCCATGTGTTAACACATCATCTTCCCATTGTTTGAGTAACGCGGGACTGCTGTACCAATACATTGGGAACTGAAAAACGATGCGCTCATGATCTAACAGGAGCTGCTGCTCTTTTTCTACATCAATGATAAAATTAGGATATTCACCGTACAGGTCATGAACCGTAATGTCATTCTCTTGCTTTAAACGATTCATCCAGGTTTTGTTGACAACAGACGTTTCCAAATTAGGGTGTATAACGATAACTAATGTTTTCATTTGACTGATTATCCTTTCTTCGCCGATTAGTTATTATTGCTTTTACGATAATGAATTGAATTAATTTTAAAATAGCAACTTTATTTACACCTATTTTATCCTTTTTCGTGAATTCAGGGCAAATAATTGGGCACAGATTACATTTATAGCCAAAAAAAGACTTAACCTTTTAAAAAAGATTAAGCCTTTTCAGTACCTTTATGCCCCTACCCTATTATCTCGTGTCTAAATTCTAATAGCTGATAATATAACAAGGCCTCTTTGTTTTCCTCCATGCTTAGCAATACTTTCTCTGCCTTTTGCAAATTGGAGTTTGAGGCATTAGTAACTACCTATAATGATGAAAATATTTGTGCGACGTCAACTGTAGATGACTTACTCCAGGTAAGTGGGCAGTTTGTGGATAGTAGATCATTTAAAAATAAGCACAAAAAATACCAAAGGCGGTTAAACCCTTGGTATTATTGGTATGCGGCCGAGAGGACTTGAACCTCCACGGGTTATTCACCCACTAGGCCCTCAACCTAGCGCGTCTGCCATTCCGCCACGACCGCGTGCTATGAAGCTGTCTTTCCACTAAGCATATAAGCTAGTGATGATGATCAGCACTTTGAAAAGAAAGTGCGGGTGAAGGGACTCGAACCCCCACGTCGTAAGACACTAGATCCTAAGTCTAGCGCGTCTGCCAATTCCGCCACACCCGCGTGACAAGTGGTGAGCCATGAAGGACTCGAACCTTCGACCCTCTGATTAAAAGTCAGATGCTCTACCAACTGAGCTAATGGCTCGCTCTAAAAGTGATTCAAAAATTTCAAATGAAATGGCTGGGCTAGCTGGATTCGAACCAACGCATGACGGAGTCAAAGTCCGTTGCCTTACCGCTTGGCTATAGCCCAACGAAGGTAAATGGTGACCCGTACGGGATTCGAACCCGTGTTACCGCCGTGAAAGGGCGGTGTCTTAACCGCTTGACCAACGGGCCGTCTGGTTGAGAACTTATCTGGCGGAGAAGGAGGGATTTGAACCCTCGCGCCGCTTACGCGACCTACACCCTTAGCAGGGGCGCCTCTTCAGCCACTTGAGTACTTCTCCATAATGGCTCCACAGGCAGGATTCGAACCTGCGACCGATCGGTTAACAGCCGATAGCTCTACCACTGAGCTACTGTGGAATGATCAGACTTTCTTTATTATAAATGATGCGACATATTGTGTCAATAAGCAACATTTATTTTTTTGAGAAAGCATCGTTGTCTCTCAACGACTTTTATAATTTAACACAGATCATTGAAATGAGTCAAGCCTTTTTAAAAAATTCTTTTGATTTTTCCTCTGCACTTTCCGCAGGCATATCTTTCCGGATTCATTGCCCGCTTCTTTATATACTGTTGGCCGCAAGCCTCGCATCTATACATATATGTTTTCTTTTGTGTCTTTTTGGTTTGCAGCGGCGTGCAGAATCTTGGCGCTCCGACTTTCTGAAGCAGGTCTCTGAAGTCTTTGTCTCTGTGCTTGTACCCTTTTCCCTCAAGATGAAGATGATAATGGCACAGCTCGTGTTTGATGATGCCTATCAGCTCGCTCTGCCCGTGTTCGAGAAGATATTTGCGGTTTAATTCGATGTTATGGGAAGACAGCATGTAGCGGCCGCCTGTCGTTTTCAGCCGATCATTGAAAAAGGCCCGGTGACGGAACGGCTTTCCGAAATCTTGTGCAGAGATGTCTTCCGTCAGCTTTTGAAGTTGTTCGTTATCCATATGTGCACCCCGCTTTAAAAACATTGAACGGGACAATTCACCGTTCGCATACAATGTGTTAAAACCGACCTCTAACTAAAAGCTGAGGAGGAATGAGCCATGCCGAATTGGCTGATGAAACAAATGCAAAAAGCGTTTTTAGAAAAGGACAATTACCAAATCAAACTGCTGAACCAGTGCTGGTATTTCTACAGAAAAAAACACTGCTCGTAAGCAGTGCTTTTATTTTACCATAGACAGCGACACTCTGCCTTTTTGCACGTCCACCCCTTCAACCCATACGGTGACGATGTCTCCGACCGATACGACGTCGAGAGGGTGTTTGACGAATTGATTGCTCAGTTTTGAGATGTGCACAAGCCCGTCCTGCTTGACGCCGATATCGACGAAAGCGCCGAAGTCCACAACGTTCCGGACGGTGCCCTGCAATTCCATTCCTTCCTTTAAATCCTCAAGCTGCAGAACGTCTTTTTTCAGCAAGGGCTTCGGCACTTCGTCACGGGGATCCCGCTCCGGCCTTGTCAGCTGCCCGCAAATATCCGCAAGCGTAATCTCCCCTATACCGAGCTCTTCAGCCGTTTCAGACAGCGGCAGTGCGCTGATTTTCTCTTTTACGTCCGCGCTTCCGATCTGATCCGCAGTGAGCTGCAGTTTTTTGAGCAGCGCCTTTGTCTCTTTATAGCTTTCCGGGTGTATCCCGGTGCGGTCGAGCGGCTCCCGTCCTCCGGGCACTCTCAAAAAGCCGATGCACTGTTCATATGTTTTTGCGCCGAGACGCGGGATATCTTTCAGCTCTTTGCGGTTTGTAAATTTTCCGAGCTCTTCCCTTTTTTTGACGATATTGCCGGCAACGGTTTTGGATAACCCGGCTACATATTGAAGCAGCGCGGCTGATGCTGTATTGACATTCACCCCGACTTGGTTGACGACGGTCTCTACGACAAAACGGAGAGATTCGTTTAAATGCTTTTGGCTGACATCATGCTGGTATTGCCCGACACCGACGGATTTAGGATCAATTTTCACAAGCTCGGCCAGCGGATCCTGCAATCTCCGCGCGATGGAGACGGCGCTGCGCTCTTCGACCTGAAAATCCGGAAATTCCTCACGGGCGATTTCTGACGCGGAATACACGCTTGCTCCGGCCTCATTGACGATGACATAATAAATGTCCCGCTCTGTTTCTTTCAGCACATCAACGACGAATTGCTCTGTCTCCCGTGATGCCGTGCCGTTTCCGATCGCCACAACCTCGACTTCGTACCGGTCCAGCAATTCTTTGATTTTTTTTCGGGCTTCCGCTGTCTTTTTGACGGGAGCGTGCGGGTAAATGACATCGATTTTCAGCACTTTTCCCGTCTCATCAACGACTGCAAGTTTGCACCCCGTACGGAAGGCCGGATCGACGCCGAGCACGACTTTTCCCTTCATCGGCGGCTGCAGCAGGAGCTTACGCAGGTTTTCAGCGAAAATATGGATCGCCTGCGCGTCTGCTTTTTCTGACAGCTCTTTGCGGATATCGCGTTCAATAGCCGGCTGGATCAGGCGTTTATAACTGTCCTCAATGGCTTCTTTCAGCGTTTCTTTCACAGGTGTTTCACGGTGTTTGATGATTTGCTTTTCTAAATAAGCTTTTATCTGATCGGCGGGCGGTTCGATCGCAACCTTTAAAATGCCTTCTTTTTCACCGCGGTTCATTGCAAGCACTCTGTGAGGAACGACCTTTTGGATCGGCTCTTCGTACTCGTAGTACATTTCATAGACGTTTTTCTCGTCATCTGCGGCTGACTTGCCTGCCGCGGAAGTGAGAATTCCTTTTTTATACGTTTCCTGGCGGATCCACTTTCTGAAATGAGGATCATCCGAGATTTGTTCGGCTATGATGTGCTTCGCGCCTTCAATGGCTTCCTCTCTTGAAGCGACTTCTTTTTCTGCACTGATATATTGATCAGCGACGTCGTGAAGGCGGTTTTCTTTCGGGAGAGAAAGAATATAGTCCGCAAGCGGTTCAAGACCTTTGCTTTTGGCGACGGTGGCTTTTGTTTTCCGTTTTTGTTTGAAGGGGCGGTATAAATCCTCGACTTCCTGAAGCTTCACCGCTTGCTCGATTTTTTGCTTCAGCCCTTCCGTCAGCTTGTCCTGCTCGGAGATCAATCTGATGACTTCTTCTTTCCGCTGCGTCAGGTTTTGTATGTATTGCCACCGCTCGGAGATTGCCTGAATCTGCACCTCGTCCATTGAGCCGGTCTGCTCTTTTCGGTACCGCGCAATAAACGGGACGGTATTGCCGTCTTCCAGCAGGCGGATGACACTTTCGACATGTTTTTGGGATAACGCTGTTTCTTCAGCAATTTGTTTTTTCAAAAGGGCTAACGTTTCCATATCACAAAAGCCTCCATCTCTTCTTTCTTTCTCTAGTGTATCAAAAAACGGCGGAACATAAAAAAAGCAGCCTTACGATAAAAGCTGCCCGAGAATATAGGTCAAATCATCACGTCTGGATGTTGTGTACGGATGAAGTGATTTTGATATTTCTTCTATTGAGTGTCCCTGCTTTAAGCAGGTGCGGATATGCGGAACCTCAAGCCCATCCGTGTAGATGATGAATGTCGCCCCTTTTTCGTATGATGACGTATACGTTTTGTATCTTTGCGGTTTGCCTGAGAGGTAACCCGAAATCGGCAGCGGATGAAAAACTTCGCCTGATGGGGAGTGCAGGAAGAAACGGACGTTGCCGATCGAGCAGTATGTCAATTCCCTTTTGATGAAATTGATTTTTAAGATGGAGGCAGTCGCCCCTCTTTTGTTTTTCATCGCTTGATTGCAGCGCTCAATGATGCTTTCCACATCCTCATCCGCATACGTTTCCACGATGTCTTTAATGGCTGACGAGGATTCGTTGGCAAGAGATCCGCTGCCGAGACCGTCCGCTACCGCGCAAACTAATTCTTCTTCATTCGCCTTCATAAAAAAGCTGTCGCCGCATATGGACTTGCCTTCTTTATTTAATTGGTATACAAGAGTTTGAACATGTTCATTTTCTTCAACCTGAATCATTACATTAGCTCCATGGAGGGATCTCCAATCAAGGCCTCTCTCAGTTTTTTCACCGCTTTCCGCTGCAGGCGCGAGACGTGCATTTGAGATATTCCGAGAATGTCCCCTGTTTCTTTTTGGCTTTTATTTTGCACAAATGTTAGATCGATAATCTGTTTTTCGCGGTCGGACAGCACATGAAGCACGCTTTTGATCATCATCTGCTGGTTGACGCGTTCGTATCCTTCCTCCTGCGACCCGACGATATCTAAAATCGTGACGGTGCTTCCGTCCGCATCCGCTTCGATGCTGTGATCGACAGAAAGCGCCTGATAGCTTTTTCCCATCTCCATCGTTTCAAGCACTTCCTCTTCTGACACATCGAGAAAGGCTGCGATTTCTTCGACTTTCGGCGACCGCTGCGTCTCTGTCGTCAGCTGATCCACCGCCATTTTAATGCGCGGCCCGAGTTCTTTAATCCGTCTCGGGACGTGTACGCTCCATGTTTTATCTCTGAGGAAGCGTTTGATCTCGCCGATGATGGTCGGAATCGCAAATGCTTCAAAGGATTTGCCGACCTCGGGATCATACCGTTTAATGGCTCCGAGAAGTCCGATCATCCCGACTTGGCGGAGATCTTCGTGAAAGCTTTTTCCTTTTGAATATTTCTTTGCCAGCATTTCGACGAGATTGGTATACACCTCGACGAGTGTTTCCTGGGCTTCTTTATTATCATGTGTTTGAAAGTCGCGTATGAGCCGATCAACTTCATCTTTAGTTAGTTTCGTAGTTTTTGATGGTTGTGCCATGATCAACTCGCTCCCCATTTAAATACTTTGTCATCGCCACGGTTACGCCAGAGTTGCTTTGAACTTTGACTTCATCCATGAGCGTTTCCATTAAATACAGACCGAGCCCTCCTTCTGACAATTGATCGACTGTGTGCGAAGGTGTGTACGGCCCGAGATCCTGCTGCTTCTGATCAAAATCAAAGCTGTCTCCCTGATCGGCGACAATGACCTCCAGCCGATCCTCAAACACACCGAACCGCACGGATACTTCTCCCTTATTTTCATCTTTGTATGCATGCTGGACAGCGTTTGTACAAGCTTCGCTGACAGCGATTTTTAAATCTTCAATGTCATCATAGGTATAGCCCATTCTGCTGGCGACTCCTGATAATGTAAGCCTGACGATTCCTACATATTCCGGTTCGGCCGGAATTTTCATCTCTATATAATCAACTGATGTACTCATTGCACGCCACCTTCTGACTTTGCCGAAATGTCGATGATGTCCTTAAGCCCCGTAATTTCAAACAGACGGACGAGCCGGTCGGAAAGATTCTCAAGCTTCAGAGAGCCGCCTTCCTTGCTCACCGTTTTAAACACGCCTACAAAAACGCCTAAACCCGTACTGTCCATATAGTTTACATCTTTTAAGCAGATTCTCATGTCCTTCCCCTCGTTTGCCAGGGGCATCAGCTTTTCACGAACCACCGGAGCTGAGTATACATCGATTTCTCCAGCGATATTGATTTGTATATCTGAAAGATTCTCCTTCATATCTACCGTTAAATTCATCGTATCACCTCTGAAAGTTATCCTTACTCGTGCTAATGGCTTTTTACCCGTGCTGCCGTTTTTTTAAACCTTTCTTTTCAAAACAATTAACGTAAAATCGTCATGAAGCTGAAAGTCCTGAAGTCTCAGCAGGCTGTCGTAAATATTTTTGACCATATCCTGCGCGGAGCAGTCCATATGTTCTTCCAGCATGCGCTGAATGTCGCTGCGTTCTAAGAAACCGTTTTCGGTACGGCATTCGGTGACGCCGTCAGAAAAAAGAACGATCATGTCTCCTTCGTTCATGTGCTGTTCATATTGGCTGTAATCAAAATCCTGGGAAATTCCCAGCACCAATCCTTTTGCCTCCAGATCATAAAACTTTTTTTCTTTTTCAGAGTAGTAGAAGCCCGGTTCATGCCCCGCAGAAGCATATGTAAATTGGTGATTTTTCGTATTGTAGTTTGCGTAAAACATGGTGATAAACATGCTTGAGTCCACGTTCTGTTCTACAACGCGGTTAAGATTTTTCAGCACTTGGGAGGGGTGAATGCCGATCTCCGGAAGAGAGTCCATGGCATACTTGATCATCGACATGCACAATGCGGCGGGTATTCCTTTTCCGATGACATCGGCTATCGCGATGTTAATCGATTCCTTGTCTTTGACAAAGTGATAATAGTCCCCGCTCATTTGCTTGGCGGGGACGCTGATCGCCCCGATATCCAGTTCTTCTTCTTCAGGAATTTTTGTGCCCAGCAGCGTCTGCTGAACATTTGCGGCAATTTCAATTTCTGAACGAAGCTCCTGCTGGATATCTCTCAGACTTTGGTGTTCCTGATAAGCCATCCCGTAGCCAATCATGACTTCTATTAAAAAATCCAGCGAATGAAAAACATCTTCCGGCAGATCCGGATACAGTTCCTTTACCACTTTTCGGTGGATGCTGATGATCTCCTCCGGAGGAACCTGATGTTCAATCGTTTTTCGGCTGAATTTTTGGGCTTGATATAAAGATGTTTCTGTTAATTCGGCTATATATCGGCTAAGCAGCTGATGATACCGCTGCTCTATAACCTCCCTGAAATCCACGTTCTAACCTCCTACCGAAGCCATTTTACGGCTTGAATCTCTGTTCCTTCCTCTGCAACAGATTGCAGGCTGAATTCGTCCATCAGCCTTTTGACGCCCGGAAGTCCCGCTCCCAGTCCGCCTGACGTTGAAAAGCCGTCTTCCATCACTTTACGGATGTCGGGGATTCCGGGTCCTTTGTCTTCTGCTATAATTTTAAGGCCTTTTTTCCCTCTGTCGTTTACTTGTTCTATGCTGACCTGGCCCTTGCCTGCATATAAGTAAATGTTTCTGGCTAATTCTGAGATAGCCGTCGTGATTCTGGCCTGGTCCACCGTGCCGAAGCCTAATTCCTTCGCAACGTTGCGGCCAAGCTGTCTGGCGGCTACGATATCCCATTCTGTCATGATTTTCACACAGGATTGGTCGTTCATCGCTATTCCCCCAATTCCCGCTTCAATGTCTCAAGCCCTTGCTCTAAATCGAGCGCCGTTTCAATTTCCTCAAGTGAGATTCCGAGTTCAATCAATGTGACCGCCACAGCCGGCTGAATTCCCGTCAATACGACCTTTGCGCCCATCAATTTAGACATGGTGATGACATCGCCGAGCACTTTCGCGATAAATGAATCAATCATGTCAACGGATGTCAGGTCAATGACGACCCCGTTTGCGCCGGTTTCATAGATTTTGTTCAGCAGATCTTCTTGAAAATGCAAAGCTGTCTGGTCGTCAAGCTCCCATTGGATGGATACCAATAAGCAGTTATACAGTTTCAGGATCGGGATTTTTGGATGTCTCACAATGTTATTCCCCCAATGAAACGATTTTTCGATTTGTCATTTCAAGCGCTGTTTGAATTCCTTTTTGAAGGGTATTCTTCGTAATAACCTGCGACAAATCAATTCCCAGATTAACGATCGTCTGCGCGATTTCCGGACGGATTCCGACGAGCAGACATTTCGCGCCGACAAGCCGCACCGCTTCTGATGCCTGAATAATATGGTGCGCCACCATCGTATCAACGACCGGCACGCCCGTGATATCAATTAATACAACCTGTGAACGGTGCTTTACGACGCCGTTTAACAGATTTTCCATAATATGCTTTGCACGCTCCGTATCAATCGTCCCGACAAGCGGCATGACCGTTACATGCTCAAATACCGGGATCAGCGGAGCCGACAATTCCTGAAGCGCGATTTTTTGCAAAGTAACCGTTTTTTCCCAGGAGATAGAATACTGATTTAAGATTTCCGTGTTGATCGGATTGAAAAAGCTGTCTATTTCCAAAATCAAATCTGCTCTGTCCTGATCGGCCATATTAAGGTCGACCATCGTTTCGTAAAGCAGTTTCCAAAACTCTGACAGGGTGGCTGAAAGAAGTTTCAGCGACAGGCCGAGCTGAACGGCGCGCAGTGCGAGTTCACTGATCTGCTCTTCGGCAGCCTCGTCATTTTTTGTCGATAATAAAAGAATGTCTATATAATCTTTACAAATATTTTCACATATGTGATTCGTAAGCTGATAGTCTTCCTGATTGCCTACTTCTTTTAGTTTGGCTGTCCAAGTATCAAGCAGTTCATCATGCTGATCAATAATGAACTGATACACTTTCTGATTCGACATGGGTTTCACTGACCTCCCGACACAAAACAACAAATTTTGTTTGATTATTTCTTTATTATAGCGCTTATGTTTTTCGAAAACAAAAAAAGTTGCTCTATATGAGCAACCAAAATATGACTAAAAATCAATGAGTGCCAAACTGATTTGCAGGGCTTCATCAACCTTATCCATCATTTCATCATCCAGATGAGTTATTTTATCCGTTAATCTTTGCTTGTCAATCGTCCGAATTTGCTCCAGCAAAATAACGGAATCTCTTTCAAAACCGTAGCGTTTTGCATCAATTTCGACGTGGGTTGGTAATTTCGCTTTCTGTATTTGGGCTGTTATGGCTGCAACAATAGCAGTCGGGCTAAAGCGATTTCCGATATCATTCTGGATCACTAAAACCGGGCGTACGCCGCCTTGCTCTGAGCCAACAACAGGAGATAAATCAGCAAAATAAACATCGCCGCGCTTTACAATCAAAATGATTATCCTCCGCTGACTAAGCGCTCAACGGTCGTTTCTGCTTCGCACTCAGCATAGTGAGCCTCAGAAGAGATATTCAAGTTGATTTTCGCCATTTCCATATACCCGCGTCTCATCAAATCACGGTTATGGCGAGTTGTCCGTTCGCTGACATACGCTCTCACTGCTTGTGATATCAGTTCGTTTCTGCTTCGTTTCTCCCGCATCGCTACACCATCCAATTCAGCTACTAAGTTTTCGGGCAAGCTGATTTTCATTTCGGTTCTTGCGCTGGATTCAGACAAAAAACATACACCTCCACCAAACTTACGGATACGACCAATTCATCCATCCAGACATAATGATACCATTATTCAAACGTCAAGCAAAGCTGTTTTATAAATTCTCTTTTTCCGGATGACGGCTACTTGTTTGTATTATCTTGCAGTAAAGGATTTCTTACTTCCATTATACTCTCATTTTCCAAAAACATACGGGGAACGCGGGAACTAATGGTACAAGGGACCTCGTAATTAATCGTCTCAAGCCGCCCTGCGATTTCATCCATCGTGATCGTTTCTTCCTTCTGGCTGCCGATCAGGGTGACTTTGGTGCCCGGCGGATAAGATTGATCTAATTCGACCATCAATTGATCCATGCAGATTCTTCCCGCGATGTTCATCCGTTTGCCGCCGATCAGCACAGACGTGCCGCTCAGCTTGCGGAGCCACCCGTCTGCATAGCCGATGGGAACCGTTCCGATCCATTGATCCTTCTCTGCCGTATATGTTGCGCCGTAGCTGACGCTTTCCCCTTTGCGGATCTTTTTCACATGGGATAACACAGAGTGCAGCGCAAAAGCCGGCTTTAATTGAAACGGAATTTCGCTTTGGATGTCAGCAGAAGGACGAAGCCCGTACATACTGATGCCGAAACGAACCGCGTTAAAGAAGCCTTTTTTAAGGCGAAGTCCGGCGGCGCTGTTCGCGCAGTGCACCATCAATTCTTTTAAAGGGAGCGGAGCGATCAATGTTTTAAAGCGGTCAAACTGGAAGAGGAAATAATCTCTGTTTTTCTCATCCGCGGTAGCAAAGTGGGTGAAAACGCCTTTACAGACTAAACCGGGATTTTGGCTGAGGATTTTTAACACGCTTTGGATTTCTTCCTCCGTTTTGACTCCGAGTCTGTTCATGCCGGTATCGACTTTCAGATGAAACGGCAATGTGGAACCTCCGAGGTGGCGCGCAGCTTCCTGAAGCCATTCAACAGAATATCCCGTGAGTGTTACGTCATACTCGGCAGCTGCTTGTACATATTCGGGCGGCACGGCGCCAAGCACGAGAATCGGCGCTGTAATGCCCCGTTTTCTCAATGAAATCGCTTCATCCAGTATGGCTACAGCAAGACAAGAGGCACCCGCTTCAAGCGCGGCTTTCCCAACTTCCAAATCTCCGTGGCCGTAAGCGTTCGCCTTTACAACCGCCATGAGATGGACGTTTTGCCCGATGTGTTTTTTCATATGCGTGACATTTTCTTTAATCGCGGACAGGTTGATTTCCGCCCACGTTTCTCTGTAAAAGGATGCTGTGTTCATTCGATACACTTCCTAGCATTATTTTCAATTCATATTGTTATTATCATACTAAAATTATTCTGCAAAGTGAAATGGAATCAAAAAAGAGACCGACAGCGGCGGCCTCTTTTTTGACATTATTTTGACGACTGTCCCTGCATGCTTTTGGCGGCGGCCACCATTTCATCCTTTGTCAGATCCTGTGATGACAGAAGATAATCCACTCCGTCATATGTCCACGTTAAAGACGTATCAGATAATGCGGCCACCGTGAAGCCGAGATTAACCGGTTCGCCTTTCAGCGTGACGGCAGAGGCGGCTTTTGCGATATGGGCTTTTTCTTGAATAAGGGTGAAGGATTTTTCTCCGCCGTAAGTCATGACGATCCGTTTGCCGTCCGCCGTTGAAATATCTTTCTCTTCAAGCTTTTTGACGCCGGCCGGCACTTGAAGCGGTGTTTTGACCGCAAATGAATCAGACGGCTTGGCGCTTGTGGCGACGTCCATCTGGGAAAGCGTCATATTTTTCTTCTCGTCAAAAGAGTCTTTATCAAACGGCTTGTTGAATTCAAAGCTTTTGAATTCGACTTTCACCATCACTTTCCGGTCTGTATCCATGACTTTGACGAGCGAAGGGCTCATGTCCTTTTTGTTGAAAGTGATTTCCTGAGTCGGCAGCATTTTGTTGTGCTGATAGTTTGTTTTTGTTTCAAACGTGTACTTTTTATCTTTGGCGGAATAGACGGCGTCTTTGTCATGCTGCACGTCCTTTACAAGTGACTCAAACAAATATACTTGGCTGCTGTTATTCGGCCAGTCGCTTTGGAACCTGAAGCTCTTATTTAAAGACGGCGTAAGGACAAAGACTCCGTTGGCGTTCCGTAAAATGACTTGGTTTTGGTCTTTTTTCGGATTTTCCAGATAGACCCGGTACAGGGAAGGTTTTTTATGCCAGATTTCCACATTGTATACTTGCGGATCACTCCCCGTCTGAATGGTCATTTTGGCTTTCGCTTTGTACGAGGTGTATTCTTTCGCCTTCTTATCTAAACCGTTCACGATATCTTCCTGTGATTTTTGGCCGCAGGCCGAAAGAATAAGGACGGCAAGCAGTCCCGTTAAAAGCAAAACAAAGCTTTTTCTCACCTTTTTTCAACCCCTTCTCTCAATTGATGTAAAGGGAAGAAATCGCTTGTTTGACTTTAACGGTACGCCCTGAACGGACGGACGCGTACCATAAAAGCCTCAAACAACTTGTCTCCCTTAATGCACTATCAAATATATGAAGGGGTTTCGGCTAATATGCAGACTAGCGTGACAACCTTTCAATCACGACCTGTGCCGCGGCGTATTCTTTTGTATGGGTAATGGAGACGTGAACCGCCGCGCCGTCCAGCTTGGCGCAGGTCAGCACCGGCTTGCCCGCCGTGTCGTTTCCGGTTTCGATATCCTGAAAGCTGAGCTCTTTGCCGATACCCGTTCCGTATGCTTTCGAAAAGGCTTCTTTTGCCGCAAATCTTCCCGCGAGAAATTCAATTTTCCTTTTGTCCGACAGCAATGTAAAACGGGCGTATTCAGCCTCCGTCAATATTCTTTGCGGAAACCTCGCCTGCCGGCTGAGCATGTTTTCAATTCTGTGCAGTTCAACGATGTCGATTCCGATTCCGAAAATCATGTGAATTCCTCCTAAAAGTCCGTACTAAAAAACGGTTTATGTCATAAACGTGTTACTATATATGTAACAAATCAGATGCAAAGGGGCTTGCGATGTTTATACGTACGGAAAATTTCCAGACTTTTATCAGACGTTATCCGGCCGTCAGCTGTATCTTGGCGCTGCAGGCGTTCTTGTGGCTGTTTTTCAGTATGCCGCTTCATTCCGTCATGATGTGGTCAGATGCAGTGACCGGCTATAATTACGGCGTTTCCTCGGGAGAATGGTGGCGGCTGGTGACACCGATGTTTTTACATGCGAATTTCACTCACCTTTTGTTTAACTCCATGTCTCTCTTTTTATTCGCGCCCCCGCTGGAGCAGATGCTCGGAAAAGTCCGTTTTCTGATTGTGTACATCGCATCGGGCATTATCGGCAATATCGGCACATATCTTGCCGAACCGCTTGATTATGTGCATGTCGGCGCATCCGGCGCGATTTTCGGACTTTTCGGCGTGTATGTGTTTCTGACTGTTTTCCGCAAGGAGCTGATCGGCCGGGACCAGTCGAAAATGATTATGACCCTGCTTATCATCGCGGTACTGTCGACGTTTATCAATTCTAATATTAACATTATGGCGCATTTGTTCGGGCTGGCAGGCGGATTTTTGCTTTCCTTTTTATGCGTGCAGCAAAAAAAGCGGCGGTATTAACCGTCCGCTTTTTCATATGAATACCAGCGCCCGATGCGTTCGGCATCTTCCTCGCTGACATCCTTCAGCATGACATGCTCCATGTGGTGAGCTGATTTCACTGCGGTAGCCACAGATGCGAGCCGCCTTCTTTTTTGCAGAAAGGAGCGGCTGACTTCAAACATCTGCATTCTTCTTCTCAGCATAATCGTGGTCGTCTTCCCGATCAGCCGTGTGGTGAGCTGCAGCCGGCCTCCGTTTAAGCACCATGACGCGCTCTTAAATGAGGCGTAGCCCAGCACCAGTTCGACGGGAAGCACAAGGAGCGATGCATACCCCCACGGTTTAAACAGAATACAAAGCGGAATGATCACGAAAACCGAGAAGATAACGGAGCGGAATAAATACCGGCGCAGCGCTCTTTTCGGCAAATGATTCCGGTTTTCTTCCAGTACGTAATCCGGTGTGAAACCGTTCAGCATCACACCGAGCTTTGATTTGCGGATGATCGGAAACAGAATCGTCTGAGCTCCTTCTTTCTCATTCCCCGCACTGCCGGCGCTGACAATCGCAACCGTCGCGTATCCGAATAACTGCCTGATCACATTTTCTTTAATTTTAATGGCTTGGATTTTACGGAGCGGGATGGTCACTTGATGTTTTTCAATAATTCCTCTCGTAATGACCAATTCGTGTTCCTTTTTTTCTATCTTAAAGTTGGCATGCTTGATCATCATACCGGCGATGCTTAACAGCCAGGCGATGAACAATCCTATAAAAATGATCACGGCGTATATGCCGATGCTCGCATGCTTGAGAAAAGAAAACCTGTCGTAGAGCCAGTCCATCGGAAGTACTTCATCAAGCTGAGAAAAGAGGGCGAATACCGCTGAGATGATGACACCGATCCCCCCGGATGTTGAGGCGGCCATAAGCAGCTCACCCACAGACAGGCGGTAAACGGATTGCACATCTTCCCCGCGGATCGGCTCCTGCTCCGCTGCGGTCTCCCCTCGTTCTTCTTGCTCCGCTTTTTGCTGAAAAACAGCCGCTCTGATCCGTTCCGCCTCTTCCACAGTAATGGCGGATAAGACGGCCTCGGCGTTTTTCCCGTCGCCGGCCGTTTCGATTTGAAGCTTAACAAGCTTAAAAAGCTGCTGAACGATGCCGGCACTCGTATTCATTGATTGAATCCGGTCAATGGAGATGTATCTCTTTTTCGTAAAAAACAAGCCTTCTTCAATTCTGAATTCTCCGTCCTCAATCCGGTATGTAAATTTTCTCCACTCGATCACACTTGCCGTAATCAGCCAGATAAGCAGGACAGCGAGCGCAATGCCTCCGTAAAAGCGGATGAAGTGGTTGGAATTAACAATATAGACGAGAAAAAATGGCAGAATAATGTTTTTAATGGTTTCGATAATAATATGGAATAAGTTCAAAATCACGGCCGCCGGGTGCAGACGTTTCGGTTCAGACATCATCTTCCGTCACCCTTGCCAGACGGGAAATGGAATCCCTCAGCCGGTCAGCTTCCTCCATATCAAGCGCCGGAATGGAATGAACGGTTGCCGCCGTAGAGATTTTGACTGAGGCCAGGCGGTACCTTCTGAGGAGCGGGCCTTGTGAAGTATCTACGTGCTGCACCCTCACCATCGGCACAATGACCCGTTTGACTATAAAAATGCCGGATTGAATATCAATTTCATTTTCATGGACCTCATAGCGCCAGATCCTGTGCCTGATTTTCGGTATGGCATAGACGGATATCACTGAACCGATGACCCAAATGATGCCGAGGACTCCGGTGATCCAATACGGCCAATGGAAGAAATGGCTTAAAACAGCTGCTGCTATAACGGCCAGAAGACAGAAGGCGGACAGGATGATTTCCTGAAGACGCCAGACTTTTAAGCCGCTTGGACTGATTCGATTTTTTGGCTGTGCTCTCAACATACCTACCTCCCATTTTTTATCATACATACAAATACGGCTGATTTGCAAAAAAGATTCACTTTCCGGCATATCGAAAAAAAGCGGACCCCGAAAAAGGGTCCGCTTCCTGTGTTTTAGTATGATTTTTTCTGGCGTCTGTCACCTGAAGAACGGCGGTCGCTTGAGCGTTTTTTATCGTAGGAAGAACGGTTGTTGTTTTTCCCTTTGCCGCCGCGGTAGCCGCCGCCTTGGCCGTCTCTGCGCTTAGAAGTACGCTGGTTTTTATAGCGTTTGCTGACCATCGGCGCTTCATCAGTGAGGCGTACAGGCGTGCTGTCCGGCTCTTTTGTCGCCATTTTAATGGCTGCAGCCACAACTGTCACTGCATCATGATCTTCTAACAATTCCGCAGCTGCCGTCATGTAGAAGTTCAGGTTGTTTTCGCTGATCGCCGTGCGCAGACGGTCAACCGTCACCTGCTGCTGACCTTCTAATGCTTCGTCAAGCGTCGGCTCTTTCATGCGGTCCATTTTGCGTTTTGTCGTTTGTTCGATCGCGCGAAGCATGTTTTTCTCACGCGGTGTGATAAACGTCATCGCCATACCCGTTTTTCCTGCGCGTCCCGTTCTTCCGATACGGTGAACGTAACTTTCAGGATCTTGAGGCACGTCAAAGTTGTAAACGTGGGTAACACCTGAGATATCAAGTCCGCGGGCAGCAACGTCAGTCGCTACAAGCACTTCGATCGCACCTTCTTTAAACTTACGGAGCGCTACCATACGCTTCGCCTGCGTTAAGTCGCCGTGAATTCCTTCAGCCGCATATCCGCGAAGGTTCAGCGCTTCCGTCAATTCGTCAACACGGCGTTTTGTACGGCCGAATACAATCGCAAGTTCCGGAGACTGAATGTCAAGAAGACGAGTCAGCGTATCGAATTTTTTGCGCTCCTGCACTTCCAAGTAGAACTGCTGAATGTTGGACACAGTCATTTCTTTCGCTTTTACTTTTACGTGTTCCGGCTCAGTCATGAAACGCTCTGCGATCCGTTTGATCGGCGCAGGCATTGTTGCTGAGAATAAGAGCGTTTGGTGGTCGCTCGGCACGTTTGAGAGAATGGATTCAATATCATCAATGAATCCCATGTTCAGCATTTCATCAGCCTCGTCCATGACAACCGTGTTCACGTTGTTTAAACGGATCGTGCGGCGGTTGATATGGTCAAGAAGACGCCCCGGCGTACCTACAATGATATGCGGGTTTTTCTTCAATGCGCGGATCTGACGTCCGATATCCTGACCGCCGTAAATAGGCAGCACTTTCGCACGCTTATCTTGTCCGATTTTATATAACTCTTCAGATACTTGAATGGCTAATTCACGGGTTGGCGCGATTACGATTGCTTGAATATTAGGAGACTCGGGGTTCATTTTTTCAACAAGGGGTATACCGAACGCAGCTGTTTTACCTGTACCTGTTTGCGCTTGTCCGATGACATCTTTATTTAAAAGTCCGAGCGGAATCGTTTGTGCCTGAATCGGTGTTGCTTCTTCAAATCCCATACGATTGATTGATTTCATGAGATCAGAACTTAATTGGAAATCTTGAAACGTTATAGTCAAATTATTCAAACTCCTTCTGATTGCTGTTTCAGTAATGTCGTGATTTACCACTAAAAACTGCCCTTTCATCCAAAGGACAGGATCATACGTATACAAAGCCCGAATTACTTTACGTTTAATCTTACCATTACACTATGTGTTTTTCAATAAGGCGAGATGGTCAGGCGGCCGGAAGCGGCCTGACCGGATTCTTCCCGCAAACGAGGCCGGACCCCGCGCCGGACGGGATTTCCCAGCCGGCGGCCTTTCTTTTTCATACGGACAGAATTATTTCACCCTGAATTAGTTTCTTCATTTTTGTATATTTTTATAATGCTGATCAGTATTTTTTCAGTTCTTCTCTAATAAATCTTTAACGATTTCTTCGAGCTTCATACCTCTCGATGCTTTAAACAGAAGGAGATCGCCGGAAGCGGCCATATCCTGTATGGCGTGAAGCAGTTCTTTTTTGTCGAGATAATGGCTGACGCGCCCTTCTTCAAAATGCCGGCGCGCTCCGTCTGCGATGAATGCGCCGAGTGTGCCGTAAGTAAATACATGGTCAATTTCCGCCGGATTGATCGCAGCTCCGCATTCTTTGTGGAATGCTTTTTCTTCATCACCGAGTTCAAGCATATCACCGAGCACGAGCATTTTCTTCCGATAGCCTTTCATCGTTTCGATTAATTCGACCGCCGCTTTCATTGACGTCGGGCTCGCATTATACGCGTCGTTTACGATCGAGATGCCGTTTTCCGTTTTAACCAGTTCCAATCTCATCCCCGTCACCTTCAGGCGGCTCAGTCCCAGAGCGGCATTTTCCGGCGTAATGCCGAAATAGATGCCGGCGGCGTATGCGGCCATGGCATTCATCACATTATGTCTGCCGAGAACCGGAATAAAGAAAGAACGTTCGATCCCGTCGATATTGAAGTACGTGCCTTCTTCCGCCTGTTTTATTTCTTTCAGGCGGAGATCATTGTCAGCGCCTGCGCCGTATGTCGTTGTCCGGCAAGTGTACGCCTTTTCGCGGAGCAGCGGCTCATCCCCGAAATAAAACAGAACGCCGTCTTCCCGAAGTCCGTTTATAATTTCAAGTTTCGCCTCCGCAATTCCTTCTCTTGAGCCTAAATCCTGCATGTGGGATTCGCCGATATTGGTAATGACGGCAGCTTCCGGTTCAGCAAGACGGCTCAGAAAATCAATTTCGCCTCTCGCGCTCATTCCCATTTCTAAAACGGCGATTTCTGTATCTTCAGGCATGGCAAGCACGGTCAGCGGCAGGCCGATATGGTTGTTGAAATTGCCGGCGGTTTTGTGAACACGGTACTGAGTGCTGAGAACGGCGTGAAGCATGTCTTTCGTTGTCGTTTTTCCGTTGCTCCCGGTCACCCCGATGACCCGTGTGCCGAGTTCTTTCAAATAAGCTTTCGCCAATGTCTGCAGCGCCTCCAGCGTGTCATCGACAAGGATGACGGCACGCTCTTCCGGCGGATTCGGTTCAGAGCGGTCCCACAATACCGCGGAAACGCCTTTTTCGAATGCTTGCGGCACAAAGGTATGGCCGTTAAAATGCTCGCCTTTTAAAGGAATGAACAGCTGATTTTTTTCCAAAGTCCGCGTATCGGTTGCGGCGCCCTCAATCATTGTTTGTTCAAATACAGGGTTTGTCAGTGTGCCTTTGACCATGTCGGCGATTCGTTTTACAGTTCGCTTTATCAAAGGTGGCACCTCGCTTTCTGAAAATGTTGTCTGTTACGGGAAAAGACACTGCCCCTTCAGGCAGTGTCCGTCTTCATTAAAATGTATGTTTAATCAGCTGTTTTTCGGCATGGCGTTCTTTTGCCAGCTCAACCAGCTGTTCGATCAGATCACTGTAATCTACGCCTGCTTCTTTCCAAAGCAGCGGGAACATGCTGAATGGCGTAAAGCCCGGCATTGTGTTCACTTCGTTAATGAGCACTTGACCGTCATTGGTCAGGAAGAAATCGGCGCGGACAAGGCCTGATCCGTCAATCGCTTTGAAGGCTTTAATCGCCATCTCGCTGATTTCCGCATATTGTTCATCCGTCACTTGCGCGGGAATCATTAAATCCGTGTCGCCGTCTTCATATTTCGCTTTGTAATCGTAAAAGTCGGTTTTCGGCGCGATTTCACCGACGGCGGAACATTTCGGTTCGTCATTTCCGAGTACGCCGATTTCGATTTCTCTGCCGGCGATTCCTTCTTCCACCACAATTTTCCGGTCATACTCAAAAGCCAGTTCGAAGGCTTTTTCAAGCTCTTCGCGATTTCGGCATTTGCTGATTCCGACGCTTGACCCGAGGTTCGCCGGTTTGACGAAGCACGGATATCCCAGCTCCTCTTCAACCTGCTGTAAGCAGCTGTCCGGCGTCTGTTTCCAGTCCTTTTTTAAGAAAGCGGCGTACTTCGCCTGCGGAAGCCCCGCTTGAGCGAACAAATGCTTCATGATGACTTTATCCATGCCGGCTGATGATGCAAGCACGCCGTTGCCGACATAAGGAACGTTCAGCAATTCCAGCAGACCCTGAATCGTGCCGTCTTCACCGTTCGGTCCGTGGAGAAGCGGAAATACGACATCGATCGGCGCCTTTTCGTCAGGCGACGCTTCTGGAAACATTTCCCGGTTCAATGCTGATAGAGCGAAACTTTCACCGTTTTGTTCCAGCTGAAGCATTTTCACGTTGGAAACCGGCTCAGTCAGCAGCGGGCCTCTTTGCCATTCTCCTTTTTCAGTGATGTAAATCGGATGTATATCAAACTTCTCAGTATTAAGCGCTTTTGTTACAGCTAATGCTGTCTGCAGCGATACATTGTGTTCGGCTGACTTTCCGCCGTACACCAATCCTAGACTTGTTTTCAATGGATATTCCCCCCACAACAATTCATCTTTACTATCTTATCACTTTCCTCAGAAAATGATCTAATTATTTTTGGGCATTCTGAATATGAAAGCATTTGTATGTAATTCCTTTTTATTTTATATTAAAATGGCATGGAAAAGGAGATGTGTCATATGAAAAAAATCAGTACAACAGAACAATTTAATGAACTTATTCAATCCGACAAGGAAATCATCGTGAAATTTTTCGCTGACTGGTGCCCTGACTGCACGCGCATGAATATGTTCATCGGCGATATTTTGGAAGAATATAATCAAAATGATTGGTATGAGCTGAACAGAGACGAGCTCCCTGAGCTTGCCGACAAATATCAGGTAATGGGCATACCGAGCCTTCTGATCTTTAAAAACGGCGAAAAGAAAGCGCATCTTCACAGCGCAAACGCGAAAACGCCCGAAGAAGTCACAGAGTTTTTATCACAGCATATTTAATTCGTTTCACGATCTTTGTTTATGACTTCAGGCTCTACATGAACATGGACATGAGTCACATCATGTTCATGTTTTATTGCATATTCGACTTCATCGGCTACTTCATGGCCTTCTTTCACAGACAGTCCCGGATCTACCGTAATGACCATTTCCACATGAACCGTGCTCCCCAAATACCTTGCTTTCACATCCTTCAGCCTGCTGACCTCTTTTATTTCTATCACTGTGTGTTTATACGGCTCCAAATCTTTCAGATCAAACCCGTCCGTTAATGAGTGGGAAGCATCTTTGAAGATGTCCCATGCCGTCTTACAGATGATAATTCCGATCAGAAAGGCAATGACCGGATCAATCCACGGCAGATGAAGCCGGGCCGTTAAGACGCCTATAAACGCCCCAATACTGACATAGGCGTCAGAACGGCTGTCTTTCGCCGCCGCATGAAGCGCAGAACTTTTAACCCGATCCGCCAGACGGCTGTTATATACATACATGCCGTACATGACAATCGCGCTTCCGAGCGCCGTCCATGCCGCAATGAAGCTCGGCTCGGCCTCCGTTCCGCTGACAATCGCCTTTGCTCCTCCGATCAGCACTTCAATACCGACCGCCATCATAATAAAAGACGCAATTAATGAAGAAATTGTTTCAGCCCGATAATGTCCGTAGGCATGATCACTGTCCGCGGGGCGCTGGGAAATCCGGAGCCCGATCAGCACAGCCAGTGATGCGACAATATCCGTGGCATTATTTAACCCGTCCGCTCTGAGCGCTTCGGAATGATAAATAAGACCGATCACCAGTTTGACGGCGGCAAGGATGAGGTACGCGGCGATATTAAGAATCGCGCCTTTTTCGCCCCGTTTTAAGTTTGCCGTTTGATCATTCATGCAAGGACTCCTCCATTCTCATTCATAGTATGGATGGAAAAGCGGAAAAATAGCAGCTTTGATCTGACCAAATGCAATATTCGACAGCATTATTCCCCGGGAAACTTTTGTCGAAAAATTGGCGGTATTTTTCCTTTACATATGAATATGTCCATTGTATACTTTCATTAACTGATAATGATTCTCAATATCATTTGATTAGGAGGGTAATCATGAGGTCTTCTCCTCAGCTCAGATCATCCGTTGAAGGACGAAAAAAACATCTGATCCATTTGCTGATCAATAACGGAATATACAAAAAGTCGGAACGGCATTTATATGAATTATCGCTCGGAGAATTAGAAAGCGAATACAAATATGTAAGGAAGGTGCGGGCTCATGGCGAAACGTAAAATAAAAACATACGAACAGCTGATAAAAGAAAACAAGGCGGCCATTATGAATAATCAGAAGCTGATGAATGTGATCTATGACAGAATTGACCGCAAGCATCAAAAACTGCTCCGGCACAACAGCCATACATAAAAAGAGCCTTTTTCAGGCTCTTTTTTTATTACTCAAAGGCTTCCGCCGCTAATTTGCCGATGACCGCATCGTCCATCGGCGGATTGTGAAGGCCGGCCCGGGCATCCCGATAATACCGCTGAAGCGGATTATTTCGCTCCAGGCTTTTTGCGCCGGTGATTCTCATTGCTTTGTCAACAACAGAAAGGACGGCATTTGTCACAATATGTTTTGCCGCACCGAGCTCGCTTTTGATGAAAGGGCGGCGTTTCGGGTCATCATACATTTGGGCCGCCGTAAAGAGAAACTGTCTCGCTTTTAACAATTCAAGCTCCATTTCCCCGACACGCTGCTGAACGGCCGGCACGTCTTTAATCGGTCCGTTCAGGCTGTTCGGCGAATATTCGGATGCAAACCGGACGGCATAGTCCCTTGCCGCTTGAGCGATGCCCAGATAAGCAGCTGGAATGTGAAGCAGCCAGCCATTCACTTTCGCCGCTCTCGGCCCGCTGATAAGCTCCACAAGCCGCTCGTCACTGACCGTGACATGATCTAAAAGGAGATCATGGCTTCCGGTCGCCTTCATGGCAATCATATCCCATGTTTCTTCGACTGAAACGCCTGCCTGATCTTTATGAATGAGAAAAACACCGGTCGTCTGTTTTTCTTCAATCCATGCCGTCACAAGCATATAATCCAAAGTCAGCGAAAGGGTTGTAAAGGTTTTTCGGCCGTTCAGCACCCATTTTCCGTCTTTTTTGACAGCGGAGGTGCCGGGTCTTCCTCCCCTCGTCGGACTGCCGGTCTGCCGTTCCGTCGCTGCCCTGTTCAGGACGGCTCCCTTTTTCACCTCTTCTGTGATAAATGAAAAGACATCTTCATCCCAGCTGTTTCCTTCTCCGAGCTCACCCATGACGGATAAATGCCAGCCGATTCCGAGAGCGACGGCCGCGTCTCCCCGCGCCAGCCGTTCCTGAAACAGCACCATCTCATAAACGGAAATGCCTGCACCGCCGAATGCCTCAGGTACCGTTAACGCCGTATATCCCGCGTCGCGCAGTCTTTGAATTTTCTCCGCGGGAAAACGGCCCGCCTCATCATCAAGCGCGGCTGTTTTTTGAAATTCGTCTGCAAGCAGGCCGATTTTTTCCATCCATTCCCGCTGCCGTTCATTCTGTATCCATAAAGACACTGGAATCCCCCCATTATAATTCCGATAAAGTTAATAAGTATTATAGAGATTCAAGTCTCGTTTCGCAACTGTGAGGCTGTACAAAAAAAACACGCTATTCCATGGAATAGCGCGTTCAGACTGCTTCCGGGCCGCGGTCCTGCTTGAGCCCGAGATAAATCAGCATATATGTGAGATAACCCATCGTCATCACAAGCCCGCCAAAGAAAAAGCTTGAAAAAATCGGCTCTTCAAACGCGGTAACCGCCGCAAGCACGACCCAGCTTGCATACAGGTAGATGATGAAATAACGGAATCCCGTCTTCATTTTATATAAGAGAAACAGCCCCACTGTAGAAAACAAACCCAGCGCAAGCCTGAAATAAACAAGATGTTCGAATTGAAACATGAATGACAAAAAGGAAAAACCAAGCAATAACACAATCGGTAATGCGGTAATAAAATTTCTCAAGTGAGCACCTCCGTCATTACCTTTATTATAAATCAAAATAGCATAAATTATTGATTTATCGTGATCTTTTTCACAAAAATGTCATTCCTTTACTTTATACCCGAACATCTCGTTTGCAAAAGCTCCACCAAGCAACGGCTAAGAAGAATACGATATGGATAATGATAATGCCTGCGGAAAATAACGGCGTCATTCCCGCAAACAGCGGTTTCGCCCCGCTCATATATTGCGTCAGGTCAGTATTTGCGAACAGCAGAAAACTTCCCCATTTGTTTTGGAAGAGCGACATAATCGTCACGAGTGATTTTGCGCCGTACAGCACGATAAATGACAAAATGACGGCCGTTGCGCTGTTTCGGAATACAGAAGAACACAACAAGCCAAAGCATGCCATCGCAAACGCCTCGACCCAGTTCGTGCCGATTACTTTCAGGGTGTTCACAAGAAGCGTCCCTGATTCAGATGTCACCGACACTCCGAAGAAAGCCATGCCGAACAGCAGAGACAGAATATAGTACGCCGCATACAGGTACAAGCTGACCAAAAATACGGTAATGAGTTTAGATACAAAAATCCGCTCCCGCTTTACCGGGCGGATTAACAAAAATTTGATCGTTTTCTTATCAAATTCAGCGGAAATGATCGTTGCCGCGATCACGATCGTTAATGCCTCAAGCAGAATATTCAGCCCGGGGGCGTACGCCATATAGCCGATGAAATTCTCATCCGTTCCGGAACTGATGACAAGCCGTTTAATGACAAGCGCCATAATAAATTGGAGAACGGCCATCAGAATCAGCGCCACTAATGAGACTTTTCGGTTAAAGAGTTTCATATGCTCATTCGCTGTCAATTTAAACATTCGTCTTCCCCTCCTCTTGAAGCGCCGTCGTCACTTTCATGAATTCATCCTCCAGTGATTCCGCATACGGCATGATGGAATACACGAGAAAGTCTTGTCCGACGAGCGCACGGTTTAATGCCGGGATGTCCTTCTTCGCTACGGTGACGGTAATGCTCCCGCCGTTTTTCTCCGGAACGAATTGCTGCTGGGACAGCCATTCGAAGGCTTCGTCAGCCGGCTGAATGTCGAGGATGGCTTTTTCTTCTTTTTCCGCAGCGCCGCGCAGAACAACCTCTGTTTTGATCTCACCTTTTTGAATGATGATGACACGGTCGCAAAGGTCCTCCACTTCACGCAATAAATGCGTCGCAAAAAGGATGCTCGTCCCTTCAAGCTCCGCGAGTTCCTTTAAGTGATCGCGGAAATCCTTCATTCCGCCGGGATCAAGCCCGTTTGTCGGTTCATCTAAAATGAGCAGATTCGGACGGTGAAGAATGGCCTGTGCAATCCCGAGACGCTGACGCATGCCAAGGGAATACGTTTTAACTTTGTCATGAACGGCATTTGTGAGCCCGACCCGCTCGATGACTTCCTGAAGCCTGTCCTCTTTGATGTTTTTGTGCATGTTGGCAAAGTGCTTCAGATTTTCCCACCCCGTCAGGTACGGGTAGAATTCAGGATTTTCCACGATCGCTCCGACGGATTCAAGCGCTTTTTCGAAATCAGCATCGTGCTGAAAGCCGTTAATTGTAATCGTGCCGCTGTTTTTCTTTAAAAGGCCGACGATGATTCGGATAAGTGTGGTTTTTCCCGACCCGTTCGGACCGAGCAAACCGATGATCTCGCCCTGCCTGACATCCATGCTGATGTTTTTTAAAATGTGCTTTTTGCCTATTGTTTTGTCAAGGCCTTCAATATGTAAAATCGGCTCAGTCATACAGCCTTCCTCCTTTTTCACAAAAAATAAACAGTGCCCGTACATAGGCACTGTCTGCATTATAACATTAGTCATATATTCGTGAAGAGCCGGAGCCGTCGTTATGTCTTATCCGGGACCGGTCCGTTTTTTTCCTTCTCCTCATTATTGACGACATCCAGAATATCAAGCAGGAACACAAAAATCGGAATTCCGATAATCAAGCCCCAAATGCCGAAGAAATGTTCTGAGAAAATCAGAACCGTAAAGGTAAAAAAGATCGGCAGTTCCGTTTTTGCTGACATCAGTTTCGGATTAAGGAAGTACGTCTCAATCGCATGAATGACGAAAATGACCAGCACGATGTAGATGACGTACGCAGCGCCGCCCGTCGTATACGCGATGATGCTGAGCGGAATGAGCGAAATCACCACACCCGCCACGGGAATGAGCCCGAGGAAAAAGACCATGATGGACAGGCCGAACAGCTGCGGAAAATGCAGAATCGCCAATGCGATCAAGGTGAGGATACAGTTCACCAGCGCGATAATAAATTGGGCTTCAAGCACTTTGCCGAATGTTCTCGCAAATTTGCTGCCGAAATAAGCAAGTTCGTAGTAAAAAACAGACAGCTTGCTGTGCTGAAATTTTTTCATAAACTCCGTGAGCCGCTTTTTCTCGAACAGGAAAAACATGCTGAGAATCAGTGACATCACGACCTGCAAACCGAAAGTGCTGATATCGGCCAAGTATGTATACAGTACATTAAAACCTTCTTTTACATAGGAACCGATATTGATATCGCCGAACACGCTCGATATCTCATCATAAAACGGAATGACATCGGGATGATACGCGATGTGCTTGATCTGCTTAATCAGCTGTTCAATCTGCTTGGCAACAATCGGGTAAAAGACAAAGCCTCCGACAGTCGCCCCGACAGCCAGCGCAATATATAAAATGGTGATGACCACCCTCTGGCTGATCCGGAAAAAATGGTTCAACACGTGCCGGATGACAGTCTCCAGCCGATCCATCAGAAAAGTAAAAATAAACGTAAGCAAAATCAAATTAATCATACTTCGGAATACAACTAACACCCCAGTCAAAACAAGAAAAACGGAAAAACGTCTGACACCCGGATGCTGAAAAAATTTAAAAATAGCCGCCATTTATACACTCCTGCTAGGACAAAAAGCCCTTAGATTTCATCTTTCACTCTCTAATTGTAAATTATATAACAAAATGACGCTAAGGTCTTTGTCCACCTCCTAATAAATTTAAACAAATTTATCTTTTTTACTCATGGCGGCCGAAAAAAAGAACGGCATGCCGGATGCATGCCGTTCCTTTCCTTTTATACCGCCGTTTTCATTTCTTTTACAGCCTGTGTGCTTTTCGCTTCGTCAAACTCATTTTCGCTCTTGGCTACGATGATGGTGGCGATTCCGTTTCCGATCAGGTTGACGATCGCCCTTCCTTCACTCATAAAGCGGTCAACGCCGAGGAGCAGCGCCAGTCCCTCCAGCGGAATAACCTGAAGCGCCGATAAAGTGGAGGCGAGCACGATAAATCCGCTTCCGGTTACACCCGCCGCGCCTTTTGATGTCAGCATCAGCACGAGAATGATCGTAACCTGCTGGCCGATGGTAAGATCAACGCCGAACACCTGCGCCAGAAAAACCGTCGCCATGGACAGATAGATCGAGGTGCCGTCCAGGTTAAAAGAATATCCCGTCGGAATGACAAGGCCGACAACCGATTTGGAACAGCCGTAACGCTCCATTTTATCCATCATCCGCGGAAGGACGGACTCAGAAGAGCTTGTGCCGAGAACGATGAGCAGTTCATCTTTAATAAAACGGAGATAGTTCCACAAGCTGAAACCGAATAGTTTGCAAATGATATTCAAAGCGACAAATACAAACAGGAACATCGTAACGTATACAGACAGCATCAGACTCGCCAGCGGCTTGATGGAATCAAGGCCGAAGTGCCCGATCGTATAGGCCATGGCCCCGAATGCGCCGATCGGCGCCGCGCGCATGATGTAGCCGATGATTTTGAAAAAAACGTGCGACAGTTTATCAAAGAAATCAATAATGCTTTTGCCTCTTTCACCGAGCGCCGCCAGGCCGACACCGAATAAAACAGAAAAGAATAAGACCTGAAGAATGTCGCCTTTTGCGAAAGCGTCAACCATATTTGACGGAACGATGTGAGTGATAAATTCAATCCAGTCAATCCCCTGTCCCCCGTTTTGGGTGTACTGAGAGACATCCCCTTTTTCAAGCTTGCTGTAATCAAGGCCCTCACCGGGTTTCATGATATTGACGACCAGAAGCCCGATAATAAGGGCGATGGTGGTCACGACTTCAAAATAAATAAATGCTTTTCCCCCGACTTTGCCGACTTTTTTCATGTCTCCCATCTTGGCGATGCCAAGCACGATCGTCAGGAATATGATCGGTGCGATAATCATTTTTACCGCATTGATAAATGTATCGCCGAGCGGCTTCATCTGCTTCCCGGCCTCAGGCCAAACGAGTCCGACAATGACGCCGATGATCACCGCCGTGATGACCTGCACCGTAAGATTTTTGAAAATTTTCATTCCTACTCCCCCTTGCCTCTCGCTGCGTCTATACAAAAATGATAGCGTTTTCATACGAAGAGGGGAAGCTTATGATCATAACGGACATTTTGGTCTTTTTGGTCTCGGCTAGCGGACGAATTTGTAGCGGTTAACCGGCCGTCCCACTCCCCCGTATTGAATGTCGAGCTTAATCTGGCCGTCCTTCTCAAGAAAATCAAGATAACGCCGCGCCGTCACCCTTGCGATTCCGAGCGCTTTGGCGGCTTCTTCAGCTGAAAGCGGCTCCGTCTGCTGTTTCATATAGGTCAAAATTTCATTCATCGTAAAATGATTTAACCCCTTCGGCAGATCCCGGGACGGATTTTGCGGAATTTTCAGCAGCATGTCAAGCTGCTCTTGCGACATCGTGTCATGCTCTTCAATTTTCCGTTTATATTGTTTATAGTTTTCGAGCGCCTGCCTCATCCGCTCCAGCTTAAACGGCTTCAAAATATAGTCGGCCGCACCGTTTTGCAGCATAAGCTGGATTGTTTCTTTGTCTTTTGCGGCCGAGACGATGATGACGTCCACTTCGAGTTTTTGTTTTCTGATTTCCTGGAGCGTTTTAATTCCGTCTTTTTTCGGCATGTATACGTCTAATACCACGAGCCCGGGCCGCAGATCTTTTATAAGCCTGATTCCCTCGTCTCCGTCAGCGGCCGTGGCGATGACGCTGAACCCTGAAACACCGGTAATAAATTCTTTATTCACCTCCTGCACCATCGGGTCATCTTCAATAAGCAGCACCTTGATGTCCATCGAATGATTTCTCCCCCTTCATCGGAAATAATATAGAAAATGCCGTTCCCTGTCCCTGCCGTGTGTCGACTTCAATAACGCCCATCCCTTTGTCGACGATTTGTTTGACGAGGTACAAGCCGTATCCCGTTCCTCCCGTTTTATTGACGGTAAACCCTTTGTCATAAAGGCGCGGGATGTGCTGATCGGAAATCCCGCTTCCGTTGTCTTCTATTAATATAGCAAGCACTTCATCATTTTGCTCGATACTGATGTCAATATGTTTGTCCTCCGTGTCCGCTGTTTCGAATGCGCCGAACGCATTTTCAATTAAATTGCCGAGCAGGACGACGATGTCATGCTGGTCGACATGCTCCGGAAATGCCGAGAAACTGCTGTTTTCATCAATTTTCACAGAAATGCCAAGCTCTTTTCCTCTTTTGATTTTGCTTAACAGCAGCCCCGCCGCGGCGTCATTCTGAATGGCCTGATGAAGAAAATCAGTGACGCTTTCTTGTTCTGATGATTCCTTAAAAGCAAGCCGGAGCGCTTTTTCTGATTTTCCGAGCTGAATCAGCCCCGCTATGGTGTGAAGCTTGTTCATATGTTCATGATTTTGGACTCTGAGCGCATCGACAAAATTTTTCACACCTGTCAGTTCTTCCGCCATTTTCGCCGCTTCCGTCCTGTCCTGAAAAATGGCGACGGCTCCGATGACCTTCTTTTTCATGACGATCGGAATTCTGCTGCTCATGATCACCTTTCCGCTGACTTGGATTTCTTCATTATATACGGCTCGGTTCCGCTCGACGATTTCAGGGAGCCGCGAATCTTTTAACACGTCCCAGATCAGCCTGCCGTCGGTCTCTTGTCTGACATTGAATATCTGCTTCGCTTTTTCATTAAAAATGGTGATGTGATGCTGATTATCGATCGCAATGACGCCCTCATTCATCGAATGAAACGTAGCGGTCCGTTCCTCATACATTCTCACGATCTCATGGGGCTCGAGCCAAAACATTTGTTTTTTGATGTGGCGGGCCAGCAAAAAGGAGCCGGCCAGTCCGAACCCGAGCGCCAGCAGAACGATAAACAGTATTTCATGTTTCAGCTGAAGAAGAATTTCACCGAATCCGGGCAGCGTTTTACCGGCAAGGACGACGCCGATCTGATTCAAATCCCGGTCTTTGATGGGATAAAAAGCGCGGACGGCGGTGCCGATCTCTCCCTTTGCTTCGGAAAAATAAATGTGCTCGGCGAACGCCGCGGCTTCGTCCTCACCCCTTGAACGCTTTCCGATCATTGTGCTGACGGGATGTGAATAGCGGATATGATCCATATCCATGACGACGATGTAGTCCGCTTCATTGATGATCCTTATTTCTTCGACCGCATGGCGCACGTCTTCCCTTTGTTTTTTCTGCTCCAGGGCGCGTTTGACATCGGTCATCTCAGATACCGTCCGCGCGGTATTCATCAGCCGTTTTTTCAGCTCGCGCTCCTCTGTATGCTGGATATTGCCGACCAGCACGATGCCGACGATCAAAAAGGTAAAAAGCACGACGATATAAGAAAGTATGGTGATTTTCCAGCGGATGGTAAGCTTTTTTTTCGTCATTGGCCTCTTCCTTTCCGTCTCTTTACGAAAACGGCCCGCCCGATTATGCTTGTTATAGAAAATGGCGGAGGGGGTTTTCGATGAAAAGCTTGCTGACTTGTCTCAGCCTGATGGTGCTCGGTATCGGAACCGCTTTATTCATCGGCTTTCATGATCGTTTCTCAACGGAAGAACCGTATTATGATGACGAACAGGAAGGCCTGAAAGATCAAATGGTTTTCAAATTCAGCCATGTCGTGGCTGAAAACACGCCTAAAGGGCGGGCGGCGAATAAATTTGCCGACCTGGTCTATCAAAAGTCCGGCGGCACCATTAAAGTAGAGGTATTTCCAAACGGGAGCCTCTATTCAGATAATGAAGAAATAAACGCCCTCCAAAACGGGGACGTGCAATTCATCGCCCCCTCCACCTCAAAGCTCGGATCACTGTCTCCCGAATGGGGTGTTTTGGATCTGCCGTACGCGTTTACAAACTATAAAGCCGTGCAAGAAGGCCTCAACGGCAAAATCGGCACGCGCCTGTTCGCTTCTTTAGAAAAGCATCATTTGAAAGGACTGGCGTACTGGACGAACGGGTTTAAGCAGCTCACGTCAAATAAAGGGCCGATCTTCTCTCCGGACGATTTGAAAGGACAGGCGCTCAGGATCATGCCGAGCAGCGTGATCGAAGACCAGTACCGCCTGCTCGGCGCGCACCCGCGGCAGGATTCCTTTAATTCCACGTTTCAGCTCTTGGAAAGCAATCTCGTAGACGGAGAGGAAAATACGATTTCAAATATCTATTCTAAAAAATTTTATAATGTTCAAGATTATTTGACAATCAGCAATCACGGGTACCTCGGTTATGCCGTGATGACCGACGAGCATTTCTGGAATTCACAGACAGAAAAAACGAGAACCATCTTAACGGAGGCGATGAGAGAAACGACGGAATGGAACGAAGCCTCCGCTGAGAAAATGAATAAAGACCAGCTTGAAGAGATAAAGAAGAATTCATCCATTCATATTCATGTGCTGAGCAAAGCGGAAAAGAACACATGGATGAAACGCCTCGACCCGATTTACGGACAATATGAACAGGTGATCGGCCGCGGGCTTGTGCAGGATTTGTTATCCTTGCGCCGCGAGCCTTAGCAGGACCAATACGCCCATCTCCGTTTCATCCCTTTTCCCGCCGGGGAAGTAAATAGGGACAGAGCAAAAAAGGAGATGGAGACATGTTTACACATACGAAAAAACTGCAGCATCCGGCTAAACCGGATCGTCCTGACCCGCTGTTCGCAAAAAAGATGCAGGAAATTTTAGGGGGACAATACGGGGAAATATCCGTCGCCATGCAATATTTGTTCCAAGGATGGAATACACGGGGCAATGAAAAATATAAGGATCTTCTGATGGATACCGCGACGGAAGAAATCGGCCATGTCGAAATGATCGCGACGATGATTGCGAGACTGTTAGAAGACGCCCCGCTGGCAGAGCAGGAAAAAGCGGCTGATGATCCGGTCATCGGGTCCATTTTAGGCGGGATGAACCCGCATCATGCCATTGTCTCAGGACTCGGCGCAATGCCGGAGAGCAGCACGGGCGTTCCGTGGAGCGCAGGCTATATCGTCGCAAGCGGAAACCTTCTGGCAGACTTCCGCGCCAATCTGAACGCCGAATCACAAGGAAGGCTTCAAGTCGCACGCCTGTATGAAATGACCGATGATAAAGGCGTGAAAGATATGCTCAGCTTTTTATTGGCCCGCGATACCATGCATCAAAACCAATGGCTTGCGGCCATTAAAGAATTAGAAGAACAGGAAGGTCCGATCGTTCCTTCCACATTCCCGAAGGCGCTGGAAAAACAGTCATTCTCCCATAAGCTTATTCATTTCTCAGATGGAGCAGAAAGCGCTGAACAAAATTGGCTGAAGGAAACAGCGCCGGACGGAGAACCATTTGAATACGAAAAGGAACCGAAAGCGCACGGCGAAATAGCTAAGCTGGACCCCGTCCCGCCGTATGTCCACAACACGCTTCCCGGACGAAAATAAAAAAGCCTCTAAAGGGGCTTTTTTTATGTGCGCACAACTGTCCAGTCCGGTTCGTACCGGATGTCGGGGTGATGTAACAGCTCGTGAATGACAGGTTCATCCCCCTCGTACAGCATCACTTCTATTGAAAGAATCGCAGCCTTCTGCTCGTTTTCTTCGTATATGCGGTCATGTTCGTTCTCCATAAAATCATCATAGGCCTGTCTGTCCTCCCAAACGCTGATGCTCTCTGCGATGAACAGGCCGTCTGCGTTTTTCCGCCAGCCGCCTGCCTGTCTGACGAAGCCATTTACACATGATAATGCTCCCCACCTTGACTGTGCTTGCGCAAATGCTTCAGCGTTTGCAGCGTCTGTTTCACATACAATCTTTTTGATCAGCATGACCGTTCCTCTGTGATGACTGTTTTCGCATGCGTATGCTCGACACAGAGATTCACGGTTCTGACGTAAGAGCGGGTGCGGTGAATCGTGCCTTTCGGGATGAGCAGGCTGTCATTTGCTTTGAGCACTGCGGTTTCTTTGTCCTTAAAATCGATCAGCAGCTCACCTTCCAGAACGATGAACCATTCATCTGAGTCAGGGTGATGGTGCCAGTCATATTCTCCCGTAAACACTGCGAGGCGCACACAGTGGTCATTGATCTCCGCGATTGAAAAATTGTCGTGTTTTTCTTTGACTTTATTGGCGATAGCGAGCAAATTCAGCTTGTCAGACACGAGTGAAAAACCCCTTTTTCATTTTATTGTATCGGTTTTGCGGCTCAGATCAAGGTTTTCCCAAAATCAAAAGCGATCCAGCTGATGTGCCGGATCGCTTTTGATCTGCAGGTTGTCTGCCTTTTATGCTTTTATTAGCTGCTTCGTCTATTTCCGCCTTTTTGGCCGATTTCTTTATAAAACTCTTTGTCATGATTTTTACTTGTAGCTTCTCCGCCTTTTTGGCCGATTTCCTGATAGAATTCCTTGTCATGGTTATTGCTTGTGGCTTCTCCGCCTTTTTCACCGATTTCCTGATAGAATTCTTTGTCGTGATTTTTGCTTGTGGCTTCTCCGCCTTTTTCACCGATTTCCTGATAGAATTCTTTGTCGTGATTTTTGCTTGTGGCTTCTCCGCCTTTTTGACCAATTTCCTGATAGAATTCTTTGTCATGGTTATTGCTTGTAGCTTCTCCGCCTTTTTTACCTGCTTCTTCTCTGCTCATTTTGTTATTATCTTGTGCCATTTTTGAATTCCTCCTTTAATTGGTGTTGGTTGTTGGTTTCCCGATTTCAGAACTGATAAACAAAGAAAACACATTGAATGTGTTTTCGGGTGGTTTTTTATCATTCTGTATCGTTCATGCGTTTTAGAATCCGGCGTTTTTTATAAAGCATGATGCCTGTTTCCGCGATGCTTTCTAAAGCTGAACGGTTGGCGGACGCGCCGAAGATGATGCCTGCGGCCGGAACCATTTGCAGCAGTTTTTTCGCGGCGAACGTATCGCGGTAGCTGTAAACGACTTCCCGCCAGCCTTGGATTTGCGAGGCGACGCGCTGATAGGTTTGGTCGTTTTGATCATATTGCCGTAAATCTTGCAGGATCGCTTTTTTTCCGATGACGTCACTGGATGCAAGCTGAAGCAATTTGACGATAAACACGCGTTCTTTTTTGTCTTTCGGATCAAAGCCGTAAGCAACCGCGATATCTTGCAGCGTCTTTAAGGACAGGCCGAGCATCGCCGGAATGTCTGCCGCAAGCGTAAACACGCCGCCGACTCCCGTTGCGGCTCCCTGCACCGTCGCGGCCTTTACGCTTGTACGCGCTATGGCTTCTGCGATTTCGTCCATGACGGCAAGCGGCGCATTGCGGATGTCGTGAAGCGTTTGACATGTACCGTGCGGCAGCCGTTTTTGAAACTTTTTCATGATGCGCTTTTCTGATGTAAGGTACTGTCCGCCTGACTGAATAAACGTTCCCGTTTCATCGAGAATGAGTCCGATTTTCCTCTGAATAAATTGCGGTGTCAGCTTGTCCAAAAGCTGAAACGGCAAGCGGGTGAATGTTTGCCAGAACATCGCCCTCTGCTGCGCCTTTTCCCATTTTTGAATGTCTCTCAGTTGTCTTTCCAGGTCTGTCCGCTCTTCTGTCACCCGTCCTGCACGTCCTTTCTGATTTCTTTCTACATAGTATACCTTTATGGCGTTTTCTTTTTACACCCGGCCGGACTTTTTATCCGGAAAACATTCCATTGATTAATTTTCTTCAAATTCTATATATTGTATAATTTTGAATAATACGATTGAAGGAGAATGCTGTATGCAATGGATTTATTTAAGTTTAGCGATCATTTTTGAAGTATTGGGTACGGTCAGCATGAAATTATCAAATGGATTTACAAAACTTGTTCCAAGTATTTTATTGTTATTGTTTTATATCGGCATCCTTTGTTTTCTTACTTTGACTTTGAAATATATAAGTGTCTCCATCGCGTATGCGGTCTGGTCGGGAATGGGGATCGTACTGATTTCCGCGATCGGAATTTTTTTCTTTCATGAACAGTTCTCTGTTATAAAAGCTGTCTCTGTTCTTCTGATCATCATCGGTGTCGTTTCCTTAAACTTTATTTCCGAAAGTGAAACGTCATCAAACGGCATCAGCGTTCATACGGACAGAAACAGATGATGAAAGGGTTAAAGGTTCTCTTCCTCATTACAGATATTGGATTTATCATTTATTGGATTGTTACTTTTTTTGAGTGGATTCCAAAAAACATGGCGTTTAAAGATTATGATAACGCCATGATAATGGCCTGGAACTGGTCATTCTTTCCCCTAGATATTTTCATTTCATTGACCGGGCTGTACAGCTTGTTTCTTTATAAACGGAAACATGCGTTATGGCGCCCTTTCGCATTAATATCACTTGTGCTGACCTTTTGTTCAGGCCTGCAAGCGATTGCCTTTTGGGTATTTATCGGTGATTTTGATCTCATGTGGTGGGCATTCAATCTGTACTTGCTTCTTTATCCTTTATATTTTATTCGGAAATTGCTGGTCTCTCGTAAAAATAGCTGTCATTCTTTTTGATGAGGCGGTTTTCTTTTTCTTCAGGCGGGAAACACTTTTCATAAAGGAGTGATAGACATGCCTTGGTCTATGAAGGATTATCCGCAATCATTGAAGAATCTCGAGGAACCTGTGAAGAAAAAAGCGATCGAAATCGCGAATGCGATGGTAGATGAGGGTTATGAAGAAGGACGGGCTATTCCCATTGCGACAAGTCAGGCGAAAGAGTGGAAAAAAAACGCTTCTAAGGAAGAAATCGATCAGCTGATGAAACACGAGGATGAAACGAAACGCGGAAATTGAATCGGAATATAGAAAAACCCCGCTCTCAAGAGAACGAGGTTTTTCTGCTTATAAACCGTAATAATAAGATAGTGTGGTGACTGAAACGTAGCCTGTCGCTCCTGCATACGTGACTTTCAGCCATTTATTAGAATTGGTGTAGTGGCCTTGAACATATTCTCCGGTGACCCAAGAACCTGTAATTTTTTTACCGCTTGAGAATGTTGTGATCGTTGAACAGCTGACCTTAGAGCATGAGCGCATATTAGCACCGTAAATACCGACTGTGCCCCCGCTGGCTAAAATGGAAACGTCCGGTTCAGCTTTAGGTTTGAAAGCTGCTGCTGATGCAGAGCCGCCAAAAGCGAATAAAGAAACAGCAAAAATCATGGCTAAAGAAATGATCGACAAACGACGTACCAAGAAAATTCCCCCTCTTTTATCATATGGCCGGAAAGCTTTCCTGACGTTATTATACTTTTTTGCCCGGGAGACTGAAATAAGTCTAATGCTCCAACTTCTTTTCTTCGCAAGTGACCATGCCGATTCTTTTTTTGATAGATAACAGCCGTTTATTGGACTGGAATCACTGATATATCGTTGATTCAAACGTTTATTCAGAGCGGCCGGAGTTTTTCCGGAGGTCATTTGAATGGTACAGAAAGGTTTTATCTTCCAATGGAAAGAAACATTATTATTCTATTTACCCGGGAAAACGGAGGAAATACAGCGTCTTTTTCTCAAATCAGTTGGGCGGACAGAAAGTTGTGAAGTTATATAGGCAAGTGTCCTCTTTTCACCTTTTTAAAAGAACGCTCCACGCATCCGTGCATGATTGGAGGCGGAAACACGCTTTGCGAACGGCATCGCTTCTTTCCCGGAACGATGCCGTTTTCATTTTCGGACCTTTCTTCGGCGGGATACATATCATAGATAAAACAGGGCATCAATGTGCCGGTTTATTGAACATAAAGAACTTGACATCTCATAATAGCGGATTTATGATGTAGATAAAATAATTTGCATCTAGGAAACTTTTTGTTATTTAGCTAAAAATCTATCAGAATTTAGGTGAGACATAATGAGCAAAGACATCTCAGCACAATCACTGCAAGCAAAAGCCGTGCAGGATGCACTTGACGGCAAAAGCAAGGGATTCAAGCGGCTTCTGCCTTTCTTAGGCCCAGCCTTTATCGCGGCGATTGCCTACATTGATCCGGGAAACTTCGCTACGAATATCTCAGCTGGTTCGAAATTTGGGTATATGCTGCTGTGGGTCATCCTCTTTTCAAACTTGATGGCTTTTTTAATCCAAGTTCTTTCCGCGAAGCTCGGCATTGCCACGGGTAAAAACCTTCCGGAAATCGCCAGAGACCGGTATCCGAAATGGGTATCCGCTGGGCTGTGGATACAGGGTGAACTGGTGATTATGGCAACTGACCTGGCAGAATTTATCGGGGCGGCGCTCGGGCTCAACCTGCTGTTCGGCATACCGATGGTTGAAGCGGCCATTATCGCGGCGATCGGATCATTCGCGATTTTAGAGCTGCAGCGCCGGGGTTACCGGGCGCTGGAAGCGGGCATCGCCGGACTTCTGTTTGTCGTGGTGATCGCCTTCGCTCTGCAGACCTTCTTTGCCAAACCTGACGCCGCCTCCGTTCTCGAAGGGCTGTTTATCCCGAAAATTGACGGAATGGACAGTGTGCTCTTGGCAACCGGGATACTCGGCGCAACCGTGATGCCGCATGCCATTTATTTACATTCCGCACTGACACAGCGCCGTGTCGTCGGAAAAACGGATAGTGAGCGGAAAAAGATTTTTAGATTCGAGACGATTGACATTCTCATCGCGATGGTGATCGCCGGGGCGATTAACGCAAGCATGCTCATCGTCGCCGCCGCGCTTTTCTTCAAGAACGGGCTGTATGTAGAAGATTTAGACGTGGCTTATCAGCAATTCGGCCACTATATCGGACCGGCTTCAGCCATTCTCTTCGGGATCGGGCTGCTGGCCGCAGGGCTTTCAAGCTCTTCTGTCGGCACATTGTCAGGCGATATTATCATGCAGGGCTTCATCCGTTACCGTATCCCGCTTTATTTGCGGCGTTTCATTACCATCATTCCGCCGATGATCATCATTATCTCGGGGGTCAACGCCACAGAAGCGCTCGTATGGAGCCAGGTCGTTCTTTCATTCGGCATCTCCTTTGCGCTCGTGCCGCTGATTATGTTTACAAGCAACAAACGCCTGATGGGCGCCCTGACGAACCGAAAATGGGTGACGGCTCTCGCCTGGCTGATTGCGGTTTTGGTGATCGCGCTTAATCTGTTTGTGATTTACGATTCATTCCGTTAGAAAAAAACCGGCCGTCAGCGGCCGGTTTTTCTTTTGACGCCGGGTGCCGTTCGTATCTTTTTCCGGGCGTTTTTGGTATGATAGAAGAAAAATCGGAGTTTTGCTTATGTCAGTATTTATCCTTTTTTATCTGTGGATTGTGCCGATTGTCATCGGCATCTTCTGTTCTCTTTTTGCTTATCGGACAACGGGTAAGAAACGTCTGATTCCCGGCTTTGTGATGATCGCATTAAGTATCGTTTCCTTAATCACGGGGCTTTGGATCGGCGGGGTGAACTACCATGTGTTCATCGGAGGCATGTTTTTATTCGGTACGTTTTTGGCCGGTTCCGCCTTCCCGTTTTTCTTCGCTCTTTCACGCAAACGAAAATAAACAGGCATGCCGCCTGTTTATTTTTTTACCTAAGCCTGCATTATAAAAACCGCTCCGATAAATGTGATTCCGCCTCAATCAGCCTATACATGCAGGCTCCAGCCCATGTTCTATTTCACGAAACTGCAGCTAAAATAAATCCTGCCAAAGAAGATTTTGAATTGCGAGAAAAATATCGTATTAAAATCCTATTTACCCAAAAAATACCTATTGATAGAATGGTATCTGAGAGGGAAAAATGTTCAAAGCGGATCATAAAGGTCCCGCCTAAATACATAGTCTTTCATTTCTCTCTACACTACATTTCTAAAGGAGGATTTCCCATTAGACACGCAGCTAAAGGCATTCTGTTTGCCGCATCTTTAGCCCTTGTAACTACTGCTTTTGTCCCCGCATCCTTAGCTAAAGAAAATCATCATAATACTGCCAATGCCACTGGAACGACAAAATCATTTTTTTATCAGACTGATACGCAATTTTCCTACGGACTTAAAGCACAAAGCGATGCATCTGTGTCAAAACCAGTCAAAGATGCAATCAGAGAGGTGCTGAAAAATAAAACAAAATTATTCAATCTTGTTGAAAAATTAGCGGGAAAGAAAATAAGAAATGAACTCGAATCCGTTTTCAATCAACATATAGAACCGGTTTTAAAGAAAATGCTGAACGAGTATGTCGCCTTAAGCTGGACTGATGTGGAAAAGAATCTTTATCTCTCACTTAAAAAGTCCGGACTTTCTGACAGCCAGGCTAAAAACCTCGCTCATTTGACAACTTTAGCAATGAAAGCTTTTTAAAATCATTCATAAATGATCGTCAGGAAAATACGTATGAAGTAAATGCAAAGTGCTGTTAGATTCACTCTAATAGCACTTTTTCATTGGAGATGTCACATGACTGTCTTTTTTACTGTTTTGCTCACTTTCTTATGCTGCCTTGTGATTTCATCTCTTATTTTTATGTTTCTATTAAAAAAAGAGATCGTGGATACACCGCCCAACCGCTTAGCTCATGCAGCATTCATCGTACTTATTGGATTCTCCCTGTTCTTCGCTATAACTGTACCTAGCCTAGTTATTTATTTTGCAGCTATAACTGTAAATCATTTTTTCGGAGAGTATATCATCTATGGTTCACTTTCAGACTTATACATATTTTCTGTTGTCGTAAGTATTTTAGCTTTAATTTATATGCTAATCCTTATGGCAATTGTAAAAGGAATTACTCATATTTTTAAATTACCTGCTTGGTCAGCCTATATACTTGAATTCATTTTTGCATGGGCTGCTGTTTACTTCTCAATCCAATACGTTTCCAATCATATCATTGAGAACATATCTATATTTCAAGGTGGAGAAATTCTTCTTTCATTGTTCATCACTTTCTTATTTTCGGGCCTGGATATCCTTTTTACTAATTTGGATAAGATCACAAAAGAGAAATTAGGCTAAGGGGGTAACAAATATGAGAATCATGACATATATATCCTATTTTTCTATTTCTTTAGTTTTGCAGGTGGTATGGCTGCTATTAATAAAAAGAACCTCTAATATATTTCTGATAGATATGATTACGGTGTCCTTCTTATTCACCCTCTTTATGTTCATCTTGGATCAAATGTTCAAAAATAAGCGGACACATTAGGGGCTGTTTTTTAATAATCCTCGGGCTTCTCTTTCGGTTTGAAATGATTCCGGATCTGGGGATGTTGCGGCGAACCGTTCATTAATGTTTAATACCAGCCTCTGTAAAATACTTCTCCTTTTATATAACATCCTGACTTTTCCGTCATATATTCAAACGAAAAAACTGCATGCAAAAGGGAGTAATGAAACATGATATTGTTTATTGGCAAGTTCATGTTGCTCTTTTTATTCTGTTCGCTGGCATATTATTTGTTTAAAATTGTTTATTACAATATAGGGAAGAACATTGCGCTTAAAACCCCGAAAGGGACAAAGACAAACCGGACGGCACTTGTGTTTGTCAAAAATGGAACTACACTGAATGAGGGAGATTACTTTATGATCGCTGTTGTGACCGCTCTCTGGCTGTTCTTGAGATGAATTGCACTGGTCCTTCATAAGTTTTTTAATCAGCCATCGCTCGCCAGCTGCCGATTTTCACAATCATCGTTTTCGTTTAGGACGACTATATGCAAGCAAGCCGCTCAACAAACAAAGGAGCTGTCGAGATCTTCTCGATAGCTCTTTTGTTTGTCCTTGAATGATTGAAGATAGGCTTAAAAATGGACGGCGTCTTTCTCATGCATGCATCGTTCAAGAAAACACTTCACAGCAAAACGGAAAGGTGAACGCAATACAAGTAACGGTTAAGAACCTTATGAGGCAGCGTATGTTGATTACTGGATAAGAAAAAGAAATCCCCCAGTCTTAAAAGGTGGAGGTCAAAAATTGGAGAACACTTAAATATTTATAGCTTTTTCAGCGATATAAAAAGTTCCAGAGTCACTCATTTCAGCAGTATAAACATTTGTCACACTTAATAATCCAGTAAAAAGAATACCGATTAAAGCGGAGCTGATTATAAGTTTCTTCATTATATAGCCTCCGTAACCTTAAGTATTTGTGTTTGGGCATGTATGGTTTTCTTTAAAAAGTTTCTTCCCTCTGCATAGTTTCTCTTCTCAAAATGAAAGTCACCTAATTTTTCGGTTAGCTCTGCGAAATCAGACCAAAGGCGTTTCTCTTCCAAGTAACCTAAGCTTTGTTTCACTTCTGTTTCATTATATTCTTCGTACAATGAATTAATGATTTTTAATTTAGCCAAATATTCCTCTTCATTAGAAGTCCGAGCACGATTTAAAGCCGTTTCATAAAAGAAACGTGCTTCCTTGGCTTTATCACATTGGTACAGGACATTCGCCATCATATATAATGATCTCACTCCATACACTGTATCAATATGTTCTTTCACGTCTATTGCCTTTTTGAAATTCTCTTCAGCAGCAATCAAATTTTTCCCTCTTAAATAAACTAAGCCTAAGTTATGAAAGATCACTCCGATAATTCTTTTCACTTTTTCCTCATCCAAGCCACGGGCGATACTTAATGCTTCCCGATAATATGATTCTGCCTCCGTCAGCCTGTACATATCGTACATGTTAGCACCGACCATCATATTACAGCCAATCACTTTCACTTTGTATAGTTGACTTTTTTCAAACAATTGCTTGGCTTTTTTTAAATGATTGAGGGAAACAAAGTGCTGATCAATTTGATAATAGGCATCAGCTATTTTGTAATGAAATTCAGCTTGCTCCATTTCATCTGATACAGCATTCAACTCTCTCTCTGCTTTGCGATAATAGCTTATCGCTTCAACATACTCTTTATGATCAAATTCATACATTCCACGAAAAAACAATGAGTAATATTTCAAGAGGCCTGTAAGTCTTTTTTGTGGTTTTTCTATTTTTTCAAGCAGTTCGTCGACTGTAGGGCGATCTCTATATCTGTCTTCCGGCTCCAAGGAATCTAACATCAATTGGTGACGAAAGCACGCACATCAATGAATAAAAGACAAGCAAATCCTGATCCTCTTCCATCTCCTCTATTTCCTGTTCTACTTCAGCCTTTAAAATCTCAGCATCAGGCACACTGAACTGGCGAATCATTTTGTACCATTCATTGATCTTGACACCAACTTGGGACGACGGTAAAACTTGGTCCACACTTATCCCTCCCTCTAATCACTATTTTTGTAATATTATAACTTTTCCTACAATAAACACAAACGAAAAAATCCCGCAATTTTCGTCGCGGGATTTTTGGGATTATGGTTTTGATGTACACTCTTGATTATACCATTTAATATTTTCGCTTTGTAAAATTCATTATAGTCTTAGTGATTGAACCGGAGATAAGGCAGGCTCCCGTCATGATAAACACCCAAATTAAAAATGTTGGCTCTGCCCCTATCACAACAAACATAAATATCAATGACAGGATCAATACGACGACAACCATAGTCCATACTTTTTTAAAGATGAAATACCCTATTATCCCCAGCATAAAAGAAGCTGCCGGAAGAATAATGAGTATGATATATGCAGGGCTCAAAAACGGGCTAATATAAACACCTCCTACTTATTTTAAAATTTCGAACCGGGCAATTTCCCACTCTTTTTTTGCTTTTAGCGGGATTGTTTTTACCTTTTTGCCTGATTTCAAATCATAAGACGTGATATCTCCAAGCTTGTTATCACGCTGGATATCAAAGTTTTTGAGTAAAACATACATCTCTCTGTCATTGAATTGAACATCATTCATTAATTTGTTATCATCCCCAGCATAAAAATCAAAAGATTTTTTCTTAACCATTTTTTTATCAAACACCTGCAGCTTCCCCTCAAAAGAAACAGCTAAGATGCTATCTTTTAATATTTTCAATTTTGCAGGATGAAACCCTTTCTCCATCTCGACTTCTTTTTTTACCTTAAGAGTCTCTCTGTCTATTAATATGAGCTTAGAATTCTCTTTCTCATTCACGTTATCATTAACTGCCAGTACAAATGTATTTTCATCTAGAGCTTGGAATGCATCCTTTTCATCCATGAAGTATATCCCTTTATTCGGTATGGATGCCTTGTTCTCTTGCTTATTTCTCTCTGGGTTAATTGAAAGGATGGACATACTTTCTTCATCACTTGAAATGACATAAATTTTATTTTTAGCGACGATTGCTGATCCAAGTTCTCCGTCAAGCTTTATTTGTTTCTTGTTTTTTCGGCTGTTTCCCTTCCAATATACCAGTTCACTTTCCAGCCCTTTGTCTGTATATCCAACGTTAATGTCATGGATGATATAACCGTCAGAACTATTTATAAAGAAAGCACCTTCATCCTCAGTTGTTTTTGACAAACTCTTTTCATTTATTTTGTTTATTTTTCCGGTTTTATTGTCTATCATCAAGTGATTATTGCTTCTATTTGATGAGAAGAACGTATCGTTTTTGTTATATGAAGACATCGTGAAATTTATACCATCTTTCAATTCCAAGCTATCCATTTTAGCACCATCTTCACCGTAAACCCCAATCTCACTTCCCCTATCTAAAGTGTTAGAAAAACCAACAATAAATTTTGCATTGTCAATATCCTTTAATACAGTCTTTTTATTGCTGCTTCTTTCCTCTTTTTCATTCCCAGTTTGGATGAGACCGCAAGAGGTTGTGACTATCAGTATGCAAATGAAAATAAACAGGGTCTTAAGTCTATTCATATTTTCCTCCCTTTGAAATGACAAAACAACCGGTGCAGCACCGATTGTTTTTGTCAATTTGTTTAACCCTTGTGATAAAAGATTGTTGTGTTATTGGATTTTACAAGCTCCATTGGTGTTACAACGCTGTCCCATTTGACATTGTCAATATCAATACCTTGGTTTTTCCAAGAACGCCAAGCTAATTGAGAACAATAAAATTTAGCAGTTGTCTTTTTATTTAAAAAGTTGAAATTATATTTCTTTTTATTATCTGCTTGCTTTTCCGCATATTTTGCAGCGTTTATATACTTATTGTTATTCGATCCTTTAACCCATAGACCATAAACTTTCTTTTTACTTCCCCAGTTATTATTATATCTGCGAACTCCATCTTGGTTTATAGGGCTCCAGCTTTTCGCCCATGCTTCAACTGTTTTTGATTTGTTAGTTGAAACAACCGCAGCATGTCCTACACCAATAGACCAACTTCCAGAATTAATTTCATAGCTTGTAAGAACATCACCTTTTGTACCTAACGCTTTTGCTGCAATTTGGTTCTTGGGCTGATATTCAGGCTCCTTGTATTTAGGAAGAACTTCATCAATTTGACCAGAGGCTTTCAATTCTTTGATTTCTTTTTGGGAATCCTTATACAAGTCTTCTGCATGTTCTTGTACATACGCATACTCTTCTTTACTCATTTCATAGAATTTCTGTACTTCCTCACTTGTCATGCCGGCATCTTTCATTTCCTGTATTTCCGTTTGGACTTTTTCATTAGTAAGTTGCGGAAATTCTTCAGCATGTGCACTTTTCCCAAATCCCAAGCCTAAACCGGAAATCAACATAGTTGTAGAGAACATGGTGGTAAGTAAAAATTTACTCTTTTTCACGTCAGTATCTCCCTATTGAATATTTTTCCTTCTTTTCTAATATATGGGATATAAATAAGGTTGTAAACACCTTTTTTGAATTATTTAGGATATTTTAATCATTTCTATCTAGTGCATAATGACACAAAATCGGGATATGCAGTGCCAACTGAACTATAGGATTTGGGTTTTGCACGATGTTTATCAGGCAATGTGTTGTTTCACTATTTCTTCGTAAGGTTACCCTTCAAATTTTATACAAATTTACAAGTATTTGAAACGGCTTCCAACAAACACATTCTACCATTGATGCGAACCACAATTCTATATACTTCTTTATTTTTATGAAATATATAGAATTGTGGTACAGCCCTATTAAAGGGCTGTTTCATTTATTTCAGAAGAGACAACATTTTTGCTTTCGTTTTTGGCCCGTAAATACCGTCCGCAGTCAATCCATACATGGACTGGAACCGTTTGACTGCATTTGCAGTCTTCGGTCCGTAATAGCCGTCTATTCCGTTATTCTTCGCCCCTTTGTCCGGGTAGTAATAAAGAGCCGCTAAAGCCGTCTGGATCTGTTTCACAGCTGTTCCCTTAGTTAAGGGGCTTGTCACTTTAAAAACGCCTGACGGCAGCGTGTAAGATGATTTCTTTCCTTTTGTTGGAGAGCCGGCCGAATCCGCCAGCTTTAATACTTGGCCGACTTTGAAAAATTCGGGTCCTTGATACCGTTCAACCTTTGCAGGGCGGCCATGCTTACGCCTGACTTCTATGCAATGACGATAATATTCCGCCTTTTTTGACGGTGTACGTCAGCACTGGTCCTTTTCCTGTTTTTTGATAGAGGCTCACGGCGCTCATCATCACCCACCCCCGAGCCATCTAATTGAGTTTGAGTTTGTTTTTAAATTTCTTCATCCTTCTGAAGCTGTATATTGAGCTCTATGAGCTTTTTTAAGTCGTCCACAGTGTTTACCTCTATTCGACCGTTTTGAAAGTCTCTGATCCACTGTGCAATGCCTGCACTAACGATTTTCCGATACTTCTCTTTGAATTCACTGATATTTTCAAGAACATCGGTTTTATGTAAAAGCAGAGCTTTTCCTTCTCTTCATCAGAATAGGAACATACGTTTGTTTTTCTCTTGTCATGCTCCCCATCCTCCATTACAATATGAATCAGAGCGTGATTTCCCACAAACGCGGCCGCGTCATGATCACGCTCTCGCAGGGAGCTATCTCTGTTGTGATTGGAGGGTGTTAGTAGCACCTTCCTTTTTAAAAAAGCACTTATTAATTACTACTTGTATGTTTTTCGAATTTTATATGCGGCAATTCAAAAATACTATAAAGAATTGAATCTATTGTCTCCAAGTACTGTAATAAATCTGACCTTTTAGGCTTGAAGAATTGATGCACTGTTTGGTTTCCTATATCTTTAATTTCAAGGAATATCCTTTGTTGTGTATCATTAATTATTTCTTTTTCTTTAAGCTTTTTTATCTTCTCTTCTAAACTTATGGGAACCATGACTGGCTCATTATTTTTGTCGAAAATCGGTTTTCCATTTTTTATTCTTTGTCTCTTATCATCGATTCCTTTTACTTTACATATTGTTTCAATTAACATTCTAATACCCGTATTACATAATAAATTCATACGTTGTCGATATGCATATATTGCTTCATTTCTAATCTCACTTATTAAGTCTGGCAAATTTGCAAACTCAAATTTCTCATCATAATCTGATAACTGAGGAGGACCAAAAGGATTCTCCTTCATTGGCTCTTTTGGATAGACTCTATATTCTTTATAGTACAACCTATCAGTATGATAATCTGGACCTGTTACTTCAAACATATCCTCATCCTCATATATATCTAGAAAAGCAAAAGTATCGCATCCCATACATTGCACAATATAAAATTCATAGGTACAAGTGGGGGATCAGGGGTTTTTTGTTAAAAACTTTTGAACATGAAATTCAAAAAAATAAACAGCACGATTATCGTCACAACAATAAAGGCCTCTCTTGTGAAGTTTTTATCATCTTCTTTTTGCTGTTTCTTTCTCTTAATCTCTTCTCTGTATTTTCTTTGAACCTCTTTCTTTTTATCATCCATTATCTAAACTCCTCTGAGTCCTTTTTCTCTTTATCACTTGCACCCCTCCTTTCAGTTATTGCAATTTTATCGTGCGACAAATAAGTACACCAGTGAAAAAAGCCTTGACTATAAAGCCTTCTCGCACAGCTGAGACTTTAAAAGATGAATTTAATTTAACGGATAAAAAACAGCCCGATACTTCCGGAATGAATGACAATTGTTTGACTGCTTGCACTCTGTTCCCTCCTTAAAGTAATAGAGCGGGCATTAAATACATATCCTCATGCTGAATGCCAGAAGCGGCGGCTCGTCGTCGATGACGACCGGCTCATTTGAGTTAAGCGCTTCATGAGAATGATTCCGCCTTCTTATTTTTTCTTAAACAACAAACCGATTCAAAACCAATATAAAATATTTCATTATTTAGAATGTTTGCGTAAGTTTTGCATAACAAAAATTTAAAAAGAGTGAGGAGGGAAACATTTGATAATCAGAAGCGCAGAACACTATGATGTAAAACAATTGACCGATTTAATGTATTTATATATCGTGGATTTTTATAAAAGACCTAAGCCACCGATTGAAAAGATACATCATTTGATTAAAATGTTATTTGAGAAGAACAGGGGTATTCAATTCGTTGCTGAACAAGATGGGGAACTTATTGGCTTTGCAACATTATATTTTAGTTTTAGTACGACGAAAGCAGATAAAATAACAATAATGAATGATTTATTCGTGGCAGAAAAAGCAAGAGGTACAGGAGCAGCCCAAGAACTGTTTAAAAGTTGTGAGGCATTTACAAAAGAAAACGGGTATGCGCATATGTCGTGGATAACTGCATCTGATAATTACCGTGCACAAAAGTTCTATAAAAAGATGGGCGGTTCTCTGGGAGATTGGCTGACCTATTCCATATAACCCGACATGACCTTATTGAAGAAAAAACTAAAATAAAAAGCCGGGCTTTTACTATGGCTTATCTGGGTAAATAAATAAAAATTAACAGGCATGCTGCCTGTTAATTTTTTTATAACCACCGGCTTCTTAAAACAGCCGTTTTAAGCTTTTCTTGAGTGACGGCATTTCGATTTTTTGGTTTTCAAAGAAGTTTTTCAGCATGTATTTGCTGAAGCCCTTCGCTTGGCCGTAAGTGATTTTTCCCGGAAGCGGCGGCTCGTCGCCGATGACGGCGTCGATGACGACCGGCTCATTTGAGTTGAGCGCTTCATGAAAAGCGGGAGCCAATTCCTCGTGTTTCGTCACTTTGATGCCTTTTGCCCCGCAGCTTTCTGCAAAGGCGGCGTAATCCATATTTTGCAGCTGGGTGACGTAGTCAATGTTGCCTTTGACCCGCTGTTCATATTCAATCATGCCTAGATTTTCGTTGTTTAAAACGACAACCGTAATCGGCAGTTTATATTTAACAGCCGTCGGCAGATCCTGCATCACCATTGAAAATCCGCCGTCTCCGCAAATGGCGATGGACTGCCGCTCAGGTTCGGCAAGGCTTGCGGCAATCGCTCCCGGAAGCCCGCATCCCATTGTGGCGAGCCAGCTTGAGACGATAAAGTCCTGCTTCTTCATTTTAAAATGGCGGGCCATCCACACTGTAACCGTTCCGACATCCACTGACAGGACGGCGTCCTCTGCGGCCGCATCCTGAAGCCGGGCAATGACCTGCTGCGGCTTGAGCGGATGAGTCGCTTCGGTTTCATCCTTTTCGATTTCCTTCCACCAATGCTTCATGTGCTCGGTGCAGGCGTCCAAAAATCTTCTGTCTTCTTTATATTCAATGTATTCCGTCAGCTCTTTCAGCCCCAGAGCCGCATCACTGACGATTCCCGCATTGACGGGATAGCGCTTCCCGATTTTTGCCGGATCCGAATCAAGCTGAATGGCAGGCGTATCATCCGGGAGATAATCCCTGTACGGGAACGATGTGCCGAGCATGATCAGCAGATCGCATTCCTCCATTGCTTCGTAGGCGGGCTTTGTGCCGATTTGCCCGAGATTCCCGAGAAAGTGGGGATGGCTGTCAGGCACGACGCCTTTTGCCGGAAGGGTGATCACAATCGGAGCGGCCGCTTTATCGGCGAATGCGAGCAGCTCCTCTTTTGCTGATTTTAACCCTTGGCCGGCGAGAATGACCGGTTTTTTTGCGTTGTTAATATATTGCGCGCATGTCACGAGATGTTCTTTTTTCGGCTCTATATCAGCTTTGAGGTATATCGGCGATGTGTAAACCGGCTCCCGTTTGATTTTTTGCGCGAATAAATCATCAGAAACGGTTAAAACGGCAACGCCTTTTTTGCTGTAAGCCGTGCGGATCGCCTGATTCAGAAGATCGGGCAGCGCTTCTGCCGTATGTACCTGCTGGTTGAATACCGCCACGTCCTCAAACATCTGCTCTAATTTGATTTCCTGAAAGCTGTCACGGCCGATTTCATCGGAAGCCACCTGTCCCGCAATCGCCAGCACCGGAACGCCGTCCGCTTTGGCGTCGTATAAACCGTTCAGCAGATGAACGGCCCCCGGTCCTGCGATTGAAAGGCAGACACCGATCTGCCCGGTCAGTTTTGCCTCAGCCGCGGCAGCCAGGGCTGCGACTTCCTCGTGCCGGGTTTGGATGAATGTCAGGTTATTTCGTTCATGTCTCAGTTCTTCGATAAATTCATTAATGCTGTCTCCGGGAATGCCGTATATATGACCGACTCCCCATTGTTCAAGCAGCTCCGTCATTACGTGTCCTGCTGTTTTACTTGGCATACTGCATCCTCCTTTTACCTGTATTCATCCCCTTTTTCATACGGGTTGAAACACGGGCTATACTCTCAGCTTTTTTCTCAGCAGATCAAGGATGGATAACAAATTTCGGTCTTTAAGGACTGCCTTACGATTTGCCGCCCCATTGAGTCCGTCTTTTATTTGCCGTTTTCTGTTCGGCACCATGAACAGCGGCAGCCGGTTTGGGGAAAACCAGCGTAATGCGGCGGTTTCCCGCCCGTTCATCAGCGGTGTTCCTCCGGTAATGGCTCCGATGAATACATGCTGTGTATCTTCAAATGCCGGCCTTTCATACTCACCGGCTTTATGCAGAATGGTCACGTTATAACCGGTTTCTTCGAAGGCCTCTCTGACGGCTGCGGCTTCAGGTATTTCACCTTCTGCGACCCTGCCTCCGGGCAAATCCCATAAGGGAATGTCTTTTCGTTTTACGAGCAATATCTTCCGCCCCTCATTTTGTATGATGACAAACGCGCCTTGTGCCATGTCGCCCTCCTTTACAAAAAAGACCGCGGCATTTCAGCCTGCGGTCTTTCCGTTACTTTTTAAAATGATACGGCAGGGTGGCGACGATGATGTCCTTCTTCCAAAACAGCCGGACGCGGAGCAAGAAGGCTGATTGGTTGTGAAGGATGGTCTGCCAGCGTTTTTTCGTAATAAATTGCGGAAACAGCACCATCACGGAGAACTGTTCTTTTTTCGCTTTTTGTTCGACCGTTTCCAAAAACTTATCAAACGGGTGAACCAGACTGCGGTATGAGGAATGCAGGGTGACGAGGCGGACGCCGTTATGAAGCTCTTCCCAGCGCTTTTCCACCTTTTTTTCGTGTTCTCTGTCAAAGGAAACATGAACCGCAATGACCTGATCCGATAATGATTTCGCATACTGAATCGATTTTTGGACGACGGTGGTGACACCGGCGACAGGCACGATGACGACGGTTCCCTTGATTTCCTCAGGCTGCTGATCAACGACCCGTAGCTGTTCGCCGACCGCGGTGTAGTGATTTTTAATGACGAAAAACAGCATGACGACAGCAGGCATGAATAACAGCACCGGCCAGACAAGATTGAACTTCGTCGCGAATAAAATACACAGCACCATAAATGAAATGGCGGCGCCGCATGAGTTGATCAGCATTTTTACCGCCCAGCCCTTCGGCTTCTGCCTGATCCACTTGATGCACATTCCCGTCTGCGACAGCGTAAACGGAATGAACACGCCGACGGCATAAAGCGGAATTAAATGTTCCGTGCGGCCGCCGAATAAAAGAATGAGCAGGATGGACGCGATACCGAGAAAGATGATTCCGTTTGAAAAGCCTAATCGGTCGCCTCGTACCGTAAACATTCTCGGCATATACTGATCGCGCGCTAAATTAAACGCCAGCTGCGGAAAAGCGGAAAAGCCCGTATTCGCCGCAAGCACGAGAATCAATGATGTAACGCCTTGAATGAAATAATACACCGTATGGCGTCCGAAAGTTTCCGCGGCGATTTGTGAAATAACGGTCTCGTTAGGCTTCGGACCCGTGCCGTAGCCGTACGCCAGCACCGTAATCCCTGTAAATAAGATCGCCAGCAGAATCCCCATCATGGCCAAAGTGCGGGCCGCGTTTTTCGCCGGAGGATTTTTAAAGGCCGGGATCGCGTTTGAAATGGCTTCCACACCGGTCAGTGCCGAGCAGCCGGATGAAAAGGCCTTCAGCAGCAAAAACAGCGTGATGCCCGCTACGGGCGTGCCGATCGGTGTATGCTCGGCCGGATGAACCTGCCCCGTCATGAGCTTAAACAGTCCGACGACGATCAAAAGGACAAGCGCCGCCACAAACAGATAGACGGGATACGCCAAAATGGACGCCGACTCTGACAGCCCTCTCAAATTTAAAATCATAATCAGAATCACAAGCAAAACAGCAATGAGCAAATGATACGGGTGCAAAGCCGGAAATGCCGATGTAATCGCATCAGTTCCGGCAGAAATGCTTACCGCAACAGTCAGAATATAATCAACAAGCAATGAGCCCCCCGCAATCAGGCCCGGCTTCTCACCAAGGTTTTCTTTTGACACCATATAAGCGCCCCCGCCTTGCGGATAAGCGTAAATAATCTGTCTGTAGGACAGAATCAAAGCAAGCAGCAAAATGAGAACACCCGCTGCGATCGGAATGGAATACCAAAACGCGGCCGCGCTTACCGCAGCCAAAATGATCAGAATCTGTTCCGTTCCGTAAGCAACTGATGACAGCGCGTCTGAAGAAAGCATGGCGAGCGCCTTGAGTTTCGTGAGTTTCTGCTCTCCGGCCGCCTGTGATTTCAGCGGTTTCCCAATCAAAAATCTTTTGATTGAATGGTACATTTTTTGTCTTCCCCTTTTTTTCATTTTCCGTTTGATTTACAAACCCTTACTGCTATGATGTCTCTGAATAACGATTGCATGCCATATTTCGGCACAGCAAAAAGACACAGAGGCAAACGGATGCCCCTGCGCCATAATCGTGCACAGGTTTCATTCATCTCCTCTCATGAACGCTTACGAGGTTAGCTGTCGGATTCGGGCTGATGAGAGTTGGCCCTACCTGAAAAAGGATTCACCCCAAGCGGCATGACGCGCCGCAAATTGGTTCCCCCGCTCTGATTACAGATTAAGCGATATAGATTATAAAAGAGATCATACTCCCGTCCCGTTCAGTTGTAAAGGGGCTTTTATGCTGTTTCAAAAATAAAAAAATCACCGCCAAAAATGGAAATAAAAATACAAAAAAAGAGGCCTGTTAACGGCCTCTTTTTCCTTCATTACTCTTCACTTTTTTCATTATCCGCTTTTCTTTTTTTCCTTCTTGCCGTCAGCCAGATCAGACCGGCCGCAATAATTATAAGCGCCGCGAAAACAGCGATATACGTGACGTTCAGTGCTGCGGAACGGCTTTTCGTATCAGGCGCCGGACTGCTGTCGTCGGATTTGATTTGCTGATGGTTTGAAAACAGCTGCTTGCCGGCCGTTTCGTTGACGACGGTTGCGGCATCGCTTGTGCTGTCTAAAAAGCTGATCAGCTCTTTTGTGACAGACGCGCCGCTGCCTGATAACGGAGCAAAAACAGCGATGCTTCGGCCGGAGTCCCAAGGTGATTCCTGGGTAAACGCGACTTGTTTCGTTGTCTCATTCAGCATCTGAAACGAAGAAACATCGTACGCGCCGCTGCGGTCTGACGGCACGAGAAGCTTAGAGGCGTTTGATTTCAAAAGCGGAATTTGCGGCAGGCCTCCGATAAACACAACATTCCGGCCTTTGGCATCCGCTTCCTTCATGTCTGATGCCGTCTTTACGGTAAAGCCGTTTCCGAATGAATCCGCCACCAGAGAAAGTTCTTTCAGTGTCTGTATGTTTACATTATCCGGGATGACGATCACTGTTTTCTCTTTCACGCCGCCCGCAAACGGGAGCGGCCATTGCCCGAAATCCGCTTTCTGCGCCGCATCACTTACCGGATACGTCAGCATGCTGCTTTTATCAATATAGACCCATTTATTTTCGTCACGGTCGATACACGGGTTGTTATGTTTCAAACCTGATGTGACAAATTGCAGATCAATGTACCTGCTGCTTCGCAAAAGCTTCGGATCAATCGGGATGGAGACGTGGTAAAAGCCGTCTTTATCTTGATTGCCGAGATCATCAAGACGCACCGCATTCGGCTGTCCGTTGACCATGACGTTCAGCTCCGCTCTCTCAGCGTCATCATCTGAATCCGCCTTCGTCCGGATCGATTCCGACGTTTTTAATGTAAGTGAAAGCTTGACCTTACCGTCTTTATCAACAGCGGCCGCCGCAGGGTAAAAGAAGTGCTCTGACGCCGTTTTGTTTGATCCGACCATTACATTTCCCGCGCCGAAGTCCTCTAGTGTCAGTTTATTGCCTGTCTTTTCCACAGCGGGCTGAAGGCGGCCGATTGTCAAAGTATCTCCGCCCAGCTGGCTTGAATAAGCGCTGTCTGTGATGACGCGGATTTTATCCGCCAGCGTTTTGTCTGAGTGCGCCGTGACAAACAGGACGGGCTGCCGTTTGTCCCCTGATGTCAGAACCCGTTCGGCGAGAAGGAGTTTGTTGTCTTCCGCTTTGAAGTTCCCCCGTTCGAAAAGCTCTTTTATTTTCCCGTTCCAATGCTGATCAGCGCCGATGACAATTGACGGATTGCTGATTTTGCCGGCATCGGATTCTTTTACATAGGATACCTTCAGCCTGCTGTCTGCCGTTTTCAGAAATCCTTCTGCTTTGACTGCGGCTTCAGCTTCCGCCGAGGTCGGTTTGTCAGGAAGGATAATATCGGTTTCTTCACCCGTATTGCCTGATTGGGCAAACGGATACGGGAAATGGCCGAGATCCGCTCCCTTTGACTTGCTTGCTTCTGAAAGCACAAGGCGGCTGTCCGGATAAATTTTTATCCAGTTGCCTGACGTATCCTGCCTGACGCAGACGCCCTCTTTTAATACGCCGTAAAATCGTAATGATACATTGTGATAGCCTTGGGCGGATTGGCTTTTGCTGAGATTGAGCTTCACCGTTTTCCGCTTGGAGCTGCCGTCAAGCTTTATGGATTTGACGGGTTCATCATCAATGGCGATGGTTAAAGAAGACGGGGCAATTAATAAGTTTGACGCCTCGTAATCAATCAGAAGCGACTGATCGGCATTCGAAGCTCCCGCAGGAATCTGATAGGTCAGCTCTGAGCTGTCTTTCGTCCCGTACAGTGTCATCAGATCGCCAGTCAGCGCCTGCTGCTCTTTTGCGCCGGCGCTTGTTCCGAGAGCGGAACCGTCCGTTTTCAGCTCCCGGGCCGCGGCCGCCTGCCCGTTATACATCAATAGCAAAAGGCCAGTTATCAATATCGCTTTTTTCAAAAAGGTCACCCGCTTTTATTTTGATTGTATCGCTCCGTTTTGTACCACTTGACTTCCTGCTTGAACAATCGGTGCTTGATCTCTGTGAATAATGACCAGATGACGAGCACGATCCAAGCCTGAGAGTATGTAAAGTACATCAGAAATACGATAAAGAAGTTTTGTTTGTTCATTTCTGTTTTTTCAATGCTTAAAGTAATCATGACCTCAGTCATAAACAGGAAAAAGGCCAGTATCCACAAAATCATCGCCAAAAACCCGACTGTCAGATGCAGGTCGTAAAAAAGATTGATGATAAAAATCGTGTTTGACATGATCACACCGAAGAAAAACAAAAAATACGTAAAAAAGAAATAAAACAGATCGAAGATGATCCGCTTGCGTTTCAGCTTGAAAAATTGGGATAAAAACTTAAGAACGACGTACTGGTTGCCGCGCGCCCATCTTGTCCGCTGACGCCACCAGACCTTCCATGTCTCAGGCTCCTGCTCCCATGTCACAGCCGCCGGGAAAAAGCGGATATGATAGCCGAGATTATACACGCGGATGGTCAGCTCGGTATCCTCCGCCAGCGCCTTATCATCCCAGCCGCCGAGCTGTTCGATAATGCTCCGCCTGATCGCGAAGTTCGTTCCCGGGATGGTGGCGATTTTGAACCATTTCCATCTGCCGCCCTGCGCCATCCACTGAAAACAGATGGTTTCAATATTGATAAACTTCGTCAGGATCGTTTTCGCCGCATTGATAACACGGAATTTCCCGACAACCGCTCCCGCTTTCTCATCATTCATCAGACCGAGAACCAGGTAGTACACCGCCATTTTTTCCGGCGTATTGTCCGCATCATACACGCAGATCACGTCTCCGTTCGATTCCGCGAACCCTGAGTTCAGCGCCGAAGATTTTCCTTTTCCGGCGTTCGGGGGCTTTGTGATGACCATTTTAATGAAGTCATACTGACGGGAAAATTCATTGACGATGTCTCCCGTCCGGTCGGAGGAATTATCATTAACGACAATGATCTCAAGCCTGTCTTTCGGATAATACAGGTTCACCATCGCCTTCAGCGTCTGCCTGATGACGACCTCCTCGTTATGCGCGGGGATGAGCACGCTGACCTTCGGGAGCTCCCCCATCTTTGCGCGCCATTTCGGAATGTTCCGTTCGAAGGTCATATAATGCCTGAATCCGCCCTGCATCAGAAACATGTGATAGAGAAGCATCACCCATATTAAACTTAATGAGATAAAAAACAGAATGTTACTCAAGGCTTCTTCTCTCCTTAAAGATTCGTTTTTTTAATGTGGCGCGCAAATAAAGGACGTAGCAGGCGAACATGATGATAAACAATAACACCACGCCGGAGAGAATCCAAAGCGCTTTTTCAAGAGGCGTCTGCTGGTGATGATTGAAAAAGGCCGTTACCGGATGAATCTTGTTTTCCACATGAATGGTTCCGTCTCCGTCCGTTTTGATCCTGACGCTGTCCGACGTTACCGTTTGCTTCGTTTTCTTCAGATCGAGCCACTCGCCGCCGGGAATCCGCTCCATCTGATTGACGAGCTCGGGAAGGTATTTCATGCCGAGATACGGATGGTAGAAACCGCCCGCCGTTCCGCCGCCGAAATCAATCATCTGAGAAATATGATTCTCCATATCTCCGAGCGGATTTTCCTTTGAGTTATCGGCATAACCGATTGTTTCAGGGTACAGCGTCATCCCGTCCAGCATAGCCGGCTTTGAGACGAACGGAGGGGCGCCCGAGGTTTTCCACGTCGCGCCGCTGAGCTGCACTTGTCCGAAAATGCTGGAGAAATAAGAAGATGCGATTTTGTAGCCTTCTTCAGACATCGTGTAGTGCGGCGCTTCGAATGACAGCGGGTAAAGGCCGAGCTCTGTCAGATCGTCAATCGCCTGCTCCAGCTTCGTTCTCGTGTAGATGTTTTCTTTTTCACGGAAAGGCTTCACATACGCCCGGTACGCTTTTTCATTCGGAAAATCCTGTTCCTTTTCAAGCTTGACCGGAGTATCATCCGCATTTTCTGACGTAATCGGCTGATCCGCTTTGGCATCCCAAAATTCAAAGCCTTCTCCCGTTTCGCTGTATCGGTATGCGTGCGTGTAGCCGTGAATAATGATGCTTCCGCCCATTTGCTGAAGTTTTTTCAGGACGCGGACCATTTTCGGCTTGTCCGCCAGGTATACTTTTTCTCCGTTTTCCGGATTGAGATAGACCGGAATGACCGCCAGAATAAACGGAATGTGTCTTTTATGCAGATAAGCGCCCGCTTCGTAAAGCAATGTTTCATCTGACATCGGACTGATGTCTTCAAGCCGCAAATAAAGGAGGGTGCCGCCCTGTGATTCTCCGAATGCGCTGCGCAGCGATTTCGCCGTCAGAAACGAATCATTTAACAGGCTCGTCACACCGAAATAATAGTCAGAGCGCGCCGTTTTCCACATAAAAGGGCGGGTGCTGCCGTCACCGGACCGGTATGTATAAAGGGACTTTCCTTTTACTCCCGATACGCCGAGCACGGACATCCCTTTTTCAAGCGGCATGTCTGTTTTTTCTTTTTTGCCGTAAATGCGGTATACCGTTTCTTTTTCTGTCAGGGACAACCCCGCAAATTGGCGGAACTGTCCGGCGTTATAGCCGATGCTGATAAGCTGCTGCGGCATGCTGCTGATCAGTGACACAAATGATGTGCTGAGCTTTTTTTTCGTGACGCCGTAATAGATGACGCGCCGATTCTTTTTGAAGTCCGCGGCTGTGATGTCTCCGTCGCTTTTCACAGTGACGGCGGATGAGAAATGGCCCGCGGTCAGATCAAGCATTTTGACCTCAGCGGTTTCTTTGCCGTCCGTGCTTGTATAAATAATGAGAATACCGTCCTTTTTGTCTTTTGCTTCCGCCGGACGGGGAACATAAACGGCCGAAATCATGAAAAGCGCCGAGAGTAAGAGACGTATCCATTTAGAGTTCATTCATCATCATCTCGTTTTCCAGTTCATTTAAAAATTGCTCGGCCGTTTGTAAATCCTTTCGGTACGCCAAGTAACATACACGGAAGGTGATGGAGACGTATTTACCGTTTTGCAGCCGGTACGTATCCAATTCCTTTTTCAGCTTCGCCAGAACGGCCGGCATGTTTTCTTCAGGCGTATGGGTCAGCACGATGCCGAACCGTTCGGCGGACGGCCTGAATTTTTTGTCTGTTTCCCGAACGCTTGACCGGATTTGGCGGCTGATAAACGCCAGCAGCCGATCGGTCTCTTTTTCTCCGTACAGGGATTTGAATTCCTTGAAATAATGCATGTGCAGCAGCAAAAAGACGAAGGAATTGCCGTAGCGTTCCGCCCGCTTGATTTCCTCGGAAAGCTCCAGCTTCATCCGCAGATGGTTGTCAAAGCCGGTCACCCTGTCGACGGCGACAAAGCTCGTAATCTCTTCACGCAGCTGTTTCACTGAGCGTTCAAGCCCCTTCGCCAACTCGTGAATCCTTCCCGCTATGTAAGAAAAGAGCAGCAGCGCAATCCCCCAAATGACCAGCACCTGCAGACTTTCGGCATCGGCAGACGCCATAAAGCTCCCGGTCTGAAACCACAGGAGCAGGCTGCCGAGAACAAATAAGACGAGTAAGGTCATGACGAGCGCGTAGATTGCCCCGAACCATATACCGGCTCCCGCAACAAGCAATGTGATGCAGGTTATCAGAAGCCCTGCGGATTGCTGAGACGCATAGTAAATAAAAAAAGACAGCAGCACCAGCATAACTGCTGTGTAGCTGCACAGTTTTTGTGATTCATTGAATGATATTTTCATTAAACAATTTCCTTTCAGCCAGAAGCGGCAGCAGGTTATCGAAAGAATGTGTATCGCTCCCGCTCATATAGCCGCCGTAATCGGGTTTCAGCGTGTCCAGTGTTTCAAATGAAGTCATTCTTTCATAAAGCGGCTTGATGACAGCCGGATCAGCTTTTTGTTCTGCTAAAAAAAGAACGGCCAGGGCGTAAACGGACGGTGATTCGTACTGAACCGCCGGCTCCTTCGTGTCTGCGCTGTATCGTCCGTACAGCTGTCCGCGCGACTTAAATTCCTCTATCATCCATTTTGACAGCGCGGCAGCCTTGCCATCGCCCCGCTTCAGATTCACGGCGGCGTACAGCTGGTCGATGACATTCACTTCGCTGTCATATTTGTATTCCTTTGTTTCGGTATTGAATGATTTCGGCAGAAAACCATTTTTCAGGGGCGCATGATTGAGAACATCAAAGTTCCGGTTTTCCGTTTTCTCATCGATAATCCCTTTTTCTCTGAGCATCTGTAAGGCGCCGGGGTCAACATAGGACAAGGTCACGGTCTTTGATGCGGCATTTGAAGCGGCATCATAATAATCCGTAAAATACCCGTCATTTGTATTGTATTTTTCCAGCGCCTTCCCGATCTGCACCGCTGTTTTCCCGTATTCACTGTTTCCCCACAGGGTTCCGGCCTCATTCAGACAGTTCATGATTCTGAAATCGTCAATTAAGGCATTGGTGCCGCTCGCTTTATTCCCGTCAATCTTCCACGACACGAGCCCGTTTTTCGTCAGAAACGAATCGGTGAGAAGCTGATATTGCGCTTGAAACTGCCGCTCATCTTTCCTGTTCAGCAAAAATGCCATCCATAGTCCGAGAGACTCAGATAAATATTCCGGCTCACCGGATATGTTCGTCCGGATCATCCCCCGCCCGTTCATCAATTTATGATAAATAAAATGCTCTGCGGGCTGAAGCGGTCCGGACGGTTCGGCCGCCGTCTGTTTTTCAGTGCCGGCCTCCGCGCACCCCGCCGTCAGAACGATCGAAATCAAAAGGATCATCAGACGAAAAACGAATTGCTTCACAGTCCATCCTCCTATTTTACAAATCCTTTTTTAGACCCATATCTTATTTTTTCACAAAGTATTTTTACTATAAAGGAAACGATAAAAGAATACTAGCATTTTTTCACATTGGAAAATTTTAAATGGAAGCGCCGCCTCTCACCTTTTCCCTCTTCACATGGATCGTATTCCCATTACAGTAAAAAACACAACAAAAGGCAGCATTTCTTTACAAATGCTGCCTTTCTCTGATCTATTTATCCAGGCCGAGTTTTTTCAGCTGTTCTGCCAGCGCGTTGTTCATCGGCTCCTCTTTGTTTTGGCTTTTCATATAAGAGTTAATGTCCCGCTTGGATGCGCGTCCGGATTTATCTTTCGCCTTCCGCTTTTCAAAGACGGACAGTTTCTCCCGGTGGCCGCATACACATGCGAAGGTTTGGCCTTCGCCCTGGCCGCGAAGCTCCATTTTCTTATGACAGTTCGGACAGCGGGCGTTTGTTTTTCTTGCCAGCGTTTTCCGGCTGCCGCACTCACGATCCTGACATACGAGCATCGTGCCGCGTTTGCCGTTGACTTTAAGCATCATTTTGCCGCAATCAGGGCAGGCGGTGCCTGAAATGTTGTCATGTCTGAAAGTCTGGCTGCTGTTTTTGATCTCCTTCACCGTTTTGCCCGCATATGTTTTCATGTCTTTAATGAACACGGCGGATTTCAGTTTGCCCGCTGCGATGGCGGAGAGCTTTTGCTCCCACTCAGCGGTTAAGGCCGGCGATTTTAAATCTTCCGGGACGAGCTGTAAGAGCTGCTTCCCTTTTGACGTAATGAAAATATCTTTTTCTTTTTTCTCGATCAAGAAACTGTTGAACAGTTTTTCAATGATATCAGCGCGGGTGGCGACTGTTCCGAGTCCGCCGGTTTCACCCAATGTTTTCACAAGGTTCTTCTCTTCTCCCTGCATAAAGGCGCTTGGGTTCTCCATCGCGGATAACAGCGTGCCTTCATTAAAGCGCGCCGGCGGTTTCGTCTGACCGCTCGTTTCTTTCAATGATGAGACAGTGAGGCGCTGCCCCTGCTGAAGATCCGGGAGCGTCTGGTCTTTGTCTTCCTCATGATCGTCGTCATCCTCGTACATATCATACACGGCTTTCCAGCCAGGCGATTGAACCGTTTTCCCTTTTGCGGTAAATGTTTCGCCGCCGATATCGGCTGTGACCTTTGTTTCTTCGTATTCGAACGCCGGCATTAACACGGCGAGAAAACGTTTGGCAATCAGATCGTAAAGCTTTCGTTCTTTGTCGCTGAGGCTTGAAAGGATCAGCGGCTCCTCTGTCGGAATGATGGCATGGTGATCCGATACTTTCTCATCATTGACGAATCCTTTATGCGCTTTGACGCCCCGCTTCAGTATTTGATTGACGTACTGGGCGTACGGCTTAACTTCCATACCGTTTAAACGGTCTTTTAAAGTCGGCACGATGTCTGCGGAAAGGAATCTGGAATCCGTCCGCGGGTAAGTGACAAGCTTATGCTGTTCATACAGCTTTTGAAGCACGGACAGCGTCTCTTTTGCGGAGAAACCGAAGCGCTTATGAGCGTCCCGCTGCAATTCCGTCAAGTCGTAAAGACCGGGAGCGAAGCTTTTTTTCGCCGTTTTTTTCAATTCTGAAATGACTGCCGGCTTTCCTTGCAGGTCTTTTGCCAAACGGCCGGTCACCGTCTGATCGAACGTTCTTGTCTGTTTTGTTTTTTTATCCTGCCATGTCAGCGTCATCTGATCAGCCGCCGCGCGGAGACCGTAATAAGGAACGGGTTTGAACGCCTGAATATCCGCTTCGCGTTTGGCGATCATCGCCAGTGTCGGAGTCTGGACGCGTCCGCATGACAGCTGCGCGTTAAATTTCGTGGTCAGGGCGCGGGTCGCGTTGATGCCGACGATCCAATCCGCTTCCGCTCTGGCAACAGCGGAATGATACAGGTTTTCGTACTCTTTGCCGCTGCGGAGCTTTTGAAATCCTTCTTTAATCGCCTTATCCGTCACAGAGGAAATCCACAGCCGCTTAATCGGTTTGCGGACGTTTGCCTTTTCGATAATCCAGCGGGCCACAAGTTCCCCTTCCCGTCCTGCGTCTGTAGCGATTACGATCTGGCTGACGTCTTTCCGGACAAGCTGAGCTTTGACCGCATTGAACTGTTTTCCTGTTTTTTTAATGACGACGAGCTTTAAAGGCTCCGGAATAATCGGAAGATCCTCAAGCCGCCATGATTGAAATTCTTTGCCGTATCCTTCAGGGTCAGCGAGCGTTACCAGATGCCCGAGCGCCCATGTGACGATGTAGCGGTCGCCTTCAAGATATCCGTTTCCTTTTTTATGACACTTCAGAACGCGGGCCAAGTCCCGGCCGACTGAAGGTTTTTCAGCTAATACAACTGTTTTTGACATGCTTTTCACTTCTCTTTCTTTCACACTCATCCTGTTATTATAACAGACTTCCTCACGCTCTCTCTAATCGAGGACGTTTTTTGTGTCAATTTCTGAGAAAATGACGTGGGTCACGGTTTGGGCATACGGAGAGGTGCGGTTGATGAAGTGTTCGATCGTTTCCAGACTGTCCGCGTTAATCTTCAGCATATAACACGCCGCCCCGGCGACCCGAAAACAAAATTCAATGTTGGGAATGGATTGAATGTAGGTTTTGAATTGATCATATTTTCCGTTTTTCACCGTCGCTTCGACAATGCAGGAGACGGGGAGCCCGATCTTTTTTTGATCAATGTCCAATGTATAGCGCTTAATAACGCCGAAGGATTCAAGCTGTCTGACACGCTCTGTGACGGACGGGGCTGACAATTTGATTTTTCTGCCCAGCTCCCGCATGGACAGGCGGCTGTCCCGCTGCAGCTCTTTAATGATGCTCAGATCCACATTATCTAGTTTCATGACTGTAGTCCTTCCTTACCCTTTTGGCTATATTATCAAGAGAAATCCGAAAAATGACAAGAACAACAGGCAGAAATCATGAAGGTTTTTTCAGGAACTGACGCGAAATGGTCATATTAGGACTGCCCTTTGCTTATAGTATAGAGGAAAAAAGATGTCCGACAGGAGGGAGCTGTATGTTACACACGCCGATCGGCAGACTTCGCACGATGGGGTTTATTGAAGGAATGTCGCTTTTGGTGCTGCTGTTTATCGCGATGCCGCTGAAGTATTGGGCTCATCATCCGCTCGCCGTCACCATTGCCGGTTCCATTCACGGCGGTTTGTTTATCATTTATCTGGCGGTGCTGGCGTATGCGGCGTTTACTGTCAAATGGCATGTGAAATGGTCAGCCGCCGGTTTTATCGCGGCCTTTATTCCGTTCGGTAATTTTATTTATGATCGCGGCCTGAGAAATTATCAATAAAAAAGCTCCTCTTCTGCAGAGGAGCTTTTTTCATGCGTTACATCCATTTCGTCACCCAGGCGATATAATAAGCGCCGGGGATGAATACAAGCTGGGCGAGAAGCGTGCCCGCGACCCTTGATGTGACCATCGTCAATGAGGTCCATTTTAAGGAGACGTAGCTGCGCTTGCCCTTCGCCACATCGTCTGCCAGTACGGAGACTTTCGGGTCAACAAACACGGCCAGCAGCATAGTCGCAACGCCGTTGATTAAGCCTGATGCCATAACGGCCGTCGTGCTGTGCTCAGGCGCCAGAAGGCCGGCGTACAGAGCGGACAGAACACCGATCGTGTAAATAGACGTAATGACCATATTAATGACAAACAAGCGTTTCGGAATCATTCGGAATTGAAGCCCCTTTAAATAGGAGACTGACGGCAGTCTGATATAAGAACGCGCATGCTTCAGCCCGTTCAGTGAAAATCCTTTTTTAAATACCTGCATGACGGAGCCTCCTCCGTCCGCCAAGTGTATAATCGCCCTGGAGAATAACGCGACGAATGTCGGCAAAAGACAGATGCCGAGCATCGTTCCGACCGTGGAGCCGAATATTAAAAATCGAAACTGAGCGCCCACAACAGACAGAGCGTTTGATCCGGCGGCATCAATCAGATGTCCGGTAAACGGCTGCTGAACCATGTTTGACATGCGCGACACAATAACCATGACATTAAATAATGACAGCGCGGACGCGATAAATCCGACTCTCGCGCCGGAAAGCCGTGTTGCATAGGCAAGCGTTTCAATCGAATGTATCAGCAGCAGAAAACAGAAGATAAACAGTACTTGTGAAGTAATAACGTGCAATGTATGATTCCTCCAAATCTTTTCATACTGATTAGACTCTGCAGACTGCGGCAAGGTTTCGGCCGTTTACATAAAAAAACCGCCCGGATGTCCGGCGCGGTTTTGTCTTATTCTTTTCTTACGCAAATAAATAATATATGGTTGCCCGCCTTAGCCTGCGGGTGATTCGTATTAACAGTTCCGACAGAATCATTCTTCGAAAGTAAACACCATGGAAGTTCTTGAACACAAGACAACGAAAGCCCTACCTCTCAATCGTCACTGCGGCTCCGAAGCCGCGCCGGTGTGAATTGTAAAACAAAAAGTCTTTTTTCCATCTCTTCGTTAGGGGCGAATATCAGAAGGAAAAGAATAAGCTCAGCTTTTTTTCAAGCTGTCCGTTGAAGCCTGAAGCTTCTATATCAAAACAGAAAAAAGAAGTTTACTTTCTTTTTTATTTGCATGTTGTCACTTAGCAGTTAAGTATAACAGATTGCCCCTGAATAATCAAATGATTTATTAAAGTTCCAGCTCGGCCGGCGTTTTTTCACCCGCATTCATGAGCTTGATCTGCTTCGGTTCAATTTCAAGAATCACCAGGGTCGGGTCGTCTTTTCCGTCAAACCAGCGTTCCAGTTTCGGATCCCACAGCTTTTCTTTTAAATCTGCTGAGTTGTTCAGTTTGGCGGTTCCGGCCACTTCCACATAAGCGTCACCGAATCCTTCACAGTCATACCCTAACAGAATATGAACATTCGGATTGTTTTCAATTTCTTCCGCTTTATGAGTGTCTTTGCTCGTCGGCGTGTAAATCGTTAAGCCGTCATGGAAAAATGTCATGTAGCGTGAATGCGGTTTGCCTTGCTCTACCGTCGCAAGCGAACCGACTTTATGATGATCCAGTACTTCAAGCACTTTTTCTTTGATTTCATTTTGATTCATGAAGAATCACTCCTTTTTAACGTCTCCGCTGTTACTTTTCCACATTGGGGAGACATTTAAACCAAGAAATGTGCTCTTCTGCCGATCTTCGCTCCATTCCCGCTTCAGCATGCTGTAGTTCACCGTGTCATGATAGGCGCCCTGTACAAAAATGCCTTCTCTCGTCAGTCCTTCTTTCTGAAATCCGAGCCGTTCCGCCACCGCCCTGCTTTTCGTGTTTTTTTCAGCCGCGCTGATCATGATGCGGTTCAGCCCGAGGTCCTGAAATGCATGGGTGGTGACCGCCCGGCAGCTTGCGGTGATAATGCCGAATCCTTCATGCTCTCGATCCAGCCAGTAGCCGATCTCTGCTTTTTGATTGACTGTATCGACATTATGGATGCTGATCATGCCGCAAAACCGGCCCTTCACAAAAATTCCGGCGTCAAACCCATTCTCTTCCGCATATTTATAGCGCCATTCGGGGATGATCACATCGCGGTACGTATCGATGTCAGCCAGTTCTTCCGCCCAGCTGAGCCATTCGCTGAGATGGTTTTGATTTCGCTTCATAACAGAATACAATTCGTCCGTATCTTCTTTGGCAAGCAATCTGATCGTCAGATGTTCCCGGATTTGACAGGAAAACACGACCGCACCTTCTTTCCTTTATTAGCCATTATACAGGTAAATTTATTTTTTTCCATACAAAAAAGATGAGGCGTGCAGCCTCATCCTTAAATGCGCGGGTCGGTGAAAACATCGTGATCATCCGTGCTTGTCGATGACATTTCCGTAACGACCGCCCCTTCTTCTCCCGCTTGAAACCAATGCTTCGTATCCGGCGGAATGGTGTATTGTCCGCCCGGCTCAAGCACAATCTCATGCCAGACGGTGTAGTATTCCTTGTCTTCTTCCGGCGGGAGGACGCTTGGGTTCTCTGTCTTTTCGCCTTCCACGTAGAGATACACCTTCCCCCAGCGGCAGCGGAATGTCTCTTGTTTTCCCTTCTCGCCGCCGACCGGCGGATGGCGGTGTTCCGGACACGTCTGGCGCGGGAAGAGCACCAATTCTTTCGAACAGTAGCGGTCGGTATTCACGTAAATAAACAGCTGAAGTCCGGTTTCCTCAAGCTTGCCTAAGCCGTAATCCATGATTTGAATGTCTTCGACTTCATCATCAGTCAGAACGATTCCCGCTTTTTGATAGTATGCATTCACGTCATGTTTCGATATCGTCATCGGTCAGCCTCCTTATGTGGTCACAAATCTGCCGCCGTTGACATGCAGCGTCTGTCCGGTCATATAAGAGGATTCGTCTGAGGCCAAGAGCACATAGCAGCCGACATGCTCAACAGGCTGGCCTGCCCGGCCCATCGGCGTATCCTGACCGAAGGAAGCGACTGTTTCTTCTGAGAATGTCGCCGGAATAAGCGGTGTCCAGATCGGCCCCGGCGCCACGGCGTTGACACGGATACCATCGTTGACGAGCGCTTGCGCCATGGATCTCGTAAAACCGTTAATCGCGCCTTTCGTAGCCGTGTAGTCAATCAGCTGCGGGTTGCCTGTGTAAGGATTAATGGATGTCGTATTGATGATCGCGCTGCCCGGCTTCATGTAATCAATCGCTTTTTTAGTCAAATAAAATTGTGAGTAAAAGTTTGTCTTAAAGGTTCTGTGAAGCTGCTCGCTTGTGATGTCTTTAATGCTTTCTTTCGGATGCTGTTCCGCGGCGTTATTCACGAGAATATCAAGACGCCCGAATTCTTCAACCGTTTTTTCAACGGCTTCATTGCAAAAGTCTTCCTCACCGACATCGCCGGGGATTAACAGACATTTTACGCCTTCTTCTTCCACTCGTTTTTTTGTATCTTCCGCATCATCGTGTTCATCAAAATAGACGATCGCGACATTTGCGCCTTCCTTCGCGTAAGCAACCGCAACGGCGCGTCCGATACCGCTGTCGCCCCCTGTGATGAGCGCGGTTTTCCCTTTTAATTTGTCAGCGCCTTTATATTCTTTGTATTCGTAAACAGGCGCCGGATTCATTTCGTTTTCAATGCCCGGCTGGCGGTTTTGTGATTCCGCCGGGAATTCCTTCGGATAGTTTTCCATGTCAAGTTCCTCCTTCTGGTTCGTTGTCATATTTCTTGTCTACCTCTGCTGTCTTCCGGATAAACATGATTGAGACAGTTCAAAACGTTTTCGGAGAAAAATGTTTCACATGGAACGCAAGAAAAAAACCCGGCTGGCAGCCGGGTTTTTGTTCTCTATTATGAACGTACCGCTTGTTTGCGGAGCACGTCTTTTCTCACTTTTCCAAGGTTGTTTTTCGGAAGTTCGCTGACGAACTCAATGTCCGGAATTTTAAAGGCAGCAAGACGTTCTTGAAGGAATCGGGTCACTTCTTCTTCTGTCAGGTCTTCTCTGCCGTTTGTCACGATGAACGCTTTCGGCTTTTCGCCGTAGAGCGGATCAGGGATACCGACAACCGCTGTTTCGAGAATTCCCGGCACTTGCTGAATGACTTCTTCAATCTGGTCAGGATAAATATTATCGCCGCCGTAGATGATGACATCTTTATAACGTCCGGTGATAAAGATAAATCCGTCTTCATCCACATAGCCGGAATCGCCGGTATGGAACCAGCCGTCTTTCAGCACTTTTCGTGTCGCTTCTTCGTTACCTTCGTAGCCTTTGAATAAAAACGGACTTGTCACAACGACTTCTCCGATTGAGCCTTGCGGAAGGACTTCACCTGTTTCCGGATCTACAACGCGGACGTCCACTTCTTCCATCGGTTTACCCGCGGAAGCGGCTTTATCCATTCCCATTTGCGGATTCCAAGAGCTGATGCCCCACGCTTCCGTGCTTCCGTATCCGTGCATGAGCGGGATGCCGATGTCGAGATACTGCTGGATCAGGCTGCTTGGCACCTTTGTGCCTCCCGTCATCATATAAACGATAGAAGACATGTCAGTCTGGTGCGTTTCCCATGCTTTCAGCAGGTATGTGAAATAGACTGGCAGCGCCATGATGGTTTGAATTTTTTCTTTTTCGATGAGCTTCAAGTTTTCCACAGGGTCCTGATTGTCTGTCATAATGAATGTCGTTCCGCTCATCGTGCCGACCATCTGGCAGATAATCGCGCTCGTATGGTAATTCGGATGGCATGCTAAGAAGCGGACATGCTGCATTCTCCCCGTGTAAGCCAATGTCGCGTTTACGTAGTTGTATATGCCGCCGTGAGTGATCATGCAGCGTTTCGGATTGCCGGTTGTACCTGAGGTAAACATCAGCAATGCCGTATCGTTTTCAGACACCGTTTCGACATCCGGTGTATCACCGGAGCCTGTCAATAAAGCGTCAAACTCAGGCGTTGTCTCCGCAGCTGCTCCTGTCTCGACCTTCAGTTTAAGAGAAGATACCAGCGCAGGAAGCACTTCTTCCATAATCTCTTTAAATTCAGTGCCGAAAAAGACAGCTTTCGGTTCACAGGCTGCTAAAATGCCTTTCATTTCGTAAGGTGTTAATTGCCAGCTGACCGGCACAACAACCGCGCCGATTTCGAGTGCCGCAAACATGACAATGGATGACGCGTGGCCGTTTTTGCAAAGCATCGCCACTCTGTCGCCTTTTTTTATTCCTTTATCAAGAAGCGCTTGTGCAAGCTGATTGATTCGTTTTCGATATTCCGCGTAGGTCAGGGTATGCGCACCGCTTTTTACAGCTTCGATCTCTTCGCTATTTGAAATGTCATGCAGAATCATATGCTGTAATGTCTCCATATTTTCATCTCCCATAATCATAAATCACAAAAAACTCTGTCAGATTTTCTTCCTCACGCAACCCATTTTAAACCAAAAAATATAACTTGTAAAACAATTTTGTTTTAGAACTATTCCATTCGTGAATGATACAATAGTCCCATGTTTTTAGTTTCTTCCCTTCCCCTTACCCTCATACATGCAGAAAAAAACACACCCCATATGAGGTGTGCGCTTTCTGTTTACCGCTGTCCTTTCTCCTGAATGAAATGATAAAACAGCTTGTTTAAACGTTTGTATAAATCGGCTTCATCCTCCGTCTGGAAGGCTTTTATACTGTCTTCGGACTCGATGATGGCCGAGCTGACCGCACTTAGTATTTCCGACCCTTCAGCGGGCATATCAGCCGGCGCCATCATCACCAAAGCGCGGCCGACGGTCAGGGAATTTCCGTCCATGCCTTTGACACTGCATGGAGCCGTCAAATCATAAATTTTGAAAAAAGGCGTGACAATTTCTTCATTTTTGAGATGGTACAGCGCCATCGCCGTTCCCGGAATGCCGAGTCCGCCCTGTCGTTCACGCTCTGCAAGGCGCTGTGCGGTTTGTTTGGCATTACGGACAAATCCTTCTTGCTCAAGCATGGCAAACAAACGATTCAAAAACAGTTCGTACGCCGTGTTTGACTCAATGGATTTGATCGAAAAGTTCCGCAGCACGCTTTGGATAACCGCCGCATAATGTGCCATACGGCCGGCCGCTTCCAGCATATCAGGCGTCTCCGGCTGCTTCTCTTCTCTTTTACCGTTTCTTTTTTTGTCAAGAATCAGCGGAATTTTTCTTTTGATGTACTGCTTCACCTGATCAGCGTCTTCTTCGTTTAAAAGCGGACTGACCATGACGTAATCAATGTTTCCATACGGGATCGGAACGGTGGATACGATCATGTCATACGCGGTGATGTCTCGGTCCTTCAGTTCGATGAGGGAAGACATATCAAAGGAACGGATTTCCGGAAGCTCCTTTTTCAGTCTGGATGCGAGCATTTTGGACGACCCGATGCCGCTGGAACAGACGATCAGCGCTTTGATCTTCGCTTCTTCCCGTTTGATTTCCAGAGCGGAGCCGAAGTGAAGAACGATGAAAGCGATCTCATCATCAGAGAAAAGAAGCCCCGGAAAGAATTTTTCCATTCCTTCTTCTACGGCCATGTACAGCAGAAAGTAGTCGCGTTTAATTTGCTCGGTCATCGGGTTGTACATGTCGATATTTTCTTTCACCCGGTTGATCGCAGGCTCCAGATGGGCGATTAAACCGTCGTATAAAGAACCGTTTTCCGTCAGATCAATTTTGATTTTTTCAGAAATGAAGCCGATCAGCTGCTTCGTTTGCAAGGCCGTTTCAACTTCAATGTTTTCCGGTTTGAATTCCGTTTTGTATTGGCGGTTGGCGCTCCGCAAATGAATGGTGATATAACCGATCTCAGCTTCCGGAATTGAAACGCCGAACGCTTTTTCAAGCTCTTTTGCCATTTCCATCGCAGAGCCGTACTCCTTCGTCTGCTGCAGCGCTTTTAGTTCCGAAGCCTCCATCGTGATGGTTTCTCCGAGTCTGATTCGGTCCATCGCAAAGGTTAAATGAACCGCAAGCGCCATGTATGAGCTGTCAGATAAGGCGATCGCGATTTTTTCCTTGAGCTGAATCAAGAGCCGGTCCATTTTCAAAAGTTCCGCTTTATTTACGACGCCGAACATTTTTTCAGCATCGTCAGGTTTTCCTTTAATATTGAATTCAACCGCTTCCAAAAAGCTCTGAATATCAAGCCGGTTGACGATGAGATTGCCGACGATTTTCCGTTTCGCATTTTCCGGACCCGTCAGCTGAATGCCGAAGCCCCTTTTTCGGATCAGCGTCAAGCCGAAGGGCGCGATCCAGGTCTCCAGCTCATCCAGATCATAACTGATTGTCGCGTTTGTCACTTGCAGTTCGTTCGCCAGACTGTAGAGCTTGATCGGCTCTTGCGACTCTAATAGTGAACATAGAATTAAAAGTTTCCGCTCCTCAGCGCTGTATTCATGCTGTTCATAGGACAGGTCTGACAGGAGTTTTTGTTTGTCCTCCGGGTTTCCTACCGCTTTCAGTCCTTTGCCGGGCTGTTTATCAAGTGCCAGACCGAATGATTCCATCATCGGTTTGATTGTTTTTAACTCGCGGTGAACGGTTCTTGTGCTGACTTGTAAAGCTTCTGCCAGTTCATGCACTGTCTCGTAACGGTTCTGCAATAATAGATGTTTCATTAATTTTTGTTCTCTCGCTGTCATATACATGAAACGCGCCTCCAGATTTTCTAGTTGTGAGAAGTATGGCATATGGGGAGTGCTGCCGGGGAAAGTGATGTAAATTATAATATAAAACGCTTTCAATGATTATTCAACCATTTTCAAATGGCAATTTGGCACTGGGCCGTGTGACAGTATTGAAAAAGAAAAATGTGTCAGATAATATGCCATGACGCTTGTTACTCTTGATCCGCACGGCTATACTTCAAAGTGACCTTACTTGTTTTTAGACATTGCACACCACATAAACAAACGCCCGGAAGATACCTTCCGGGCGTTTGTTCTGTTTATGGAATATCGCAGCCTTGGACACCGGTATAAATCCTGAACCACTGATCATGGCTGAGTTTGTACGCGGATGCACGCACCGCGGCGGAAATGCGGTTCTCTTTTCCGCTGCCGACAATCGGCATGATGTCTGCCGGGTGGGTGAACAGCCATGCGTACATGACTTCGTCAATGGAAGCGGCGCCGATTTCTTCCTGTACGGAACGAAGCGCGGCACGGATTCGGAGGGCCTTATCTGATTGTCCTGTAAAGACGCTCCCGCCCGCAAGCGGTGACCACGCCATCGGCGGAATGCGTTTTTCCAGACAGAAATCCAGCGTGCCGTCATGAATATTTTCCAGCTTGTACGCCGAGATTTCAATTTGGTTTGTGATGAGCGGATCATCCAAATAAGATTCGAGCATTCTGTACTGGTGCGCTTTAAAGTTCGATACCCCGAAATATCTGACCTTGCCCGAGCTTTTCAGCGCGTGAAACGCTTCAGCCACAGCCTCCGGATCCATAAGCGGGTCCGGTCTGTGAATGAGCAGCACATCCAGATAATCCGTATTCAGATTCAAAAGCGACTGCTCCGCCGACGCTAAGATGTGAGACTTCGACGTATTATAATGATGCGACTTGTTTCCTGGCCGCTCCGGTGATTCAATGACAATCCCGCATTTTGTGACGATTTCGATTCGCTCCCTTATTGAAGGCGAAAGGGACAAAGCGCCGCCGAACAGCTTTTCACACGTATAACCGCCGTATATATCGGCATGATCGAAGGTGGTGATGCCTTGGCTGATACACCATTCAATCAGATTCAGCAGCTCTCCGTCTGAAACATTCCATTCGTTCAGACGCCAAAGCCCGTGTATCACTCTTGAAAATTCCAGGTCTTCAGCCAATTGAATGCGCTGCATGTGAAATCCCCCTTTTTCTTAGAGCCTCTTGTATCTCTGTTTTCAGGAATTGCCCATGCTGTTTCATTCTGCTTCGGCGGCCGATTTTCCTTTCAGCCCGCAAAAATCGTCATTTAATGATTCTGAAACTGCTTTTTCGCTTTTTCAACGACGTAATGGCTTCCGCCGCGTTTTTTGACGTCTTGAATCATCATCGCAATCAAGAGGTCTTTCTTTTTATAATCGTAACCGACAAACCAGCCGTTTTCTTTGCCGTCTTTATCTTCTTTAGACGTTTTCAGCTCGGCTGTACCGGTTTTTCCGGCTACGGTAATGCCGCTTACGGCCGGCTGATATGCAGAGCCGCGCGGATCTTCAACGACGCCTCTCAGCCCTTTCGTGATTTCTTCGGCATTGGCTTTCGACACCACTTGCTTATGCCAGATTTGCGGTGTTTTTTCTCCGTCTTTGATCAATGTCGGTTTGACGAGATTTCCGTCTGTTACAAATGCGGTATAGTCAGCCGCTAAGTGCAGCGGAGACATCAGCATCTGCCCCTGGCCGTAGCCCGTATCTCCGAGAAGGATCTCGGAATCAAGCTTGCCGTTAGCGATTGAGGACTTTTCAATCGGAAATTGGTACGGAATCTCTTCATCAAAGCCAAATGTTTTTAATCCTTTTGTAAACGCGTCCGCTCCGGCATCTATGGCATTTTGCGCAAAGTAGATGTTGTCCGATGTGATCAGCGCGTTTTCGAGATCCACTTCATTCAGGCGCTCTGATACGCGTGTGACATGGTAACCGCCCCAGCTCGAATCTTTCTGCCACTCTTTTCCGGTGATTTTTTTCTTTTCCGATGCTTTCAATGTGCCGTTTGTCAGGCCGACTGCCGCGGCAATCGGTTTAATCGTTGATCCCGGCGCATAAAGTTTGTTGAATTTCGCTGAAAACGGATTGTTTTTATCTTCATTCAGCTTTTTCCACTCTTTTCCGCTCCAGCCGAAAAGAAAGCCGTTCGGGTCATAAGACGGTGCGCTGACGAGCGCGAGTGTCTCTCCCGTTTGCGGTTCGAGGGCGACTGCCGCTCCGCTGTCATCTTTCATAGAATCATACAGCTTCGTCTGCGTTTTCATGTCAATCGTTACATGAATATCCTGCCCGCTTTCGGCTTTCTTTTCAGCAATGACCTCACCTGTTTGCGGGACGTAAATTTTCCAGCCGGTCTTGCCGCGCAGCTTGTCTTCATATACATTCTCAAGGCCGGCGATGCCGATTTTGGAAGTATCGCTGTATTGGCCGTCTTTCGCTTTTTTCAGCTGCTCCGCTGTGATGGTTTTAATATAGCCGGTCAGATGGGCCGCTTTTTCGCCGTACGGATAGTAGCGGGAGCTGACTTTCGTTTTCGTCACGCCGTCTAATGCAAGCAGGCTTTTGACCTTGCTTTCATCATCCGGTCTGATTTTTTGAATCGGGACATAGGAGTCGTCTTTTACCCAGCCCTGGTTCAGTTTGCTTTTGATATCGTCTTCAGAAAGGTCCAGTTTTTCAGACAGTTTTTTGATCACGCTGTCTTTATCCTTGCCGAGTTTCCCAGGGATAATGCCGATTTCCGGCACCTCGGTATTCACGGCGAGACCTTTTCCGTCTTTGTCGTAAATTTGTCCGCGCTTCGGTTCCTCATTTGCGATCTGCACGGTTTTGTCATCGGAAAGCTGTTTGAAAATAAAAGAAGGATTCCAGTCAATGTTCCATGATTCTCCATCGTCTGTTTTCTCTTTTTTCAGGACGGCCGTGTTTTCAAAAGCGACCTTCCCTGCTTTTGTATCCATGCTGACTTTATAATCGATGTGCTGGAGGTCATCTTTTTTCTTATCGTCTTCGTCCTGTTTTTCGGCAGTGACTTTCAGATTTTTGACCCCTGCTTGTTCATAAATGGTTTCATATCGTTTTACAAAATCCTTTTTGGATCGTTTTTTCTTTTCATCCTGGGTGAGGCTTTGGTACATCTTATCGTAATGACCGCCGTTCCAGTCTTTTACGAAATCTTTCATTCTGTCTTCGGCCGATTCCGTTTTCGAGCAGCCGATCAAACCTATGATTCCTGCGAGTAAAAGTAATAGGTATAACCCTTTTTTCACTGTCTATTCCCCTGCCTTCCAACTGTTATTTTCTCCTAAACCAAATCAGGCTGGCAAGGATTTTTTTCTCATAGCGTTTAAAATTTTTTTGTTTTTCCGGCCGTCACGGCCCATATTTTTATACAATGTATCTATTAAAAAAAGGAGGAATTTCAGATGATCAGAGAAGCAGCCATGCTGTATGTAAAAGAAGGTCTTGAGGGGGAATTCGAAGAGGCATTCCGCCGGGCGGAGCCGATTATCGCGGGCATGAAAGGTTATCTGTCCCATTCCTTGTCCAAATGTATGGAAAAGACGCATAAATATTTGCTGCTTGTGGAATGGGAGACATTAGAAGATCATACAAAAGGCTTTCGCGGATCGCCGGAATATCAGGAGTGGAAAGCCTTACTGCACCGTTTTTATTCACCATTTCCCGTTGTGGAGCATTTTCAGGATCTATCAGACTCAGATCGCGTGAAGCGTAAAACCGATTAAGGAGATCGACCATACAAAAACGGCGGTATAGATATTGAATTTCCCGGAGCCGTCGTTTTCTTTCCGTTTTTCCTCCAGCCCCTGAATGAACATGACCGCACCGAGAAACACGAGCATAACCGGCTGTATGACGGAGGTATGTTCCGCATACGTAAATGCGGCGGCCGCAAGTATAATAATCAGCATCGCGAGTGACAGTTTTAAGGCGCGCAGCAAAGCAATCCATCCTTTCTGTTATCATTTTTTGAACACAATTCTATTTCTGTCTTTATCCCCCATTATTCTAGCGTACTTTTTGCGCGGATAGAACGAAAGTCGGACAATTTTAAGTTTGTTTTAAGGAGCACGAAAAGCGCGCTCCCCATGAAAAGGAGCGCGCGGTTTATGAGCGGGCGAGGCTTCCGTATCCGAGCCCCCGCAGGACGCATGCCATGACTTCATACCCCTTGCTGTTGGGGTGTACGCGGTCATAAGAAAGATATTCATTCATTTTTCCTTTGAAAGCGCTGTGGACGTCGGCAATTTTGACGTGCGGCGCCGATGCGAGTGTGCTGAGGTGCGCATTATAAGAGGATATCCATTTTTCTGCAATGGAGATGCCCGGGAAAGGATTGTATAAATTGAAGACGCGTATCTCATAAGGAGACGGGTGCGGCCCTTTTAAGGCAGCAATCTTGGCTATCATCTTTTCAAAGTTCTCATGGCAGTGACTGGACACGCTGGTGAATACCGAAGCGTCCGATGTTTGCTGATATGCCTGAACCGAATCGATCAAATCGTTGCCGCAGCCTGTAATCGTAATCATATCAGCAGCCTGAATCCGCCTCTGAATATACGGGAAGGACATAAGCCCGAGAATTTCTCCCGTCTCAAGGCCTGATTTGGCAAAGATGGATACGTCGGTTCTTGTCTGTAAATCTTCTGCCATCATGCGCCCGAATCGCTGGACAAAACCGGCGGAAAACGGCCCGGATCCCCTCCCCGTCGTCAAAGAATCCCCCAGCGCCGTATAAACAAGTCCCATTTACTTTCCTCCACTCGTTACTATCGATATTGTAATGTACGCGAGTGAAGAAAAATTGGCTCGGTCAATAACCTAATTTCTCAGAAATATGCTGTGCGGCGTTTTTGACCTTTTCGGTTAAATACGGCAGCCTGTCCTCTGAAAACCGGGCTTCGAAGCCGGCGATGCTGATTCCGGCAGCCACCTTACCTTCGTGATTGAAAATCGGCGCCCCGATCGCCGCCGTATAATCTTCTAATTCCGAATAGCTGATCGTATAACCTGATTGCAAGGATCTTTCAATGGAGTGAAGCAGTTCAGCCCGATCCGTCATCGTGCCTGAGGCGATTGCGGTAAGCTTTGTCTTCTGAATGTATGTGTCAATCTCCTCTTCCGGCAGAAACGATAAAATGCTTCTGGCGCACGCTCCCGCGTACAGCGGCGACCGGCGGCCGATTGCCGTATACAGGCGGACGGTTTGGGTGCCTTCAATTTTTTCGACGTAAATGGCTTCATCCCCGTCCCTCATGATCAGCTGAACGGCCTCATCCACTTCGCTGCACAGCTCTTCCATAATCGGTTTGGCTATTTTCCTGATATCCAGACGTTCAGAGACGAGCTGGCCGAATTGTAAAAAGATCAGACCAAGCTGATAACGGCCGTCCGCCGCCCGGGTGAGAAACCCTGTTTCCTCCAGTGAGCTTGCCATCCGGTGAACCGAAGTCTTCGGCATTTCCGATAGAGAAACCAGCTCATTTAAGCTCAGGCTCGGTTCAGTGAGAAACAAATGAAGCAGTTCCATTGATTTGATGACGGTTTTGTTTTTGTTTTCCATGGTCTTTAGCCCCTTTGTCAGATCAGCCATTCCATTTTGAGCCTTGCTTTCAGCTCCTTCAGCTGCTGTTCCTTCTCCAAAAGCAGCATTTCCGCTTCCTCCAGCGAAACGGCCCGGAACGTAATATGTTCCCCCGGCATCGTTTGGGCGACGAGAGGAAGATCGGCGGATATGATATGCGCCATTCGCGGATAGCCCCCCGTCGTCTGTCTGTCAGCCAGCAGAATAATCGGATTGCCGTCCGGCGGCACCTGCACCGTTCCGAACGTCACAGCCTCAGATACCATTTCCAGCGGCTCCCGCAATTCAAGCGGAGCGCCCTTCAGCCGGTAGCCCATTCGGTCGGATTGAGGCGTGACCGTATATGACTCTTGATAAAAACGTAATTTTGCTTCTTCTGTAAAAGCATGAAATTGAGCGCCTTCAAGCACTCGTATGACCGGATTTTTTTTCAGCGGCAGAAACCCTCTGCTGCTGACAGACCAATCAGGCGCTGAGAAACCATGCTGTCCGAAAGAATCGCTCAGACGGTACGCGATTGATTCCGAACATGGCGTCATACGGCCGAGCGGCAGCTCATCATCTTTTTGCAGCGCTCTTCCGCAAAAGCCGCCGATCCCCGCTCTGACATACGTGCTTTTGCTTTCCATGACGGCGGGCACGTCAAATCCCCCCGCGACGGCGAGATAAGCGCGGCTCCCCATCTTGCACGGCCCGAATGAAACGACGCTGTTTTCCTTTATCAAAACCGGTTTCCACAGAGGGGCGCGCTCCCCATTAATATGAAAGGCGAAATCCGCCCCCGTAACGGCAATAACCGCGGGTTCTGAGAACTCAAAGGAAGGCCCTGGCCCCATAAGCGTAACTTCAAGCCCCGCCTCTTTTTCTTGATTTCCGGCAAGAAGATTGGCGATGCGCAGAGAGATCGTATCCATTGCGCCGCTTCCCAGCACACCGTATTTCTGATATCCCGTCCGCCCCGTGTCCTGAACCGTCGTCAAGAGACCGGGTTTTACCACTTTCATACTCATTCGGCTCCCTCCTTGATGCGTCTGTACTCCTCTGCTGTGATCCGGACGAATTTCACCGTATCGCCCGCTCTCAATAGACTCGGCGGATGTTCTTCCGGCCTGAAAAGCCGGAGCGGGGTGCTGCCGATCAGCTGCCAGCCGCCGGGAGTGGATATCGGATACACACCGGTCTGCATTCCCGCGATTCCTACTGAACCGGCCGGGATGGACGGCCTTGGCGACGCCTTTCTCGGCGCTCTGATCCGCTCAGACATTCCACCTAAAAACGGAAATCCCGGCGCAAATCCGAGCATATAAACGAGATATTCGCCTTCAGTATGAATGCGGATGACGTCTTCCGGGGTCAGATCGTTCATTTCAGCGACCTCTTCTAAATCGGGACCGAAATCTCCGCCGTAGCAAACGGGGATTTCCATCACCCGGCGCTCTTTTTTGCGGCCGGTCATTATATGGCTGAGACGTTCTGTCACTTCTTTCTTGACCAGGGCAAAAGGAGAAACGCCTTTTTTTATGTTTGAGACGGCAGACACGTCATAAAAGACCGTTAAGCTTGTGAATGCCGGAATACATTCAACGAAGCCCGGAAACGGCCGTTCTTCCATACAGGCTGCCGCCGCCTGCACCCGGCTGTTAACCTCTTCGCTGATGTGCCCGCCAAAGCGGATGATAACGGCGGAATCACCGTACGGCTGTATATCAAGCGCTGTATTTCCGCTATACTGCATCATTGTCATCACCTCGTTGTATTCTTTCTCACTTACAGGACAGTAAGCGATTCATTTTGTATATCGGTGATCAGCATGTGCCCCGGTGAATGTGTTATTACGATATCAGGCTTTGCTTCCATGATCACCGCCTGGGGTGTAACGCCGCAAGCCCAGAATACGGGAACTTCACCTTCCCGCACCGTTACGGCATCTCCGAAATCCGGCTGATGCAAATCGCTGATGCCGATGCTTTGCGGATTTCCGATGCGGACGGGGGCGCCGTGCACGGCGGGAAAACGTGACGTGACCTGCGCCGCGCGGACTGCCAGCCTTTCCGGAATCGGTCTCATGCTGACGACCATTTTTCCTGAAAACGGGCCCGCCGGAACACAGTCAATATTTGTTTTATACATGGGAACGTTCACGCCTTCATCGATGTGCCTGATCGGGATGTGCTGATTAATAAGGGCCTGCTCGAATGAAAAACTGCAGCCGATCAAAAACCCGACATAATTATCCTTCCAATACGGCGTAATATCCGTTACCTCTTCAGTAAGCACGCCATGCCGATAAATCCTGTATTTCGGAAAGTCCGTCCGGATATCAGCTCCCGGCGCCGCTATTGTCGGAACGGGTGAACCCGCATCCGTCACATCAAGCACCGGACAAGGCTTTTGATTGCGCTGACAGAATAAGAGAAAATCAAAGGCAAGATCCTTTTGCAAAACGACGAGATTGGCTTGTGCGTAAGAAGCGGCCAACCCCGCCGTCGGCCCGGTCATCTGCCCTTTCCTGATAAGCTGTCTGACTTCTTCGGGACTCATATCACTCATATGGTTTTTCATATCATCAGCTCCATAGCTGCGGCATTTGCGAGAATAATGTATAGATGCCCATAACCGCCATGACAACCACTACGATCGCCCCTGCAATCGTGAGCCAGATCGGATGCTTGTAATCGCCGACGATTTTTTTCTTATAGGCGCCCAACAGAATCATCGCTAATGCAAGCGGCAGAATTAAGCCGTTAAGCGAACCGACCGCGACCAGAATTTTGGCAGGCTGGCCGATCGTGACAAAAATAAGAGTGGATACGATGATAAAACCGATAATTACGCCATGTGAGTGCTTTTCGATTTTTGCCGAAAACGATTTGAAGAATGACACCGATGTATAGGCGGCGCCGATGACAGACGTGATAGCGGCAGACCACATGATGACGCCGAAAATTTTATAGCCGACATTTCCCGCCGCAAGCCGGAATACAGAAGCCGCGGGATTATCAGGATCAATGCGCAGACCCTTTGAAACGACGCCGAGCACGGCGAGAAACAGGGCAATCCGCATAACAGATGTAATCAAGACGCCTGTGACGGAGCTTTTCGTCACCTGAGGAATGACTTCCTTCCCCTGGATGCCTGAATCAAGCAAGCGATGGCCTCCGGCAAATGTAATGTATCCGCCGACCGTGCCGCCGACAAGCGTCACGATTGCCAGCACACTGATATGATCAGGCATAAAAGTTTTTACAACGGCGTGTCCGACCGGCGGAGCCGTCGTTACGGCAACATACACCGTCAATACGATCATGACGATTCCGGCGATCTGCATAAAACGGTCCATGACTTTTCCGGCTTCCTTTATGACAAAAATCAGCACCGCGACCGCTGCGCTGATTAAAGCGCCGATCTCCGGTTTGATTCCGAATAATACTTGAAGACCGAGACCCGCGCCGCCGATGTTTCCGATATTAAACGCAAGTCCGCCGAGCACGACCAGAAAAGCAATGGCATAACCGGCGCCCGGAAGCACCATATTGGCAATCTCTTGGCCGCGCTTTCCGGAAACCGCGATAATCCGCCATACATTGGTTTGCGCGAAGATGTCCAAAATAATAGAAATTAAAATGATAAAGCCGAAGCTTGCCGCCAATGTATTGGTAAACGTGGCCGTTTGCGTCAGAAAGCCGGGCCCGATTGATGATGTCGCCATCAAAAATGTCGCGCCTAAAAGAAGCGACCATTTGCCGGAAGCCTTTCCGGCTGTTTTTTTCTTTTGCTCCATGCTGTCTTCCTCCCTCTGCTGCTCAGTCTTTTGCAAGCGCGCTGATTTGAATGTCTGCCGCTTTTAATTCTTTTTTGATTGTTTTTGCGAATGTCAGCGCGTGGGCGCCGTCTCCGTGAATGCAGACCGTGTCCGCTTTCAGGTTTACAGCTTGTCCCTTACGTGATGTCACCGTGCTGTCTTTCACCATTTGAATCACTTGACCGACCGCTTTTTTGTCATCCTGAATCAGCGCATCCGGCTCTGAACGCGGCGTCAGCGTGCCGTCTTCCTGATAGGTGCGGTCCGCAAACACTTCGCTTGCCGTCCTCAGTCCGATTCGATCTCCCGCTTTAATCAGCTCGCTTCCGGAAAGCCCGAAAAGAATAAGTCCGGGATCAAAATGACAGACCGCCTGAGCGATGGCTTCTGACAGGCCGGGATTGACGGCGGCCATATTATATAAAGCGCCGTGCGGCTTCACATGCTGCATCTCGACACCTTCCGCTTTTAAAAACCCTGACAGCGCGCCGATTTGATACAGCGTCAGATCATACGCTTCCTCGGGCGTAATCGCGATCTGCCGCCGCCCGAATCCCTGCAGATCGAACAGCCCGGGATGAGCGCCGATTTTCACGCCTTTTTCCGCCGCAAGCGCAACCGTTTTGCGCATCACGCTAGGATCACCCGCATGAAAGCCGCAGGCGATGTTTGCAGATGTCACATAATCCAAAATCTCTTCATCCAGTCCGATTTTATAAGCACCGAAACTCTCTCCTAAATCACAATTGATGTCAATCTGAAACATAAGCTCCCTCCTGTATTGTAAACGTTTTATTTTATTATCATTCCGATATTTGGAATGACTATTCCGAATTGTTGGATTTCTCTTCATTATATTTAATTCTGACAAGTTTGAACATCCTTTTGTCAGAAAACCTACCATGGACCTAGTCACAAATCTGACAAAACAAAAAAGAGAGCCTCATGCTGAGACTCTCTCTTTTTTCTATTATAACACCCAGTGGCGGATCGCTTTGGCGACCCCGTTTTCCGTGTTGACATCAGTCACCCAGTCAGCTGTTTCTTTCACGATGTCCTGCGCGTTCCCCATGGCGACGCCGACACCCGCTTTTTCGATCATGGCAATGTCATTCAGACTGTCACCCATGGCCATCACATTTTCCATCGTGAAGCCGAGTTTTTCCGATACCTTCGCCAGCGCAGCCGCTTTGTTGATACCGAGGGCATTGACTTCGATGTTGATCGGACTTGAGTTTGTGATTTCGAGCTCCTTGTATTCCTTGAGCTCTTTCAGCACCTCATTCCGCACTTCATCATCCTCGATTTCGAACCCGAACTTGAGCCACTGATGATCCGTAATCGTTTCCGGGAATTCCCCTCTCCACACTCTATCGACGGTAGAGGCCCAGAAATTCGTGTTGTGCTTATTCCTCAGATCCCATAATTTTTGAATATGATCGGTATGAAGAAGCTTGCGCTCAACCAGCTCAAAGTTGGAATCCCAGATTTCGCTGCCGTTTGCCGTGATTAAAAAGGATGACAGCTCGAGAGACTCAGCCAGTTCGCGGCAGGTCATCAGCGTGCGTCCTGTGCTGATGACGACGTGAATTCCTTTCGCCTCCGCTTCCTTGATCGCCCGCCGGTTTTCCTCCGGGATGAGCTGCTCGTCATTGAGCAGGGTTCCGTCCATATCAATCGCGATCAGTTTAATATCTGCGTCTTCTCTTTGTATCGGCATATATGTACCTCACTTTTTATATTGTAGTCGTCTCTATTTTAATACATATGACCCACAGGAACAAAAAACCGCTTCCTGCGTTTGGCGGGGCGAGCGTTGAGGAAAAGAAATATTGAGGTGATGGAGGATGAAAGAAAGAAAACAAAAGAACAAACCGAATGAAAATCCTGAACATCATGATTTAACGGATCCGATTCCGCTGGAAGAGCTGAAGGAAAACGCCAATGACGAAAAACACAAACATGACCAGAGGGACAATTCACAAAGTGAGAGAGATTATGATACAAAATAACACGCTTGTCCGAAAGCCGCCGGTGGAGGCGGCTTTTTTTACGATGGCTGGATAAATATGCTGAGCTCCGCTTCCGCCACAGGCTTCCCGGCAACGGACGCTTTCGCCCGGCCGAACACAAAACCGCGTCTGATTCGCGTGACCTCAAAAAAAAGATCCAGACGGTCTCCCGGCAAAGCGGCACCTAACCTTTCCGCTTTCTTCACCGCGGATAAGAGACCGAGACCGTCACCGCCGGTAATTCCCGCGCAAGCCGCCGTTTGGGCCATTGCTTCAACGACGAGCGAAAATGGCATCTCTCTTTGGGATTCAGTTATAAACCAGTCATTTTCACTGATGTTTTTGTAAGCAGCCGCCCATTTTCCGGCTTCACTGTTCGTCGTGCCGTCAATCAAAAGAAACGGAAAACGATGGGGCAATAGCTTCTGATTCATCACGCAGCCTCCCTTCCCTCTCATTATAACGCAAGAAAAAACCCGCGTCCCCCCGACGCGGGTTCATTTTTATTGATTGAGCTTTTTGAGCACGATGCCGTGCAGCGGTTCATGCGGCTGAATACCGCAAATGTCTTGAAGAACGCCGCTCGTGCCTTTTTCCGCGATAAGCTTTTGCAGCTCAACCGCTTCCGGATCATCCTGATAGTCAAAGCGCAGGGCGGCGGCGATACCTTCCGCCAGCGCATTCGGTTCTTTTATTTTTTTGGCCGGCCCTACTAATCTGTCATTCGCTCCGAGTTTTCTGAGCGGTGATCTGGCGACTCTTGTCACATCATCCGTGATGTATTCATTATCAAAGCGGCTGATGATTTTTTTCATGTACTGCTCGTGTTCGGATTGCTTAAAGCCGTATGCTTTCACCAAGTACTCGCCCGTTTCTGAAAGTGCATCGTACACGACACGCCGGATTTCCGGATGGCCGATGGCCTCTTTGACGGTTTTTAATCCACGCTGATAGCCGACATACGCCGTGACGGCATGCCCGGTATTGACGGTAAACAGCTTTCTCTCAATGAAAGGCGTAAGATCATCCGTAAACAACGCGCCTTTAAGTACCGGCTGATCGCCGGCAAAGCCGGTTCTGTCTATGACCCATTCAAAAAACGGTTCTACGGATACTTTCAGCGGATCTTCATGGTGCTGAATCGGCACGATCCGATCTACCGCAGAATCCGGGAAGCCGACTGTCCGGTTCACGAGTTCCCGCTCCGCTTCCGTCAAATGTCCGAAAACTTCTTTTTTCAGAAAACTGCTGCCGCCGATCATATTTTCACAGGCAATGATATTGAGAGGCTCAGAGGACGTTCTGCGCTTCAGACCTTCCGCGATGGACGGGGCGATGAGTCTGAGAACGTTCGGGCCCACCGCCGTCGTAATGATCGCCGCTTCATTGATCAGCCCGTACAGCTCTTGTTCTTGCACCGCGCTGTTGATGGCTGAAACGGGGCCGATGATTTCTGTCTGCCTGCCGCCGTCGGCAAGCTCCACGGTATATTCCTTCTTTTCATTGAGAAGGCTGACCATCGTTTCATTCACATCAGCGAAAACTACGTCATAGCCGGAATGATGGAGCAGGGCGCCGATAAAGCCCCGCCCGATGTTTCCCGCTCCGAAATGAAGGGCAATCATGTCAGTTCACCTCGCTGAAAATAGCGGCCAGTTCTTCTTCCGTCTTTGCACTGATCAGCCGTTCGATGTTTTCTTCCTCTGAGCAGATGATGGCGATGTTTGACAGGATGTCTAAGTGTTCATTGTTTTTTCCGGCGATACCGAAAACGACCTTTGCCGTATTGCCTTCACCGTATTCCACACCGTTCGGAATCTGGATGACGGAAATGCCTGAATGAAGCACCTCATCCTTCGCATCTTCTGTTCCGTGCGGGATCGCAATGAAATTTCCCATAAACGTGGATGATGTTTCTTCACGTTCGAACATTTTTTCCACATAGCCGTTCTTCACGTAACCGTTATCAATCAACGTCTGTCCCGCCAGGCGGATGGCATCCTCTTTTGAGTTCACTGTCTGGTTCAGTTTGATGTTCGCTTTAGCCAATACTTCCATGATGAAGATCCCTCTTTCTGTTTGATTAGTTTTTAAGCTTTTCAATCAGTTCATCGTATTTCGGGCTGTTTAAGAAATTATCAACCGAAATGTGCACCGCCTGCGGCAGCTTCGCTTTCGCGCGGTCAGTCAGGTCCTTATGCGTAATGACGATATCCGCGTCATTCGGAAGATTATTGATCGACGTATTTGTCACATCAATATCCAGGTCTGCTTTTTTCACTTTGTTTCTTAAAATGGAGGCGCCCATTGCGCTCGATCCCATACCCGCGTCACATGCGAAGATAATGCGGCTGACTTGGTCAGCGGAAATATCAGCGGCGCTGTTTTCCGGCTCTTCCTCTTTGTCTGCCAATGCGGCCGCCGCTTCACTTTTCCTGCCTTTCATTTCCTGCATTTTTTCCGCCGCGGCTGTCAAATCTTCTTCGCCCGCTTTAGACGATTTCAGAATAAGCGCCGAGACGATAAACGATACGGCCGCGGCCACGATGACGCCCGCCAGCACGCCGAGATAGCTTCCTTTCGGCGTCAGCGCCAAAATGGCGATGATGCTTCCCGGAGATGATGCGGCGACAAGACCCGCGTTAAAGATCGAGAATGTGAGCAGTCCGCTCGCTCCCCCTGCGATCGCCGCGAGGATCAGCATCGGTTTCATTAAAATGTAAGGGAAATAGATTTCATGAATCCCCCCGAAGAAATGAATGATCGCCGCTCCCGGAGCTGTCGATCTTGAAGAGCCTTTCCCAAAGAACATATAGGCCAGTAAAATACCGAGTCCCGGTCCGGGGTTCGCTTCCACTAAGAACAGAATGGATTTTCCCGCTTTGGCGGCCTGCTCGATTCCGATCGGACTTAAAATGCCGTGGTTGATCGCGTTATTCAGGAACAGGACTTTCGCCGGCTCTACGAAAACGCTTGCAATCGGCAGCAAATTCGCGTGAACAATGACTTCCACACCCGCCGCCAGCAATTTGTTAAGAGACAGGACGACCGGGCCGATCGCATAAAACGCGATAATCGTCAGCACCGCGCCGATAATTCCCGCCGTGAAGTTGTTGATCAGCATTTCAAAACCCTGTCTGACTTTATCTTTAAATACACGGTCTAATTGTTTAATGAGATAACCGCCCAAAGGTCCCATAATCATTGCCCCTAAGAACATCGGAATGTCCGCTCCGACAATGACTCCGATGGCGGCCGTCGCTCCGACGACTCCCCCGCGGTGATCATAGATCATTTTTCCGCCCGTATATGCGATTAAAAGCGGCAGAAGATACGTAATCATCGGGCTTACCAATGTATTCAGCTGCGGATTCGGAAACCATCCCGCCGGAATAAACAGCGCAGTGATAATTCCCCATGCGATAAATGCGCCGATATTCGGCATGATCATACCGCTTAAATAACTGCCGAACCGCTGTATCTTCACTTTCATGCCAGCTTGCTGTTCTTGCTGCATGCTCATTCCCTCCCTGTTTGCCTGCCTTCAGATGAAAATAAATAAGACACGGGGTTTCTCTCTCCCCTGTGTCTTCATCATAAAACGCTTACAATCCTCATTCAATGAAAAGTAAAGAGGAGTTTGGCACAGAGACTGTGACAAATCCTTAACAAAAAAAGACACCTCATCAAAGGTGTCTTACCGCTTTCTGTATATAATGTGTCCTTTTGTGACGACGAGCTTGGCAATGAGCCGCTCACTGACAATAAACACCGGATACGCACATACGAGCGCGAAAATGGCGGCCGGCACATACCGCGCTGCCGGAAACATCGGCATGACGGCGGTTCTGGCCATCTGCACAAGATAAATCAAAAGCACCGTGATCGCAATGGCCGCAGCCATAATCGGAGCTGATACTTTATATTCACGCAATTTCACATGGCAATGCCCGCACTGAAACTGGCACGGGATCATCGATGATCTGACCATGTCGCCTGTAATCGGCTTGCCGCAGTTCGGGCAGGTCGTTTCTTTCATGTTTATTCCTCCATTCAACTCTTCTATTATAACAGAGTCTGACTGCGTGTTTTACATTTGTGATTGTTCAACATTTTTTCACATATTTTATCATCAGGCTCTTGTGTGCATTTGTGAAAACATCTACTCTTAGAGGGAGGTTCATCACTCATTCGCATAAAAAGGAGGATGCAGAATTGCTTCCGATTCACAGACAGCAAACCTTGCTTGAATGGCTGAAAGAAGAGGGCGCGCTGAAAATCTCTGACATAAGCGAGAAATTCGGCGTCTCCGAGATGACCGTGTACAGAGACGTCAATCAGCTGGCGGATGCAAACCGGATTATCCGGACACCCGGCGGCATTACGCTCCCTCCCGCTTCAGAACGAAGCGCCAATCAATGCGGCTATTGCCTGCGGCCGATTCAGCATTCGTATTCTGTTCAGCTTATTACCGTTTCACAAACCGTTGAGCAGATGTGCTGCATTCATTGCGCGATTTTGCGGTATGAGGATAAAAAGGATGAAGTGTCCCACGTCATTTGTAAGGATTTTCTTCTTCAGACGACGCTGACGGCAGCTTCCGCATACTTTTTAGTCCATGCCGATATTGACCTTCACTGCTGCCGGCCTCAGGCGATTCCCTTCTCAACGCTTGATTACGCAGAACGGTTTCAAAAAGGATTCGGCGGGGTCATTTGCACCTTTGACGAGGCGGCGGACATCATCTTACACGACAGGCAGAAGGGATGCACCTGCAGCAAGACATAACAACAACCAACCGGAAGGCGGTGTCATCATCCATGAGACAGAACAAACGCTGGCTCGTCTTTTTGCTGTTCCTTGTTTTGATTCCGAAAACAAGCTTCGCCCACGCCTACATCACAAACTCAAATCCGGGTGAGAACAGCGAATTAAAACAAGCGCCGAAGCAGATTGAAATTGAGTTTAATGAACAGATTGAAGAAGGCTTCCACTCCATTAAGGTCTATAATTCATCCGGCGAACGGGTTGACGCGGGCAAAACGGTGATTCAAAAAAATAATGCCCGCATCATGACCGCGGCATTGAAAAAAAATCTGCCGCATGATATTTACAGAGCGGAATGGAACGCGGTATCGGCCGACGGACATCCGGTATCCGGCGTCATCCCTTTCAGCATCGGAAAAGCCGGCGGAGAACTTCAGGAGCAGACATCATCGCAAGCGGCGCTTCATCCCGAAGCGGCCATCGACCGCGGTATTTTGTACACCGCTCTCTCCCTGTTTATCGGCACGGCTTTTTTCCATCTGTTTTGGTACAGAAATAATGAAGATTCATCAAAAGCAAAACGAACTGTAAAGCTGCTCGTGATTTCTTTATGTTTAACGGGGCTCGCGCTCGTGTGCCAGCTCCCGATCCAGACGAAAGAAAACGCGGGCGGCGCTTGGAGCGCCGCGTTTCAGCCCGACTATGTAAAAGAAACGCTTCTGAAAACGGCAGGCGGGTACGTCTGGATGATCCAGATCAGCTTATTTATCCTGCTCGCCCTGTCGATGATCCCGCTGCTGAAGAAGAAAACATTCCGGTCATTTGCGTACTGGACGGCGCCGCTGTTGCTCTTCTTCGCTTCGCTTTTGGCAAAAGCATTCGCCGGGCATGCGGCGGTCATTGACGAAAAAGCGGTCGGCATCGCGATGGACTTTCTCCATTTATCGGCCGCGTCTGTATGGATGGGCGGTATAGCCGCTCTTGTGCTGCTTCTTTCATCAGAGTGGAGAAAAACCGATAAAACCATCGCTTGGGAAACGGTCAGACGGTTTTCTCCTTGGGCGTTCGCCTCTGTCGGCGTGCTGTTATTTTCAGGTGTGCTGAACGGATTTTTCATTATCCGCTCGTTTGATTCACTCTTTCACACCGCTTACGGCAAGACGCTCCTTTTGAAAATCGGACTGTTTGTCATCATGCTTGCGCTCGGCGCCGTTCACGTATGGATGACGAAGTTCAGCAGAAAAAGGAGCATCAGCGCAACGATAAAGGCCGAATGGGCACTAGGCATTGCGGTGTTATTCACAACCGCCGTCTTCACAAGCCTGCCCAGTCCGCCTCCGCCCGCGCCATTGCCTTTTAACGGCTCAGAAACGATCGGAAACGGGGAGACCCTATCCTTGCACATTACGCCGAACCAGCCGGGTAAAAATGAATTTCAAGTCATTGTCACCGATCATAACGGCAGCTTGGTAAAAGACATTCAGCAATTTACGGTCACTGTTTACCAGACGGGCTTCAGCGGCAAACAGCATGAAAGCACCTTTGATTTGAAGAAGACGAAGGAAGGCACATTCGAAGCCGCCAACCTGTCCATCACCAAAAAGGGAAACTGGAAGATCAAAGTCCACGGGCTGACAAACGATTTTAATGAAATCAACCAAATATTCTCAACGACAAACTAAGGAGTGTATCTCATGTTGAAAAAAAAGGCTTTAATATTCATATCCGCCGTGACTCTGTCACTCGTCGGTTTTACGGCGGCAGCAAGCGCCCACGTCTCAGTCAAACCCGCGGAATCCGCGGCCGGTTCTTGGGAAACATACACGATGAAAGTGCCTGTGGAAAAGAATGAGCCGACAACGAAAGTCGTGCTGAAAATGCCCGCCGGCGTTGAATTTCAGCAGTATCAGCCGATTCCGGGCTGGAAAACATCCGTATCCAAACATGATGACAAAGCGGTCTCCGTCACTTGGGAAGCAAAGGACGGCGGCATTCAGCCCGGCCAATTCCAGCAGTTCACGTTCGTTGCGAAAAATCCTGAAAAGAGCGGAGATGCCGCTTGGGACGCTTACCAATATTACAAAGACGGCAGCATTGTAGAATGGACGGGGGATGAGAAAGCCGACACGCCTCACTCGATTACGAAAATCACGAAATCGGCCAGCGTGACGGATGCGCACGGAGCTGAACAGTCAAACGAAGAAAGCAAATCCGGCGTATCACCGCTTGATATTGCGGCCATCGTTCTGTCAGCTGCGGCGATTATCCTTTCCATCGCGGCGCTTGTAAAGAAAAAACGCGCGTAAGCAAAAAGCGATCCGGCTCTAAAGAGCCTGCGATCGCTTTTTTTCTTATCCGCGGCCTGCCTGGAAAGACGGATATTTGGTCATTCCCCCGTCAGCAAACAGCGTAATCCCGGTCACATAGCTTGATTCCTTTGAAGCAAGCCAGACGGCGACAGCCGCGATTTCTTCCGGCTCACCGATATATCCCATCGGAATCATGCTTTCCACATCTTTTTTCTGAACGGGATCGGCAAATTTTTCCGCGTTGATCGGCGTATTGATGGCGCCCGGTCCGATATTGTTAACACGGATGCGCTTCGGCGCGTACTCAAGCGCCAGCGTTTCCGTCATCAATTTGATGCCGCCTTTACTCGCCGCGTAGTGGACAAACAGCGGCCACGGAATCATTTCATGTACGCTTGACATGTTAATGACGTTTCCTTGAATATCATTCTCTACGTAATATTTTATGGCTTCGCGGCTTCCTAAGAAAGCGCCGGTCAGATTGGTATTGATAACTTTGTTCCAGTCTTTAAGCGGCATTTCATGCGACTGAACCGGATTTTCCATGCCGGCGTTATTGATCATGACATCCAATGTGCCGAATTCCTTCACTGCGGTCTGCACGATGTTTTTGACATCTTCTTCTTTTGTGACGTCTCCTTGAACGATGACAGCTTCGCCTCCCGCTTTTTGAATCTCTTCTTTAACGGTTTGGGCGTCTTTTTCATTACTATAGTAGTTAACCACGACTTTCGCCTGCTCCTGTCCGAAGCGGATCGCCATCGCTTTTCCTAATCCTGATGAAGCTCCCGTAATGGCAACGACTTTTCCTTTTAAATCCGTGTACATGTTCAAACCTCCTGCATATGTTATGAATTTGATTTTGCAACGCCTAAGAATACCGCGGCTACAATGATCAGGATAATCCCGATGGCAATGGCGACCAGCTGACGCTTCGTTTTGCTCTCACGGAGAATGAAGATTCCGCCGAGCGTGCTGATGACGATCCCCATTTGAGAGAGGGAAAAACTTGTCGCAACTCCGACGCGCGGCTGTGAGATGAACAGAAACATGTTCCCGAGCGCCCAGATGATTCCCGGCAGAATGTTCTTGAGGGCGTACTTATTAAACGGTTTATGCTTGTACGTCAGGACCAGTCCGCCGATGACCATCCCGATCGCCTGCGGCAGAAGCGCTGACCATCCTGATACACCGAACAGCCGGGCGACGACGACATAGACCAAATAGCCGAGCGTGGAGATCAGCAGGATGACAATGCCTTTTTTTAAGTTTCCCGGTTCTCCGTCCGCCCGCCCCTTTTTATCTTCTAAAGATGTGAGCACAATCCCGATGATGATAAAAATAAGGGCGAGAATACCCAGCGTAATCGCGATCGGGGTTGACCATTCTTTGAATACGATCACACCGAACAAAGAAGTCGAGACGAGCTGCATTCCCGTTGATATCGGCATCGTTTTTGAAACGCCCATCAGCTGTATGCTTTTAAGCTGATTGCTTTGGCCGAGCGACCAAAACAGCCCCGAGATGATGCCGACAATAAAAATGCGCCCGGACAGCACCGGATGGACAAACAGATACAGCACAAACGAAACGATGAGCGCCCCGATTGTCGTTCCCAGCGTCTGGCTGTAAGGCCCGCCGCCTAATTTGACGTTAAATAACACGATGCTCCCCCAAAATAAAGCCGGGAGAAGAGCCAGTAATATATCCATGATGGCGACCTTCTTTCAATCGTATTTGCTGTTATTTTGTCTGGAATCGAACCGATTATTCCCGCAAGATCAAAAAAGCCTGCCGGCGATATTCACCGGCAGACCGCTCAATAAAAAAAGCCCCGCTTAGAAGCGGGGCTTTCTTTTCGGCTCATTAAAGTCCGATAGACATGTATTTGGTTTCCAGGTACGGTTCAATGCCTTCTGTACCGCCTTCACGGCCGATGCCGCTTTCTTTCATTCCTCCGAACGGCGCTTGAACCGCGGACGGACCGCCGTCATTCCAGCCGATGATGCCGTATTCAAGCTGTTCAGAAATATAGATGCCGCGGCGGTAGTTTTCTGTGAAGAAATAAGCCGCAAGCCCGAACGGCGTATCGTTCGCAAGCTTGATCGCTTCATCAATATCTGAGAACGTAACGATCGGCGCAACCGGGCCGAATGTTTCTTCATGCATGATGTTCATGGATGTATCTACATTTGAAAGCACGGTCGGCGTCACGAAATAGCATCCTTTTTCGTCGTTTTGGTCATACGTTCCGCCCGTCAGCACTTCTGCACCTTTTTCCACGGCGTCATTAATTTGTCCGACGATTTTATCGAAGCCTTTTTTGTTGATGACAGGGCCGACGTTTACGCCTTTTTCAAGACCGTTTCCGACTTTGAGTTTCGCAGCTTCTTCACTCAGTTTTTTCGCAAACTCGTCTTTCACGGATTCGTGTACGATCAGCCGGTTCGCACAGACGCAGGTTTGGCCGGCATTTCTGAATTTAGAGGCCATTGTTTGGGCTACCGCCAGATCAAGATCAGCGTCTTCATCCACGATCAGCGGCGCATGTCCGCCAAGCTCCATTGACATATGTTTTACGGTGTCGGCGCTGTTTTTCATCAGGATTTTACCGACAGGCGTTGAGCCGGTAAAGGTAATTTTACGGATTTTCGGGCTGCTGGTGAAGACGTTTCCGATTTCAGCTCCGTCACCGATCACCACTTGCAGCACGTCCTTCGGAATTCCCGCTTCATATGCGAGACGCGCAAGGGCGTAAGCGGAAAGCGGCGTATCCTCCGCCGGTTTGATGATGAACGTACAGCCTGCCGCCAAAGCGGGCGCGGCTTTTCTTGTAATCATCGCATTCGGGAAATTCCACGGCGTGATCGCGGCTACCGGGCCGACCGCCTGACGGGTGACGACAATCCGTTTGCCTGTTGTCGGCGCAGGTACGGTTCTGCCGTAAATCCGTTTTGCTTCTTCGGCGAACCATTCAATATAGCCGGCGCCGTATAAAACTTCTCCGACCGCTTCTTCGTACGGTTTGCCGTTTTCTTTCGTAATTAATTCCGCAAGTTCTTCTTTATTTTCAACAATCAGCTCATACCATTTTCTCAAAAGTGAGGCACGTTCTCCCGCTGATGTTTTGGACCATGATTGAAACGCTTGATGTGAACGTTCAATCGCTTTTTCAACATCTTCGGCCGTCTGCTGGGGGATGCTTTCGATCGCCTCTCCCGTTGCCGGGTTGTACACTGTTAATTGTTCTGGCATATTGAACATTCCTTTCTTTCCTATAGTAAAACCATTGTATGCTTGTTGATGTATCTCACACTTTCATGATAGCAGACACATCCGGCGGGATTCCAATAATTGAACTCACAGAGCTGCTTCGATAATGGAAAGGCCTTCTTTGAGCTGCTCATCCGTCACGACAAGCGGCGTCAGGAATCGGATAATGTTGCCGTTAATGCCGGCCGTCAGCAGCAGCAGTCCGTTCTCGTTCGCCGTTTTAGCGATCGCCGCGGCCTTTGCTTTATCCGGTTCCCGCGTGTGCGGATCTTTGACAATTTCGATGGCCGCCATCGCGCCGAGTCTGCGCACTTCTCCGATGCAGGCATGCTCTTTTTTCCACTCGAGCGCTTGATGCTCGATGATCCGGCCGATCTCTTCGGAACGCTGATTCAGCCCTTCTTCTTCAATAATATCCAGGACCGCGAGCGCAGCCGCACAGCCGAGCGGGCTTCCCGCATATGTGCCACCGAGTTCCCCCGGCGCGGCGGCATCAAGCATTTCCGCCCGGCCGATGACACCGCTCAGAGGTAATCCGGCCGCAAGTGATTTGGATACGGTGATCAAATCCGGAACGGCTTCGAAATGCTCAATCGCAAAATACGTTCCCGTTCTGGCAAAACCGGTCTGAATCTCATCCGCTACAAAAACGATACCGTGTTTTTTACAAAAAGCGGCGACGTGCTGCACGAAACGTTTTGACGGAATGATGAAGCCGCCTTCTCCCTGAACCGGCTCCATTACGACACAGGCGACGGTTTCCGGTGCGACTGCGGCGATAAAGAAATCCTCGAAAGCGCTGATGATAAAGTCGTCATACTGCTCGTCACTCATGCCGGCCGGCTTTTGATAATAGTAAGGAAACGGCGCTTGATACACCTCTGAGGCAAACGGGCCGAAACCGTATTTATAAGGCTTCACCTTGCTCGTCATGCTCATCGTCATGTTCGTGCGGCCGTGGAACCCTCTTGTAAATGACACGACAGCCTGGCGCTTCGTATATTTTCTGGCGATTTTCACGGCGTTTTCCACCGCTTCCGCCCCCGAATTGAGAAAAATCGCTTTTTTCGCATGATCTCCCGGCGCAAGGGCGCAAAGTTTTTCGGCCAGCTCAATATAAGACGGATACATCATGACGTTAAATCCCGGGTGAATCAGATCCTCCGCCTGTTTCTTTACGGCCTCCACCACTTTCGGATGAGAATGGCCGACATTCAGCGTTCCGATCGCTCCGGCAAAATCAATGAATCGTCTGCCGTCCAAATCGTACAAAAGCGCCCCTTCCCCTTTTACCGCCATGCTGCGGTTTCCGTTGCCGACCCCCTTGGAAACGAATTGATCCCGTTTTTGCTGCCACTGGGCTGTTGTCACTTCCAATGATGCTGTTCGACTCATAGATTCCATCCCCCTATATTGTTTTCTTATCATTCTGACTTCTTTTTGGTATGATGAAAAGTACCAAAATCAATTTTTCCATGGTATCAGAAAGGAGCAGGGTCTGGATGCTGACGATTTCCATTGATCATTCGGAAACGGCGGATTATATCTATCAGCAGATCTATCAGCACATAAAAGCGGCCGTTTTGAAACGCAGCCTGATGCCTCATACAAAGGTGCCGTCTAAACGGGAGCTTGCCGAGACGCTGAAGGTCAGCGTGAATTCAGTGAATTCAGCTTATCAGCAGCTGCTTTCGGAAGGTTATTTATATGCAGTCGAAAGAAAAGGCTTTTTCGTGGAGGAAATTGATACGGTTTATCATGAAGAAACGCCTTCGCTCTCATTGCCTGAAGATTTAAAAGAGCGGGAGCCGGATAAGAGCGGCTGGATTTCGTTTTCTCATATGAGCGTGGATACGGCGCATTTTCCCCTGAAAAGCTGGTTCCGCTGTGAGCATAAAGCAGCCGCCCGTTCATTTCATACACTCGGGGAACTCGTCCATCCGCAAGGCTTATATGAAGTCCGTGAAACCATTTCGCGGCTTATTTCCCTGACAAGGGGCGTTACATGCCGCCCGGAACAAATCGTGCTCGGGGCGGGCACGCAAATGCTGACGCAGCTGCTGACGGAACTGCTGCCAAAAGACGCGCTGTACGCCATGGAGAACCCGGGATATATGAGGATGTACCGGCTGCTGCAAAACCTCGGGAAAAAGGTTGCGACGATCAGCCTTGATGAAAAAGGCATGTCCATGGCCGAAATCGAAAAACACCGGCCCTGTGTATTGATCACCACGCCTTCCCATCAATTCCCCTCAGGCGTGATCATGCCCGCTTCCCGGCGGATTCAGCTTTTAAACTGGGCCGCCGAACAGAACGGCCGCTTCATCATTGAAGATGATTATGACAGTGAATTTAAATATGACGCCGATACGATACCGGCGCTTCAAAGCCTTGACCGGTTTCAAAATGTCATCTACATGGGGACCTTTTCAAAATCCCTTTTCCCAGGTCTGCGCATCAGCTATATGGTTCTGCCGCCCGGGCTTTTGCGGACGTTCAAAGAGAGAACCTATGACCTGCATACGTGCAGCACGCTTGCCCAGCTCGCGCTGAAAGAATTTATCGACTCAGGTGAATATCAGAAACATATTAAAAAGATGAAGCAGCATTATAAGAACATGCGGGAACGCCTCATTTCGGCTTTGGAAGAAACATTCGGAGAAAAAATCAGTGTAAAGGGCGCCAATGCGGGGCTTCATTTTGTCACTGAGTTTGACTGCGCCCGTTCAGAAAAAGAGATTTTGGCACGGGCGGATGCAGAACAGCTCGATCTGTTTGCGATGAGCCGGTTCCGTCTGAAAGCGGGAGGCGATTCAAATAAGCCGCAGCTCATTCTGGGGTTTGCCCGCCTGAAGGAGAGCGATATTCAAGATGGCGTCCTCAGGCTTTACCGGGCGGTTTTCGGCGCATAAAAAAACCCCCGGAATTCGGGGACTTATTTACCAGCGGTCCGGTTCTGTCTGCAAAATCGCCTCCAGCAGGCCGGGAAACGCCGCTTGTAAATCATCTTTGCGCAGGGAATAATAACGGTGCTTCCCGTCTATGCGCACTTGGGCGATCCCCGCTTCCCGCAGCACTTTGAAGTGATGGGACAGCGTTGATTTGGCGACCCGGACATCAGCGCAGGTACCGCACGTTTTTTCTGTTGTTTCCGCCAATTGTTTGACCAGCTCTAAGCGGAGCGGATCACTCAGAGCATGAAGAACCTTTGTCAGCTGTAAGCGGTCGGTTTCAGGATGGTTTGGAATGTTCATGAGTCAAATGTAACACATAAAAGCGGCGGGTGACAATTTAGGCGGTGAGGGTTTTTCCTTTACCATTCACTGCGAAACATGTTACAGTTAGTTCGATAATATTCGAACTATAACAAATAAACCCAATCAGGAGGAATAACAATGATCGTCTTACAGGCTTACATGAAAGTAAAAGCGGATAAACGCGAGGAATTTTTAGGAGAAGCGCAATCACTTGTTCAGCATTCACGCGCGGAAGAAGGAAATGTGCAATACGATCTTTTCGAAAAAGTCGGTGAGGAAAATACATTCGTTATGCTTGAGCAATGGAAAGATGAAGAAGCGATGAAATTCCACAACGCAACTGACCATTTCCAAGGATTCGTGGCAAAAGCAAAAGAAGTGCTGAGTGCGCCGCTTGACGTCGTCCGCACAGAACTGTCAGAGTAACGAAAGGATGAATGACATGAACGAAGTCCTTCAAATATTAACAGACCACCGTTCCATCCGCAGCTACACAGATGAACCCGTATCGGATGAGCAGCTGGACCTTATCATCCAAGCAACTCAGGCAGCGCCGACTTCCATTAACGGCCAGCAATTTACCGTTATTGCGGTGAAAGATAAGGAGCGGAAGAAAAAAATATCCGAATTGGCCGGCGGCCAGCCGTGGATTGACCAAGCGCCTGTTTTCCTTTTATTCTGCGCTGATTTTAACCGCGCCAAAATTGCGCTTGAAGAATATAATGATACACCGCTTGAGATCACGAACGGTTTAGAGTCCGTTCTAGTCGGAGCCGTAGATGTCGGGATTGCGCTGGGTACGGCAACGGCTGCGGCTGAATCAATGGGACTCGGCACTGTGCCGATCGGCGCCGTGCGCGGCAAGCCTGACGAAATCATTGAATTGCTGAAACTTCCGAAATACGTTTTCCCGGTTTCCGGTCTCGTCATCGGCCATCCGGCAGACCGCTCCGCGAAAAAACCGCGTCTGCCGCAAGCAGCCGTTCTGCATCATGAAACGTATCAAGAAGAAGATTTAAGAACCCATATCGAGGCCTATGACAAGCAGATGTCCGAATACATGAAAAAACGCACCGACGGACAGGAAACAAGAAACTGGTCACAAGGCATCACTTCCTACTATAAGCAGGTTTATTATCCTCACATTCGTGAAATGCTTGAAAAACAAGGATTTAAGACGGATAAATAAACGTATCAGCCTGTCGGAACACTCCGGCAGGTTTTTTCTATTTCTCAAACAAAAGCGTTGACACTATGTAAAAATTTTTGTTAATATTTTCATCATATACTCATTGGTTTTCTGTGAACCGATGGGTTTTCTATTGTGACGAAAGAAGGAATCTGGGCTTATGAATGATAAGAAAACGGATATTCTGCTGGCGGCAAGGAAGCTTTTTTCCGGGAAAAGCTTTTCGTCGGTCTCGATGCAGGCGATCGCAGAGGAGTGCAAAGTCTCCAAAGCATCTTTGTATAAGCTGTTTGAATCAAAGGAAGACCTGCTCCTGGAGCTGCTCGATTTTAACCAGAAACAGATGGTAGCGGCCGCTTCATTATTAAATGAAGAAACGAGCCTCTCCCCTGAGGAACGGTTTGCCAAAAAACTGATGGCTGAGCTTGAAGGCTTCAGACGCAACCAGCAGTTTTTTAATATGCTGATGTACGGAAGCCCCTCTTCCATTAATGAGCGGGTAAAACGGCATATTCACAGGGCCCGCTCCACCTTTATCTGCTGGCATCGCGATTCACTGATTCAGACGTACGGCGAAGACATTATTCCTTATGTATGGGAGCTGGTGATCGTCCTGCAGGGGCTCCTGAGAGAATGCATCACGCTGATTAAGCTGGAAAAAGAACCGCTCGCCCTGGAGCCGCTCACGGACTTTATCATCCGCCATCTCAATCTCATCGTCGAAAACAGGAAAACCGAAACCGCTTTGCCTCAGGAGATGATTGACCTTTATACCGCCTCCGCTTCCTCATTTGAGCCGAAAGACAAAACCGTATTGCTGGCTGAAAGCCTGAAGGAACTGAAAGAAGCCGTCTCAGCCCTTCCGGAGGAAAAATATGATGCCGCAGGACTCGCTTCCGCGGCGGTTATGCTGGAGAAAGAATCAGCGGACAAACAGCCGCGGGATTTTCTTATAAAAGCGCTCATCGGTTATTTGGAGCAGGCCGGACCGCTGCACCAGCCGCTTGCAGCCGTTAAAACATTGCTCAAACTATAAAGAAAGAAGGAATCAGCTTGAATAAGAGTATTAAAACTGCACCATACAACCGCTCTGTCATTGTCGGGATTCTTTTGGCGGGAGCGTTCGTCGCCATTTTGAACCAGACACTGCTTATCACGGCGCTGCCGCACATTATGAATGACTTCAATATAGATGCCAACAAAGCGCAATGGCTGACAACGTCGTTTATGCTGACAAACGGGATTTTGATTCCGATTACCGCATTTTTAATAGAGAAATTTACGAGCCGCACCCTCCTGATTTCCGCTATGAGTATTTTCACGGCGGGCACCATTGTCGGCGCATTCGCCCCGAACTTTCCGGTGCTCTTAACGGCCCGGATTATTCAGGCGGCCGGCGCCGGAATTATGCTGCCGCTCATGCAGACGGTATTTCTCACGATTTTCCCGATGGAAAAGCGCGGCCGCGCCATGGGTATGGTCGGCTTGGTTATTTCGTTCGCGCCGGCGATCGGCCCGACGCTTTCCGGATGGGCGGTCGAAGCATTCTCTTGGCGGTCTTTGTTTTATATCATCTTCCCGATCGCAGTCATCGATTTGCTTTTAGCAATTATTCTGATGAAAAACGTCACGACATTACGAGAAACACAGATTGATATTTTATCCGTGATCTTATCGACCCTCGGATTCGGCGGGCTGCTTTACGGCTTCTCAAGCGCCGGTTCCTCAGGATGGACCAGTACTGAAGTGCTGACTTCGCTGCTTGTCGGAGCGGCCGCGCTGATTTTCTTTATCGCAAGACAGATGAAGCTCAAAAAACCGATGCTGGAATTCCGTGTGTTTTCTTTCGGGATTTTCAGCCTGACCACCCTGCTCGGAACGCTTGTTTTCGCGCTGCTGATCGGAACGGAAACCATTCTCCCGCTTTACACGCAAAAAGTCCGGGGCGTCTCCGCGTTTGATACCGGATTAATGCTTTTGCCGGGCGCGATTGTGATGGGGATGATGTCTCCGTTTATCGGCCGGGTGTTTGACAGAATCGGCGGAAAAGGCCTTGCGATGACCGGATTCTTCATCATCCTGCTCACGTCCCTGCCGTTTATGAATCTGACGGACTCGACGTCTCTCATTTGGATTGTCGTCGTTTATACCGCGCGGCTTTTGGGAACAGCCATGATTATGATGCCGGTGACGACAGCGGGAATCAACGCCCTGCCGCGCCACTTAATTCCGCACGGCACAGCCATGAACAATACCGTCCGCCAAGTCGGCGGTTCTATCGGTACGGCGCTGCTGGTTTCCGTGATGAGCAGCCAGGCCGCGCACGCCAATGCGTCAACTCCGGCAAACGCCGCCCTGCACGGCATGAATGCGGCCTTTGTCGTAGCCGCCTGCATCGCGCTAGCCGGCTTCCTCCTATCTTTTACATTGAAGAAAAAACCGCGTCAGCCCGAGCAGCAGCAGGCCGTTACGCGGTAAACCAAAAAGAACCCGATCACGTATGTGACCGGGTTCTTTTTTTACTTCTCGATTCCGTCTTTTACTTCTTTCACCATTTGCGCCATGGATTCCAGGCCGCCTCCTGATAAATACCATGTAGCTGAATCAAGGTAGACAACATGGTTGTTTTTCACGGCTTTCACCGATTTTACATAATCATTTTCAACCACTTGTTTTGTTGAAGATTTTGTGCCGATCGCTGTTCCGCGGTCAACGACAAACATGTAATCAGGGTTTGTTTTGGCGATATATTCATAGGAAATGCTTTGTCCGTGCAGTGAGGCTTCGATGTTTTTGTCAGCCGGTTTGACGCCGAACACATCATGAATGAAGCCGTATCTTGATTTAGATCCGAACGCGCTGATTTTGCCGTCGTTCGCCATCACCACTAACCCGTTTTTATCCGTGCTGCTTGTCTTTTTCTTCAGATCGGCAATGGATTTGTCAATTTTCGCAAGCTTATCTTTCACTTCATTTTCTTTGTTAAAGATTTTGCCGATCACTTCAGTGTTTTGCTTGAATCTGTCAACGTAGTTTGTATAGTCATCATCAAGATAAATCGTCGGCGCGATTTTTGAGAACTCTTTATAAGAATCAGATTGTCTGTGGGCGATAATGATTAAATCCGGATCAATATCCGCGACTTTTTCAAAATCCGGTTCTTTTAAACCGCCGGTATTGGCGTATTTATCACTATTATATGAAGATAAGTATTTTGGAAGGTTTTGTTTCGGAAGTCCCGCCACGTGATCCTGTAAACCGAGTTCATCCATCGTATCCAGCATTCCGAAGTTGAATACGACGACTTTTTTCGGATTCTTCGGCACTTTGACTCCTTCTTTGTTCAGATCATCTTTGATTGTGATTGTTTCTTTTGATTTGCCTGATGTTTTGTCCCCGTTTCCGCATGCAGAAACAACAAAAATCGTAACTAGCGCAATGAATAGCAATGCGAATTTTTTCATGACTTTCACCTCATCTGGTTTTTAAGAAAAGTACACACCGATCCGCTGACTGTCAATCTCTTGAATCGGGATGGTCATATCATAAATATCTTCAAGCACGGAGGTTTCAATGATCTCCTCCGCCGGCCCTTCTTTGACGATCCGTCCGTTTTTCAGTGCGACGATATGGTCTGAATATACGGATGCGAAGTTGATATCGTGAATCACTACGACGACCGTTTTTCCGAAGTCTTCCACAAGCCGCTTCAACAGCTTCATCATTTCAACGGAATGCTTCATATCTAAATTGTTCAGCGGCTCATCGAGAAAAATATAGTCCGTATCCTGAGCGATGATCATCGCGATAAACGCCCTCTGACACTGGCCTCCGCTGAGCTGATCGAGGTATTTATCCTTTAAGTCATCCAGCTTCATATAACTGAGGGCCTGGTTGATATGCACCCAATCTTCATCCGTCAGTTTCCCCTGGGAATACGGAAATCTGCCGAAGCTGACCAGGTCTTTAATCGTCAGTCTGATATTGATTTGGTTCGTCTGCTTCAGGATGCTGATTTTTTTCGCCAGATCGTTGCTTTTACAGGCCCCGATCTCTTGCCCGTCGACCGTGATTTCTCCGGAATCCGTCTTAATCAGCCGGCTCATGATAGACAGCAGCGTGCTTTTTCCCGCGCCGTTCGGACCGATAAACGAGGTGAGCCTGCCCTTTTGAATGGATAGAGACGTTTTCTCAAGGACGGTTTTCCCTCCGTATTGTTTGCTTACATTTTTGACCTCTACCATGATTTATTCTCCTTTAACAGCAGATAGATAAAATAAATCCCGCCGGCAAAATTAATGATGACGCTCAGCGTCGTGGAAAACGTGAACACTTTCTCCACGACAAACTGGCCCCCGACGAGCGCGACGATGCTGATCAGGACGGAACCCGCGATTAAATACGTGTGCCTGTAGGTTTTTAAAAACTCTCTCGCCAGATTGACGACAAGCAGTCCTAAAAACATAATCGGCCCGACAAGAGCCGTAGAGACAGACACAAGAATGGCGACGACGATGAGCATCTGTTTCACAAGCTTATCGTAATCAATCCCAAGGTTGACGGCGTGCTCCCTGCCGAGCGACAGCACGTCAAAAAACCGCGTGAACCGCCAGACATAAATGCCTGTCAGAAGAAAGACAGCACCGGCAAATCCTAAAAGATCGGTGTTGATATTGTTAAAGCTGGCAAACATTTTGTCCTGAACAACCTGGAACTCATTCGGATCAATCAGCATCTGCATAAAGGATGACAGACTGTTGAACAGCGTGCCGAACACGACGCCGACAAGCAGAAGGAAAAACACGTTCCGCCCCTCGCCTTTAAACATGAGCTGATACAAAACGAGTGACAAGAGCACCATCAGCCCGACGGAGATGGCGAAATTAAGATTTTTGTTCATCATGACGATATTCATTGAACCGAACAGGAACACGATGACGGTCTGAATGAGCATATACAGGGAATCGAGGCCTAAAATGCCCGGTGTCAGTATGCGGTTATTTGTAATCGTCTGGAAGATGACCGTTGAAAACGCGATCGCTCCCCCTGTGAGCATCATGGCAAGCACTTTGAAGCATCGTCTCGGCAGGGAGTATTCCCAATTGCCCAGTCCGTAGAACAGAAAGAATCCGATACATATTATGGCGAGCGCCGCCAGCAGCGTAATTTTTTTATTATGACTCATATGCTTTTCTCCTTAACAGCATATACAGGAAGATGCCGCTACCGATAACACCGACCATCAGGCCGATGGAAATTTCGTACGGGAAGATGATCACCCTTCCCAAAATGTCGCAAAACAGCACAAAAACAGCGCCCAAGAGAGCTGTGTGAGGCAGGCTGCTCCTCAGGTTGTCCCCTTTGTAAATCGACACCATATTGGGAATGATCAAACCGAGAAACGGCAGCATCCCGACGGTCAGGATCACCAGTGAAGCGATGAGCGACACGATAATCAGACCGATATTGACGACGCGTTTGTATTTCAGGCCGAGATTGACGGAAAAGCTCTCTCCCATTCCCGCCACCGTAAATTTATCCGCATACACATAAGCGATGATCACCAGCGGGATACTCAGATATAAAAGCTCATACCGGCCTTTAACGACCAGTGAGAAATCTCCCTGCAGCCAAGATGACAGGTTTTGGATCAGGTCGTATTTATATGCGATAAACGTGGCGATTGAGCTGACGATGTTCCCAAGCATTAAACCGACGAGAGGAATAAAAATCGCATCATTGAACTTGATTCTCTCGAGGATTTTCATGAAAAGGAAATTTCCCGCCAACGCGAAAATAAAAGCGATAGACATTTTCACAAGCGGGCTCGCTGACGTAAAAAGCATTAATGAAATCAAAATTCCGAGCCTTGCCCAGTCCATCGTTCCCGCAGTCGTCGGCGATACAAATTTATTCCGGCTGATCTGCTGCATGATTAATCCGCAGATGCTCAGGCTCATGCCGGCGATGATAATGCTCACCAAACGCGGCAGCCGGCTGTCAAACAATGTACCTGCCTGTTCTTTATTTAAATGAAAAATATCCAGCGGCGACAAATCTTCTACACCGATAAATATAGAAGTACACGCCAAAACCGCCAGTAGCAAAAGTAAGTAACGTAGCTTCATGCTGCCTCCCTGCACCCATCACAAACGGTATGACTGATTGCCAAACAACTCCCATATATCCCCACTCGTAATGATTATCATTATCAACGACAACTATAATCTTATCATCTTTCCAAGCGCAGTCAATACAGTTTTGCTTTCAAAAACGGTCATCCGCGGGCCGTACACTAAATTGTCTTACAATCAGTCTATCAAGAATTTGCAGGATTTTCTATAACCTTCATTTGGCTGCTTATCATTTTTTGCACATGATGACACGCTTGCGGGAAACAAATCTGACAAACAGCGGCAAAATTCCTCCATGAAAATACAAATGTTCTCCCCACATAGAAAAAATCCTTGATTTACATGTTTGAAAGAGAGATAATAAAAATTAAATTTGTGAGAAAATTTAAATATTAGGGGATGTAAATCATGAAAGTTGTAAAATTCGGAGGCAGCTCTCTTGCGTCAGGAGCCCAGCTTGAGAAAGTGTTTCAAATCGTGACGGCTGATCCCTCGCGGAAAGCCGTCGTCGTATCGGCGCCGGGAAAACGCTTCTCGGACGATACAAAGGTGACGGATCTGTTAATCCGCTGTGCGGAGCATTATTTGCAAAATGGTGCAGCGCCCGAGCTTGCCGAACCGGTCATTGAACGGTACGCCGCCATCGCGCGTGAGCTGAACCTGGATTTCTCTATTATAGAAAGAATCCGCAGTGACCTATTCGCTCTCTTAAACAGCAGCAAAGCCAATCCCGATCAGTATATGGATGCGGTGAAAGCGAGCGGCGAGGACAACAACGCGAAGCTGATCGCGGCCTACTTCCGCCGGCAGGGCGTGAAAGCCGAATACGTAAGCCCGAAAGAAGCGGGGCTGTTTGTGACGAATGAACCCGGAAGCGCCCAGGTGCTCCCTGAGTCTTATGATCATTTGTACCGTCTGAGAAACCGTGAAGGCTTGATCATTTTTCCGGGATTTTTCGGTTACACGAAGGAGCATGAGATTGTGACGTTTTCCCGGAGCGGTTCTGATATTACCGGCTCCATTCTCGCCAGCGGCTTAAAAGCCGACCTGTACGAAAACTTTACTGATGTGGACGCCGTCTATTCCGTCAACCCGTCAATCGTGCGGCATCCGAAAGAGATTAACGAACTGACGTATCGGGAAATGCGTGAGCTCTCCTATGCCGGGTTTTCCGTTTTTCATGATGAAGCGCTGATTCCCGCTTTTCGGGCCGGCATCCCCGTTCAGATTAAGAATACGAATAATCCGGAGGCGAAAGGAACGCGCGTCGTCAGCAGCCGTGACAATACGAACGGGCCAGTCATCGGCATCGCAAGCGACACGGGCTTTTGCAGCATTTACATAAGCAAATATTTAATGAACCGGGAAATCGGTTTCGGCCGCAAAGCCCTTCACATTTTGGAGGAAGAAGGATTGACGTATGAACATGTTCCATCCGGCATTGACGACATCACGATCATCCTTCGGCACGATCAGATGGACTCAGAACTGGAACACAGGCTCGTCACCCGTCTGAAGCAGGAACTTCAAGCAGATGAAGTCACAGTCAGGCACAACCTGGCGCTGATTATGGTCGTCGGGGAAGCGATGCGCCATAATGTCGGCACAACCGCCAGGGCATCCAAAGCACTGTCCGAAGCCGGCGTCAACATCGAGATGATCAATCAGGGGTCATCGGAAGTCAGCATGATGTTCGGGGTGAAAGAAGAACAGGAAAAACAAGCGGTGCGGGCGCTGTATGACGAGTTTTTCGCCGGAGTCTTACTCTCATAGGACACCGCCTCTTTTTTCTCTTGTCCACTAATATCCCTTACAAAGCAGCTTCTTTTACATATTGTATGGTATAGACAATATGGAGGTGAAGCTCATGTCAGGATATTCTGGAATCAGCTCTTTCGCTTTGATCGTTGTTTTATTTATCCTGTTGGTTATTGTAGGTACTGCCTATGTTGGCGGTTTCTAAGCATCACTCCGTCTATATGAGGACGCTGCGGGTTTTGACCTGCGGCGTTTTCTTTTGTTTTCCGCCGCTGTTCAAGTCCGGCCGCGCAAAAAAAAAGACTGCCGGGAACATTCCCGGGCAGTCTTTTCCTTTGTTCAGGTTATTTTCTTCTCACGTCATTCCTCTTTCAGCTACATGGAATTCAGCCTGATCTGTCTGGCCTGCACCTGTCACTGTAAAAATCGCGGCGGCTGCTAAACAAATAACAAACCATTTAGATTTCAATTTCATACAAACCCTCACTCCTTTGTATTTGTTTCCTTGCCTCTTCGACTTTCAGAAAATAGTCAGAAGAAATCTTAAAGCAATTTTGTTCATAGTAATATTTAGCTGCTTCTAGTGCTAAATCCTCTATATCGGCGTATAAATTTTTATCTTCCAGGTAACGGAAACACGCGCTGATTGTTTCCTCATCCGGTTTCGCCTGATACAGAGCCTGCAGCCATTCGAATTTTACCGTGTAAACGGGATCGTCTGTTTCTTTAGCATATTCATATCCCCGCTTGTGATATTCCGACGCTTTTTCTTTTTTTCCGAGTTTAAAGTAAATGAGTGTGATTAGGAAATATGCTTGAGGAAGAGAATTGACGATTCTTTGTGATTCAAATGTATCAACCGCCCGTTCAAAGTACGGAATCGCTTCGCCGATGCGGTCCTGATTGTAGTAGCACAGTCCGAGGTTATACAGCGCCCTCCCGACAAGCTGCGCTTTTTGTTCTTTTTCGGCCATTTGCAGAGCGTGCTGAAAATGTTTGGCCGCCTGTTCAAAGCGCCTTTCATCCATTAAATTGACGCCGAATACAAAATGGCATTGAATGATCCGGACGTTATATGTGTCCTGCTCGACGTAAATTTCATAAGCGTTTTTTATATGTATCAAAGAAAAATACGTTTGTTTCATATGATAATAAGCTTCGGCCACTTTAAAATAAAACTCCGCCCGTTCCACGTGGTCCGATACGAAGGCCAGTTTTTTCTCAGCTTGTTTATAATATGTAATCGCTGAGATAAATTCTCTTTTATCAAATTCAAACATGCCTTTGAAAAAGTTGACGTAATAATCGAGAAGCCCTTTGAGGCCGGCCTGGCTGTTATCAATGTTATCAAGAATTTCCGACAGGGTCGGCTGGTCTTCTATCTTCAGTTTTTCCAGCGGCTCCAAGTAGTCCAGCATCAGCTGATGGCGAAATTCCATGAGGGAATAATAAAGCACTAAGTTTGAATCAGGCTCCATACGGTCAAGCTCTTGTTTGATCTCGGCCTTCAAGATCTCCGCATCCGGCACGCTGAATGTTCTGATGTATCGATACCACTCGTTAATTTTCTGCCCGACTGCTGAAGAAGGAATTAACCCGCTCTTCATTCCTTCACCCTCCCCATCCAAGACCTGTTTACCAGTTATTTTATCACGTTTCCGTGTCTTTCCATCCCGAAAAACACGCAAACTTTGTTTCGGCAGAGCGCAATTTTCCGAGTGAAGATGAAACAGCCGGCAGCCAGACGGGACTGCCGGTTTCAAGATGATTCATGTTTCGTATTCAGCGGAAGGCGGATTGTAAACGTCGTGCCTTTTCCTTTTTCGCTGGCAATATCTATCGTGCCCTTGTGCATTTCAACGAGCTGCCTGACGATGGACAGGCCGAGTCCGTATTCGCCGTATGCCGTATTCGTCCGGGACACGTCCGCCTTATAAAACCGCTCCCATATATGCTCAATTTCCTCTTTGGAGATGCCGATTCCGGTGTCTTCGATCTCAATCACCGTTTCTTTATAGCCTTCATACCCGCGCAGCGTGATGTCTCCGTTTTGCGTAAATTGAATGCTGTTTTTCGTGATGTTGACGAGAATCTGGATCAGCCTGTCATAATCGGCGAACACTTTGACGCCGTCCTCCGCCTGAATCCGCAGCTGATTTTGTTTTTCCTCCGCCTGCTGATTGAGATGCTCTTTAATAATTTCAAACACCTCGATGAGCGGCAGACTGAGCTTGTCCAGTTTGATTTGCTGGGATCTGATTTTTTCATAATCCAAGTTTTCTTTCACGAGCCTGAGCATCCGCTTCGTTTCTTCACTGATCAGCGAGAAGCATTTCTCTTTATCTTTTTCCGGGATGGTGTTGCTGTTAAGCCCCTCCACAAGTCCGTTAATGGTCGTCAAAGGCGTTCTCAGCTCATGGGAGACATCGGCGATAAATTGGCGCCTCCGTTTTTCCAGGCGGTCAATCTGCTCTCTCGATTGCTTCAGATTTTTGGCCATGATGTTGAAATCGGACGCCAGCATGCCGATTTCATCGCCGCCGCTGTTCTTGAGCGAAATATCGTAATCCCCGGATGCCACTTTTCCGGTCGCATCCCGCAATGTCTGAATCCGCTTAACGTGAAATTTAGATAAAAGCCAGCTCAGCAGAATCGTGATGATAAGGGTGCTGATAATCGCGTAAATCATATAGCGGTTGACCTGGCTGATCATCTGCTCGACCCCTCTGACGGGAGACACGAGCAGCACCGCGCCTTTAAATTGATCGTTGATCAAAAGCGGTTTTGCGACAAGCGATACTTCCAAGCCCTCCGTATTAAAACGGTTCATCTCCGCTCTGATCTGAACGGTTTTCCCTTGCTTCAGCATGTGCCACTCCTTACTTTTGAGCTTCTCGCGCGGCGGCATATCGTCAGGAAAAAAGTACGGCCGCTGATGTTCATCAAAAATAATAAACCTGGTCTCGCGCGTTTTTAACATGTCCTGATACGGATACAGGCGGCGCAGATCAAGATCGCGTCCGTTCAGCTCACTTGTGATCTGCTGGGCGTAAGAAGACAGCTCATCCACTTTATTTTGATACGCAAAATCTTTCACAAAGTGCGAAAACAGGGAAATGATGATGAAAAAGGCCAAAATCAAAATGCTGACATGGCTTAACAGCAGCTGATATAAGTATTTAATCCTCATCAAATTTGTATCCTACCCCCCACACCGTGTATAAAAACGGTTTTTCGTCACTGGACAGTTTTTTGCGCAGCCGTTTAATATGAACATCAACCGTACGTTCATCGCCGTAAAATTGATAGCCCCACACCTGCTCAAGCAGCTGCTCTCTCGAAAAGACCTGGCGCGGATTTTGTGCGAGATAAAAGAGCAGATCGAATTCCTTCGGCGTCAGATTCTCGACAGGCTTTCCATGCAGAAACACTTCCCGCGTCTTCTTATTGATTGAAAAACACGCCGTTTCGATCAAGTCGCCGCTTTTTACGGCCTGCCCCGTCGCCCGGTATCTTCTGATCACCGCTTTAATCCGCGCTACTAGCGTCAGCGGGCTGAACGGCTTGGTGACATAGTCGTCGGCTCCCATTTCAAACCCGATCACCTGATCAGACTCCGTGTCCTTTGCGGTCAGCATAATAATCGGCACACTGCTCGTCTCTCTTATTTTCCGGCAGATCGTCACTCCGTCCATAGATGGAAGCATAATATCCAGAATGACCAAATCCCAGTCCTCTTCCGTGAACCGCTGATAGCCTTCCACTCCGTCATGGACAAATTCGGCTTCAAATCCTTCTTTAAAAAAGAACATTTCCGTCATGGTGCATACGCTTATATTGTCTTCTACCATTAATATCTTCATTGGGTCCTCCGTTTATCTTGACGCTTTTACTTATAATAGCACCATTTTACCCGGATATTTTCGCGTTTCACAATTGTTAGTTTTTATTTCATCACCCGGAAATAGTTTGTTCATATTTTTTTCATACATTTCTCCTACTATATACATATCGGATAACCGGTTCTAAAGAAGGCTGGTTTTACAAGATCTGACACCCACACGGAGGAACAGACATGAACTTTATAAAAAGAGCCTTTTGGAGCATGAAGGCAAAAAAGGGAAAAACGTTTTTGCAGCTGGTTGTGTTTTCAGTGATTTGCATTTTTGTCCTGTCCGGTCTTACGATCCAGTCAGCGGCAAAGAAATCAAGCGAACTGGCAAGGCAGCAGATCGGCGGGAGCGTCACACTCCAGGCTGACCGCCAAAAGCAAATGGCGCAGCAGCAAAAAGACGGTGAAAAGAGGACGTTTGAATCAACGCCGATTTCCGTCTCTGATGCCAAGAAACTTACATCTTTACAGCACGTTAAAAATTACAACTTCCTCACGACAGCGTCAGCAAACGCAGAAAGCTTTGACGCGATAAAAAGCTCAGGCGAATCAGCCGATAACAGCTCCGGCGGAAGCCGTTTTCAAGGCGGCGGAAGACAGATGATTTCAGCGGATATTTCGGTCGAAGGCGTGCTCTCTACGGCGCTGCTTGATGATTTCACAGGCGGGAGCTCAAAAATCACTGATGGCCGCGCCATCACAAAAACAGATGCGGACGCAAAAGTCGCAGTGATCAATGAAACGCTGGCAGATCAAAACAAGCTGAAGGTCGGCGGCTCCATTACAGTTTCCTCAGCAGCGGATGATTCTGTGAGTACAAAGCTTAAAATTGTGGGAATTTATAAAACAACATCATCAGGAGACGATCAGGCAGAGCATTTTTCATTCTTAAACCCTGACAATAAAATCTATACGCCTTACACCGCAGCTGCGGCGTTAAAAGGGTCTGATAACAAAAACAGAATCAGCTCAGCCGTTTATTATATGGATGATGCAAAATATATTGACTCATTCGTTGCGGCTGCGAAAAAAACATCTATAGATGATAAAACCTACACGCTGACGACAAATGATCAGGTGTATCAGCAAATGGCCGGCCCGATTGAAAATGTCGCGTCATTTTCTAAAAACGTGGTGTACCTTGTATCCATCGCGGGCGCGGTCATTCTCGGATTGATCGTGATGATGTCGATCAGGGAACGCAAGTATGAAATGGGTGTCTTGATGGCGATCGGCGAAAAGCGCTGGAAGCTCATCGGACAATTCTTAACGGAAATTCTGATTGTCGCGGTTATCGCCATCGGGATCGCATCCGTCACGGGCAGCCTTGTGGCGAATCAGCTCGGAAATCAGCTTCTTTCCCAGCAGGTCAGCTCAGCCGATGATTCCCAGCAGCAAACAAGCGGCTGGGGCGGAGGAGAAATGCCGCGGGGAGACGGCATGTTCGGTCAGCATTCATCCGGTGCAGATGTCATCAGTACAATGCAGGTAAACGTTTCGCTGAATGACCTTCTGATTCTCGGCGGGATCGGCGTCGCAATTGCCGTCATCGCCACATTACTGCCGTCTGTATCAGTCATGCGGCTTCACCCTAAAACGATCCTGACCAAGCAGGAATAAGAGGAGGCAGCATAATGAGCCTATTAACCTTTCAACAGACCGGCTACTGGTACCAAGATAAATCACAGCCGCTGTTTCAGGATATAACGATCAGCTTTGAAAAAGGGAAGTTTTATACAATTGCCGGCGCCTCCGGAACGGGAAAAACCACGTTTCTGTCTCTGGCGGGCGGCCTTGACACACCTAAAGAGGGAAGCATCCTTTATAACGGAGAAGACATCTCCAAAATCGGATTAACCAAATTCAGAAATCAATATGTCTCTATCGTCTTTCAATCTCATCATCTGATCCCGTATATGACGGCGCTCCAGAACGTCACAACCGCGATGGAGATTACCGGATCTAAGGAGAACAACAAAGATGCGTCCGCGCTCAGCATGCTGGATAAAGTCGGCATCACCGAACAGCAGGCCCGTCAGCGGGTGCTGACATTAAGCGGCGGACAGCAGCAGCGCGTTTCAATTGCGCGGGCTTTCTGCTGTGATACGGATCTGATTTGCGCGGATGAGCCGACGGGAAACCTCGACGAGGATACGTCAAAGGAAATCGTCCGGCTCTTTCAGGATCTGGCGCATAAAGACGGCAAATGCGTCATCATGGTTACGCACGACGAACAAATTGCCAAAGTGTCTGATATCAACATCCGCTTATCAAGAGGAAGTTTCACGGTCAAAGAAAACGGCACGGCCGTTTCCTGATACCGCGCCCCTGCCAGCGCAGACAGGGGCGCACCCTATATCCCCCTATTCAATAGAAGTGAACGTAAAAAGAGCCAGGGCTGCATCCCCTCGCTCTTTTTATTTATATCAGCTGTAAATAACGGTCAATATTTGATTGTCCGGCTGCTTTGATCAATTCTTCCGCCTTTTTCTCTTCTCCCGGCAAAGCGAGCCGGAGCTTGTCTTCAATGTCTTTTTCAGAAAGACCGTTTCCCGGCGCTCCCCTTGGACAGTCGATACGTGCTTCATAGACATGACCGCCGGAAACCGTGACCCGTACAATTGTAAAACGGCCCTTCGGAACGGCGTTGTCAGCCGGCTGAATTTGGTCATCGCAGCTGCGGTGAATCCGCTCAAATCCTTTTTGAAGGGATTGCGGAATCGGCTCGGATGTGAAATGTTCAACTGAAAAATCCTTACCGTGCAAAGCTAAGGTGATCACATATTCTACGCTGAACCGACCCGCTTCGCCTGTTTTCGGACGCCGTTCTGTCAATGCGGCGTCCCCGCCCGGCGGATAAATCACGTCAATCCGTTCCGTTTGGCCGAAAGTGAGACCATGTTCGGCCTTCAGCTTGAGAATGGCGTCCGCCGCATGATGGGCCGCCGAGCAAAACGGATAAACCTTAAACCAAAGTCCCGGACTCACGATCCGCCAAGGGTTTCCCCACCCGTTTACAAGCAGGGTTTCTGCCCGTTCAAGATCGCCGTACAGTCCGAAAAAACCTTTCTCCCCGTCGAGCGCATGAGCTGAGCCGCCGAAACCGGCCTTTGCAAGCTTTACGGCGAACACCCCGGCTTGAGCGGCCAGGCCGGCGTGGAGCGGCTTCATTTCTGTCCCGAATTGCATTCTCATGCCTCCGGAACGGGCAGCTGCAAACCCGATTGCTTTCTGTAATTGGGTTTGATTCAGATTCTCCGCGAATCCGACGGCGCATGCGGCCGCAATGGCACCTAACGTTCCTGTATTGTGCCAGCCTTTCTCGTAATGATGCCTTCCAGCTGACTCGCCGAGCCGCGCCATCACTTCGATTCCCGTCACATAAGCACCGAGAAAACGGCTCTTGTCTATCCGGCCGGCTGATGCGGCTGCAATCAAAGCCGGAAGGATGACCGCGCTCGGATGTCCTCTTACATCAGAATGAACATCGTCAAAATCAAGCGCATGTGCGATGAAACCGTTAATGAGCGCGGATTGGGACGGCGTGGTTTTTTGATTTCTGCCGATAAGCGGCGCTATCGGCATCCCGCCTTCTTCTTCGGCCAGTTTTACCAGCTTTTCAACTCCTGTATCCCGTCTCCCCGCAAAAGCTGCCGCTGTAAAATCAAGCAGTCCTTTGCGCGCTTCTTTCATCGCTTCGGCGGATGTTTCCGGCACAGACGACATGACGGCCTGAGCAAGTCCGGCCGTCAGATTTTCCGTATTCATTCCGTCTGCTCCAATACATTGACGGCAAGCCGGGCGAAAAACTCAGCCGCTTTCGGAAGCGCTTTTTCGTCGAGTGTAAAGGCTGGATGGTGCCATTCTTCTGTTCCGTTTGTTCCCATCCAGACGAAGAAGCCGGGGATTTTTTCTTGATATAATGCGAAGTCTTCGCCGCCGGGCGACTGTTCTGCCCGAACGGTTTGAAGTCCGAGGCTTTCAGCCGTTTGTTCCGCCGCCTGTATGAATCGGGCATCGTTCATCACTGACGGCAGGTAAGGAAACCAGCGGAAGTCAGCCTCTGCCCCGAATCCGGCCGCGATTCCTTCGGCAACCCGCTTCATATGTTTCGGAACAGCGTCCCGCGCTTCTTTTTGAAACGTCCGGACGGTTCCTTCCATTTCAACATGGTCCGGAATGACATTCCAAGAACTGCCCCCCTGAACTCTTGTGATGCTGACGACGGCATTGTGAAGCGAGCTGATGTTTCTGCTGACAATCGATTGCAGGCCGCCGATGATCTGCCCTGCCGCCTGAATCGGGTCAATGCTGTTGTCGGGGATTCCGGCGTGGCCGCCTTTTCCTTTCACGGTGATTTCAAAGCGGTCGACACTCGCCATAAGCGGGCCTTCTTTCAGACCGACCGTGCCGACGGGGAGGTCAGGTTTGTTATGCATGCCGAATATCGCCGATACACCGTCAAGCGCGCCGGCTTCAATGACCTGTCTTGCTCCGGCGGCGATTTCTTCCGCGGGCTGAAAAATAAACCGCACCGTTCCTTTCAGCTCATGCTTTCTCTCATTTAATAAGAAAGCCGTGCCGAGGATAGATGCCGTATGGAAATCATGGCCGCATGCGTGCATCACGCCGCTGTTGCGCGAAGCAAACGGAAGGTTTGTTTTCTCTTCGATCGTCAGTGCGTCGATGTCCGCTCTGACGGCGATGACGGGGCCGCTTTTATCTCCTTTGATTTCAGCGATCACTCCGGTTTGAAGTTTCGGCACATCAAGAACCGTGATTCCTTCTTCCTCCAGCCAGCGGCGGATTTTATTCGTCGTTTCGAATTCCTCGCCTGACAGCTCAGGGTGTTCATGAAGGTCGCGGCGGATATTGATTAAACGTTTGTTTAATGATTCATACGTTTCATTTGCCATTTCTTCTTCTTCCCTTCTTAGACAAGTTCGGCAGGCTCTCCCACTTGCTTAATGAATTTTTTCGTCCGTTCGTTCTGCGGATTGTCAAACAGCTCCTCCGGCGTTCCCTGTTCGATGATGCGTCCGTCCGCCATAAAAATAACTTTGTCGGCTACTTCACGCGCAAAAGCCATCTCATGCGTGACGATGATCATGGTTGTCTGTTTTTCGGCAATTGATTTGATGACTTGGAGCACCCCGGCTACAAGCTCAGGGTCAAGGGCCGAAGTCGGTTCATCCAGTAAAATCGCGTGAGGATCAACGGCCAAGGCTCTCGCAATCCCGATCCGCTGCTGCTGCCCGCCTGACATCGTAATCGGGTAGCTGTCCGCTTTGTGTTCTAAACCGACTTGCCGCAGCAGGTCCATACCGATCTGTTCCGCTTCTTTTTTCGGTTTCTTTTGCGCGGTGATCAGCGCCTCTGTCACATTTTGCAGGGCGGTTTTGTTTTTGAACAGGTTGTAATTCTGAAACACCATCGCCGTCTGCTGGCGAAGCTTGTGTACGTCTTTGCGCGAATAGGACGCTGCATTCAGCTTTGCATCGCCGATTTCAATGATGCCGTCATCCGGGCGCTCCAGCAGATTCAGACAGCGGAGGAGCGTTGATTTTCCCGAGCCTGACGGGCCGATGATGGCCGTAACTTCGCCGCTTTTGATCTCAAGATCGATCCCGTCAAGTACGGTAAGGTCTTTAAATGCTTTTCGAATATGTCTGACTTGTATCATCCTGAGCCTCCTCCTATGTGCGATAAGGCTTGCTGATCGCCCGTTCGAGCAGATCCTGCAGCACACTGTAAATAATCGTAAGAATCCAGTACATGACCGCGACGGCTAAATACGTCTCAAAATATTTGAGGTTGCCTGATGCGTACATTTTTCCTTGGGCGAACATCTCCATCACACCTAATGTAAAAGCGAGCGATGTTTCTTTTAACAGGCCGATAAACGTATTTCCCGTCGCGGGAAGCGCGTTTCTGACGGCTTGCGGGAAAATGATCCGTCTGTACGCCTGGGATTTTGTCATTCCGACAGACAGACAGGCTTCAAGCTGCCCCTCATCGACTGAGTTGAGCGCCGCGCGGAAGATTTCAGCCAGGTAGGCGGCATTCTTCAGGCTTAGCCCGATAATCGCCGCAGTTAACGCCGTCATCTTGCTCATCCCGGGAAAGAGCTGAGGCAGGCCGTAATAAATTAAGAAAAGCTGCACGAGCGTCGGCACGCCCCGGAAAAATGAAATATACACCTTTGACAGCTGGTGAAGCACAGGAATACGATTTTTTGTGATAAGCGCTAATATAAGGCCGCCGATCACGGCAAATACCATGGCCGCGACGGCCATTAGTAATGTGATCGGCAAGGCTTCGATTAACGCGGGAAAAGCTGAAAACATAAATCCCCAATCAATGCTGTTCATTCTCGATTTTCACCGCCGTTTCTTATTGCTTTGCTTCCTTTGTGATATCTTCGTTAAAGTACTTTTCAGACAGCTTTTTCAGCGTGCCGTCTTTCCGCAGGTCTTCAATGGCTTTGTTTACTTTTTTGCGGATTTTATCGTGAGCCGCATCTTTCGCAAACGGGAAAGCGACTTTTTCATAGACAATCGGGTCTCCTGCTAATTTCAGAGGCAGACCGGTCTTTTTGATCTGGGCGATCAGGACGCTGCGGCTGTTTACATAGGCGTCAACCCGTCCGTAAGCCACGTCTTTCAGCGTACCTTCTTGTGTTTCATATGTTTTTATGTTGATTTTTTTATCCGGGTCCTTGCTCTCAAGGTTTTTCGCGTGGTTTGAGCCCAGAACGGCCGCCACTGTTTTTCCTTTCAGATCATTGACTGATTTGATGTCTTTGTTATCGTTTTTGACGACGATTTGAGTGCCCGCATACGAATACGGTTCTGTGAAGTTATACGTTTTCTTGCGTTCGTCCGTGACAGCGACCTGGTTTGAGATGGTGTCGAGTTTGCCGGTCTGGAGCTCGCCCATCAGTCCGCTGAATTCAAGCAGCTTCCAGTCCAGTTTCATGTTGATTTTTTTCGCTACGGCTTCCATGACATCCACGTCAAAGCCTGTCAGCTTGCCGTTTTCTTTATATGCGAACGGATAGCTTTGTCCCGTGGCGCCGACATGCAGCACGTTATCGCCGCCTTCGCTTTCTTTTCCGTTTCCGCATGCTGTTAAGACCGCCAAAAGCGCGGCAGACAGCAGCAAAGCCCATGTTTTCTTCTTCATTGAAATCCCGCCTTTTCCTATTAAAATGTTAATCCTGCAATTGTTTTTTTAAATAGATGGTGATGTGGCCTTTTCCTAAATCCTTTTCGCCTGCGCGGACGTAGCCTTTCCGCTCGTACATGCCGATCAGCCACGGATGCTTGTCCGCTGTGCCCAGTGACACGAAAGGCGCTTTTAATGTATCGCGGAGCACTGTATTCTCCAGCCACTCCAGCATGTCTGAGCCCGTCCCTTTTTTTCCGGTTTCAGGATCGACGGCGAACCACCAAATATGAGGGACACCGTACGGCCCGGGATTCGGCCCCCACGGCATCCGCAGAGAAATCGTCGCCAGAATCCGTCCGTCTTCCTCCAAAACGTAACAGGCGTTTTTCTGTATGTTAGTTAATACGAGTTCTTTATCCGCCGTGGCAGCGGCAAAATTGATGCCGAGCTTGCGGATCGGTTCATACGCCCGCAGTGTCAGTGAAAGCAACTCATCAGCGTCTGCCTCCGTTGCAAGCCGGTATTGTCTTGACATGATGAGCCCTCCTTTAGTCGGCATATCGGTTTGCCGGTTTTTCCAGTCCGAAATGTTCTCTGAGCGTCGTTCCTTCATACTCTTTTCTGAACACGCCCCGTTCTTGTAAAATCGGAATCACTTTGTCTACAAAAAGAGTGAGACCTTCAGGCAAAAGCGGCGGCATGATGTTGAAGCCGTCACAAGCTTGTTTTCCGACCCATTCTTCCATCTTATCGGCAAGCTGTTCAGGCGTTCCGACAAAGATATGATGGCCTCTTGAACCCGCCACATATTTGTACAGCTCGCGGATGGTCATGTTATCGCGTTTGGCCATCTCCTGAACGAGCTTGAACCGGCTTTTAACGGCATTCGACGCATCCGCATCCAATTCAGGCAGCGGGCCGTCAAGCGGGCAGGCGGAAAGGTCGACGCCGCCCAGATAGTTTTGCAGAATGTTCAGGCCGACAGACGGAATGATGAGATCTTGGAGCTCTTCATATTTTGCCTGCGCTTCTTCCTCGGTATCGGCGATAACGGGAAAGATCCCCGGCATGATCGCGATTTTTTCAGGATCACGGCCGAAAGAAGCCGCTTGTTCTTTAATAGATTGATAGAATTCCTGCGCGGACTCCAAATGATTTTGCGCGGTGAAAATGACCTCCGCCGTTTTGGCGGCCAGCGCTTTTCCGTCTCCTGATGATCCGGCCTGAATAATGACCGGGCGCCCTTGAGGTGTGCGGGCGACATTTAACGGCCCTCTCACGGAGAAATATGTTCCTTTATGGTTCAATTCATGCATTTTGTCTTTATCGAAAAATGCTCCTGATTCTTTGTCACGGATAAAGGCGTCTTCCTCCCACGAATCCCATAATCCTTTGACGACTTCAACGAATTCTTCCGCGCGCTGATATCTGAGATGGTGCTCAAGATGCTTTTCGCCGCTGAAATTAAGCGCGGTCGATTCAATCGAAGATGTGACGACATTCCAGCCCGCGCGGCCGTTGGAAAGATGATCAAGCGATGCAAATTGTCTCGCGATATGGAACGGTTCGCTGTATGTGGTAGACGCGGTCGCCGTCAGACCGATGCGGGATGTGACCTGAGCGAGCGCCGACAGCAGCGTAAACGGCTCAAAGCGCGTCAGCACATTCGGATGTGATTTGCCGTCTATTGATAAACTGTCCGCCAAAAACAGCATGTCCAATTTCCCCCGCTCAGCTGTTTTCGCCAGTTCTTTGAAATAATCCAAATTCATGCTCGCGTCCGCCGGTGCCTGAGGATGTCTCCAAGAAGCGACATGATGGCCGGTGCCCGCGAGAAACACACCGAGTTTGATTTCTTTTTTCTTTGTCATGATGGATCTCCTTCTATTCTGAAATACGGTTCGGAAAATATTAACACCACTAAACCTATATTTCCTAGTAATTTTATAAGAATAAATCAAAATGTACAATTGTCACGCAAGTTTGTCAATGCATTAAGACAAAAATCATGATTTTAAAAATAACCCGGCGCACCGTCCGGGTTATTTCTTCGAAACTGTATAGACGGTCCCTTTGACCTTTTTCTTAATAACGGCAATGATAAGCAGCAAAACGGGGAACAGCACTTGAAACGGAAGATGAATATAGATCGGCACAATGTTTAAGCCTTCATTCATGTGTTCCGAAAAATTGCTTGCGATGCTGATGGAGAGAATCAGCACCCCCAATCCGACCGGAAAGGCCAGCTGAGACGGATTTTTTTCTTTAAACAGCGTGGACACACCCACGACAACCGCATATGTAAAAAGGCTGACTTTGAAAAAACCGCCGATGACGAGCACGAGCATGAAAAAGACATCCAGCCGGTCTAAAAACTCTTCTACTTTAATCGTCTGTATGGTGCTCAGCAGCGGAAATTGAGAGCGGAGCATTAAGTTGACGTCCAGCACACAAATATTAATCGCCACTGACATCGCCAAAAACAGCCCGCTGATGATAATCGCCAGAAATCCGGTTTTCTTCACCTTTTTCCGATCTTTTAAATAAGGGAAAATCATGACAAACACGATTAATTCACCGAACGGGATGAACATCGTCTGTTTAAACACGGAATAAATGACCGTTCCTGCACCCTCCGCTAAAACGGGCTGGAGAAATCTGAGGTTTATCGTGCCTGAGCTGATAATGAGGATCAGCCCGACGGCTGTCAGAAAATACATAATGCCAAACAGCAGCTCGCCGGCTCTCGCTATCACTTCAATACCCTTTCTGACTGCAAATATCGCGGCGATCATCAGCATGGCATTCACAATTAAAAGCGGCGTGTCCTGGTAGGCGAAGGTGACAAGCATTTCGCCAAAATCCCGCAATACGCGGGCCGCGATATAAGAAAAATAGAGAATATAAAGAAGCGAGACCGCCCAGCTCAGATGTCTGCCGATCAGTTCGTTCATGTAATCTCTCGGAGAAGACTCAGGAAAAAATTGATACAGCGCCTGATAAACGTAGAAAAGTCCGAGACCGATAACGCACCCGAGAAGCACGGACAGCCATGCATCCCGCCCGGCCATCGTGCCTGGCGGGATCAATAACGAACTGCCCAATTCAAACAAAATGATCATAATAAACAGCTGACGCGTGCCGATTTTCGCATTTTCCATACGCTTCGCTCCTTTCTCCTCAAATCAATCATGCTCAAGCTTGTCTGAGAGAGGATTATTCCGCAAGCCCGTTCTTCTGATAATGACTTCCGTTTTGACATCTACGGGGAGATTGGGGAAATATTCTTCATCCCACTTCCCTTTGAACTTTTTCCATTTGTCCGGATGCTTCCGATAGATCAGGTCTCCGAAGCCGACGAAGTCATTCTTACGGGCTTTTATATCTTCAATTGATTTGGTGATATCTTTGTCAAGCTGCACGCTGAGCGCCTTTTGCATCGTCATCAGCACTTGCGGATCAGACAGATGGAAAGGGTATCTGACAGCGTCCACCAGCCCCTCGACCTGAGCATGCACGTGAATATGCGGTTTTCCGTTCGGAAAAGTGGCCGTCACCTTTGTATTCTGGCGGGTGACCTGCAGACTGATTGCGTGCTTCACATTCTTCCAATCCGCATTGATGAACGTATGCTTGATCCTATTGAGCAGCCATACAGCCCCCACACTGTCGTCATCCTCAATCCAGTAATCCAGCCTCCCATCCTTTTTGAACACCGCCAGTCCGTCCGCTGACAGCACTGCTTTCGGTTCAGTCGTCTGCGTATTTTCCATCGTAGGACCGGCTTTATCGTCTCCGTGCATTTCATAACCCGGAATAAACGGCGACCCGGCCGGAGAAGCGAGATCAATCAGAACGTCCTGAAGGCTGGTTTTAATGACTCTGCCGTATTGTTCCTGCGTGAAGCTGAGCGTCTTGTTCACTTTATTGGAAGGGATTTTATCAATCGGCGTCAGCACTTTAATAATGTCTTCAGCCTTGCAATTATGCGCGATCACCGCGGTTGCGGTCGTCCTGAATTCGGTGTCGCGGTCAAGATTGTCCAGAATAAAACTGAGCCCTTCCTCTTTCGCCAGCTTTTCACTGAACACCACGAGATTCGTATGCGCAAAATAGAGCCTTCTGGACACTTTCATCGAGCCTTTTCTCAAAGCTTCCGTCATATTGTCTCCGGACACCGAATAGACGGAAACCGGAGGCCGGTCTCCCGCTCCGCCGCCCTGCAGACCGCCGGCCACGTTTCCCGGATTGATAATTTGCAAGTGAAGGACGTATTTTCCCGTTTCAGTCCGGTCAATACCGATGGCGGAGATCACAGCCAAATCAGTCAGCTCCCTTTTATCCCAGCATCCGGATACAAACATAAGGGAAACCATCGTACAAAGGATAAGTATCCATTTACGTCTTTTCATTACCGTCGCCCTCTTCTACATCTTTATTAACCATCCCTCTGGATGTCTCCGGTTTCGGTCTTTGATGTTCCCCTTGGCGCCTGTTGTTTTCCTGCACGAGCAGTTCCGGCCTTTTTTCATCTGCCCATAACGGAGCGCGGAGGATGGAATCCTTCAGCCCGCCCGGGGTCAAAGGAGCGAGCGGGGACATATACGGAAAACCGAATGAACGCAGGCCGCACAGATGGACGAACATCATGATAATGCCCAGAATCAGCCCGTAAAATCCCATGACCGCCGCTGACAGAATAAAGAGAAACCGGATCAGCCGCGCGGATATCGCCATGTCAAAAGCCGGGGTCGCAAAGCTGGCAATCGCCGTCAGCGCGACGACGATAACCATGGCCGGGGAGACGATGCCGGCCTGTACGGCGGCCTGGCCGATGACAAGCGCTCCGACTATGGAAACGGCGGAGCCGACAACTCTCGGAAGCCGGACACCCGCCTCCCTGAGAATCTCAAAAGCCACTTCCATCGTCAGCGCTTCAATCACGGCCGGGAACGGCACCGTCTCCCGCTGAGCCGCGATGACAATCAGCAGCTGCGTCGGAATCATTTCCTGGTGAAAGGTCGTCGCCGCCACATAAATCCCCGGCGCCACCAGTGAAATGAAGAAAATCAAAACCCGCAGCACCCTGATGCTTGTGGCGATATCAAATCGTGAATAATAATCCTCAACGGATTGAAAAAATTGAATAAATAAGGCCGGCGCGATGAGAACGAACGGCGTTCCGTCCACGATAATCGCAAATCGTCCTTCCAGCAGATTCCCCGCCACGACGTCCGGCCGCTCCGTATGATATACGGTGGGGAACACAGAAAACGGCGCGTCTTCAATGAGCTGTTCAATGTAGCCGGATTCCAGGATGCTGTCGATGTCAATGTGCTTCAGCCGCTTGCGGACTTCCTTAATCAGCTTTTTATCGCAAATTCCGTTAATATACATCAGCGCGACATCCGTATTCGTTTCGTGTCCGATCTCCATTTTTTCAACCCATACATCAGGCGTTTTTACATACCTGCGGATCATGGAAATATTGGTTTGCAGAGATTCAGTGAATCCCTGGCGCGGGCCGCGGAAAGAGACCTGAGTGCTCGGCTCTTGAATGGACCGGTGCTCTCCCCCTTCCGTGCTGGCGATCAGCGCCTTGTCAGCCCCGTCGACAAAAATGAGCGTGCTGCCCGCCACCAGCCCGGCATAAAGGCTTTTCCATTTTTCTTCCTCTTTCACCCCGCCGATCGCAAGCGTTTTATCGTATATCAGGCAGACCGCTTGTTCCGGCTGAACGGACGGGATATCGATTAAATCCTCCAGAAGGGATTGGCTGACAAGCTGTTCGTCTACCAAACCGGCGATATACACGATTGCGGCCGGAAGCTCTTCTTTTCCGATTTTCAGCCGGCGGATGACGACATCGGCACTGTTGCCGAACCTCTCAGACAGCTTCTTCATATTTTGCTTTAAGCTGAGGGAGATCGGCTCATCCCGCTCTTTGTCCGGCTGGCTGTCCGCTTCTTTTCTGCTTTCATTGTCACGGTCGTTTTGATCGGCTTTTTTTTGTTTCCTCTGCTTAAAAAATGGCGGCATATCGCAAAAAACCTTTCCTCGTTTTTTTCATATTCTTCCTGTACGGCAAAAGATTATGCACGGCGGAAAGTCTGTATAAGTTCTGCGTAATCGAAAAGGATAAAAAGGGAGAGTGATGCGCATGAAAATATTGGGGGTTTCATTCTTTTTGCTGACTGCCTGTCTGATCATTTCAGTAACGGTGGATATGCTGCAAGGTTTCAGTTTCTATGGAGCGGTTCAAAACAACCTGTCCGCTTTTAAATTGACCACCTTCTCAGAATGGCTGATGCTGTTTTTATTCGCCCTCTTTTTAATCAGAGAAATGATCGCTTTATATAAATCAGGTAAAAAAGATGCCTGACAGGCGCAAGGCTTTATTGTGTCAAAAAAGAACACATTCCTCCTTCTCTCGGAGTTCATGTGTTCTTTTTATTTTTCCGGCGCAGATGTTCTCAGATGACGATATTTCCGCTTTCCGTATCTGTCGCGTGCTTCACAATGACGCCTTTGATAATGCGGTTGCCGATGATTTTAGTACTTGCGGAGGAGCTGGTTTGGATGGCGGAAGCAGAAGCGGCGGAAAGGTTGTTGATGGTATTGCCCGAAACGAGGGAATTGGAGGCTCCGTTCAGATAGATGCCGATCGGGCTGCCCGCTGTTCGGTTGATCGTGAGCGTATTGTCTATGACTTCATGCGTGCCTGAGTTCAGATACACGGTAACGATAAGCGGTGATGATTCAAAGCGGTTGCTGATGACAGAGGTTCCCGAGGATGTTGAACTGAATACGGGATAGTTTTTATAGTTCTTAAAGAGATTGCCTTTGATGACAGCCCCGGCGTCATTTGTCACAGATACGGCATAGGACTCCGCGGCGCCCTGATACGCATTCGGAAGGAGCGTATTTCCTTCAATAACGGCATTTCCGCCTGTGACCCATATGCCCCGGCTGAACGATTTCAGCACATTTTGTTTTACAATGATACTGCCGGCCGACATGCTGATTCCGTCTGTCACCTGATTCAGAGTGTTATTCGTAAAGACGGCGTTCTCCGAAAGCGTCGCCCGCATCCCCGTGCTTCGTCTCGTTTCGGAACGTCCGTTTTCAATGACATTGCCGTCAACGGTCACATCTTCTGCCTGATAGACGGAAATGCCCGTATTTTCAAATTGATTAATTTTGTTGTGGGTGACGAGGACGCTTTTTCCCCTTACATCTATTCCGGTGGAAAACCCGGTAATCAGATTGTTGGAAATGACGGCATTGCTGCTGTCCTGTCCTTGTGACACACCTTGTCCGGCGACTGCGGTCCTTGAGCCGCCGTCTGACCGAAAGAAGACATTCCCCGTAATGACGGTATGCGCCCCATACCCGTAGCTGATTGTGTTATCGGAATGATTTCCTTCAATTAACACATTATATCCGTTAAAATTGGTGACTGAGCTTGCGGCGTTTCCGGAAAAGAAGTTGTTGCGGACCGTAATATGAAGAGCTTCTTCATAATCAATATCGCCTTCTCCGTACGATTCAATATCGATTCCGAATTTCGGAGCCGTTCCGTTCCCTTGCCCGGCGTCTTCAATCACGCATTCTTCCACCGTAACGGTATTGCAGCCGGTGATTGAAATGTTGTTCCGCCTTGACTGCCTGATCTCACAGCAGCGGATGGTCACCTGTTCTGAAGTTTCGTAATCACTGTTTGTTTTTAACCCGAGCGGGCTGACAATTATACCGTCTCCCGTAAAATCTGAAATCTTCACATTTTCGATCAGCACATTGCTGCTGCCTTCAATACAGATTCCAAACCCCCATTCATGGGTCGACCGCAAAGGGACATTGGTATACGTGTGTTCATCCCGTTCCCCGATGATCCGGCCGCCGGTGATGGTGACATTTTCACGCCTGCCTATATAGAAAGCCGAGTAGCCCCAGGAGCTGTTCGGCGCCACTTTAATCGTGCATTCCGGATCTAAAACGATGGTGAGATGGCTCGGCACGTTAATCCCGGCGTTCCGAAACGGCTGGCTTTTGTCCCCGCCAAGCGTGCCGTTGATTTTATACGTTCCGGGCGGAAAAAACACCGTATGACAGCCTTCGCTGACGGCTCTGGCCAAGCATTGGTTGATGGCGCCCGTCACATCGGTTTTTCCGTCTGCCGCCACACCGCAATCCGTAATATCCAATATACGATTCGGCAAGTGATAATCTCCTCCTTCCTCTCTTATTGTCATCTTATTCCGCCATATCCCGCTCCGCCTGTACATACTTTAAATTTTATTAAAAAAGTTTATAAAGATAGTTTAGTCAGATAATATAACAAAATAAGTCATTGGAATCAGGAAAATTCGTCTATATTCACCGTTTTAATATCTTTTCATTCTGGAATTTTTTGAATTCAGTATAAATTATATTGACACAAGTATTATATAAGAATATGATTTTTGTAATACACTTTTTTAAGAAAGGGTTGGCTCAGGTGGCATCTATTGATAAGGAATCTATAACAGAAACTGTGCCGCAACGAGGCTTTTTCGGTCATCCCCGCGGCTTGTTCACACTGTTTTTTACCGAATTTTGGGAGCGTTTCTCCTACTATGGTATGAGAGCCATATTGCTTTACTATTTATACACGGAAGTCGCTCATGGCGGTCTCGGCTTTGATAAAACGACCGCAGTTGCCATCATGTCCATATACGGATCTCTCGTATATATGTCGAGCGTCATCGGCGGATGGCTGGCCGACCGGGTATTCGGCACGGCAAACACCGTATTTTACGGCGGAATTTTAATTATGTTCGGGCACATCGCTCTTGCCTTCCCCGGCAGCACGGCGGCGTTTTTTACCAGCATGGCTCTGATCATTATCGGAACCGGCCTGCTTAAACCAAACGTATCCAGCGTTGTCGGAGATTTATATACGAAGGAAGACGAGCGCCGCGACTCAGGTTTCAGCATCTTTTACATGGGGATCAACCTCGGCGGATTGCTTGCGCCGCTAATTGTCGGAACACTCGGACAGAAGTACAACTACCACTTAGGCTTCGGATGCGCCGCGGCCGGTATGTTCCTCGGACTGATTGTTTTCGCTCTTACGAGAAAGAAATACCTCGGCAAAGCAGGCTCCAATGTACCGAATCCGATTTCTAAATCATCAGTGATCGGCACGGGAATCGGAGTGGTCATCGCAGCAGCCGTTATTATTGTTCTGATTCAAACCGGCTGGCTGACGATCCAGCGTGTGATTGACACCGTCAGTATCCTCGGCATTGTCATTCCGGTTATTTACTTTATCGTGATGTTCACAAGCAAAAAAGCGACGAAAACGGAAAAATCACGGCTTGCGGCTTATGTTCCGCTGTTTATTGCAGCGGCAATGTTCTGGGCGATTCAGGAGCAGGGCGCGACGATTCTAGCTTTATATGCGGATCAGCGCACGAGACTTTCCTTTGCGGGCATGCATCTTGAGTCTTCATGGTTCCAGTCTCTGAACCCGTTATTCATCGTTATTTTCGCGCCGGTGTTCGCGTGGATCTGGATGAAGCTCGGCAAACGCCAGCCTTCAACACCGATTAAATTCGCGATCGGCATTATCCTTGCCGGATTATCATTTTTAGTCATGGTGCTTCCGGTTATGGGCGGAAGCGGCGAGCTTGTGAGCCCGCTTTGGCTTGTGCTCAGCTTCCTTTTGGTTGTGCTTGGTGAGCTTTGCCTTTCACCGGTCGGTTTATCCGTCACAACGAAACTTGCGCCTGCAGCTTTCTCAGCGCAGACGATGAGTATGTGGTTTTTAACAAACGCCTGCGGTCAAGCCCTGAACGCAAAAGTAGTCGGTTTGTTTGATAAGATTTCTGAAGCGGCCTACTTCGGCTCAATCGGTCTTGTTTCGATCATTCTCGGTATTATTTTAATTCTTCTGTCTCCCGTCATTAAACGGGCGATGAAAGGCGTACAATAAAAGAGAAGCCTGCGGAATCGTCCGCAGGCTTTTTTTGTGCGTCTATCGTTTTAACTCCTCAAGTGTTTCTCTCCATCTCTTCAGGACATCTTCCGGTTCGTGGAGCTGGATGGCCGGTCCTGATGTCAGATCCGCGTATTTCGCCCGATCTTCCTTGACGGTGATCACGCGGCAGCTGAACCGTTCCCGCTCGTGTTTCGCCTCTTTCAGCGGCGGAAGCGCCTTACATTCCAATGTGACGTAATATGCGGCTCCTCCGTGCCAGGCGATGAAAAGAGCTTGTCCCGAATGCAGCAGGCTTTTTACGGTCGTCGTGTTTTTCCATAAGGCGAGCCGGAGATTTGTTCTGCTCACGGCCGCGATTTCACCGGCGCTGATCATGGCCGCGTGCGGACGGCCTTCTTTTGTCACGGATTGGAGCACAAATGCGTCGTGCTGCTTTTTTTCAAGTTCCGTTCCGTCTAAAAGCGCGTAAAGCGCCTCCGGCAAGTGCTCCGTCAGCATTACGCTTTTCTTTCCGGGACAGCGGGAACATGTGTGGCCGTCTCTGTTTCTTTCGGATCGATTTTAAATGCCGGGTTGAATGCCGCCGGATTCGTGATGCTTTCCGGTTCACAGGATCTCCATGTAAAAAAGCAGGTTTGGCATTGGTATATTTCCCAAGCGCCTTTGACCGGCGATTGGCTGACGGTTTCTCCTTTTTGCGATTCACAGCGCGGGCATGTTTTCATAGTAAACTCATCCTTTCTTATTGATTCATTAAGTCCATCAGTTTTTGTTCCCACTCTTTCGTTGTCAGCGGGGAATCAAGCGGCTGCGAATAATGGCCTCTTGTTTCCGGCGCGACAGGCGTCGTGGCGTCAAGAATCATTTTGTGTGTCATCCCTGCCGGATCAGACCCCGGGTCAAGCGGAAGGACGGACAGATCAGGAATGATGACTGCATCGTGTTTCGGATGCATTTTCGTTGAGAGCGCCCACATGACTTGCGGCAGGTTAAACGGATCGACATCCTCATCCACGACAATGACCATTTTGCAGTAGCCGAGTCCGTGCGGCGTCGTCAGGGCGCGCATGCCGACGGCCTTGGCAAATCCGCCGTAGCGCGTTTTCGTGGAGATAATGGCGATCAGCCCGTGTGTATACATCGCATTCACGGCGACGATTTCGTTCGGATAGGCTTCCTTCAGCTGCTGGTAAAGCGGCACGCACGTATTAATGCCGATCATATAATCGCACTCCGTCCACGGCATGCCTAAGTATAAATGTTCAAAAATCGGATTGTTTCTATGATATACCCGTTTGATTTTGATCACCGGCATGCTGCGGCCGCCTGAATAATGGCCCGTGAACTCACCGAAAGGTCCTTCGTATTCCCGTTCTCCCGCAAGGATCTCTCCTTCCAGAACGACTTCAGCGCCCCAAGGGATGTCTAAATCAGACAATTTAGATTTAACGATTCTGTAGGGCTCCCCTTGAATCGCGCCGGCCATTTCATACTCGGATTGATCGTATAACAGCGGAGTTGATGCAGCCGTCGTAATCACCGGCTCACAGCCGAGCGCGATCGTAACAGGAAGATTCACGCCGCGTTCTTCAGCTTGGCGAAGATGAATCGCAATATCATGCTGAGGCACGGGCTGAATGCCAAGGCGGTCTTTTCCCTTTACCTGCATTCTGTAAATACCGACATTCTGCTTGCCGAAATTGTCCGGATCTTCAAGATCGCGGGAAATGACGCACGCTTTATCCAAATAGTAGCCGCCGTCCCCCTGGTTGATTCTGAATAGCGGAAGGATGTCAAATAGATTGATATCTTCCGTTATTTCATTTTCATGAAACGGCGCGGTTTCTTCCCGTTTGACCGGCACCGGAAATGCATCGTACCGTTTGGCAAACTCAAAGAATTGTTCTTTAACAGGCGTATCTTTCGGCATGCCGAGCATCATCGCGTGATTCGGCCACGAGCCGATGACATTCAGAGCCACCTGCGCATCGTGATGTCCGTAAATATTGTTAAACAAAAGCGCAGGGGTTTTATCCCCGAGATTGCTGGCTGCACGCGCGGCGGCGCCCAGGTCCGGCTCCGGTTTTACCTCTTCGTTGACGGTTAAGAGCTGCCCTTCTTTTTCAAGAGCGGCGAGAAATTCCCTAAAATCCTGATAGGCCATTATCAGATTCCTCCTTTTTGTTTTTCAATTCCGTACCACCGTTTCGCTTCCGGCAGACGGATGCCGAACTGATCGAGCGTCCGGAACACAATATGGTCTATCAATTCATCCATGTCAGCCGGCTTGTTATAGAATGCCGGCATCGGCGGAAGAATGACGGAACCCATTTTTGTAAGCGCTAGCATATTTTCTAAATGGATTTGGCTGAGCGGCGTTTCTCTTGTCAGCAGCACAAGTTTTTTCCGCTCCTTCAGGATGACGTCAGCCGCCCTTGTCAGCAGATTGTCAGCCATTCCGGTGCGGATGCTTGCCAGTGATTTCATGCTGCACGGAGCGATGATCATCCCGTCCGTTTCAAACGAACCGCTTGAAATCGCCGCTGCCTGGTCTTTGTGAGAATACGTATAGGATGCGAGTTTCTCGACATCTTTTAACGTATAATCGGTTTCATGTGTAATGGTGACATTTGCCCAAGGAGACACGACAAGATGGGTTTCGATCTCCGCGGCTTTTAAATATTCTAAAAGCCTGATCCCGAATATGGCTCCCGTTGCCCCGGTCATTCCGATGACGAGCTTCATATTGACCCCTCCTTTACGCTTGAAATGTGGTGTCAAATCCATCATACTCCTGATATATCCATATGAAAAATATTCGTTAAATCTATGTATCATACCTTAAAGGTATAAAAGAAAGGAGCGAGCGTTCTCATGGATATTCGGCAATTGCGTTATTTCATCACCATTGCCCAAGAGCAGAAAATCACGACGGCCGCCAAAAAGCTCCATATGGCACAGCCGCCTTTGAGCCGACAGTTGAAACAGCTCGAAGAAGAATTGGGCGTCATTCTGTTTGACCGCAATAAAAAGAAACAAATGACCCTCACATATGAAGGAAACGTCTTTTTGAAAAGAGCAAAAGAGATTCTTCATAAGTTTGAGGACGCTATAATCGAGGTACAAGAGCTGAAGGAGGAGGTGGCCGGGACACTTGCCGTCGGGTCAACCATTTACTGCGCAGCGCTTATGCTTGAGAAAGTGTCACAGATGAAAGAGCGGTTTCCGCATCTCACCTTTAACATTTGGGAAGATGAACCCGTCTCACTGCTCGAGCTTCTGGAAACCCGGCAGATTGACGCCGCCGTCACCACCACCTTGATTAAAAACGACGGCATTGAATCGAAGGAGCTTGAAGACATTCCGTGTGTATTGGTGCTGTCCGAGCATTCAAAACGACTGTGCGGAGAAACGATTAAACTGAATGACATCGCCTCTTTGCCTCTGATCCTTTTGCGCACCGTCAATGGAAGAGGTGTGTATGACCAAGTCCTCCAAGTTTGTGAACAGTACGGTCTCGACCTCCAGGTTGTTTGTGAATGCCATGACTCCGCGACGCTCTTGAGCCTTGTATCATCAGGATTCGGCGCCACAATTCTGCCTTTGACGATGATTCCCGTCCATATGCGCTCGCATGTCAAAACGGTTATCATCGAAGACAACCCGTTTGTCATGACACCGGCCGTCATCTGGAGAAAAGACAGCTACCTGCCGAAGCCTGTCAGACAGTTTTTGGAATTATTTTGATCCGGAACACGATGAATTCCCGCTTATGAAAACCAATTACTTGACTCATACTAAAAAAAAGTTATCCTTTACAATTGGGAGCTATTTTTTCTCAATAAAACTACTCAGAAAAGTGGGGAATAAAGAAGATGAAAAAAGCATTATTCGCTTTGTTCATGATGGTCAGCATCGCAATGCTTGCAGCCTGCGGAAACTCACAGGACAGCGGATCTAAGTCAAAAGACGGCGATCTTTGGGCTTCTGTCAAGAAAAAAGGCGTACTGACCGTCGGTACAGAAGGAACGTACGAACCGTTTACCTTCCATGATAAAAAGACTGACAAACTGACCGGATATGATGTTGAAGTGATTCAAGAAGTCGCGAAACGCCTCGGTCTGAAAGCTGACTTTAAAGAAACACAATGGGACAGCATGTTTGCCGGTTTAAACGCGAAACGGTTTGACGTCGTCGCCAACCAAGTCGGCAAAACAGGCCGTGAGAACCAATATGATTTTTCTGATAAATACACAACGTCAAATGCAGTCGTCGTGACGAAAAAAGACAGCACGATTGCGAAAGAGGCTGATGTCAAAGGAAAAACAGCGGCTCAGTCATTAACAAGCAATTACAATAAATTAGCGAAAGAAGCCGGCGCGAAAATTGAAGGCGTTGAAGGCATGGCGCAATCCCTTCAGCTCATTCAGCAGGGCCGCGCTGATCTGACTTACAACGATAAGCTTGCCGTACTGAACTACTTAAAAACGTCCGGCAATAAAAACGTGAAAATCGCGTTTGAAGCAGGCCAGCCGCAGCAGACATATTTCGCATTCCGAAAAGGAAGCGGCGAACTTGTGACTCACGTCAACAAAGCGTTAAAAGAAATGAAAGAGGACGGGACTCTTTCTAAAATAGCGAAAAAATGGTTCGGCGAAGATGTTTCTAAGTAACATGCCGGAACCCGTGATTGCAACAGCCATTCCGTGGGATTTGGTGCAGCAGTCATTCTGGCCGATTCTTTCCGGGGGAATCTATTACTCGATTCCCCTTACCATTCTTTCCTTTATTTTCGGAATGATCATCGCGCTGATTACGGCGCTCGCCAGAATGTCAAATATGAAACCATTGAGATGGGTGTTCAGCGTATACGTATCAGCGGTGCGCGGCACTCCTCTTCTCGTTCAATTGTTCATCATTTTTTATCTGTTCCCGACATTTAATATTACGCTGGACCCTTTCCCAAGCGCAGTCATCGCGTTTTCATTAAACGTGGGCGCCTATGCTTCTGAAATCATCCGGGCATCTATTTCATCCGTGCCGAAAGGGCAATGGGAAGCCGGTTATACGATCGGCATGACCTATCGAAAGACATTGTTCCGCGTGATCCTGCCGCAGGCGTTTCGCGTGTCCATTCCGCCATTATCAAATACATTTATCAGCCTGATCAAGGATACATCTCTCGCGTCACAGATTCTCGTCGCGGAGCTGTTCAGAAAAGCGCAGGAAATCGGCGCGCAAAACCTTGATCAAATCTTGGTCATCTATATTGAAGCCGCCTTTATCTATTGGATCATCTGCTTCTTGCTGTCAATCGTACAGCATGTGATCGAACGGCGTCTCGACCGTTATGTGGCCAAATAAGGAGGTTTCGATATGCTTTCCGTCAAAGGATTAAATAAATCATTCGGACAGAATGAAATTTTAAAAAAGATAGATATGGAGATAGAAAAAGGGAAAGTCATCGCCATTCTGGGACCGTCCGGTTCAGGAAAAACGACGCTTCTGCGCTGTCTGAACGCGCTTGAGATCCCCAATCGCGGCGAGCTGGCATTCTCCGATTTTTCAATAGATTTCTCCAAAAAAGTGAAGCAGGCTGATATTCTCCGCCTCCGCCGCAAATCAGGCATGGTCTTTCAGGCGTATCATCTGTTTCCTCACCGCACGGCGCTTGAAAACGTCATGGAAGGACCCGTTCAAGTGCAAAAGCGCGACAAGGAGCAAGTCAGAAAAGAAGCGATAGAGCTTCTGGAAAAAGTCGGACTGAAAGACAAAATGGATTTATATCCGTTCCAGCTTTCCGGCGGTCAGCAGCAGCGGGTCGGCATCGCCCGCGCGCTTGCGATTCAGCCCGAGCTGATGCTGTTTGACGAACCGACGTCAGCACTTGATCCGGAGCTGGTCGGCGAGGTGCTCAAAGTGATTAAGGATCTGGCGAACGAAGGCTGGACGATGGTCGTCGTCACCCATGAAATCAAATTCGCGCAGGAAGTGGCCGATGAAGTCATCTTCATTGACGGCGGCGTCATTGTGGAACAAGGACCGCCGGCCCAGATTTTTTCCGCGCCGAAAGAAGAACGCACGCAGCGGTTTTTAAATCGTATACTGAATCCTTTGTAGGAGCCGGAGAAGAAGCGAAACACTGATTTCGCTTCTTCTTTTTTTGGGCGGTTATGCTACAATGACAATTAATGAATGTTATGAAAGAAGGGACCTCTTTGAAGCGGGAATTCTTGATGCGCTGGACGTTTTATTTTGCCGGTCTGTTGATTTTGTCTTTCGGGGTATCGTTAACCATTAAAGGAAAAGCTCTCGGCATCAGCCCTTGGGATGCCTTTCATTATGGGCTTTTTCAGCATTTCGGGCTATCTGTCGGCCAATGGTCCATCTTGGTCGGCGCGGTCATCGTGGCTTTAACCTGCCTGTTCACGAGGACGCTCCCGAAAATCGGCGCTATCTTAAACATGGTGCTGATGGGAATGTTTATTGATTTCTTCTCGTTTCTGCTTCCTGAGGCGCACGCTTTTTCCTTAGCGGCCGTGTTTTTTTCTATCGGATTGCTGCTGATCGGCTGCGGCGTCGGTATTTACGTATCAGCAGGGCTCGGCGCGGGCCCCCGGGACTCTCTGATGATGCTGATATCTGAAAAAACGGGCTGGAACGTGCAATGGGTGCGGAACGGCATTGAGCTGACGATTCTTGCCGCAGCCTGGGTGATGGGCGGACCGATCGGCGCCGGAACCATTATTACGGCTGTTTTGACGGGGCTGATTCTGCGTTTTTCTTTGCCGCAGTCCTCTAAACTGTTAACATACGCGATCTCCGGGCGGGCAACGTCCGTGCATTAAAAACAAAGCCGAAACGGTTTTGTTTTTTTATTTTCGGACAGCTTTCGTTTGATATGATAGGATGGTTTTGACAATATTTTCAGACGGAGGATCTGGACATGAAGATTTACGGAGTATATATGGACCGCCCGCTTTCTGCAGGGGAAGAGGATCGGATGATGGCAGCCGTGTCCGCCGAAAAGCGGGAAAAATGCCGGCGCTTTTACCATAAGGAGGATGCTCACCGCACCTTGATCGGCGACATGCTGATCCGCACCGCTGCGGCGAAGGCTTACGGACTTGATCCGGCCGCGATTTCATTCAGCGTCCAGGAATACGGAAAGCCGTACATCCCCGCGCTTCCGGACATGCACTTTAACATTTCCCACTCCGGGCGCTGGATCGTGTGTGCCGTTGATTCAAAACCGATCGGCATTGATATTGAAAAAATGAAGCCCGGCACGATTGATATCGCCAAACGTTTTTTTTCGCCGACGGAATACAGTGATCTGCAAGCGAAACACCCCGATCAGCAGACCGATTATTTTTACCTCCTGTGGTCGATGAAAGAAAGCTTTATCAAGCAGGCCGGAAAAGGGCTTTCCCTTCCGCTTGATTCATTCAGCGTCCGCCTCAAAGACGACGGCCATGTGTCCATTGAGCTCCCGGACGGACATGAACCTTGTTTCATCCGCACATATGATGCGGACGAGGAATATAAGCTGGCCGTTTGTGCGGCGCATCCCGATTTTTGTGACGGGATTGAGATGAAAACGTATGAAGAGCTGATGTAAGCATAGAAAAAGGAGGGTATCCCCCTCCTTTTTTTGTCAGCCTGATATTTCCGCCTGTTTCTGCAGCTGCTTTGCTTCTTGATAAATTTCTTCGAACAGATCCGCGATGTATTCTTCTTCAACACATGAAAATGCGATTCGCAAATCGGTTTCATTAATGGATATCGTCCCGATTCCTCTCTTTTCAAGCAACGACACTCTTAATTCGCCGGCGTTTATGTCTTTCAGCCGGACACACATGAAATAACCCGAGTTAAACGGATAAGGCGTCCATACGTCTTCATAGTGCTTGTTTTCTGCAAGAACGGCTTTCACTTTGTCAGCCCGTTTTTTCATGATATTATATTTCAGCGATTTTTCTTTCTCGTATTCCGGTGACTGCATCGCCCGCAGCATAAACGTTTGGGACGGATGCGGGGCGCTTGAAATCGTTCCCCTGATAATCCCTTTTGTTTTTTCCTCGAGCACGCGCAGCGCTTTTTCGCTTTTTGTGCTGTACGTAATAAAACCGACGCGGAAGCCCCACGCGTAATTTTCCTTCGTCGCGCCGTCTATTTTTACGCAAAGCACCCGGTCGTGCACTTGGGCGAGTTTGCTGAAGATGGATTCCTGAATGGCCGTTTCATCGTAAAACAGATTGTAATACGCATCGTCTACGAGCACGACAATCTCTTTGCCGGCCTCCGCTGCCTCCAGGATCACACTGACGATTTCTGACGCTTCCTCTTCCCCCGGCGTATAGCCTGTCGGATTATTCGGGAAATTCAGCACGACAATCGCCTTTTCTTCCTGCTTTTTCAGCAGCTCGGACAGCCCCGCCGCATTAAAACGCCCATCCTGCTGAAAAAGCGGGTACGTCTCAATGGATGCCTTGCGCCGGACACCGAAAATAAAATTGTAATTTCCCCAATATTTATCCGGCAGAAGCAGCGCATCCCCTTCATTGACGAACAAGTCGGCGGCAATGCTCAGCCCGTGTGTTAAAGCGTTTGTCACGATCGGCGTGCTGATGTCTTTGCCGGCTAATGAAGGATTTTCGAGACGCATTTTTTTCAGCCATTCCTGTCTGAGCGGCTCTTTTCCCTGCGGCGGAGCATAATCGTAGATATCATCGGGGTTATAGGCGGACAGTGTCTCTTGAATATGGGAAAAGTGCATGGACTCGCCTTGTGAGGTGGCAATCCCGATCGTGGCATTATACTTTCCGGCCTTGGCTTTCGCTTCCGCCGATTGTGTCAGCACCCCTTTCGGATAAAACAACTCTCTGCCCAAATCAGAAAGCATATGAAGCACGTGCGGGTTTTCTTCAGATAATGTTCTGTTCAGCTCTTTTGCTGCATCATTCATGTACGACAATCCCTTCAAAATTATATTCCATCAAATCATAACATAAAATTTTTGATAAATGAGAAAACTCACGGGCAGATTTTGTTACAAAAAACAGACAGCGAATGCTGTCTGTCATATCCTATAACAATTGGCCTGCAGTGCTCCTGTTAATAATCTCATATATTCGTTCCGCCACTTTTTCAGTTTCACTTAATATGAACATGTGGCCGTCCGAAAACTCATGAAATACGGGATTGTCGGCCCATTTTTTCCATCCGTCCGCATCTTTGATACATTTTTTATCTTTCCGCCCGTTAAAAATATGGACGGGTGATTGAATCATGTGAGAATCAGACGGACAGAAGCTTTCAAGCGCGCGGTAGTCGGATCTGAAAGAAGGCAGGAAAAATGACATGACCTCCTTATTCTCCACTAACTCCTGCGGCATTCCGCCCAGCTCGATAATATGGGCGAGAAATTTTTCATCATCAAGATGAGACACTTTTTTCCTTTCAACATGCGGCGGCTGAATGGCTGAGATGATCACGGCCTGCGGGTAAATCCCCTCCCGCTCCAGCTTTTGCGCCAGCCTGAAAGCGACCATGCCTCCCATACTGTGGCCGAACAGGACAAACGGGCGGTCAGGATGGAGATTCAACTCCTGCTTGTATAAACTGACAAGCTGTTCAAAATCCTCAACGGCGGACATTTGATTTGTTCCGTGTCCCGGCGGTTCCGCGGCAAGCATCTCACACTCACCTTGAAGATAGGTGTGGAGCGGGCGGAATGATGCGGAATAGCCTCCTGCGAACGGAAAACAGATAAGCTGCGTTTTTTCCGTGGTATCGAACGATTTAAAGAGCTGGACCATTGGCGGGCTTCCTCCTTTTCTATCGTGAAGCTGTCAGCTTCGGATGTTCCTTCCTTAGGAATTCGAGCAAATATGCCGCATTCCTTTCGAGACATTCTCCCTGAAGCATTTCTGCGTGACTGCCGCAGCCTTTTTTCACACGGTATTCACCTGTCGTGGCTTCCTCCCACGAAGCGAGCCACGGCGGCATCGCAAAGTCCGGTTCTGACGTTAATAGATCTATATCCGCATTGACCGTGCCGGTGCTGACGGTATGCACGAAATAAGAATAAAACGCGTTTGTTTTTTTGGCGAGACCTTCTTTGACGGCTTCGTCATTCAGCGCTTCGTTATCCCGGTTTACCTTCATCAGCGCCTGGACATCGCTTTCTACGGTGCGGCCTTCCAAGTCGCTGACGCCTTGTTTTTTATAGGAATCAACCATGATCAGCCGCTCCACTTTACGTCCTTCGGCTTCAAGCCGTTTGGCCGTTTCAAAGGCGAGCGTGCAGCCTGCCGAGTATCCGAACAGCTTGACCGGTCCTTCCGGCTGGAGCTGATTGATCAGCTCTGTGTAGCGTTCGATGCGGTTGTCTTCCTCGATAAAATCAAACGCACAGATTCTATAGCCGGACAGCTGTTTTGCCAGCGGCTGGTACATCAGCCCGTAACCGAGAACCGGCGGGAACGCAAACAGTGTGTCAGACTGATTTTTATTCATGATGGTGAGATCTTTCATTCCTTTTTCTTCACCGTGAAGCAGATAACCGGCAATGTCTGCGATTGTCGTCGCTTCGAATAACAGCTGCACCGGGATGTCCGTACCGAGCTCTTTTTTAATGCGCGACGCTGCCGTCATCGCTTTTAAGGAATGGCCTCCGAGCGCGAAGAAATCATCATGAATCCCGATCTGCTGTCTGCCGAGAATCTCGGACCAGATGTGTGCAATCGTTTCTTCCGTCGCGTTTCGAGGCCCGATCCATTCTTTCGCCGCCTGAGCCTGATCCGGTTTCGGCAGCTGCCGTTTATTGACCTTCCCGTTTGTCGTTAAAGGAAGCTCTTCTAAGAAAGTAAAGGTTTGCGGCACCATGTAAGCAGGAAGCTGTTTTTTCAAGTGCCTCTTTACGTCTTCAGCTGAAAGCGGCGTCCGGTTCACGAGATAGGCGTTGATTGATGCATCTCCGGACTCATGGCGGTCTGCAACAACGACCGCATCTTTCACACCCGGGTATTCCTGCAGCTGCTTTTCGATTTCTTCAAGTTCAATCCGGTGACCGCGTATTTTGACCTGGTCGTCAATACGCCCGGCGTATTCAATCGTTCCATCCGGCAGCCAGCGTGCTAAATCCCCTGTGCGGTAAAGCGTTTCTCCCGGCTTGAACGGATTTGGGATAAATGTTTGCTTCGTCAGGTCGTGACGGTTCAGATACCCTTTTGATACACCCATTCCGCTGATGCACAGTTCACCGACAGCTCCGAACGGCTGAAGCTGGTTTTGCCCGTTAAGAATATAAATACTTGCATTGCTGATCGGCTTTCCGATCGGCAATGAGGAAATGGAATCCGGTATATCATGCACGACGTGAGCTGTCGCAAACACCGTTCCCTCAGTCGGCCCGTAGCAATTAATCAGCTTGCCAGGCCCCATGATCTCAAGCGCCTTTCTGACGTGAGGCACAGACGCGCGCTCACCCCCGAATAACACACAGCGGAGCCCCTTCAGCCACTCCTCTCCCGCATCGGTGAGAAGATTAAAAAGTGCGGTTGTCGCAAACATGACATTGACATTCTCCTGCCGGATCAGATCAGTGAGCCGTTCTGTATCAAGCAGTGTATGTTCATCTGCGATAATGAGCCGTGCCGCATTCAGTATTGATGCGTAGAAATCAAAAGTAAATGCGTCAAAGGCGTAATTCGAAACAGATAAGAACGTATCTTGTTCAGAAAATGCCATATAGTCTACATGCTTGACCAATCCTTGTATATTGGCATGAGTGGTGATATTGCCCTTCGGCTTTCCGGTTGTGCCGGACGTATACATAATATACGCCGGATCATCGGGATCAATTGCGGCTGCAGGATCGCTTGCCTGTTCCTCAAACCGTGCTTGATCATCGATGATGAGTGTTGTTCCTGTATACGGCAGCTGAGCCGCTTTTTCTTTCATCTCCTGATGTGTCAGCAGACAGGCTGCCGCACTGTCAGTCAGCATGTACGAGATTCGGTCCTCCGGCAGCTTCGGATCAACCGGCAGATAAGCCGCTCCTGCTTTTAATACGCCGAGAATGCCGATCACCAGTTCAAGCGAGCGCTTCGTGTACAACGCGACAACGGTGTCTTTACCCGCACCTTGCTTTTGCAAACGGCGCGCAAGACGGTTCGCTTCCTCATCTAATTCGCGATAGGAAAGAGTCTGGCCGGAATACGTAAGCGCCGGTGCATCAGGATTTACATTCACCGCTTCCTTGAACCAATCCGTCAGAGGCTTCGCCTGATGAGTCTCAGCCGGCGGGTTTAAGCCGGTAAGCAGAAGCTCTCTTTCCTTTTCATCAACAAGTCTGATCGTATTGACAGGCTGATCCGGCTTCTGGATGAGCTGCTGAATCGCTGTAAGAAGCTGAGATTTTAAGCGTAGGATAAACGCCTCATCAAACACATTCCCGTTATAGGCAAGCTTAATCAGCATCTCATCACCTGGAGAAGCCATCAGGTTGAGATCATAATTCGATTTCTCAAAAACATGGACGTCCTCCATATCAAAGCCGTTTTCACTGTTTTCTTCATTTTTTGCATCCTGAAGCGGATAATTTTCAAACACAATGATGTGGTCAATCAGCTTTGGCTGATCGGCCTGGCTTTGGATGTCATAGAGCGGCACATATTGATGAGGCTCAGACTCCAGCGATTGCTCCTGCAGCTGCTTGAGCAAGCCGTTAAATGTGGTATCCTCAGACAGCTTCACCCGCCTCGGAACAGCATTGATAAACAGCCCGACCATATGTTCAACGCCTTTGATTTCTGCGGGACGCCCGGAAACGACTGTGCCGAAGATCAAATCGCCGGACTGCTGGTAGCGGCTGATTAATACACTCCAAACTGCCTGCAGCGCCGTACTCAAAGTGGTATGCTGCGATTTTGCAAGCTCGGTAAATGCTTTTGTTTCCGCCTCCGGCAGTGAGAAGAGCAGCTCTTTCGGCTCATAGCCGTTCTCTTGTTTCTTTCTTTGCTCCGCAAATGTCGTTTGTCCTTCAAAATCTTCTAAGTACCCGCGCCAGTAATGCAGTGATGCTTGTTTATCCTGCTTTTCAAGCCACTTGATATAGTCTTTATACGGTTTGACCGGCGGCAGGCTGTACGGCTTTTGTTCTCGCAGGGCATTGTATACCTTAAACAGATCCTGCACGACGATGCCGAAGCACCAGCCGTCCAAAATGATGTGGTGGTAGCTCCACACCCATTCAAAGCTTTCTTCCGATTTTTTAAAGATGGCTGCCCGCATCGGAATATCCCGCGTCAAATCAAAGCCCTTGATCTTATCCTGTTCTTTGTATTCATTAATTTTGGATGCTTGCTCGCTGCCCGTTAAGTGTGTCAGATCGATTTCTTCTATCTGAAACTGCCGTTTTTTCAATACGACTTGGACCGGCCTTTTTACTTTTTCGTGAATGAACACGGTACGAAATACATCGTACCGGTCCATGATCACATTCATGCTTTCTTCAAGGCATTTGATATTCAAGCTGCCTTTTACTTTCATTGTCATTTGTTCGATGTAAAAGCTTTGGCCGGGATTCAGGAGAGTATGAAACAGCATTCCCTCCTGCATCGGCGACAAATAATACATGTCCTGAACTTGATCTTTTTTGAACTGGCTCATCTGCTCCGCTCCCCCCTTCTGTTAACTGTTTTTGTCACGTTAAATTCTCCTCAAGCATGTCAAAGATGTCTCCCATTTCATCCATCTCAAGATCCTGCGCGCTGAAATCGCTCGGCGTAAATTCTTTCTCCTCTTTGGCCGTGCAATGGCGGATGATCATTAAAAGATTGTCTTTAAACCGCTGCATCTGTTTTTCGACGGTGCTTCTTTCATATTCTTCCTGATTGTATGAGCAGGAAATGACGAAGCGGCCGCCTGTAACCATTCCGCTGAAGCTCAGTGCGTATAACGCCTCTGACTCTTCGCTGACTTGACGTCCCATATCATATGGAGACGGCTCAAACCATTCCGTTTTCACTTCATTGTCAAACTGCCCCAAGTAGTTAAAACTGATTTCAGGCGCGGCGCCTTTTTCTGTTTCATCGGATGACAGATACCGGAGAATTCCGTATCCTACACCTTTATCTGGAACGCGCCGCACTGTCTCTTTTACCGTTTTAATGACGGAAGAGACGCCGTCTTCCTTGCTGATCTGCAGAATCAACGGATATTGGGCCGTAAACCAGCCGACCGTCCGTGAAATATTGACGTTCGGTATGATTTCTTCCCGGCCGTGTCCTTCTAAGTTGATGCCGACTTTGCCGTTTTCCGTCCATTCACCGATCGTTAAGCCGAGTGCGCTGAGCAGAATGTCGTTGATTTCCGTTCCGTACGGATGATGAACATCTGTCAGCAGCTGTGCCGTTTCTTCCTCAGTCAATTCACATTTCACGGCCGCCGTATGTTTGACGAGCCGTTTGTCCGGATCATGGTCTTTCGGCAGCGGCCGGAGCTCTTCCGCATCTGCCTGCGCCCAATAATCCGCCTGCTTTTTCAGCTCTTCTGATTGCGCAAACGTGTTCAGCGCCTCCGCCCAATCTTTAAAGGAGTGGGTTTTTTGCGGGAGGACGATGCTGTTTTGCTGCTGCGCCTGTTTATAACCTGAAGCGAAATCCTCAAGCAGAATTCTCCATGAAACCCCGTCCACGACGAGATGGTGAACCGCGATTAACAGATGATCGCCTTGTTCTGTCCGGTATTGCTCCGCTTTTAACAGCGGGCCGTTCTCCAGATCAAGACTGCCCTGAAGATGATCGGCCAGCCGCTGAATCTGGCTTTTCAGCATATCCTCGTCCGTTCCGTACAGATCAACGATTTCAAAGCTTGCCTTGCATTCTGTGACAGGGAGGTATGTCTGAATGATGCCTTCCCTTTCTTCACGGTAAACCATGCGGAGCGCATCATGGTGTTCAATCAATGCTTGCAGGGTTTTTTCCACCAGGTCCGGATCAAAGCCGTCTTTCGCATGAAGCATGACGGATTGGTTCCAGTGGTGTTTGTCCGTGAAGTTTTTCTCAAAGAACCAGCGCTGGATCGGCGTTAACTCCGCTTTGCCTTCGACAGGTCCCTGGTCGGCCTGCTTGCCTTCCGTCCGCTCCACATAAGAGACGAGCTCTTCGATGGTCGGGTGCTGGAAGAGATCTTTCATCTCCAGCTTGTAGCCGTGCTGGTTCAGGCGGCTCGCCATTTGGATGCCTTTGATTGAGTCGCCGCCGAGCGTGAAGAAATTATCGCTTACGCCGATCTGATCAAGACCGAGCACTTCCTCCCAAATGTCGGAAAGCAGCGTCTCCATCTCCGTTTCCGGCGCTTTGTAAGCGGCGCTTCCCGCTTCAATGTCCGGTTCCGGCAGGGCTTTTTTGTCAATCTTTCCGTTTGCGGTGACCGGAAGCTCGTCCATCTCCACCCAGAACGCCGGCACCATGTAGTCCGGAAGCGTGTCTTTCAGCGCGGCTTTGAGCGCTTCAATATCGTCCTGCTGAGGCGCGACATAGGCGCAAAGCGCGGCATTGCCTGCTTTGTCTTCCACCGCCGTCACCGCTGCGTCATGAACATCCGCAAGCTGGGCGAGGCGGACTTCGATTTCTGAAAGCTCGATCCGGTAGCCCCGCACTTTGACCTGCTGGTCGATACGGCCGATGTATTCGATGCCGCTCTGCGCGTTCCATTTGACGAGGTCGCCGGTCCGGTACATGCGCTCGCCGGGCACGAACGGATCTGCGGTAAACCGCTTCGCCGTCTCTTCTTCACGGTTCAGGTATCCGCGTGCCAGACCGCGGCCGGCCACGCACAATTCACCGGCAATGCCTTCCGGCTGCACCTGATCGCCGTCGCCGAGAATATAAGCTCTCGTATTGGCAATCGCCCGTCCGATCGAAAGCGATCCTTCCTCAGGATTGATGACGCCGCTTGTCGCGACGACGGTGTTTTCCGTCGGGCCGTAGTTGTTGACGATCGTGTACGGCTGTTTCACCGCCCGCTTCAGCTTGTCGCCGCCGACGAGAAGCATGCGGAGACAGGTATTTTCCAGCTCCATAAATTGTTCGGCCAGCTGCGTCGGCAGGAAGGTGATGGTCACGCCGTGCTCCTCGAAATAGTGATTTAAGCGGGTGATATCCAGCCGGATCGCTTCGTCAATGACGTGAAGTTCCGCGCCGATGGTCCATGTCGGGAACATTTCCCAGATGGAGGCGTCAAAACCGAAGCCCGCGTATTTGGCGCTTTTATCATCCGCCGTCATGGCGAATGCGTCGTGATGCCAGAAGCACAGGTTCACCAGCGCATGGTGTTCGACCATGACACCCTTCGGCTGTCCGGTCGTTCCTGACGTGTAAATCATATAAGCGAGATGATCCGCCGTTGTTTCAGTCTGCGGGTTCGCTTCATCGTTTTCATCAAGCGGCAGGCTCAGAATGGAGCGTCCGCCGTCAAGCAGGATCGTTTCTCCTGTGTAGCCATCCGGCACGTCCAGCGCTTCCTGTGTGAGAAGAAGCTTGGCGCCGCTGTCCTGCAGAATGTAGCTGATCCGCTCTTGTGGGTAGTCGGGGTCAATCGGCACAAATGCCGCGCCCGCTTTCAGGACGCCGAGTACGCCCGCGGCCATTTCCAAGGACGGTTTCGTCAAAATGCCGACACGTTCGTCAGCCGTGACGCCGCAGTCTATGAGAATGCGCGCGATCCGGTTCGCCCTTGCGTTCAGCTCGCCGTACGTCCATTTCGCGCCGTTATATGCCGCGGCCGGCCGGTTCGCGTGGCGGGCGGCCGTTTCTTCAAAGAGACGGTGAACCGTTTTGTCCTGCGGCACAGAGAGTGTTTTTCCTTTCCATGCGTCAAGGAGGGCTTGTTTTTCAGCATCGCTGATCAGTGAAATCTCAGGCAGCTTTCTGTCCGGGCTTTCCGCCGCTTGCTTCAGAATCCGCAGGAACCCGGCGCTCCACTTTTCAATGGTTTCTTTTTTAAACAGATCAGTCGCATATTCAAACTGAAGGCCGAGACCTTCTTGATCCGTAAAGCCGCCGAGTGTCAGATCGAATTTCGCCGTGCCTTGGTTTGACTCATACGGAGTGATGCGCAGGTTCTCCAGTTCCAGTGTTTCTTTATCCGGATCTTCTGTCGTCACCATCACCTGGAACAACGGGTTGCGGCTCATATCTCTCGGCAGGTCAAGCTTTCCGATCAGCTCCTCAAACGGATAATCCTGATGCGCCAGCGCGTCGAGATTGGTTTGTTTCACCCGTTCGAGCAGCCCGGCGAAGGTCTGCTCTTTTTGCGTTTCATTGCGTAGCGCAAGCGTATTGACAAACATCCCCGGCATTTCCTGAACTTCGGCGCTCGTTCTTCCGGCGGTCACCGAACCGATAATGATATCGCGCTGGCCCGTGATTTTGCTCAAAAAGACATGGAACGCGGCGTGAAGCACCATATGAAGAGTCGCTCCCGATGATTCCATTAATTCACGCACCGCTTTTTCCGTCTGACGCCCCGCTCTGAAACGGACGGATTGTCCTTTAAAACTTTGAACCGGCGGACGCGGAAAATCGGTCGGCAGATTCAATTCAGGAAGCTCGCCGGAAAATGCCGAGAGCCAATAACGCTCATGGTCTTTCATCCGTTCGGCCTGCCCGGGTTCATTCTGCCAGACGGCGAAGTCTTTATAGTGCAGGTTCGGCGACGGCAGACTTCCGCCTTTGTAAAGGTGAGCGAGCTCTTTGACCAGCATGCTCCTGGACACGCCGTCGGCAATGATATGATGCATATCCAGCAGCAGCAGGTGTTTCTTTTCATTCAGTCTGACAAGAGCGGCCCGAATGAGCGGAGCCGCGCTCAGATCAAACGGCTTAATGAATGCCTGAATGATAAGATCCGCCTTCTCCTCGTCCGCTGCTTCAAAGATGTGCAGGTCAATGTCAGCCTGTTCTGCGATCTGCTGCATCGGCTGGCCTTTTTGATCGATAAAGGACGTCCGCAAAGATTCGTGGCGGTTGATCATCTGATTGAGCGCTTTCTGAAGCCTTGAAATATTGACTTCTCCTTCCATCAGAAGAACGGACGGCATATTATAGCTGATTGTCTCCCGGTCAAGCTGGTTCAGAACGTACATCCGTTTTTGGGCGGATGATAACGGGTACGCGTCTGCACTGTCTGCCGGTGTGATCATCCGATATCCCTCAGATACCGCCGATTTTTCGATATATGCGGCAAGCAGGCGGACAGTCGGCTGTTCGAACAGCGCTTTTAACGGAACCGTTTTGTCCAGTTCAGCCTGAATATTGGCGAGGAGCATCATTCCTTTTAAAGAGTGCCCGCCGTAATCGAAGAAATTATCGTCGATGCCGAGCGTATCCGTACCGAGTGTCTGTTTCCAAATGCGGCACAGCTTTTCCTCCAATTCCGTTTCCGGCAAGGCTGAAGCAATTTGCGCCGTTTGGCTGACGCCCGGTTTCGGGAGGGCGTTTTTATCGGTTTTTCCGTTGGCTGTGAGCGGAATGCGGTCTACTTGCACGAAATAGGCCGGAAGCATATGAGACGGCAGTGTTTCGGAAAGCCGTTTGCGAAGCTCAGAGCCTTTCAGCCCGCTGTCGGCTTTAAAGTACGCGCACAGTTCCGGCAGCCCGCCTTCGCTGACTGCGAGAACGACCGCCTCCTGAATGCCGTTTACGCTTAACAGCACGGTTTCAACCTCTTTTAATTCAATGCGGTAGCCCCGGATTTTCACCTGATCATCCGCACGGCCGATAAATTCAATCGTCCCGTCAGGAAGCCTGCGGACGATATCTCCCGTTTTGTACATCAGGCTGTCCGGTGAAAAAGGTTTTGAGAGAAATTTCTCCGCCGTCAGCTGCGGACGGTGAAGATATCCTCTGGCAAGCCCCTTCCCGGTAATATAAAGCTCGCCGCTTGCGCCCGGAGGAACGAGCTGCATTGCTCCGTCCAATACAAGCGCGCCGGTATTTGCGATCGGGCGGCCGATGACGGGACGCTGCTCATATTGAGCAAGACGCTCCATATTGATCCGTTCCGCAATGGCGCCGATCGTCGTTTCCGTCGGCCCGTAGTGATTGATGAAGTCGGTATGGGCGTATACGTCATGAAACTTGCGGACATCGGACGTAATGATCTTTTCTCCGCCGAGCACCACTAAACGAAGCGGGCTGAAACGGCGTTCTGACGTAAAACGGGCTGTATTGACGATCATATGGAACAATGACGGCGTCAGTTTCATATACGTAATGCCGTTTTTCTGTATATACTCACCAAGCTGATCAGGTGCGGTGTACGTCTCTTTCGGCACAATATGCAGCTCGCCGCCCGCCTGAAGAATCGGGAATATGGCCGTATAGCCGAGATCAAATGCGTAAGAAGACAGCAGCACGGATTTGTCAGCTTCGGTCAAACCGGCTTCACGGCTGAACCATGTGACATAATTGATTAGATTGCGGTGCTCCAGCTGGACGCCTTTCGGTTTGCCCGTTGTTCCCGAGGTATAAATGATATAGGCAAGCCGGTCGGCGCCGGGCTCCGTTTCAAGCCGGTCGGCGCTTTCGTTCTGCCATTCTCCGTCTTCCATTACGACCGTTTTTCCTTTATAAACGGCGGCCGCGGTCATGTTTCTCTCATTGACGACCAGAAGCTTCGTTCCGCTGTCTTCGAGAGAGTAGCGGATTCTCTCTTCAGGAGTCTCCGGATCAATCGGGAGAAATGCCGCTCCGGCTTTCATGACGCCGAGAATCGCGGTAATCAAGTCGGCCGAACGATCCATCATAATGGCCACGATGTCCTCACTGCCCGTTCCGCAAGCCTGAAGGTGGCGGGCAAACCGGTTCGAGCGTTCATCAAGCTCAAGATATGTCAGACTTGTTCCGCCCGCAACCGCCGTGAGATCAGGCGTTTTTTGCGCTTGCCGTTCAAACAGCGAAACAAAAGTGCCCTCAGGCAGATCCGCTTCCGTCCGTTTTTCATCAGAAAGGAGCGCTTCCCGCTCAGGAGCGGACAGCAGGCTTGCGTCGGCCAGCTGAATATCCGGATTTTCGGCGCAGGCTTTAATCAGATTGACAAAATGAGCGCTCCAGCGGCGGATGGTTTCGTCCGCAAATAAGGCTTTCGCGTAATCAAAGCTCAATCCGACCTCTTCTCCGCGCTCAGCCGCTTCTAAGGAAAGATCAAATTTAGCGACATGATGATGCATGGAGTAAGAAGAAATCTCCAAATCTCCGAGCCGCAGGGCCGGGATCTCCATGTTCTGCATATTAAATAACACGCTGAACAGCGGACTCCGGCTTGTGTCCCTCGTTAACGGCAGTTTTTCAATTAATTCTTCAAGCGGATAGCTTTGATGCTCAAAAGCTTGAAGGCTCGCCGTTTTCACTTCATCCAGAAATTGCTTGAACGTTTTTTTGCCGGCAGGATGCGACCGAAGCGCAACTGTGTTGACAAACATGCCCGGCACGTCTTGGAGATCAGGATGCTGTCTTCCGGCCGCCGGAGACCCGACTATGATGTCTTCCTGCCCCGAATATTTGGACAGCAGCACTTGAAAAGCGGCTAACAAGAACATGTACATCGTCGTATCCGTATCAGCCAGCAGCTTCTTAATCTGCGCCGTCACCTGTTTATCAAGCCCGAAGATGACGCGTTCCCCTTCAAAACTGCGCTCGGCAGGACGCGGGAAATCAAGCGGCAGATCCAGCACCGGCAGATCGCCTTTGAACGTATCAAGCCAGTAAGCTTCGTGCTGATCAAGATTTGCTTTTTCACGCTGCCAGACTGAAAAATCCTTATAATGAATCTTTGGCAGCTCAAGCTCCGTGCCTTGATAAAGCTTCGCAAGATCACCGATGAAAATGCCCATTGAGCTCCCGTCCGTAATAATGTGGTGCATGTCAATCAGCAGAAGATGCCGGTCTTCTTCAAGCCGGATCAGCTTCGAACGGACCAGCGGCGCACGATTGAGCGCAAACGGCCTGATAAAGGCTTTTGTCAGCTCTTCTGCATCTTCTTCCCGGCCCTCGGCGGTTTCAAGCTCAAACGACACATTTTTATGAATGGTCTGCACGACTTCTCCATCTGCCATGTCAAACGACGTACGCAGTGTCTCATGACGGTTGATTAATGCCTGCATGGCCTCCTCAAGACGGTTTTTGTCTACTGATCCTTCCAGCAGAAGTACAGCAGGGACGTTGTAGCTCGTGCTGGCCTGTCCGAGCTGATTAAGGATATACATCCTGCGCTGTGCTGAGGAAACAGGATAATGCTTCTGATAAGGCGCTTGTCGGATCGGTTCAAACTGCTGTTCCTCCTCGGTCTCATGCTCCAAATAATGCGCAAGCTCCTGAATGGTCGGCTTTTCAAATAACACTTTAATCGGCACTTCTTTTTGAAAGTGCTCCTGGATTTTAGCGGTCATCATCATGGCTTTTAAAGAATGTCCGCCAATCGTGAAGAAATTGTCAGTCACACCCGCTTTTACACCGAGAATGCCTTCCCAAATGTCCGCGAGTTTCTGCTCCGCTTCCGTTTTCGGCGCTTCGTATTCTTTTTGAACGGCTTCAGCCTGAGGCTCAGGCAGCGCTTTTTTATCAATCTTTCCGTTCGCCGTCAGCGGAAACTGATTCATCTGGATGAAGTGCGCGGGAATCATGTATTCCGGAAGTGATTCCGAAAGCGTTTTGCGCAGGTCTTCCGGCGAAAGGGCTTGGTCTGCGGTAAAGTAAGCGCAGATTTCATTTTCATCCGCTTTATTTTTCCGGATCACAGCCGCAGATTCCGTCACATTCTCCGCCTGGCTGATTTTCGCCTCAATTTCGCCGAGCTCGATTCTGAAACCGCGGACCTTTACTTGGTTGTCAATTCTGCCGAGAAACTCGATCGTGCCGTCCGGAAGCCACTTCGCCAAGTCCCCCGTCCGGTATATCGTTTCATCCGGTCTGAACGGATCGCGGACAAACTGCTTCTCCGTTAATTCAGGCAGATTCACATAGCCTCTTGCCACTCCGCTTCCGCCGACACACAGCTCCCCGGGCGCGCCGATCGGCTGGAGGTTGCGGTTTTCGTCCATAATGTACGCAGTGGAATTTCCGATCGGCTTCCCGATCGGGATCGAACCGTCGTAGTCCTGATCAATGAGAAAACTCGTCGAAAACGTCGTATTCTCCGTCGGCCCGTAGCCGTTCCAAAGCGACAGCTCCGGTGATGCCTTCCTCACTTTGCTGACGATATGCGGCACAAGCGCATCACCGCCGATGATGAGGTGCCGGAGCGTGTTAAACATGCCGGCATCCTTTTGGGCAAGCTGATTAAACAGCGGAGACGTCAGCCACATGGTCGTGATCCGCTGCTCTTTCAGAAATTGGGCGAATCGTCCGGCGTCAAGCAGCGTCTCTTTTTTCACCGGGTGCAATGCCGCTCCGTTCAGCAATGCGCCGAAGACTTCAAAGGTTCCGGCATCAAAGCTGACGGCTCCCGTTTGCGCCATCCGGTCTTCTTCATGAACCGGCACGTAATTCGAAGGTTTGACGAGCCTGATGATATTTCTGTGTTCAATCATGACGCCTTTCGGTTTGCCGGTCGATCCGGATGTATACATGATATACGCCAAGTCGTTGCCGCCGGCCGGGAGATTCAAGTCTGTTCCGCTTACCGTTTCATCCGCGCTTTCATTCAGCATGACAATCGGGACTTGCAATGTGCCCGCTTGTTCTTGATAGTCCTGAACTGTCAGCACGAGCCGAATCGAGCTGTCTGCCGCCATAAAGCGGAGACGGTCCTCCGGAAAAGCCGGATCAATCGGCACATAGGCGCCGCCTGCTTTTAGGACGGCAAGCATTCCGATAACGGTTTCCGCAGACCGGTCGTTCATAATAGCGGCGGTCCGGCCTTTTTCCAGCCCGCTCTTCACAAGGTGTCTCGCCAGGCGGTTGGCCGCTTCGTTCACTTCACGGTAGGTCCATTCGCGTCCCTCTTCTTTTATCGCGATGCTTGCAGGCGTCCGGTTTGCCTGTGCTTCAAACAAACGGTGAACGGCCTCCTCTTCCGGAAGCGCCGTTTTCGTATCATTGAATATCTCAACAATCTGCCGCTCTTCTTCGCCTGAAACAAGGCCGAGTTCCCGCACGGGCGCGTCAGGCGTTCCGACCGCCGCTTTCATCATGCAGGTCAGATGGTGCGCCGTTCGTTCGATGGCATCATGTGCGAAAGCCGCTCCGTTGTATTTGATTTTGACGGTCCACGTTTTTCCCGGATACACGATGAGATTGAAATCAAAGCTCGTCTGCTCAAAAGCATGTTCAACTTTAATGGAAAAGCCGAGTCTTTCCTCCATGCCCCCGTTTTCCAGCTCTTTGTCCAGCGGATAGTTTTCAAACGCGACCAAATGATTCAAGAGGCTGCCGTCCAGAGCGGAGCGCTTTTGAATGTCATAGAGCGGCACATAATCATAGCGCTCGGCTTCCACGGCGTTTTTCTGAACTGCCGCCATCACGTCAGAAAAGGCTGCATCTTTGTCAATCTTGATTCTGACAGGAATCGTATTGATGAACAGCCCCGCCATCGTTTCAATGCCGTTGATTTCTGAAGGACGGCCTGATACGACGGTGCCGAACACCACATCGTCTGTATAGTTGTATTTGCTGAGCACCGCACCCCAAACGGCCTGAAACAGGTTAGGCCCCGTGACTTGATGCCGGTTGGCGGTCTGCTGAATCTGCGCGACCAGCTCTTCATCCCAGACAAAAGAATATTCTTCATTTTGGTAGTCTTTCTTTTCTGATGCCAGACGGCCCGGGAGCAGGCTCGGCTGTTCGAAATCCGCCAGGCGGCTGCTCCAATATTGTTCCGCCTCCTCATAATCCCTGCCTCCGAGCCATTTGATATAGTCAGAGTAAGGTTTGCCCTGGCTTCCCCCGGCGGGCCGGCCGGCACGAAGCGCTTCATAGTTTTGAAACAGGCTTTTCATCAAAACGCCCATACTCCAGCCGTCCATGACGATATGATGATTGCTCCAGACGAGATACAGTTCCTTCTCACTGAGCCTGAACACCGCCGCTTTAAAGAGAATATCCTTCGCCAGATGAAAGCCCTGCTGCTGCACATCGCGTTTATAGCGTTCAATATATTCGGTTTGGCGCGCTTCATCTAATTGACTGATATCTTCATAGTGCACCTTCGTCTTCCGCTCTGCTAATACGACTTGGCGCGGTTTTTGAAGCTGCTGGTGCACGAATACCGTACGCAGGATGTCATATGTCCGAATCAGCTCATTGACACTTTTTTCAAAAAGCTCAAGCTGAAAGCTTCCGTGAATCCTAAGCTCTAATTGTGTGAAGTAGGAGGAAGAATGCGGATCAAGCAGCGCATGATACAGCATTCCCTCCTGCATCGGTGTGAGTGCATACACCTTTTGAATCGATTTTTTGCTCATATGTCACCTCTGTCTTTTCTGTTAGAGAATTTCCATTAATTTATCAAGTTCATCAAGCGTCAGATCATCATCGCCAAGATCGCTAGGCGTAAGCTCAGGTCCGTCTTGGGCCAGGCAGTGATCTATGATTTTCAAGAGGTGCCCTTTAAAGCTGTCACTGAACGATTGAATGGTTTTTTCATGAAATTCGAGAGAATGATAGGCAAACGTCATCGTCATCTGCCCATTTTCTATAAATCCGACAATATCAAGCGCATTCGGCTTCTCTGTGTCAGGGCTCAGCGATTGTCCTGACGGCATCCCGGATCTTGTAAATAAGCCGGAATCCGACATCTCATTAAACTGGCCTAAGTAGTTAAAGCTGATATCCGGATCAATCTCAAATGAAAGACCCTCTTTATGCTCAGGCGCCGTTACATAACGCAGAATGCCGTAGCCGACTCCTTTGTTCGGGATGTGTCTGATGTCTTCTTTCATTTGTTTCAGCTGATATGAAAGATCGTCGGCGTGCTTCATCTCAAGGATCATCGGATACATGCTCGTAAACCATCCGACCGTCCGGGTGATATTCAGGCCGTCAAGAATGTCTTCGCGCCCGTGGCCTTCCAAATGAACGCCGATCGTGTCTTCACCCGTCCACTCTTTCAGCGCCAGTCCGAGCGCCGTGAGCAGGATGTCGTTCATTTCCGTATGGTAGGCTTCATGTACGTTTGTCGTCAGCTGTTCAGTTTGTTCAGGCGTCAGAGAGAAACTGACCGTTCTCGTATGTCTCATGCGCTGATCGCCAGACTGCCTGTCTTTCGGAAGCTGAGTGCATACCTCTTTCTCCTCAAGCCCCCTCCAGTAATCCGCTTCTTTCAGAAACGCCTTCGTATTTGCGTATTCTTTGATTCTCTCAGCAAATTCGGCGAATGAATGTGTTTTCGGAGGCAGCGCCGGTTCATTGCCTTGTTTCAGCTGCGTATAAACGGACGTGAAGTCCTCCAGTAAAATCCGCCAAGATACACCATCCACGACTAAGTGATGGATTGCGAGAAGAAGGTGGTCTCCATCTTCAGCCCGGAAGAGCCCGGCCTTCAGCAGATGTCCTGTTTCCAGTGAAATACTGCTTTGAAGACGGTCTGCTTCCCGTTCGATACGGTCCTCATGATCTTCAGCAGGTCCGTTCAGCTCAAAGACGTTCAGTTCAACAGACGCATCCTCAAGCCCTCTGTAATACGGTTTTTGTTCACGATAAATCATCCGGAGCGCATCATGGTGCACCGTCAGGACATGTAATGTTTTTTCTGTTATCTCCGGATCAAAGCCGTCTTTCGCATGAAGCATGACGGATTGATTCCAGTGGTGTTTGTCCGTGAAGTTTTTCTCAAAGAACCAGCGCTGGATCGGCGTTAACTCCGCTTCGCCTTCGACAGGTCCCTGATCGGCCTGCTTGCCTTCCGTCCGCTCCACATAAGAGACGAGCTCTTCGATGGTCGGGTGCTGGAAGAGATCTTTCATTTCCAGCTTGTAGCCGTGCTGGTTCAGGCGGCTCGCCATTTGGATGCCTTTGATCGAGTCGCCGCCGAGGGTGAAGAAATTATCGCTTACGCCGATCTGATCAAGACCGAGCACTTCCTCCCAAATGTCGGAAAGCAGCGTCTCCATCTCCGTTTCCGGCGCTTTATAAGCGGCGCTTCCCGCTTCAATGTCCGGTTCCGGCAGGGCTTTTTTGTCAATCTTTCCGTTTGCGGTGACCGGAAGCTCGTCCATCTCCACCCAGAACGCCGGCACCATGTAGTCCGGAAGCGTGTCTTTCAGCGCGGCTTTGAGCGCTTCAATATCGTCCTGCCGAGGCGCGACATAGGCGCAAAGCGCGGTATTGCCCGCTTTGTCTTCCACCGCCGTCACCGCTGCGTCATGAACGTCCGCAAGCTGGGCGAGGCGGACTTCGATTTCTGAAAGCTCGATCCGGTAGCCCCGCACTTTGACCTGCTGGTCGATACGGCCGATGTATTCGATGCCGCTCTGCGCGTTCCATTTGACGAGGTCGCCGGTCCGGTACATGCGCTCGCCGGGCACGAACGGATCTGCGGTAAACCGCTTCGCCGTTTCTTCCTCACGGTTCAGGTATCCGCGTGCCAGACCGCGGCCGGCCACGCACAATTCACCGGCAATGCCTTCCGGCTGCACCTGATCGCCGTCGCCGAGAATATAAGCTCTCGTATTGGCAATCGCCCGTCCGATCGAAAGCGATCCTTCCTCAGGATTGATGACGCCGCTTGTCGCGACGACGGTGTTTTCCGTCGGGCCGTAGTTGTTGACGATCGTGTACGGCTGTTTCACCGCCCGCTTCAGCTTGTCGCCGCCGACGAGAAGCATGCGGAGAGAGGTATTTTCCAGCTCCATAAATTGTTCGGCCAGCTGCGTCGGCAGGAAGGTGATGGTCACGCCGTGCTCCTCGAAATAGTGATTTAAGCGGGTGATATCCAGCCGGATCGCTTCGTCAATGACGTGAAGTTCCGCGCCGATGGTCCATGTCGGGAACATCTCCCAGATGGAGGCGTCAAAACCAAAGCCCGCGTATTTGGCGCTTTTATCATCCGCCGTCATGGCGAATGCGTCGTGATGCCAGAAGCACAGGTTCACCAGCGCATGGTGTTCGACCATGACACCCTTCGGCTGTCCGGTCGTTCCTGACGTGTAAATCATATAAGCGAGATGATCCGCCGTTGTTTCCGTCTGCGGGTTCGCTTCATCGTTTTCATCAAGCGGCAGGCTCAGAATGGAGCGTCCGCCGTCAAGCAGAATCGTATCTCCTGTGTAGCCATCCGGCACGTCCAGCGCTTCCTGTGTGAGAAGAAGCTTGGCGCCGCTGTCCTGCAGAATGTAGCTGATCCGCTCTTGTGGGTAGTCGGGGTCAATCGGCACAAATGCCGCGCCCGCTTTCAGGACGCCGAGTACGCCCGCGGCCATTTCCAAGGACGGTTTCGTCAAAATGCCGACACGTTCGTCAGCCGTGACGCCGCAGTCCATGAGAATGCGCGCGATCCGGTTCGCCCTTGCGTTCAGCTCGCCGTACGTCCATTTCGCGCCGTTATATGCCGCGGCCGGCCGGTTCGCGTATCGGGCGGCCGTTTCTTCAAAGAGACGGTGAACCGTTTTGTCCTGCGGCACAGAGAGTGTTTTTCCTTTCCATGCATTGAGGAGGGCTTGTTTTTCTGTTTCATTCACCAAGGAAAGCTCAGAAAGCTTCGCAGCCGGATTTTCCGTTGCGGCTTTTAACAGTTGAAGCCAATAATGCTTCCACGTCTCTGCCGTTTCCGGTTTAAACAGCGCGGTGTTATATTCAAGCACAAACGTTAAGCCTTCGTCTGTGTCCTCAGCCGTCAGCGTCAGGTCAAACTTGGCTGTTTTTCTGTCAAACGGATGGTGCTTCAGCTCAATTCCTTCCATGACCAGATCTTCAGCATTTGCATTTTGCATTGAGAATACCGCATCAAACAGAGGATTTCGGCTCGTATCACGCTGCACCTCAACCTTTTGCAGAAGGTCTTCAAGCGGATAATCCTGCGCGTCAAATGCATGTAAAGCGGTTTGTTTCACTTCTTTAAGATAGTCCGTGAACGTTTTGTCCGCTTCCGGATACGTACGAAGCGCGAGTGTATTCACAAAAACACCGATGACGTTTGCGAGATCCGCATGTGACCGTCCCGCAACCGGCGAGCCGACAATGATGTCATGCTGTCCGCTCAGTTTTGAGAGAAAGGCGCTGTACGACGCCAGGAGCACCATGTACATGGTAGAATCCGTTTGTTTCGCAAGACTGCGAAGAGCCGACGTCTGTTCCTCAGTCAGAGAAAAGACCAGCTTGTCTCCTTCAAAGGTTTGCACGGCCGGACGGCTGTAATCAGCCGGCAGCGTCAATACCGGAAGCTCGCCGTCAAGCTCCCGAAGCCAATGCTCCTCCTGCTTGCGGTACTGCTCTGATTGAATAAATTTCTGCTGCCATACCGCATAGTCTTTATAATGAATCCGCAGCGGCTCAAGCGTTTCGCCGCCATACAAGCGGGACAGTTCATCTATCAGCACGCCGACTGAAGCGCCGTCCGAAATGATATGGTGCATATCAAACAGCAGCAGGTGGTCATGTTCAGCCAGCTTGACCAGCCCCGTTCTGACGAGAGGAAGCTGATCCAGACGGAACGGCCGGATAAAGCTCTGAATAATCCGTTCAGCATCTTCTTCAGAGGCTTCATAATATTCCATGTCGATATAAGCTTCCGCCCATATACGCTGAACCGTTTCTCCATCCTTTATGTCAAATGTCGTTCTGAAGGCTTCATGGCGTTCTGTCAGCTGTTTCATGACGGATTTCAGCTTTTCTGCATCAAGCTTTCCTTTTAAACGGAGCACAGACGGCATGTTATAGCTTGTTTCAGCGCCTTCCAGCTGCTGAAGCACGAACATCCGCTTCTGCGGTGAAGAAACCGGATACGTTTCCCGCTCCGCAGCCGGTGCGATGCTCTCAGCCGCCTTCCGCTCAGCCCCTTCAATCAGCTGCGCCAGCCCAGCAGCCGTCGGAGAAGTGAACAGGTCCTTTAAGGTAAGCTGCACGCCGAATGTCTTCTGGATAAGGGCCAGCAGTTTCATCCCCGCTAACGAGTGGCCCCCGATCTCAAAGAACTGATCATGGACGCCGACCCGTTCCATTTGCAGCACCTCAGCCCAAATATCCGCCAGTTTTTTTTCTGTTTCATTGCGCGGCGCCGTATATGACACGGCATTCGCTGCGGTCACATCCGGCATCGGCAGCGCCCGCCTGTCGATTTTTCCGTTCCCTGTAAGAGGCAGTTCATCCAATTGAATAAAGACGGACGGAATCATATAAGCCGGAAGATCCTTCGCCGTATGCTCCCTCAGCTCCCGGGAAGATATTTCCCTGAGGCCGACAAAATACGCGCAAAGAAGTTTGTCACCCGCGCCCTGATCCACAGCGAGCACTATGCATTCCTGAATCTGATCATGGCTTTGAAGCTGATGCTCAATTTCGCCAAGCTCAATCCGCTGACCGCGGATTTTCACCTGATGGTCGATGCGTCCGATAAACTCGATATCGCCATTCGGAAGCCATCTGGCCAAGTCGCCCGTTTTATACATCCGTTCACCTTCCTTAAACGGATGCTTTACAAATTTTTCTTCCGTCAGTTCAGGACGGTTGTAGTAGCCTTCTACGAGACCTTCCCCGCTGACGCACAGCTCTCCCGCGATACCCGCCGGCTGAATGCGTCCGGCTGAGTTCATAATAAAGACTTCCGTATTGCTGACCGGTTTACCGATCGGAACGGAGAGCGTATCCTCTTCAATGACATCCACCGGATGGTATGTCGCAAACACCGTGCTTTCCGACGGACCGTACATATGAAGCAGTCTTCCTTTTCCGACTGCCGCCAGCGCCTTTTTGACATGTTCTACAGACGCTCTTTCGCCCCCGAACATGATTTTCCGAAGCGTCGTCAGACAGGACGGCTCCATATCAACAAGCAGGTGGAACAGAGCCGTCGTAATCATCAGAATGCTGACGTTCTCCCGTTTGATCACACGGGACAGGCGCGACATGTCCAGCACCGTATCTTTCGGGACGATCACAAGCTTTGCACCGTTTAACAGCGAACCGAACATATCAAACATAAAAGCGTCAAAGACGTAGTTTGACAGACCGAGCACTGTGTCCTCTTCAGAAACGGTCAAATAGTTCGTGTTTTTTACCGTCCGCAAAATGTTGGCATGTGTGACGATGTTTCCTTTCGGCGTTCCCGTCGTGCCTGATGTATACGTGAGGTTGGCAATCGTTTTGGAATCAAACGGCAATGCTGGATTGCGAGAGTCCTTTTCATAGCTCGCCTCATCATCAGCAAGCACAATGACGCCTTGAAAACCGGCCTTTTCCGCAAGCGGCTTGAGGCTTTGCTGAGTCAGGAGCACATTCGCCCCGCTGTCGCGGAAGAAATGCTGAATCCGCTGAACCGGATGCTCAGGATCAATCGGCACATAGGCGGACCCCGCTTTTAACACAGCCATAATGGAAACAATCATGTCCATTGACCGTTCACATAAAACAGCCGCGGTTTCCCCGCCGCCTCCGACCGAAAGAATATGCCGCGCAAGCCTGTTGGCGCGTTCATTCAGCTGCTGATACGACAGAGTATCCCCTTCGAACTGAAGAGCTGTCCGGTCAGGGTTCTTTCGGGCCTGTTCTTCAAAGATCTGCACGATCGTTTGCTCTTTCGGGTATGCCGTGCGCTCCGGATTGAACCGCTGTAATTGGTTCAAAGCCTCCCGTTCAGAAAGCAGATCATATTCGCTGATTTTCGCATCCGGATGAGCTGCCGCGTTCTCCAGCAGACGGACATAGTGCGCAAGCATGCGATCCGCAGTTGAGCGCTTAAACAGCTTCGTGCAATAATCCAAATCGAGCGCAATGCCTTCCGCTGTTTCCCGGGCCTGCATTGTCAGATCGAATTTAGCGATATTGAAGTTGGTTTCATGAAGAGACAGCGTCAGGTTGCCGATCTCCGGAATTCCGTCCGAAGCATTTTGCAGACTGAACATCGTGTCAAATATCGGATGCCTGCTCATGTCCCGGGGCACGTTCAGCTCCTCGGTCAGCCACTCAAACGGATAATCCTGATGGGAAAACGCGTCCAGCACCTGTTTGCGCACATGACCTAACAAGCCGGCAAATGTCTGATCCTGCTTCACGGAGCTTCGCAGCGCAAGCGTGTTGACAAACATCCCGATAAGCCCCTCGGTATCAGAGTGATTTCTTCCCGCTGACGGTGTTCCCACGATGATGTCTTCCTGTCCCGAATACTTAGAAAGCAGCGTATAGTATGCCGATAACAGCACCATGTAAAGGGTGGCTCCGTTTTTCTCGGCAAGCTTCTGCAGCCGTTCCCGCAGCATTTTCGGCAGCTTGGCGGACACGCGGTCACCTTCAAAGCTTTGCACTTGCGGCCGCGGATAATCAGGGAGCAGCTGAAGCACCGGCAGTTCGCCGCTGAAGACTTCTTTCCAGTACGCCCGCTCCTTCTTGTAGCCTTCTTTCGCCCGTTCCGCCTGCCATACGGCATAATCTTTATATTGAATGCGCAATTCAGGCAGCTGATTTCCGCCGTAGATGTCAGCCAGTTCCTTCAGCATGATGGAAATAGACACCCCGTCAGAAATCAGGTGATGCATATCAAACAGCAGCATATGGCGATTGTGACCTAGCGTTTGCAGGCCGATTCTGAACAGCGGCGCCTCAGATAAATCAAAACGGCGCACAAAGTCCTTCATGACCTGTTCATTCGTTCTTCCGCGCGCTTCGATCATTTCAATATGAAACGGAACATGTTCGTGAACCACCTGTCTCGGCGTGCCGTCCTCCGATTGAAACGATGTTCTGAGCGCTTCATGCCTGCTGATTAAGGCAGAAAATGCACGCTCGAGCTTTTCAAGGTCTAAAGCGCCCTCAATCACGGCCGCAGCCGGCATGTTATATCCGACTCCCGCATCTTCAAATTGGCTCGCGATATAAGTCCGCTGCTGAGCGAGCGAAAGCGGATAGCTCGCCTGCTTCTCAGCCGGCTCAATCGCCCTGAATGCCGGTCCTTCGTTTCGGTTTTCCGCATAATCGGCAAGCGCCGCAATCGTCGGATGCTCAAACAAGTATTGCAGCGGAATTTCAACGCCCATTTGCTTATGAATTTTCGTCAGAAGCGTCATTGCCTTTAATGAATGACCGCCTGACTCGAAGAAATGATCATAAATACCCGCCTTGTCCATTCCGAGGACTTCCTGCCAGATGACGGTGAGCGTTTCCTCCGTTTCGTTTCTCGGCGCGGCATATTCGGATGAGCTGACAGCCTGCACATCAAGCGCAAACAGCTTTTTGCGGTCCGCCTTCCCGCTCGGCGTGAGCGGAATTTCGTCCGTTTTTGTAAAGTAAGCGGGCACCATGTAATCAGGAAGGTGCTTGGACACATACTCCCTGTACTCGGCAGGGTGAAACTCGGTTCCTTTTTCCTGAACGATATATGCGCAAACATCTAAGCTGCCCTGCTGATCCGGCCGTGCCAGCACGACGGCCTGCGCCGCCCCCGGAGCTTTTCTGAGCACCGTTTCAATTTCTCCCAGCTCAATACGGTAGCCGCGGACTTTCACCTGATCATCTTCACGGCCGATATATTCGATCGTCCCGTCCGGCAGCCAGCGCGCCATATCACCCGTGCGGTACATGCGGCCGCTTCCGTTAAACGGATCTTGCAAAAACTTCTCTGCGGTCAAATCCGGAAGATTTAAATAGCCGCGGCCTACACCGTCACCCGCGATATACAGCTCACCGGCCGTCCCGTCGGGCTGAAGCCTCTGGTGCTTATCCAATATATACAGACGGGCGTTGCCGAGCGGTTTTCCGATCGGAACGTACGCCGCCTGTTGATTCATTCCGTTATCGGCTGACACCTGATGCACGGACGCATCTACGCACGTTTCTGTCGGCCCGTAGACATTCGTCAGACGCGGCGCCCTGCCCGATTGATGAAAGAGGTTCATCAGCTGTTCAGCAACAGCGGCGGACAGGCCCTCTCCCCCAATGAGCATGTGGCGCAATTCAATTCCGCTGACATCTCCCGCCGCAACCATCATCTGCAGATGCGCAGGGGTTCCGTCAGTGGCTTCAATCCGGTTTTGACGATAATAGTCCAGCAGTGCCGAGCCATTCGTTACAGTCGTTTTCGGCACGATATAAAGCGTCTGTCCCAAAAGAAGCGAGGCAAAAATCTGTTTGACGGACGCATCAAAATGAAACGGAGCCAAAAGCGCCATTCTTAATGTCTGCTCACCGCATTGATAAATCTCCTGCTGCAGTGATTGCACCAGATGATGAACTTGCCGGTGCTCAATCATCACGCCTTTCGGCCGCCCCGTTGTACCTGACGTGTAGATGATGTAAGCCAGCCGGTCTGATTGTGTACTGACACCGTCCGCAGCCGTTTCAAACTGAACAGCCTCGTCAAAATCAATCCGTTCGGCATCCGCTGCAGGCGCCTGTATTCCGGCCTCTGTCAGAACAGCCTTCGCTCCGCTGTCCTCCAAAATGTACTGAATCCGATCCGCCGGAAAGTCAGGATCTATCGGCACATAGGCGCCGCCCGCTTTCAAAATTCCCAATATTGCCGCAATAACACGCTCAGAACGGCCAAGCAGCACCGCGACAGGAGAATCGGCTGATATCCCGGCATTAAGAAGACGTCCGGCAATTCGGCCTGACTGTTCATGCAATGTGCGATAGGACAATGTTCGGCCTTCATACACCACCGCCGGTTTGTCAGACAGTGACTTCACTTTCTCTTCAAACAGCCCCGGTATCGTCATCTCCCCGCGGTAATTCACCGGATTGCCTGAGGCCCGTGTCAACAGCCGCTCTTTCTCGGATTCAGAAAGAAGAGTAAGCTCATCAATTATGCGATCAGGAGATGAAATCGCATCTTCAATCAGCGTGATCAAACGTTCAGAAACAGATACAATCTCCTCTCCCTTGAATATGTCGCTGCGATAGTCAAAATCAATCGTCAATTTCCCAGTGTCCCATCGTTCCTTCACATGAATCGAAATATCATTTGTACCGCTTCCGCTGAAAATAGGGTCTGTCAGGAAGGACAGATTCTCTTTTTTCTGCCACTGCATCACCTGGTACTCCAGAGCCACCGTAAACAATCTGCTCAGCGAACTTTTCGAAGCGCGCAAATCATTGACAAGCAGGTTATACGGATACTTTTGGTGGCGGAGAATTTTCATCAGATCCTTCATCCGGCCTTTAACGAATTCCAAGAACGACTGTCCTCCGTCAACGCTTGTCCGCACAGGAACCGTAGATACGAACATCCCGAGCATCTGCTTTTCTTTCGCATTTGTCCGGTTTCCCATAAACGTACCCGTAACAACGTCATCCCGGCCGGTCACTTTGTAGAGATAAGAGATCAAAGCTGATTGGAACAGAGATAGTACGCTGACTTTATGCTCCTCGCAGAATGAATGAATGCGGCCATATAAGTCGTGAGGAATTTCTTGAGAAAACCGTTTCGCATCAAGACCCGCATCTGCCTGGCTCCGTTTCAGGGACACAAGCTCCGGCACGGTCTCGAACTGCCCGTTCCAAAAATCCCGATCCTTTTTAAACCGCTTCGACTGCACATATTCCTGCTCAGTCAGCACATGCTCGATAAAGGAAGGAATCTCCGTCTGTTCCATACTTGCTCCGCCCGAAAGCTCCAAATAAATATCAGTAATCGCATTGCCCAGAATCGTCATGGAAATCCCGTCTGAAATAATGTGATGCACATTAACGTAAAACCAGACCTCATTTTCGCTGATGGTATACACGGAAAAACGGAATAAATCCTGATCATATAATGCCAGAGGCTTGCTTGCCTCGTCACGTCCCCATTTTGACAGCTCTTCCGCAGAGCAGCCGGCTTGCCTGATGTCTGTATGTTCGATAGTCAGCGGACGGTAATCGCTCACATATTGAACGGGCTCCCCCTCATCATCAAGCCGCAGACGGATTCTCATCGACTCATACCGCCGGACGAATTCCTGTATCGCTTTCTCAACGTAATGAGCCTGTACGCCGTCGTCAGAAATGAGTTTCCCGAACCCGGCAAGATTTGAAATACTTGTGTTCGGATAGAATTTTTCTGTATACCAGATACGTTTTTGAGCATTTGTTAAAGGATAAAAAGTTATTTCCATATGTGTGCGCCTCCCCTTTTTAAGATAAAATTGTCAATTCTCCCTTAGAAACAGCCTCCCTCAATGTCCCTAACTCATTATCAAGCCAAAAGAACCACTTACCTCCAAAACGATCCCGATTCAATCACCGCCGAAATCCGCAATCCACTCACCCGCACAGTCCGAAATGCGGCTCAAATTTATGAGAAATCAAGACAAGAATCCAATGTTTGTAAGCAACAGGGTTTACCTATTTCTTCATGAATTACTATATATCTACTTACGTTCACTTTATATGAAATTATTGTTTTTATCACCGAAAAATGGGTGAAAAGTTTCATTCGGCACACCGAAAAAAATTCCGACAATTCCAGAGGGTATTTTGCGGCATCCCGCAATTTATTTTTAAAAATATTATTTATGTAAAATTAAAAATCTTTAAACTATAGTATAAATCTCTCGAATATCCAGTTATGGCAGAATGAAAATAGTTTTCATATATGAGCTGATGGGGAAAAAACAGCGCAAGAACCGAAACAGGAGATTTAATCGTTCGCAATATGATTTCATTAAACCGCAAAAAAAGCACTCTATTTTACATAGAGCGCTTCAAAAAGATTCCTTTATTGCAGTTTTATCAATGTTGATTAATTCCATATATTCTTTTCCCCACTTATACATGGCGTCCAAAATCGGCATAAGGGTCTCTCCTTGCTCCGTTAATGAGTACTCCACTTTCGGAGGGACGACAGGGTAAACTTCCCTGTGAACGATCAGATCCTGCTCCAGCTCCCTGAGCTGATTCACAAGAATTTTGTGCGTAATATCCGGAATTAAAGCTTTCAGCTCATTAAACCGCTTTGTTCCTTCTTTTCCCAGGTGCCACATAATCAGCATTTTCCACTTCCCGCCTATCACGGCAAGCGTCAATTCCTTTTCGCAATTAAACGTTTTCTCATCCATTCGGCTCACGGGCCATTCTCCTTCCTCTTACTTTTTGTACGTTCATCATCTATTCATACACGCTTACTTTTTTACACAACTTTCATCAGTTTATACTACCACGCAGTTTTGCTGAAACAAAGCGCATTGCCTGCGGGGACAGTATCCTCAAAGTAACTATTAGACTTCAAAGTGCGTACTTCTCAACATGCGGGGCACTCTATAGAATGTAAATACATGAAAAAGAGGAGTGGATATAAAGTGGAATTACAGCTGGCATTAGACTTAGTGAATATCCCGGAAGCAATTGAACTTGTGAAAGAGGTCGAACAATATATAGATGTTGTAGAAATCGGCACTCCCGTTGTCATTAATGAAGGCCTGAAAGCCGTACAGGAAATGAAATCAGCCTTTCCTCACCTGAAAGTGCTTGCCGATCTTAAAATCATGGATGCAGGCGGCTACGAGATCATGAAAGCGGCAGAAGCGGGCGCCGACATCATCACCGTTTTAGGAGCGACAGACGACTCAACGATCAAAGGGGCGGTTGCCGAAGCAAAAAAACAGCAGAAAAAAATTCTCGTCGACATGATTAACGTAAAAAACCTTGAAACACGGGCAAAAGAAATTGACCAACTCGGTGTTGATTATATTTGTGTTCACACAGGTTATGATCTTCAAGCAGAAGGAAAGAATTCATTCGAGGAACTGACGGCGATTAAAAAAGCGGTCAAGAGCGCTAAAACCGCAATTGCCGGAGGCATTAAACTTGATACGCTTCCTGAAGCCATCAAACAAAACCCAGATTTAATCATTGTCGGCGGAGGCATTACGGGAGCTGACAATAAAGCGGATGCTGCTGCTAAAATGAAACAGCTGATTTCACAAGGATCATGAAAACGACTGAATACTTACATGAAATACTCAATGAAATATCCCGCACCGCAGCATTAATAGCCGACAGTGAAGCTGACAAGCTTGCAGATGAGATTTTATCGGCAGATCAAATCTTCACGTCCGGAGCGGGGCGTTCCGGCTTTATGGCTAAAGCGTTCGCCATGAGGATGATGCACATCGGCCTGAACGCTTACATCGTCGGTGAGACGCTTACCCCTCCCCTCCAAGAAGGCGGTCTCGTCATCATCGGCTCAGGCTCAGGCGAAACAAAAAGTCTGCTTCATACAGCTGAAAAAGCCAAAAGCCTTAACGGCATCATCACTGCATTAACGATTAACCCCGATTCAAGTCTCGGCAAACTTGCGGATCTTACGATAACGATTCCCGGCTCTCCTAAGGAAGAGACCGGCGGAGACAGAAAGACGATTCAGCCGATGGGTTCTTTATTCGAACAAACTCTTCTGCTGTTTTACGATGCGGTTATTCTAAAAATCATGGAGAAAAAAGAACTGAATTCAGCAGACATGTTTACAAAGCATGCAAATCTGGAATGATTTGCTGACGGCCTTCTTATCAGATGGCCGTCTTTTTATCGTCTTGTTGCGCACGGTCATGCAGGCCAAGGTTTTCGGGTCGGACACTCGCAGACGAAGATATCCTGCCGGTGAGCTTATCGCTATAATAAGTCAATTGACGATACGGCCGCAACCGTTCATTTCTGAATAGGGAAACGGCAAAAAACACTTTCTGATCGGATATTTAATGAATAAAATTGATTTGTGCGGATGGTTTTACAGATATTCAGCTGAATTGCGGCTGAGAAATATATTTTAACAGCTTTACAGCCGGCCGATTCTGCTTTATTCTTGGACCAGCTTTACAGCAATTTAAAACTGGAGGTGATTGATACTCTTGAAAACATTAAAAGCACTGCTGCTTGTTCTTATCATCATTGCCGGAGCAGTCGCGGCCCTGATCAAGGGTGATCTTTTCTCAGATAACGAGCAGACCGTTCAGAAGAGTGATTACGACAAAGTAATCCTATTTCCGTCCGATCGATATCCGGAAACAGCAAAGCATATTAAGGACGCGATAAAAGAAGGTCATTCCAGCATATGCACCATTGACAGAGACGGAGTACATAAGCGGCGTGAGCAATCTCTTAAACATGTGCCTGTCAAAACGGGATACGATAGGGATGAATGGCCGATGGCGGTTTGTAAACAGGGCGGAAACAATGCCTCCGTAGAATATATTTCTCCGGCAGACAACCGCGGAGCCGGCTCTTGGGTCGGACACCAGCTTACCAATGATCCCGACGGAACGAGAGTATTATTTAAAATCAAGTAAAAAAACAGGAGGAACAGCGTATTGAATAAATCATGGAAACCGCAAGAACTGGCCATTTCGTATCATCAATTTACAATCTTCCAAAAAGATTCAGAACCGCCTGTTATCGATTGGACCGATGAAGCCATTGAAAAAGGATATGCGGAAGCTGACGGAGCTGTTTCATTCGAAGCAAGGAGAAATACGAGGGCATTTATCGTCTTCAGGCTTAACACAAGTGAACCGGTACTATCCTATGAGAAAAAAGCGACTGTTCCCTTTGAGGTTGTAAAAGATGGAATTGAGATTGAAAGCGTGATGTCAAAGCGGCTTTTCTTTAATATTCCGAAAGGCCGATACAGCCTTACCTGTTATTCAGTGCCTGCCGAAATATCCGATCTTCATGCGGATACGTATATTATTGATGCAGACGCAATGTAAAAGAAATCCCTGAGAGAATCATATTTCTCTCAGGGAACTTTTATAAACTTTTACCGTTTGTTTCAATTACATTCTGGTACCAATAAAAACTGTTTTCCTGATCCGTTTCAAGTCTTTTTCATCTTCTTCATCTCGATTGATATACACAAAACCGTAGCGTTTTTGATAGCCGTTCAGCCAGCTTAAACAGATCCGTGAATGACCAGCTGCAGCAGCCGATGAGATGAACTCCGTCACTAATAGCCTCTCTGCACAGTTCACCCATACTGAAGGTCCTTTACCGTCTTATTCCAAGCTCCTTCAACCTGATAGGCAGCCGAAGCTGACCCCCATAGAAATGTATCAGGGAACAGACCCTGTTTTTTATGTATCATGTGTTTCATCCTCCTGATGCGTATGATATTGATATCATACGTTTTGAAACGCATTTCAGAGCAATCCCGATAAAAACAAAAAAGCATCCGGCTTGCCGGATGCTTAAGAATGATGATGCCGCTTTTCCAATTTATGAGGCGGAGGCTTCGGGACAAAGCCATTTTGTTTCATCATATTAAAGCGCCTGTCCATATGCTGTTTAATATGTTCTGCTTTTTCTTTCGGCAGGACCCCGTACTCAACATATTTGGATATGACATGTTTGCGTTTTTCGAGCACTTCTTTTTCAAGTGATTCAATTTCTTTTTTCTGCTGTTCCGTGAGTGACATTGTTGAAGGCATTTTTGTTTCGGCGTGTGCCGGCATTGTGAAAACCATTGCTGTAATGAAAAACGCAGCTAAAGACAATGCAGCTTTTTTCATGACTCTTTCCTCCTTTAACGTTTGTTATATGTTGCTTCCTCATCCATTTTTTATGCAAAAAAAAGAGCGAAATTATTCGCTCTTTTCAATCGATTCGTCCGGCAGTGCGTATGTGACATACGTTCCCGCTACAAAATCGTGGATTGACCGTTTGTCTTCTCTCATTCCGACCATGAATGCGCTCACGATCACACCGATTCCAAACGTCACGCCATATATCAGGCCGCCCACAAGCACTCTCAAAATCATAGTAAGAAAGCCTGCCTGGGTTCCGTCTTTTTTGACGATGCGGATACCGCAGATCTTTTTGCCGATAACATAGCCGTTCCAGTATACAGGGAGCAAAATTCCATAAAGAGTCAAAATGATGCTGATCATTGCGCTCTCATTCGGGTCTTTTCCTGTTGCCAGCATAAAAATAATCGCCAAAGGCACTGAAGTAATTAAATAGTCGAGTACAACGGCTCCCAATCTGATCCAAAATCCCGCCGGTCTGTAAATATTCATCATGTTTCCCCTCGCTATGGCTTCAAAATCACTTTAATGTTGCCATCTTCTTTTTTATCAAATATATCATATGCAGCAGGAGCTTCCGCAAGACTCATTTTGTGTGTAATGATATCCGTCGGATCAATTTCATTTTGTTCAATCATTTGATACAGCATCGGCATCAGATGAATAACGGGTGCCTGGCCCATTTTTAAAGAAACGTTGCGTGTAAAAAAATCACCGAGCGGAAAGCCGTCCGCTTCAGAAATGTATGCGCCCGTGAGCTGCACGGTTCCAAACTTCTTAACGGCTTCTGATGCTATAAGAATCGGGCTGATCGTTCCGAACTGATTCGGTTTTTGCTCTGCTTTTTCTTTTGAAAGCAGCGTGCCGTCCATTCCGACACAATCAATCACTACATCCGCGCCCCCTGACGTTTGTTCATGCAGCAGTTTCCCGATCTCATCATGTTCTGAAAAATTGAAGGTCTCTGCTCCGTTTATGCGTCTCGCATGTTCAAGGCGATGCGGGACTTGATCAACTGCGATAACCCGTTTAGCTCCTTTTTTCCACGCGAATTTTTGCGCCATTAAGCCGATCGGACCTGATCCCAAAATAACGACTGTATCTCCTTTTTTCACTCCGCTGTGCTGAACGCTCCAAAAGGCGGTCGGCATGACATCTGACAGAAGCAGCACCTGCTCATCTTCAAGCTCACTGTCTGCCGGAACCAGAAAAGAAGAGAAATCAGCAAAAGGAACACGTAAATATTCAGCCTGCCCGCCGGGATAATTACCGTTAAACTCCGAAAAACCGAATAAACCGCCGGCATCTGTATGAGGATTTGGATTTGATTCATCACACTGGCTTTCCATCTGGTGCTTGCAGTAATGACATTCTCCGCAGCCGATGTTAAAAGGAATCACGACCCGGTCGCCTTTTTTCAGCTTTTTGACTTGACTGCCCGTTTCTTCAACGATCCCCATCGGCTCATGCCCGACAATATAACCCGGATCGGCGGGTATTCCGTTTTTATATAAATGAAGGTCTGAACCGCATATCCCGGTTGCGGTGATTCGAACGATGACATCTCTCTCATCTTGAATGGCGGGTGCCGGGACTTCTTTCACCTCCATATGTTCTTTTCCTTGGTATGTCAATGCTTTCACACTTGGTCAGCTCCTTTTTCATCACTCCTTCCCTTTTCACCTGCTTCTAAACTTGGCCGGTATGTTATTCGGCCCGCTGAATATCCCATTGAAAAGGATCTTCAAGCTGCGACCAGTCGGAATCGAACTCAGACGGCGTGAGCAGGCACTGATCCAATTCCTTTGTAATGGCGGCTTCATCTAAATCTGTTCCGATAAACACCAAGTTCGTATGACGATCTCCGAATTGGTCGTCCCAATCTTCCAGAATCTCCGGTTCCTGCTTTTTGATCTGCTCCTGCTCAAGTTTCGGCATTGCCGCCACCCAATAAGAAACAGGCTCAACCGAAACCGCCGGACCCGCCTGAGACATCAGCAGCGCAAGGCTGTTGCGGGTTGCGCACCAAACAATTCCTTTTGCGCGCACAATGTTGTCAGGCATTGATTGATGCAGCCAGCTGTCAAAACGAACGGTATGAAACGGCAGACGCCGCGAGTACACAAACGAAGTGATGCTGTACTCTTCCGTTTCCGGAGTGTGCGCTTCATGACCTACCGTCAGTTCCTTTATCCATCCTGCTGATGAACTCGCTTCCTCAAACTCAAATAAACCGGTATTCAATATGCATTCGGCGGGCACTTCTCCGCGAACGGACCGGATCAGTCTGGCACGGGGCTGTAATGCGCGAAGAACCGTTTCCAGCTGTTCAAGCTCTTTTTCGCCCACCATGTCGCATTTATTTAAAATGAGCACATCACAAAACTCGATTTGGTCAATTAATAAATCGGCAATCTCCCGTTCATCCTCTTCTCCCGCCGCTTCCTTCCGGTCAAGAAGGCTGTCACCGGACTGGAAATCATGCCAGAAGCGGTTTGCATCCACCACGGTCACCATTGTGTCCAGCCTGCAGAATGTTGTCAGATCAATGCCCATTTCTTCATCTATATAAGAAAATGTCTGGGCAACTGGAATCGGTTCGCTGATCCCTGTTGATTCAATGACAATATAATCAAACCTGCCGTCTTTCGCGAGTTTCTCAACTTCGACTAATAAATCTTCACGCAGCGTGCAGCAGATACAGCCGTTGGATAATTCTACAAGTTTCTCATCCGTCCTTGACAAACCGCCTCCCTGCTTCACCAAGCCCGCGTCTATATTTACTTCGCTCATGTCATTGACGATGACGGCAATTTTTAAACCGTTGCGGTTTTGTAAAATATGATTCAAAACGGTCGTCTTTCCGGCACCAAGATAGCCGTTCAATACTGTAACCGGAATTTTTTTCATATCAATAGCCCCCTGACAAAATAGAATGATTACGATTTATATCTCGCAACTGCCTTATTTTCATCATGATGTACATAGTTTTAAATCGTAATCGTTACTATTTATTTTGATGTATTCTCCGTTTAAAATCAAGTAAAAGTCAGACACATCACACGTTGTTTGTCCCCATCCATTGGTCTGACACGCAAAACGTCAACGATTTAATTGGTGAAGCCTTGGATCCGGACTGTAAAATGCCCGGTTTTAAGATGTGTGCGGTACGAATCAGCCCTATCTAATTTTCATAAAATTTTTAGATTTTTTCGTATTTTTTGTTACATTTCATAACATGCATCTTAAATATTTGTTTTTGCTGTGCTACGCTGAAAAAAACAAAGATAAGGAGCGGATCATCTGATGGGAAAAAAACAGCTAGTCCTTGTTGGAAATGGAATGGCCGGGGTAAGAGCGATTGAAGAAATACTGCGTGTTTCAAAAGACGAATTTGAGATTACAATATTCGGGGCCGAACCTCATCCCAACTATAACCGAATCCTTCTGTCAAAAGTGCTGCAAGGCGATACCGACATTCAAGACATTACGTTAAACGATTGGAACTGGTACAAAGAAAACAACATTCAGCTGTATACCGGTGAAACAGTCATCAAAGTCGACACGGAAAACCAAACCGTCATCACCGATGCAGACAGAATCCAGCCTTACGATGAACTCATTCTGGCGACAGGCTCTGTCCCTTTTATCCTTCCGATTCCGGGCGCAGACAAACAAGGCGTCACGGCATTCCGGGACATAAAAGATACCGACACGATGCTCGCCGCGTCAAAACAATATAAAAAAGCAGCCGTCATCGGCGGCGGACTGCTGGGTTTGGAAGCCGCGCGCGGACTGCTGAATCTCGGCATGGACGTGTCTGTCATCCACCTCGCCCCATTCCTGATGGAGCGCCAGCTTGACGCAGCGGCGGGACGCCTGCTGCAAAACGAGTTAGAAAAACAAGGCATGACCTTTTTCCTTGAAAAACAAACCGAAGAAATTCTCGGTACTGACCGTGTCGAAGGCGTACGCTTTAAAGACGGCACAAGCATCGAAGCTGATCTGGTCGTCATGGCGGTCGGCATCCGCCCGAATACACAGCTTGGCACAGAAAGCGGCATCCCGGTAAACCGCGGAATCATTGTCAACGATTATATGCAGACTGAAATTCCGCACATTTACGCGGTCGGTGAATGTGCCGAGCACCGCGGAATCGCATACGGTCTTGTGGCGCCGCTCTATGAACAGGCAAAAGTGCTTGCCAAACATATTTGCGGCATTGAAACAAAACCGTACGAAGGCTCCGTTCTCTCCACTCAATTAAAGGTATCAGGCGTCGAGGTCTTCTCTGCCGGCGACTTTGATGAATCAGAGGACAAAAAGGCAATAAAAGTGTTCGATGAACAGGACGGCATTTATAAAAAAATCGTCCTGAGGGGCAATCAAATTGTCGGCGCTGTTTTGTTCGGAGACAGCAGCGAAGGCAACCGCCTGTTTTCTATGATTCAAAAAGAAGCAGATATCTCTGAAACCTCCAAAATATCAATCTTACAGCCTCTTGATCAGGAAGCAGGCGCAAGCATGACCGCGGCGATGAGCGACGATGAAATCATCTGCGGCTGCAACGGCGTTTCAAAAGGTGCGATTATTCAAGCCATTCAGGAAAAAGGCTGCACATCAACGGACGAAATCAAAGCATGCACCGGGGCATCCCGTTCCTGCGGAGGCTGTAAACCGCTCGTAGAAGACATTCTTCAATATACACTGGGCTCAGAATTTGACTCATCCGCGCAAAAAGAAGCGATTTGCGGCTGCACCTCACTGTCGAGAGATGAAGTCGTAGAAGAAATCAAAGCCAAAGGGCTCTCACATACAAGAGAAATCATGAACGTGCTCGGCTGGAAAACGCCGGAAGGCTGCTCCAAATGCCGGCCTGCCCTCAACTACTACTTAGGCATGATTAATCCGGCTACATACGAGGATGACAGAACATCCCGTTTTGTGAACGAACGGATGCACGCCAATATTCAAAAAGACGGAACATACTCAGTCGTTCCCCGGATGTACGGGGGCGTAACCAACTCTCAAGATCTCCGCAAGATCGCCGATGTCGTCGACAAATATGAGATCCCGCTCGTTAAAATGACCGGCGGCCAGCGAATTGATCTCATCGGCGTTAAAAAAGAAGATCTGCCGAAAGTATGGGCCGAGCTTGATATGCCGTCAGGCTACGCGTACGGAAAAACACTCCGCACGGTAAAAACGTGCGTAGGCGAACAATTCTGCCGCTTCGGCACACAAGACTCCATGGCACTGGGTATTGCGCTTGAGAAAAAATTCGAAGGGCTCAATACGCCTCATAAGGTTAAAATGGCCGTGTCCGCCTGCCCGCGGAACTGTGCGGAATCAGGCATTAAGGACCTTGGCGTTGTCGGCATCGACGGAGGCTGGGAGCTTTATGTCGGCGGAAACGGCGGAACCCATTTGCGCGCCGGTGATTTGCTGATGAAAGTAAAAACGAATGAAGAAGTCTTAGAATACGCGGGTGCTTACCTTCAGTACTACAGAGAAACGGCAAACTATCTGGAGCGGACATCCGCATGGCTTGAGCGCGTCGGTTTATCTCATGTCCAATCCGTATTAAACGATCCGGAAAAACGGCAGGAGCTCAACGACAGAATGAATGAGACACTCTCTGTCCACAAAGATCCGTGGCAATACTTCCTTAAAGATAAAAAAGCTTCTAAAGATCTATTCGAAAATGTCGTCACGACTTCATAAAACAGTAAGGGGGAACGGACATGGTTAATAAAGATATGACAAAGGTTTGCATAGGCAATGTAAACGAATTACCCGAGGAGTTAGGAAAAACCGTATATATAGAAGATAAAGAGCTTGCCGTATTTAAGCTTTCTGACGGGAGCGTCCGCGCCGTCGAAAACCGCTGTCCCCATAAAGGGGGCGTCCTGGCTGAAGGCATCGTCAGCGGAGAATACGTCTTCTGTCCGATGCATGACTGGAAGATTTCCTTAGAAGACGGAAAAGTCCAAGAGCCGGATCATGGCTGTGTCAAAACATACGAAACACTGATCGAAGGAGAGAATGTATACCTCCTGTATTGATCAAAGACCGGATCACTTTTCCAAGTGGTCCTTCATTTTTTAAATTGCTGAAGGGATGACGCCATCATGAAAAACGGAATCGTATACTTTGTCGGTGCCGGACCAGGAGACCCGGGGCTGATCACCGTAAAAGGAAAACAGGCTCTGGAGAAAGCGGATATCATTTTGTATGACCGGCTCGCAAACCCAAAGTTTCTAGAATACGCCTCACCGGACTGCCGGTTCATTTATTGCGGAAAGCTGCCCGACCGCCATTTTATGAAACAGTCTGAGATAAATGCCCTGCTGATTGAAAAAGCGGCGGAGGGCTACACCGTCGTCCGCTTGAAAGGCGGAGATCCAAGTGTGTTCGGCAGGGTCGGCGAAGAGGCAGAGGCGCTTCATCAGCATGGCATCCGCTACGAAATGGTGCCCGGCATCACCTCGGGAATTGCAGCGCCGCTGTATGCGGGAGTCCCCGTCACCCATCGTGATTTCGCTTCGTCCTTCGCGATGATCACCGCTCATGATACATCATTGCACGGCAGGCCGAATCTCGACTGGGAAGGGCTTGCCCGAAGCGTTCAAACGCTTGTGTTTTACATGGGCGTTAAAAATCTGTCATTTATATGCAGGAAGCTTATGGAGTACGGAAAATCCCCTTCCGTTCCCGTACTCGTCATTCAATGGGGGACGTGGGGACGGCAGCGGAGCGTTAAAGGAACGCTTCAGGATATCCATGAAAAAGTTCAAAGCCAAAACATCACCAACCCTGCCATTATCGTCATCGGTGATATTGTCAATTTTCAAACACACAGCTGGTTTGAAAGCAAACCGTTCATCGGACGGCATATCATGGTGGTCACTCATGGGGATGATGAACATACATTGACAGACAAGCTGCGCGAGTATGGCGCCGATGTTATTGAATGGCCGAAGCGGATCGTTAAAAAAATGCCCGCAAACGAAAACATCCTGAAACAGATCAGCACCTTTGAACAACTATTTTTCACATCACGCCTTGCGGTATGCGAATTCTTTGACACACTGGCTTTCAAGCAGATCGACATCCGCCGGGTGACCGCATGCCTGAATGCAGCGACCGAAGCCGCAAAGACGGAACTGACAAAACGGGGCTTTCTCCTATCCGAATGGCAAAATGATTCTCCGCATTCTCTCATTGTAGGGAGCCGTCAAGCAGCAGAAAACTTGCCAGACTCAAAATCATGCCCGTTTTATATCACCCATGAACATATCGCGGATGAGCGATTCACTTCCATGATCGAACGCACGATCAGTGAGTCACCTCTGCAAATGATTATCTGTACGGGCAAAGAATCCGCTCAGCATTTGATCAGCGCCGGAAAACAAATCGGCATATCACCGAACCCGAGAGGAAACCGCCCTCCCGTCATCTGCATGGGCGAAGACCTCCCCGCCGGCTGCGGGTTTACCGCCGTGAAAAATCAGGAACAGTTATTTGCGTTTATACGAAATGAAATGAAAGACATGCTCGTTCACAGCTGATACGCCGGAATGCTTTTCTGACCCCCGGACCCAGCATCGGGGGGCAGCCCTTTTTTATTGTGTCACCAATTTTTTATGATGAGTCGAATACATCGCCATCTGATCCGCCTGCGGGTCCAAATAGGCTTTGGCGCTGTTCACTGCGGTCGGCCCCTCCGTGAAACCGCCGGCAATCAGTCTGAGCTTGCTTTCATAATGGGCGGCGTCACCGGCGACAAACACGCCCGGAAGATTCGTGCGCATATGCCTGTCAGCTTTAATCCTGCCTTCTTCTATCTCAAGCCCCCAGTCCTTCATCGGACCGAGATCAATTTTAAACCCGTGGTTGATAATGAGCTCATCAAGCTTGATGACTTCAGAAAGTCCGGACTCAGTTTGGCAAACGGTGACGCTCTCGATCCGTTCCCCGGTGCCGTTGAGATGCTTCAGACGATACGGCGCAAGCACCCGCACGGAAGACCGCTTCATTTTCGCCACGCTGCTTTCCAAACCGCCAAACTCCTCACGGCGGTGCAAGACGGTAACAGACGCCGCAATCGGTTCCAGCTCATTCGCCCAGTCAACCGCGGTATCTCCCCCTCCGGAAATCACGACATGCTTATCTCGAAACGCATCAAGCTTCTCCACCTTATAATGAAGGTTCTTTCCTGAATAACGGCTCGCATCCGCGCTGTCAAGTTCATTGACCTCAAGCGTCCCCATGCCGACGGCCAAAATCACCGTGCGCGTATAGTGCTTTTCCCCTTCGGAACTTTCCAGCACAATGGTTCCGTCTTCCAGCCGTTCAAATCCGGCCACCCGCTGATTCAACACGATATCCGGCTCAAATGTCGCCGCCTGCTCCTTCAGCTGCTTAATCAGCTGTTCCCCGGCAATCCCGGGTATTCCGCCGATATCACGGATGATTTTTTCAGGAAAAAACATAGACACCTTTCCCCCGAGCCGCGGTAAAAACTCGATCACTTTCGTTTTCAGCTCCCGCATCCCGCAATAAAAAGCCGCAAACAGGCCGATCGGGCCTCCGCCTATAATCGTGACGTCGTACACCTCATGATTTTCCGCCATCGTTGTGCCTCCCGTTATATCTATACTTCATACTTTTTTAATTGAGAATCAATATCAATGAAAGTATAACACATATTGAGGAGCAGTGTTTATTCATTTCTCATCTTGCGGGAAAGGAGTGATTCAGAAGTGAGGTTCTGAGATTGATAAGCGGGAAGGTATTAAAACTGAAACCAGTACGGCGACTGGTTTCTTTTTTATCTCTTTTTCATCAGCATGATATCGAGATACAGCTGGCACCTTGTCCTGAAGTCGTTTAAATTAATTGATGTCATGTCAAGAATCTGTTTGATGCGGTAGTTCAATGTGTTTTGATGAATAAAAAGCTGTTCTGCGGCTGGTTTTGTTTTGCAGTTATTGAGGAGATAGATTTCTAACGTTTTCAGCAGTTCGGTGCTGCTTTCTCTGTCTTTGGCTTTTAATAACGCTAAATCATCGTTTACATATTCCAGTGAGGCGTTTTTTTCTTCGATGCTTTCAAGATAGCGGTAAATCCCGAGCTTACTGTATTCGTACGGGATATTTTCCTGGTTTCCGGTAATTTCGGCAGCCTTTATGACTTCAAGGGCTTCTATATAACTTTTGCCGAGCTTCAGGATGCTGCTGTATTCATTGCCGATTCCGATATAGATGGGAGTGGGGATCTTCTGAAAGTGAAAATGAGTCAGCAGTTTGTGGATGAATTCAGATGCTGCCGAAGTGCCGGAGCTTTTTTGCGAGAAGCTTGCGACGACGATGACAATATTGGAATCAATGGTTAAGACGTGGCTGACTTTATCCCGCAAATTCAAGTACGATTTGATATTTTCCTTTACATCTTCGACTGCCTCCCCATCCCCATTCGCGGCGTGCAGGACGACTACCGAAAAAACCGACGGCAGCACGGCGTTCATCTTTTCCGCTTCCCGCCTGAACTCCTTTTCAGAGGAGAATTGCTGAAAGATCGCCCGTTTCACCAGGTCTTCCGCTCTCTCTTCTTTTTCCTGTTTCAGCCGGTTCGTTTTGTAGATGATTTTTCCGACATGGAATGAAGTTTCATATAAAAAATCAAGCTCCTCGTCCGTCAAGTTTCGGTCGAGCTCCTGAATCCAGATGTAGCCCATCACTTCCCCTTTATGTTTTGCGCTTACAACCACTCTCTGATTCAATCCGATACTGTCTATTTTTTCGACACGGAACGGTTCAGGAACGGTTTTCAGCTTTTCGATCACCCCGTCCTTCAGAAACCTTTCAAAAATCTGCACGGGGCATTTTTTTGAGAATATCGTCTGCTGGTTGGCGGAGTCGAAGTGATTAATGTAATAAGAATTATAGGCAAGCAAAAAGAAATCCGCGCTTTCCAGAATAACGGGCTTCTGCAATTCATAACTGATGAAATCAATTAATTTATCAATGTCCGTAAATGAAAAAACTCTCTCTAAAAGCTCTTCCATACCTATTTCTCCTATGCTCTTTTTATCTTTATCATACTCTGAGGGGTGACTTTTTGTATAGAAAAAAATTCATATACTCCCAAAACGGAATGATCCGAAAGCCTGTATCGTGAAAAGAGGAAAAAGGGCGGTCCCTTCTTCCTCTCGTTCCTTGCTTTTATTGAGAAAGTGTATCACGGTAGTCATGAAACTGATCTGTGACATCTTTTGACGGAGCCTGTGTCAATAAGCTGACGACAAATACAGCTGCAAGGCTTACAGCAAAGCCCGGAATGATTTCGTACAAAAAGTCTGAAAGACCGGCATTCGCCCAAATGATTACGGTAATCGCTCCCGCAATCATGCCGGCGAGTGCCCCCCATTTCGTCATCCGTTTCCAAAATAAACTGAGCAGTACGACCGGCCCGAATGAAGCGCCGAATCCCGCCCATGCATAGCTGACAAGACCAAGTATCGTGTTGTTTTTCTCCCAGGCGAGCACCAAAGCGATGATTGACACCGCAAGCACTGCCATTCTCCCCAGAAATACGAGTTCCTTATCAGAAGCTGAACGCCTGAACATGGACTTATACAAATCCTCTACTAAAGAACTGGACGTAACGAGCAGCTGAGACGAAATCGTACTCATAATGGCCGCTAAAATCGCAGAAATGAGAAATCCCGTAATAATCGGGTGGAACAGAATGCTGCCGAGCTGAATAAAAATGGTTTCCGGATCAGCCAGCTTCAACCCGCGCTGGTGGTAATACGCGATTCCCGCAAGACCCGTAAACAGCGCGCCGAGTGCAGACAAAATCATCCATCCCATTCCGATCCGTCTGGCGCGTTTGATCTCTTTCACAGATGTGATCGCCATAAAACGCACAATAATATGCGGCTGCCCGAAATAGCCGAGCCCCCACGCAAATAAAGAAATAATGCCGAGGACGGTCGTCCCTTTGAACATATTAAACAGTTCCGGGTTGACGGAACGGATATCGGCAACGGTTTCCCCCGGGCCGCCCGTATGGAAAATCGTCACAATCGGCACAAGAATAAGCGCCGCAAACATAATGATCCCTTGAACAAAGTCCGTCCAGCTTACCGCCAAAAAGCCCCCGAACAAGGTGTAGGCGACAACGACGCCTGTCACGACCCACAGTCCCGTGTGGTAATTCAACCCTAAAATGCTGTTGAATAAGACACCTCCGGACACCATGCCGGATGATACGTAAAAAGTGAAAAAGACGAGAATGACGAGACCCGAAAACAGTCTGAGAAGCTTCGTATGATCACCGAAACGGTTTTCAAGGAAACCCGGAATGGTGATGGAATTCCCCGCTTTTTCGGTATACGTTCTCAGTCTCGGCGCGACGAAAAGCCAGTTCGCCCACGCCCCGAGCACAAGCCCGATCACAATCCAAGCGCCGCTTAATCCCGTTGAGAACATGGCGCCCGGAAGCCCCATCAAGAGCCATCCGCTCATATCCGCCGCCCCCGCGCTGAGCGCTGTGACGGCAGGGCCTAAAGAACGCCCCCCGAGCATGTAATCCGTCAGATTTGACGTCCGTCTGTAGGCGAAATAACCGATAAACAGCATGCCCGCCATATAAATACAAATGGAAATAATCAACTGAATGTTTGCTATGGCATTTCCTCCTCCGCTTTATATGTTTATGGTGAAATGGACACCCCCCGCGAGGAGGATGCCCATTCAGTCCCTCTTAAAACATTTCACTGATTGTTTTCGCCTGCATGTGGAGGGCCAAATAATCCGGGCCGCCCGCTTTTGAATCAGTGCCGGACATTTTGAAGCCTCCGAACGGATGGTAGCCGACAATCGCTCCCGTACAATTGCGGTTGAAGTACAGGTTGCCGACATGGAATTCCTGTTTCGCCCGTTCAATATGTTTGCGGTTATTTGTAATGACCGCGCCTGTCAAACCGTATTCAGTATTGTTGGCCACTTCCAGCGCTTCATCAAAGTTTGATACTTTAGAAAACGCCACGACCGGCCCGAAAATTTCTTCCTGCATGAGTCTGGCTTTCGGATCAAGGTCAGCGAAGATCGTCGGCTTGATAAAGTAGCCTTTTGAATCATCTCCGGTGCCGCCGCTTACTAAACGGCCTTCTTCTTTTCCGATTTCAATGTAGCTCATGATCTTGTCGTAAGAACCTTGGTCGATGACAGGTCCCATATACACGTCAGCGCTGTCAGGGCTTGCCGTCACTTTTGATTCAGTGATTTCGATGACGCGCTCTAATACTTGATCATACACTTTTTCATGGACAACTGCACGTGAACCTGCAGAACATTTTTGTCCAGCGAAGCCGAATGCTGATGTAAAGATGGATTGAGCCGCCAATTCAATGTCCGCGTCCTCATCGACAACAACCGTATCTTTACCGCCCATTTCAGCGATAACACGCTTTAAGTGCTGCTGGCCCGGCTGCACTTTCGCCGCGCGTTCGAAAATTCTCGTACCGACTTCACGTGATCCCGTAAACGTAATGATGCTTGTTTTCGGGTGATCGACGAGATAGTCTCCCACTTCCGCTCCGCTTCCCGGCACAAAGTTGACAACGCCCTTCGGAAGGCCTGATTCCTCAAGCACTTCTACGAATTTCGCCGCGATGACCGGTGTCGCGCTTGCCGGTTTAAGAACGACCGTGTTGCCCGTTACGATCGGTGCCACCGTCGTTCCCGCCATAATCGCAAAGAGGAAGTTCCATGGCGGAATGACGACCGTTACGCCGGTCGGTGTGTAGACATATTGGTTCTTCTCGCCTTCGCGGCTGTTGACCGGCTTGCCTTTTGCCAATTCAACCATCTGGCGCGCGTAGTATTCCATAAAGTCGATGGCTTCCGCCGTATCCGCATCAGCTTCATTCCAAGGTTTTCCGGCTTCCTTGACGAGCAGGGCGGAGAATTCGTGCTTTCTGCGGCGGACTTTGGCAGCCGCGCGGAACAAAACGGCCGCTCTTTCTTCAGGGGATGTGTATCTCCACTCTTCGAACGCTTTCGCAGCCGCTTCAATCGCCTGCTCAGCGTGCTCCTGGGACGCCTTTGACACTTTTCCGACGACTTCTTCTTTGTCTGCAGGGTTAATGGATACGATTTTCGCTTCCGTCTCTACCTTTTCACCGTTGATGACGAGCGGATAATCTTTTCCCAGATACTCATTTACCGTCGCAAGCGCTTTCTTAAATTCTTCAACGTTCGATTGATCTTGGAAATTCGTGAATGGTTCGTGTTTATAAGGTGTAGTCATTGTCATCTCTCCCTTTTTTACTTCTTAGTCATTCCTTTAAAGGCGAATGCGATGTTTGAGGGGCGTTCGGCGAGCCGTCTCATGAAATAGCCGTACCAGTCATCCCCGTAAGGCAGGTAGACTCTCATGCGGTATCCTTCTTCCACCAGGCTGAGCTGGGTTTGCGAGCGCATGCCGTACAGCATCTGAAACTCAAAACGGTCGTTTGGAATGCCGTGCTCTTCGGCAAGCTGTTTTGTAAACTCGATCATTTTGTCATCATGCGTGGCAACTGCCGTATAATGTCCTTTTAAAAGCTGTTTGCGGATGAGTCTTTTATAATTTTCATCGACGTCGCTTTTTTCAGGATAGGCCACCTTTTCCGATTCTTTATAGGCTCCTTTGACAAGCCGCAGAAACGGATTCAGCGGGCTGAGGTCATCAAGATCCTTCTCCGTTCTGTACAGATAAGCCTGCACCACGGTGCTTACATATTCATACCGGCTCCGGAAGTCTTTAAAGATATCCAGCGTTTTCTGGCATCTCGTTTCATCTTCCATGTCAATCGTCACCATGACTTTATGTTTTTCAGCCGTCTGGAGGATTTTCGTCATATTTTCATAGACGAGATCGAGATCTATATCAAGACCTAAAGACGTCATTTTTAATGACACTTGGGAATTCAGCTGTTCATCAGCAATTAAGGCGATGGTCTGCATGCACTCCTCGGTGCGTTCTTTCGCAACGTCACCGCTGTTGACAAATTCCCCCAAATGATCGACAGTAACTGACAGCCCCTGGCTGTTCAAATGTCGGATTGTCGGGATAGAACTGCGGAAATCCATTCCTCCGATGATTTTGCCGGCTGCCACACGGCTTCCCCAGCTTCGCGCCATCTTATTGAGAAAGCTGCTCTTGGATAAAAATAAGAAAAAATCTCTTGTAATCACTTCCAACCTTAACACCCCGCAATCTAAGAAGTATTTGTATGAGTCTATTGTAAATGGACAAAACATCCTCTCACAATATTCTAAAAATACAAAGATTCTGATAAATTTTTGTGGTTTTACCACAATCAGCTTCTTAGATAGCAGGCGGATTATGCCGAAAAAAGGCGGACGGAAATGACGGCAATCGTCAATTTCCGCCTTTTTCCCCCCACGCCTCTTCGACGGTCTGAATCAATAGCTGATTCAGTTCCTCCGTTATGTCAGGTTTCGGTGTTTTGATCGTTTTGACATAGTGCCCGATGCGTTCTATTTCTTCTTCTATAAAACCGTGAATGATCGTATTTCTCGGTTCCGGAGCCAGCTCCTGACCGCTTTTTTTCCTTGTAAGCAGTGTATTGATTTCAGAAATGAGCGCTTCATCCGTCAATAAGGCATCGGCCAGTACGGGAAATGACATCGGCGGTACGGAGCCGAACGTTTCAATCCATCTGCAGGCAAGGAGAGGACGCAAAACATAAAAATACTTTTTAATCTTCACTTCACTGCCCTGCAATTCCGTTTTTTCATTCCGTTTTGCCATATTGAGATAATGATAAATGCCGGCTTCAGGCGAAAAGGCGCGGATTTTCAGTTTTCGAAGCTTTTCAGCCGCTGAGAAAGCTTCATAATAGATCATCTCAGAAGAGAGCCATTCCAAAAGAGGCGGATTTGATTTTTTAAAAAGCCGCAGCGCTTTTCTCAGTTCCCAGCCGCTGATGTCAAGCATGTCATGAATCGGCTCTTCTATGACATCCCTATGCGGTTCGATCGAAAAGTACCATTCTTTTTTCGGCACATAGAGAAACCGCACATCGTAGTCGCTGTCGCTTGACGGAAATCCCCATGCGCGGCTTCCTGATTCTACGGCGTAAAGCACCTTGACGCCGTGCTGTGCTTCAATTCGTTTTAATTCTTCGATGATCCTTTGTTTCATCTGTATCCGTCCTTTTCCGTGATCATTCCTGAAAAAAGCCCAAGTACTTGGGCTTTTCGCTGTCGGTCAGCCTTTCAGATGCGCTTTCAGAAAGGCCAGCTTTTCCGTATGGAAAGAAGGTATGTATTCATGTCCGAAATATCGGTACACCTTCAATTCTTTTTCCGTTTCCAGATGATTGTAAGCGGCAAACACCGTCGACGGCGGAGTCACGCGGTCAATCAGCCCGATGGACATGAGCACCGGAACTTTTACGCGGTCCGCCAGATTCATGATATCAAAATAGGCCAGTGTATTCATCGCGGCCTTCTCCGTTTCAGGGCTGCCGTTCTTTCTGAAAAAGGAGTTAATTTCAAGATACGGCTCATCAAGAGCGACATCAATGGCCCGCTCAAAATTGCTTAAATAAGGATAATCGGCCGCAACCGCTCTCGGAATGTCAGATAGTGCCGCCGCGGCGATTGAAAGTCCGCCTCCCTGGCTCCCCCCGATGACGGCGATTCTCGTCTCATCCACTTCATCAAAGCCCCTGATGACTTCCAAAGCCCGGACGGCGTCTAAGTACACGCCGCGGTAATAATATGTATCTTTATCTAAAATCCCTTTCGTCATCCAGCCGGGAACGTGTCCGTGCGGTGAGACGCTTGTATCTGTGCTGCTGTGCTGACCGCGGACAAGCATGCCGAACGCGGCATATCCGTGAAGCGCCCAATTTACGATGTCATGTATATCCCCGTCATAGCTCGCGTTATAGCCGTGATATTTCACGATGGCCGGATGCGGTCCTTGCCGGTCGGGAACGGCGTACCATCCCTCAATTTCCGCCTTGCCGAAGCTTCGGTATGTCAGCCGGAATACTTTCACGCCGTCAGCCGGGTAGCTTTCAGCCGTCAATTCAGGCTTTGCCTCTACCTTTGCAAGCTCATGTAATGATGATGCCCAAAAATCCGAAAAGTCATGAGGAGCGGTTTTATTTGGTTTATAGGTTTGCAGTTGGTCGAGCGGCAAGTCGTATAATTGCATATCCGATTATTCTCCTTTGTTTTATAAGATTTAATTTTCTGACTCTATCTTAACACGATTTTACACTCATTTTCTAAACATTTTAATAAACGTTTGTTTAAAAGAAAACAAAAAAGCCGTACGCTCACAGCGTCACGGCTCTTTTTACATCGGCTGATACAGATCCCAGCCGATTTTTAACGTTTCTACGATATAATCGGCGATTTCTTCTGGTTCCAGATTATCCGTCGCCACTTTTGAATTATGTTTATCATAGATGCTTTGGCGCTCGTTAAAGAGCTGCTGCATTTCATCCATGGAACGGTTATGCAGAACGGGACGGCTTTCAATCAGCAGGTCAGCCCGCTGCTTCCAATTCTCCCATGATAAATCAAGATGGAGCACGAGACAGTTTTCAAGGCAGCACTGTCTGATTTCCTCTTGTTTAAACGAACCGCCCCCAAGCGACACGATCTTGAATTTCGTATTGCGGCAGATATCTAATATATAATCCTTTTCGGTCTGACGGAAAAAGGCTTCACCTTTTTTCTCAAACATTTCAGGGATGGACATATTGAAATCTTTCTCAATCTGCAAATCAATATCAATGAAGTCTCTGTATAATTTCTTAGCGACCAGCTGGCCGATTGTTGTCTTTCCGACACCCATGAATCCGATCAGTACGATGTTTCTTTCTCTTACGGGAATGGCACGTTTTGCGTTCATCTTCGGCGAAATCCTCCTAAGAAATGAAAAAGTTATGTTTATTATATGATAACCCAATATTGAAATATAGAGATAATGCAATGAAAGAAAACCCATCCTTTATAAGAAGAGATGAGTTTTTCTTTCTATCGGAGCGTAATGCGTTCCACCTTTCCGACAATGAAAATATAAGAAAATGCCCCGATAAATGCGACAGCGCCGACAAACAGAATCGCTCCGTTATATGAACCGGTCGCAGAAACGATAAACCCGATGATAAGCGGGGTGATAATGCCGGCCATATTGGCGAAAAAGTTAAACACGCCTCCTGCCAATCCGATTGTTTCGCTTGGCGCCACCTCACTCAGCATCGTCCAGGATATATTGGACATGCCCTGCGCAAAAGAAGCAATGGATAAGATCGTCAAAACCGCAGGAGCAGAATCCGTAACATTCGCGAGCACGATGGAGCCTGTCAGCAGAAGACCGAGGATGACGGGGGTTTTCCGGGCAACGTTCACCGACACGCCCCGTTTCATCATTCCGTCAGACCAATATCCGCCGAACAATACGCCGAAAAAGGCGGCGATATACGGGATTGATGCGGCGAAGCCGACTTTTAAGAATGCCATGTGCTTTGCCTCCGCCAGATAAGTCGGAAACCATGTCAAAAAGAAGAACAGCGTGGAGGCTACGGCGAATTGACCGATATACAAGCCGACAAGCTTGCGGTATTTAAGAAGCTGGACGAAATCCCGCCACGTGATCCTGCCGGCTGATTCAGACACCTCTGTCAGTCCTCCGCCTTCTCTAATATAATCAAGCTCTTCCCGGTTCACTTTCCGGTACCGATTCGGCTCGTGATACATTTTGAACCAGAAAACGGAGAAAACAAGCCCGAGCACGCCTGAAGAAATAAAGACGGCGCGCCAGTCAAATGCCGTTAACACCCAGAATAAAACCGGTGTGGCGAACGCCAGTCCCACATATTCCCCCGCCGTATAAACACCCGTGGCAAAGGCGCGTTCCCGCCTTGGAAACCATGTCGTGACAATCCGGTTGTTTGCCGGAAACGCAGGCGATTCAGCCAGCCCGATAATCAGGCGGCAGCCGAATAAAAATCCGAAACTGGCTGCAAAAGCCTGCACTCCGGTGAAAACAGACCAGATCATTAAAGAAACGCCGTACGTCCGTTTTGACCCGAATTTGTCCAAAATGAGCCCGCCGGGAATCTGCATACCCGTATAGGTCCAGCTGAATGCGGAAAAGACGACGCCCAAAAGCGCGGGGCTTATGTTCAGCGATGTCTGAATGGACGGGGCGGCGATGGATACACTGGCACGGTCTATATAATTAATCGCAGTGATAAAAAACAAAAGAAACAGTATCACATAACGAGCGCGAGTCGGTTTATTGCGGACGGGACTGAAGTCCGTCAGCTCCGTTTCATTTTTCAATGGCTTCTCCCCCCTTACTCGAATGAAATTAATTGTACAACACTTCGGTCAATTATTTAATACTTTGACGCAAAAAAGCGCTAAACAATTTGTGCACCGCACTGACACTCCGCTTATAAAAGTGTCTGCCCTTTTCACCTGTTTATCCGTATCTCACCCGGGGAAAAGTACACATATGATAGACAGTTACGGGAGGATTACCGATGAAACTGAGTTTTTGCACGACAGGATTTAAAAAAAAGCATATTTTCGACATCATTTCTTTCGCGAAGGAGCACTCCTTTGACGGAATCGAACTGTGGTACGGACACGCTAAACAATATATAGAGGAAATCGGCCCGCTCGACAGGCTTGAACAGCAGCTTCAGGAGGAAGGCCTCGGGGTGCCTGCCGTCAGTTTGTACACTGACTTCGCCGCTCAGGATGAAAGGCAGGCATTAAAGGATGTTCAAGGGGCATTAAGCGCGGCACGACAGCTGCACAGCCCCTTGATCAGAGTCTTTGCCGGCAATCTTCCTTCGCATCGGACGTCACCGGAAAAGTGGCAACGTGCGGTTGATCAATTTCAGCAGGTAGCACGGCTCGCAGATGACTATGAAGTCGATATCGGGCTTGAGATTCATTACGATACGTACGCGGATACACCGGAGGCGGCACTGGCATTTTTGGAGGATGTCGGACATCCGCGGGTCCGCACCATTTTTGACGGCTCCAACCTACACGTCAATCACGTTGACCAAATGTCCGCTTTAGAAAAGCTGTATCATACCGTCAGCCATATTCATCTGAAAAACTATCACTGGAATTTTGACAACTGGTATCTCAGCAAGCCAACTCCGATTTTTCAAGGAGATCTCGATCAAAAAGCATTTTTAAAAGAGCTGATGAACAGACAATATGACGGCTTTGTTTCTCTTGAGTATTTTGGAGAACATGCCTTTACGCATATAAAGGAATCACTCCGGGAATATACGTCTGTTTTTTCCCGCTGACTCTTCGATCGAAGGGTCTTTTTTTTGTATCATATAGAAAAAGGGGGATATCATGATGATCATTTGGATAAATGGGGCTTTCGGTTCCGGAAAAACACAAACAGCGTTTGAACTGCACAGAAGACTGAAACCGTCTTACGTATATGATCCTGAAAAGATGGGGTTTGCGATGCGTTCGATGATACCGCCGGATATCGCTGAAGATGACTTTCAAAGCTACCCTCTGTGGCGGGAATTCAATTACAGCATGCTTTCCTATTTGTCAGATACATATCAGGGCATCATCATTGTGCCCATGACCATTACGAACGATCAATACTTCCATGACATTATCAGCAGGCTGAGACAGGATGGCCGGACCATTCACCACTTTACCCTGCTGGCTTCAAAGGAAACATTGCTGAAACGCCTGCGCACCAGAGCGGAAGGAAAAAACTCCTGGGCCGCAAAACAAATCGACCGCTGCATCAACAGCCTGTCTGATAGCCTCTTCACAGAACATCTCCATACAGACCAAATGTCTATTCAGCAGGCCGCAGAAACGATCGCTGCCCAAGCAAATCTGCCTCTTGAGCCTGATTCGAGAGGCAGCCTTCGAAGATTCACCGACAAATTAATGGTGAAGCTGAATCATATCCGTATCAAATAAAAAAGCGTTTTGAAAACATGTCCCTGACCCATGCAAATGGATCAATAAATAAAAAGTCCCTCCGAAGAGATGTTTTTTTCAATTTAAGAAAAAAATTTTAGAAATAAAGGAGGAATTATATGGATAATTGTCTAATTATTAACACTGTAATACATTTCATTTGAAAAGGGAGTGTTCGAAATGAAATTCAAAAAAGTGTTAACCGGTTCTGCGCTGTCTCTTGCCTTACTGATGTCTGCCGCTCCTGCCTTTGCCGCATCACCAACAGCATCCGCATCCGTGGAAAATAGCCCAATCTCAACGAAAGCAGATGCCGGCATTAATGCCATCAAACTCGTTCAAAGCCCTAACGGCAACTTCGCTGCTTCTTTCGTTTTAGATGGAACAAAGTGGATTTTCAAAAGCAAATACTATGACAGCAGCAAAGGGTATTGGGTAGGAATTTATGAAAGTGTAGATAAATAAAAACGATAAACAATAACCTCCCTTTCAAAAGGGAGGTTTTTTCATTCTATTTCCACCAATCATCAAACATTGATGCCGGCACCTGGCGCTTGTGCTCCGTACTGAGGTAGCGTTTTTCCAGCGCCTCAATCACTTCGGAAGAAACATCCTTGCCTTCTAAATAATCATCAATGTCATTGTATGTGATGCCGAGTTCGGTCTCATCCGTCTGCTGCGGTTTTTCATCGAGCAGATCGGCCGTCGGTAATTTCAAATACAGGCGTTCCGGCGCGCCGAGTTCTTCTAATAAACGTCTGCCCTGGCGTTTCGTTAATCCGGTCAGCGGCAGCAGATCAGCTCCGCCGTCACCATATTTCGTGAAGAAACCGGTCACCGCCTCGGCCGCATGGTCGGTTCCGATGACAAGCAGCCCCTCTTGTCCGCCGATGGCATATTGAGCGATCATTCTCATTCTGGCTTTTACATTTCCTTTGTTAAAGTCAGACAGCTGATCGCCCGTGTCTTTTTTATACTGATCAGCGAACGCGCTGACAGCGGACTTAATATCAAATGTCCATGATTTATCAGGTTTAATGAATTTGAGCGCCAATTGGGCGTCATCCTCATCTTGCTGTGTGCCGTGCGGAAGACGGACGGCGATAAATTCCGCGTTTCCGCCTTCTTCTCTGATGCTTTCAGCCGCCAATTGGGCGAGGCGTCCCGCAAGCGTGGAATCCTGCCCCCCGCTGATGCCGAGCACAAAGCCTTTGGCACCTGTTTTTTTCAAATATTGTTTCAGAAAGTTCACTCTGTCCTCAATTTCTTGTTTCGGATCAATTGAGGGTTTTACATGGAGATCATTCATAATTTGTTTCTGGATGCTCATCCCAATCACTCCTCCTGCATTGTTTCTTTATGATTCATTTCCCGTTCATACTGAAAATGAATCATGCCACTATGTACGACTCTTTGTTAAATATAGCACAGGTGCAGTTTTTAAGTGAACCAAATACACCGGGATCAGCTGATTTCCACCCGCAGCGCCGTGATGCTGTCTCCGTTGCATTTTCCTTTTTCAATCGGACAGGATGAAAACGCGACGACGAGATCCATTTCCGCACGGAGCCGTACATAATCACCCGCGTCAGAAAGAGGGGTTTCGACTGATAAGTTCCCCTTCTCATCGAGCACCGTGTTCATAAAGATGGCAAATGGGTAATGCATATGCGGCCGCGGCACCCCGAACGGTTCAAGCGCCCCGCTCATATTGTCATAGCACGTATCCTGGAGCTCGTCTTTATGCTTTCCGTATAAAAGCCTGTTCATATCCGGACGGCAGGCGGGAAGCAGCAGGTCATGCTTGCCGACTGTATCCTCAATCAGCGTCAGCATCGGCTTGTATAAATTCGAATAAATATGTTCACCCGTTTTTACATGAATGGACTGGTTGGCATCAATCGTCGCGCCCTGATCAAGATGTTCATAAAAGTCCTTGGCATGATACGCCGTAAAATCAGCCACCTGCTGCCCTTCCACATCGACTACTTTTATAATCTGCCCTTTGTGAACCCTCAGGCCTAGCCCTTTTTTCGGCGGTACGATAAATTGCTGTGTCATCAGACTGCTCCTTTTTTTCTTCTATTATGAACTCCGGCCGTTTGTTTCATGTAAAGCAATTTATTGGATGTATATTCCCCTTCTGACGGCCGCAATCTAAGCTTTGATAAAGGGGTTGAACTTCATGAGTAAATCACAGGACCAGCCTAAAGGGAATCTCGCTTGGTGGCAGCTCTCCTTAATCGGCGTCGGCTGCACAATCGGGACGGGCTTTTTTCTCGGGTCCAGCATCGCTATTGTCAAAAGCGGATATTCCGCGCTGATCTCATTTCTTATTGCCGGGCTTGGCACCTATTTTGTCTTTGAGCAGCTCGCGAAGCTCTCCGCCAAACAGCCCGAAAAGGGGTCTTTTTGCGCTTATGCGAGAAAGGCTTTCGGCACTTGGGCCGGTTTCAGCAACGGATGGGTGTACTGGTCGTCCGAGATGCTGATCACGGGAAGCCAGCTGACAGCGATCTCGCTGTTTACGAAGCATTGGTTTCCGAATGTGCCGCTGTGGATTTTCGCCTCCATCTATGCGGTGCTCGGTCTTTTGATTATATTTACGGGGCTGTCCGTTTTTCAAAAAACGGAAAATGTGCTCGCTGTTGTCAAGACGGCGGCGATTTTTATGTTTATCGTGATCGCCATATTGGCGCTGTGCGGTATATTTTCTCATAAACCGGATGTGCAGGTGCCGAACGAATCAAAGGATTTGTTCCCGCACGGAGCGATGGGGCTATGGACGGGACTGATTTATGCGTTTTACGCCTTCGGAGGAATTGAAGTCTTGGGGCTGATGACCGTGCATTTGAAAAAGCCGGAGGAAGCCTCAAAATCAGGCCGGCTGATGCTTGCCGTTCTTGCGGTGATTTACGTCATTTCTCTCGGCCTGGCGCTGCTGTTAGTGCCGCTGGGCAAATTCACCGAACAGGACAGCCCGTTTATTACATCGCTGAAGGGTTTTCATTTAGATATCATTCTTGATATTTTTAACGGGATTTTTATTATTGCGGGATTTTCCACGCTCGTCGCCTCGCTGTTTGCCGTGACGACATTGCTTTGTACGATGGCAGATGACGGAGATGCGCCGAAATGCTTCAGATTAAAGGAAAACAAAAAAATCTGCTGGCCTGCGCTCGGATTGACGTTTGCCGGACTCATCGTCTCCATCATCCTGTCATTGGTGCTGCCGAAAAACATATATGAACACATGACAACCGCGGCGGGACTGATGCTTCTTTATACGTGGCTGTTCATTTTGTTCTCGGGCAAGAAACTGCTCGAAACGACAAAGATGGGAACCGTACAGATTGTTATCGCCCTTGTGCTGATTGTCGCGGCCGTCTCCGGGACGCTGTTTGAGAAATCGAGCCGGCCCGGTTTTCTGGTCAGCCTTTGTTTTCTCGCCGTCATTGCGATCGTGACATGGATCGTACAAAAAAAGCAGGGACACAGCCCTGCCGGATCATAGCTTATTTCGTCGGTTTAAACAGTCTCTTCAAATAAGAAAAGGGACACTTTGACACTTGCGTCTCATCATCACGGAGGAAATATTGCTTCCATTCTAAATTGTCTTTTCCTCCGTACCACCCCAATCGGGGATGAAGAGGGGCTTCATCATACGCCTCTAAGCGTTTTCTGATCAGCCGGCTCATGTTTCGTCCGAACGCGGTTGAATCATTTAATCCTTCGAAAACCCATCTCGGCTGAAACGCCAGCATAAAAAACGGGAAGCTTCTGCTTTGTCTCGCTTCATGCGCAGGCGTCGCGCACAGAATAAAATACGGTTCGCCGTCAAAGCAGAACTCCCATTTATAATGTTCAGGGTCTTCCGGCATGTCTTCCGGCCAGTCTTTCGGGTCGCAGCCGCTCAGCCGGTTTAAAAAAGACCAGAACAGCTCTTCATACGCCTCAACGGAATAATGCTCAGCTAAATCCTCAGGCGTATCAAAAATCACAAGCAGCGACGCGTATTTTCCGGTATTCCTTGAGATCTTTCCGTACTCGGACAGCAGCATCCCCACTTCCTCCGGGGTTCCCTCTTCGCGGGGATCACCCGCAAAGGATATCCGGAGCTGATCTGTCAAAAATCCCTGACGTCCCGGAATGCACGGAAACGCGTCCGCTTTATCGCCTACTTTTTCTGATAGAAGCTCAAAAGCGATTCTCTGCCAATTTGGCAGATCCAATAACTTTTCCTCAAGGCAACTTTTTGTGTACAGCCCGCTTGCCATCGGCCCACCTCCAGTATCGTCATGATACGTTATGACGGAGATAGGCGATGGGTGACTCTTCTATTTATGAGATGAGCATTTGAATCCCCTGCCATCCGAAATAAAACCCGAAAACGATCAAAGACACACCCGCCGCTCCCGTCAGCCAGCGGAGCGCTGTTTCATGAAGGAGATTTCTGAAAGTGCTCGCGGCGACCGCCATGCAGAAATCCCAGATCAAAATGCCGAGAAGAATGCCGGAGCTGTAAATCAAAAGCTGATTTGCATCGAAGGATTCAGCGGTTTTGGCGAGAATGCTCCCATATATGCCGAGCCAGAATAAAATGCTCAGCGGATTGGAAAGAGAAATAAAAAACCCCGCGCCGAAAGTTTTGTAAAAAGCCGGTTTTCCTTTTCCGCTTCTGACATTCATGGCTTCCCTTATATTTTTTAACGTTTCGACTCCCGTGTAGGTCAGCACGAAAAAACCGAAGAGCCACAAAAACGTTTTTACAAAAGGAGCGGTCAAAAATTGAGACAGCCCGAAATAGATCAAAATCATATACAGCCCGTCCGCGGCCATGGCGCCGAGACCGAAAATCCATGCATGCCAAAAGCCGTTTTTGATGCCTTTGTCAATTTGCGCCGCATTGACCGGGCCGACAGGTGCTGACAATGACAGCCCGAGAACGATGTAGCTTAAAAAGATGTTCATTGGCTTCCCCCTCATTCATGCAACTTGTACAAGTTATTCATGAATGGGCCGTGCTATGATACATTATTTTAATTTCTCAAGCTCGTCTTCCATCATGTCCGTCGCTTTTCCTAAAAAATCGAATATCAGCCGCAGTTCTTCTTCTTTATATTGCCGGCAAAGGCTGATCGTGGACTGGGATAAGGAGCTGAATAATTGCTTCACATTCGCTTTTCCGGCTGTCAGCGGCACGATGATCACCCGCCGTTTGTCTTCGGGGTCTTTTTTCCTCATGACATATCCCGCTTTTTCGAGCCGGTCAATGAGCGCCGTTACCGAACCTGTGCTGAGGCCGGTTTTTTTCCCGAGCTCGCCTGCGGTCATCGGGCCTGCTTCATTTAAGATATCAGCTGATTTCAAATCGGTCGGAAACAGACCGAGAGATTGAGCGGCCGCCTGATGAAACAGGATCGTCCTTGTGGCCATCTTCCGGAATAACTGTATGGCGGTTTCCTCCGTCTCGCTTCTGGTATTTCTTGTTGACAACTGACAGGCCTCCCTATAAAATCAATTTATCTTGACGATCAAGATAATTTTCGGCAAATCTAATATGATCATAGCAAATTTAATGATCAAAAGTAAGTATGGGAGGAAAAAGCATGGAACAAACAGCCGCGAAGGACGCCTCGACGAAGTTTGTCGTCATCGGTCTTTTGCTGGGCATTTTAATGTCGGCTATGGATAATACAATCGTTGCCACTGCGATGGGAAATATCGTGGCGGACCTCGGAAGTTTCGATAAGTTCGCGTGGGTGACAGCATCATACATGGTAGCCGTTATGGCCGGTATGCCGATTTACGGAAAACTGTCCGATATGTACGGACGCAAGCGTTTCTTTTTATTCGGTCTTATTCTTTTCTTAATCGGATCTGCATTATGCGGGATCGCCCAAACAATGGATCAGCTCATTATTTACCGCGTCATTCAGGGAATCGGCGGAGGCGCGCTGATGCCGATCGCCTTCACGATCATTTTTGATTTATTTCCGCCGGAAAAACGCGGAAAAATGTCGGGCATGTTCGGTGCCGTTTTCGGACTGTCCAGCGTTCTCGGGCCGCTTTTAGGCGCGCTCATTACCGACTCCATCAGCTGGCACTGGGTGTTTTACATCAACGTGCCGATCGGTATTTTATCATTGTTTTTCATTCTTCGTTATTATAAAGAATCCCTTGAACACAAGAAACAGAAAATCGACTGGGCCGGCGCGATTACGCTGGTGGTTTCCATTGTCGGTCTGATGTTCGCTCTTGAGCTCGGCGGAAAAACGTATGATTGGAACTCCGTTCAGATCATCGGTCTGTTCGCTGTGTTCGCCGTGTTCTTTATCGCCTTTTTTATCGTGGAAAGAAAAGCGGAAGAACCGATTATCTCATTTTGGATGTTTAAAAACCGTTTATTTGCCACGGCACAGATTCTGGCGTTCCTTTACGGAGCCACATTTGTGATTTTAGCGGTGTTTATCCCGATCTTCGTTCAGGCTGTGTACGGCAGCACCGCGACGAGCGCGGGCTTTATTTTGACACCGATGATGATCGGTTCTGTTATCGGAAGTATGATCGGCGGAATTTTCCAGACGAAAGTGCGGTTCCGCAATTTAATGCTGATTTCCGTGGTCGCTTTCTTTATCGGAATGCTGCTGCTTTCCAATATGACACCGGATACGGCGCGTACGATGCTGACGGTATTCATGCTGATCTCAGGATTCGGCGTCGGCTTCAACTTCTCACTGCTGCCGGCTGCGTCCATGAACGATCTGGAGCCGCGTTACCGCGGAAGCGCCAACTCAACAAACTCGTTTTTGAGATCATTCGGTATGACGCTCGGTGTGACGATTTTCGGGACCATCCAGACGAATGTGTTTACCAACAAGCTCACAGATTCATTCAGCGGCATGAAAGGAGCGGGCGGCGCGATGCAGAACATCGGAAATCCGCAGGAGATTTTCCAGGCCGGCACGCGCGCCCATATTCCGCCGCACATTCTGGATCGCATTATTGACGCCATGTCGCAAAGCATCACATATGTATTCACGCTTGCGCTGGCGCCGATCGTCATTGCGGCCGTTACCATTTTGTTTATGGGAAAAGCGAGAGTAAAAACCTCTCAGGAAATGGCGAAAAAAGCGAATTAAAAAAAGCAGTACATGGAATTTGCCATGTACTGCTTTTTTGTTTACTCCGCGAAATGCGGAGCGAGAATGTCTTTCAGCACGTTTGCGCTATGGTTGAATTGACGCTGTTCTGTTTCATTCAGCTCAAGTTCCGTCACACCGGCGATGCCGTTCCGATTGACGACAGCCGGAATGCCGATAAAGACGTCGTTTACACCGTATTGGCCGTCCAGATATGTGCTGACGGTTAAAATGCTGTTTTCATTACGCAAAATCGCTTTTGTGATGCGGGCGAGGCTCATCGCCACTCCGTAATATGTCGCGCCTTTTTTCTCAATAATATGATAGGCGGCGTTTTTCACATCGTCCACGATCTGATCCAGCTCGTCCTGTTTGTAAGCTGCATTTTTCTCCAGCAATTGCTGCACCGGCACTCCGCCGATATTGGCGTGACTCCATACAGGAAGCTCGGTATCGCCGTGCTCGCCGATAATGTGGGCGTGTACGTTTTGCGGAGCGGCGCCGAAATATTCACTCAGCATATAACGGAATCGCGCAGAATCCAGTGTCGTGCCGCTGCCGATGACGCGTTCTTTCGGCAGACCGCTGAATGTCCATGTCGCATAAGTGAGAATGTCGACCGGGTTTGTGGCAACGAGGAAGATGCCGTCAAATCCGCTTGCCATTACATCACCGACAACGCCTTTGAAAATGGCGAGATTTTTTTCGACCAGCTCAAGTCTCGTTTCGCCCGGTTTTTGATTGGCTCCGGCACAGATGCACACGATATCGGCATCCTTGCAATCTTCATATGTTCCGTAAGACGTTTTCACCGGATGAGGTGCAAATGCCTTTCCGTGATTTAAATCCATGACATCACCCATGGCTTTTTCTCTATTTACATCAATGATCACAAGCTCATCTGTGATCCCTTGGTTAATTAACGCAAATGCATAACTGCTTCCAACAAAACCTGCTCCGATTAATGCTACTTTGTTCACTCGTTCGTTCATCATGTATGCTCATCCTCCAGTGTTTCGTGGTGTCTGTTTTTAACTTGTGAAGTATTTCACATTTATATTGTGCAATACTTCACAAACTTTCGCAAGAGAAAAGTTTGATTTTTGGACAAAAAATATCGATGATGGTTTCCAGATTGTTGACAACATCCTAAAACGGAACCGTTTTAGGATGTTGTATCTTTTCAGCGTGATTGAAGACGTGCTGTCCCTTTCCTAACCGAAGCAAGGGTTTGATGTGATGATAGCCCTATCCATTAATGCGGAAGATAACCGTTTAAACCGGAGTTGTTATACAAACCATTCTGCACATAATCAAATCCGGGCTGGTTCTGCCCGGGCACTTGGGCGCTGCCATTGTTAAAAATCACTTTGGCATTGGCCGTATCCGCATTCGCAGGCAGCGTCAGCGTGTAAATTCCATTTGCATTCTTAGTCATTGCTTTCCCCGGCCACGATCCGGTTAATTCTATGGCCCTGCCTCCATCATGTTTGTAAATATAAGCATTTACCTGGCCCCAATGATCCGGATTTTGATAGCCAATGATGTTGGTTTGGGCCGGGTCTTTTTTGACAAACGTGTATTCTTGAGTTCTCTCTGCACCCTCGCCGTTCGTTCCGGTTAACCTGATGTTGTATGTCGTGCCGATTGGATCTCCTTTCCCGATCGTTAATCGGTCTCCATCCTTAAATGCTGTCTGCTGCCCATTATTGATTTGGTAAACGGCTTTTGTTGTTTTCGCATTTGCACGCAGGGTGACCGTCAGCTGATCATTGAAAGAATGGACTGCCCCCGTTTGGTAATTCTCAAGAAAGACCTGAGGCGCATTTCCAAATAAAGAACAGCCGCGGATCTGGCATTGATCGTACCTGTCAGTTTGCCGTTCGCTACTTGAAATGAACCGGCGCCGGCCCTATTATCATACCTGCCGTCAGGCAATTTCGTTGAAGTATTGACGGTGACAGAAGACGATCCCGCATTAGCCAGCACAACGCCTTTTGAGCCGCGCTGATTCATAAATATTTGATTGTTCCCATTCGGATTCGAGAGTTCCTCAGGCTGCCCGGCCATTACATTGTGAAATTGATTGACCGCAGTGATCGCCTGATCTTTAAATAAGGCGCTCCCGCGATCTCCTATTTGACTTTTTCCGGGAAATCGCACCCCATTTCCTCCGCCCTCAGGTCTGGAAAAGAAAAGAGGCGTGCTTCCTGAGCGGGAACCAATCACTGCCCAGCCTAAACGAATATCGTCATCACTCATCCATGTGGACTCTTCCTCATCATTGGCATACGTATCATGTGATTCCACCCATGTGACCAACTTGTCCGCAGACACGTCAGATGCATAATGGGAGATATTCGACACACTCAGATTACGGTTCTTTAAAGCGGATCTGATGGAATGCCCATAGTTAGAAGCCGTCACATTCATATAATTCGCATAAGCAGTATCTCTGGACGCGCTGTCTTGCAGGATTTCTCCGTATTGGAACTCCGCCGATGTATTTGTGATATTCGGCCAAAATCGGCTGCCGTAATTCCCATCATCCGGAAGCTCTATATGCTTGGCGGCATCATAGCGGAACCCGTCCGCTCCGTCATTCAATGCTCTTTCCAAGAAACCTTTCAGATAGGTTTGCACCTCAGTATTCTGTGTATTCCAATCATACAGCCCAAGCAATGAATTTTGAGTGACGTCCCACCTGTCCGACCAATTTTTAATTTGTGTGTTTCCATGGGTCCAGTTTGGAATACGCTTAATCTCGTCAGAAATCGCGGCGTAATCGCTGGTGGTATGATTGATAACCGCATCAACAATGACTTTTACGCCATATTTTTCCGCGGCTGCACACATGTCCTTAAATTCTTGTTCAGTGCCTAAGTAACGGTTGCCGATTTGGTACGATGTCGGCTGATACAGCCAGTACCAGTTCCTCATGCTTTTATCTCCTTGGTTCCCTTCCTTTACTTGGTTAATCGGAGACGTCTGAATGGCTGCATAGCCCGCATCACGAATCTCTTTCATATTTTGTGTTAACGTATTGAACGACCAATTCCAGGCATGAAGGATGGTCCCGTTTTTGACCGATGACGCGGCCACCTCATTCGATTTGTTTGCAGTTTCAGCGTTTGCAGCCGCCGGGCCTGACAAAACCAAATGAAACAGCAATAAAAATCCGGCGAATAACGGCAGTAAAGAGGTTTTGAATCGTTTTTCAAACATTTTTGACACTCCTTATTTCATTTTTGAAGACTGACTGCGGAGTCAAAAATTCCTCTTACTCTTTCTTCAGCTCCTTTCAACTGTTGTGAAGACTGGAGAATTATGTTAACGCTTACATTTCAACTTATCACACTCTCTCTATCAAAGCAACGCGGCAGAGTGAATTCAAATCTATATTCCTATCAATTAAAAAGACTTCCCGCTTTCAAACAAAAAAAGAAACCACCTGTCAAGATGATTTCTTTTTTATTTCTTTTATCGCTCTTCTGTAAGACAGCTTCACAATGACATACCGAAGCAAAAACAGAATGCCTCCGCAGACGATAAAAAGAAAGATCATTTTCAGCCAAGCAAAGAATGTATGGGGAACCCCCCTGTCGTACATCGTAAGCGCCGCCACCGCAAAAGTGACCGCAATTGAATCTATCCGCTGCTGCTTCACCCGCTTTTTCAGTTCTTCTTTGGTGTCTATTCTCGGCATGAGCATTCCCGACGCTCCCGCCCTGATGCAATAATAAACAATTATAATGAAGAAAACCGCCAAGCTTCCGGCCCATTCCCTAAACGGACAGTTCAGAACAAGTCCGCGTACGATGATGTCAAGCAAAGACAGTGTGCCCACAAGCATTCCGACTTCTGACCAAATCATTCGTTCTTTCTCTTTCACACTCTCACTCTTTCCATTCACGTTTGAAAGTCTGTTCCGACGCTGATTCATGACTTCCTCCCGTACTATTAAGAATGGCTTACAACTCCCATTATATCTTGCCGATTCATAATGATAAACCGAAATATCATTGACAAAAATGTTAATAAGGACCCCAATTGATCAGGACGCCTATGCAGATAAACACAAGGCCGATGACAAACCAAATCAGCGCCAGCGGAATCATGAAGCGAAGCCACTTTACGTACGGAATGCCGCTGGCAGCCAGTACGGCCATCAGAACGCCGGAAGTCGGATTGACACAGTTTACGACGCCTTCCCCAAGCATGACCGCTTCAACCGCGACCTGTCTCGTGATGCCCATCAGATCGGCAAGCGGCGCCAAAATCGGAATAAATACGACCGCCTCCCCTGAGCCCGATGATATCAGAAAATGAAGCAGGGCGCTGGAAATATACATTCCGATTGCGCCTGCCATCGGGCTGAAACCGTGCAGCAGTGACGCAAGTCCATTGACTACCGTATCAAGCAGCTTTCCGTGTTCCAGAATAACGGAAATGCTTCTCGCCATTCCGACGATCAGCGCGCCGTAAACGAGGCCCTGACAGCCTGTAATAAACGTTTTTGCGATATCATTTGCCGCCATTCCCGCAATCAGGCCTGACACGATTGAGATAAAAATGAACACGGCGGCCATCTCTGAATCAGACCAGCCAAGAGTAAGCGCGCCGTATAAAAAGCCGGCAAGCGACAAAGCCGCGACAGCCAGAATCAATTTATGGCGGACGGTAAACGGGACTGGCTTGTCCTCCGGATCTGAAGCCTGCGGGATTGAACCTGCCGCCGGAAACCAATCGTTCCCCAGCAGACTGGCGTCCTTTGCTTTTCTGAGCCTTCTCGTATACCGATAAATATATAAAATAGATGATAGCAGAAAACAAATGTAGACGGCAATCCGCAGGCCGATGCCGGAAAACAGCGGCAGCTCCGCGATGCTTTGTGATAACCCGAGCGGTGAAGGTGATAAAATCGTCGCGTTAAACCCGGCATAACAGCCGATATAAATGACGGCCGCTCCGGCCACGGCGTCCCATTTCAGCGAACGGGCGACGATCAGGCCGATCGGAATAAAACCGATCACGGAATTAACGACGATGCCGGTTGTGCCGAGGATCGAAAATAGAGATCCGACAATTGCAATAAACAGCAGCTGTTTGGTGCGGAACGTACTGATGACATTACTGATCAATCCATTGATGGCGCCCGTTTTCTCCAAAATCGCAATGGTGCCGCCCGTAAACAGGATTAAAAAAATAATCGGCGCGGAACTTGTCATCCCTTCCTGAATCGCGGTAAAAAAAGCGATCGGGCTGACAGGAGACTGGTCTAAAGAATGATAACTTCCCGGGACGGCGGACGTCACACTGCCCTTTGTCACCCTGTCAAATTCCCCCGCGGGAACGATGTATGATGCTATCGCGCATAGTAAAGCGACAATGAACAGCAGCACATAAGCATCAGGCATCACAAACAATTTTTTCTTTTTCAATACAGGTTCGGCCTTCGGCACAGCCATAACATCACCATCCCGCTTTGAATTTATAAACTATTCAGAAAATACAGATATGTGCTATATTATATACAGACCGATTGCCTGTTTTCAATATCAAAAATAAAAAACAGACAGCTTTTGAAGGAGGACTTACGGCATGAACAGACTCACAGAGCATGAAAAGCAAGTCATTATGGACATTTTTGACCACCTGCACGCCAACCCCGAAGTAAGCTGGAAAGAATATCAAACAACTGAATATCTGACTGAAAAACTGAAAGAGGCCGGCTGCCGAATCCGTACGTTTGATGATTGCACCGGTGTTGTCGGCGAAATCGGAGAAGGCTCGCCCGTTGTGGCTGTCCGGGCGGATATTGACGCGCTGTGGCAGGAAGTGGACGGTGTCTTTCAGGCGAACCATTCATGCGGACATGATTCACATATGACGATGGCGCTCGGCACGATGATGCTTTTAAAGAGTCAGCCGAAGCTTCCGAAGGGCACCATCCGCTTTATTTTTCAGCCGGCTGAAGAAAAAGGCGGCGGAGCGCTGAAAATGATTGAAAAAGGCGTACTGGATGATGTTGACTTCTTATACGGCGTGCACGTGCGCCCCGTACAGGAAACGGCAAACGGCCGATGCGCACCGTCCATTCTGCATGGCTCAAGCCGGCATATAGAAGGCCTGATTATCGGAGAAGAAGCCCACGGCGCGAGACCGCATCTCGGGCTTAACAGTATCGAAATCGCCGCTCTTCTCGTCCAAAAACTCAGCTTCATTCATCTTGATCCCGGCATCCCGCATTCCGTGAAGATGACAAAGCTTCAGGCAGGCGGAGAAAGTTCCAATATCATTCCGGGAAAAGCATCGTTCAGCCTTGATCTCCGCGCACAAACCAATGCCGCCATGGAGAAATTAACCGCCGAAACCGAAAGAGCCTGTGAGGCGGCGGCTGCCGCATTCGGCGCAAAAATCGAACTGCAAAAAGAACACAGCCTCCCGGCAGCCGAGCGAAACAAGGAGGCGGAAGCCATCATGACATCTGCGATCAGCAGCATTCTCGGAGAAGAACATGTGGATGAACCTCTTGTGACAACCGGAGGAGAGGATTTTCACTTTTACGGGTTAAAGGTGCCGAACTTGAAAACGACGATGCTCGGCCTAGGATGCGGTCTGGAGCCTGGACTTCACCATCCCCAAATGACATTTGACCGAAGCGCCATCTTTACTGGCGCTGAGATATTAACGGCCGCCGTCCTCAAATCGTTTGAAGCATAAAAAAAAGCAGCCCGTTACAGGGCTGCTTTTTTTCATTACTTCTTCAGATCTTCAATTGAATTGACGTTTTTCATGTACTGAGGAACGACCAGACCCATCTTGACGCCTGTCAGACTCGTTCCTACATCTTCATATTTGCCTTTATATTTAGACGCATATGCCTTATGGGTATTCGGAAGCCAAGCAGACAATGACGCATCCGCGCTGCCTGTCGCAATCGCAGTCCACATCGGTCCTGCCTCCACTTGCGTCAGCTTCACGTCATAGCCGAGGTCTTGAAATACTTTTCCGATTACATTCGTACTTGCGATTTCACTGTCCCATGCCACATAAGCCAGGTTGATTTTATCCCCTTTGACTTTATGGGCGCCTTTTGTCCATTGAGCCACTTGGTCTTTATGTTTTTTCACATATTCAGCTGCGGCTTTGGCCGGCTTTTCGCCTTCCTCAACGGCAATCATGACTTCTCCCATATCGTCCTGCGTCCATTTGAACTGGCTGAGAACTTTGGCCGCGTTAGGCTGTTCCTTACTGAAGCCGGTTCTTGTAATCGTATGAATCTGCTCGGCAGTTCCGTACGTTTTTTTCGGATCATCAAGGAACTTCAGCTTGTATCTGGAGAACATCCAGTGCGGCGTCCAGCCCGTTACGATGATCGGCTTTTTCCGGTCATATGATTTCTTCAATGTCGCCGTCATGGCGGCACTTGACGCCGTGATGACATTCCAGTCTTTCAATCCGTAATCCTTCACGGCCTCATCCGTCAGGGCCATGATCCCCGATCCCGGATCGATACCGATAATGGTTTTGTTCACCTGGTCCGCAGCCGTTGCCTTATCATCAGTCTGCGAACCGCAGGCAGCCAAAGAAAGAGCCAGCGCAGCGGTAACGCCGACACCGATGATTTTCTTAAGCATCAGGCATTCCCCCTGCTCTTCTTCTTCACTTTAATGTTTTGCGTGATACGGTCGAGTGTAATCGCTACGATAACGATCGCGATACCCGCTTCCACTCCGACACCGGTTTTCAACTGTGTCACGGCGCTGTATACTTCAGAACCGAGGCCCGGCGCACCGACCATGGCCGCGATAACGACCATTGACAAAGCAAGCATGATGCTTTGGTTAATACCGGCAAGAATTGTTTTTGTGGCAAGCGGAAGCTGCACCTTGAACAGACGCTGAGACGTCGTTGAACCGAATGCTTCCGTCGCTTCAATCAGATCAGCCGGAACCTGTTTAATACCGAGAACTGTCATGCGGATCGTCGGAGGCATCGCGAAAATAACAGATGCCACAACGCCTGGCACAACCCCGATATTAAAGAAGAAAATTGCAGGCAGCAGGTATACGAAAGCCGGCATGGTCTGCATTAAATCCAGAATCGGTGTGACAATGCGGCGGACTGTTTCTTTCTGAGACGCCCATATGCCGATCGGAACCCCGATAATAATGGAAATCAAAACAGATGTGACGACAAGCGCCAACGTTTGCAGCATCGGCGACCAATAACCCAAATAATCAATAACAAGGAATCCGATTAACGTAAAGAGTGCAATTCCTCTCGTACTGATCCACCAAGCGAGAGCTGCAAAAATAACAGTCAATAAAATAGACGGGATGAAACCCAAACCGCTCACAATCGCGTTTACGAAAGCGGCCAAACCGTTTGAGATTCCGTCAAAGAAACCTCCGAACGTCATGGTAAGCCAGTCAACAAACCGGTCAACGATATCTGCTAACGGAATTCTAGGCAATCTGTCCATTTACTTCACCCCCTGAACAGAAGAATCCTGAGCTTGTTCAGCAGAATCTTCAACATTTATATAATCGTTATTTCCTGAAAGCGCGCCGATTAATGCGCCTTTTACGACAATGCCTTTCATGCGGTCCTTATCGTCCGTGACGGCGATCGGAATATTCGCATCAGACACGACATCGAAAATTTCCGTCAAGTATGTGCTTTCATGCACAGTCGTAAATTCAGTATTTAAAATATCCTGAAGCGATAAGTCGGATTCCACCGCTTTTTTCGCATCCGCCGCGTGAATGACGCCGAGAAGCTGTTTCTGTTTATCAACGGCGTAAATAGAAGAAATACCGAGATTCTTCATGAGCTGCAGCGCTACACGAGGCCCTTTGTCAATCCGCACGGTTTCAGCGCGCTTCATGATGTGGCCCGCTGTCAGAACTTTGGATAAGTCAACGTCCTCAACGAATTTCTCAACGTATTCATTGGACGGGCTCATCAGAATTTCTTCAGGCGTCCCGATCTGAACGATGTTACCGTCTTTCATCAGCACGATTCTGTCGCCGATGCGCAATGCTTCATCAAGATCATGCGTGATGAAGATGATCGTCTTGCCGACAGAGTCATGAAGGTCTAAAAGCTCATCCTGCATGTCTTTGCGGATCAGCGGATCAAGCGCACTGAAAGCTTCATCCATCAGAAGAATGTCAGGATCATTCGTCAATGCGCGGGCAAGTCCGACACGCTGCTGCATTCCTCCGCTGAGCTGATCTGGGAATTGGTGTTCAAAGCCTTCAAGACCGACAAGTTTAAGCGAATCAAGCGCTTTTTGCTCACGCTCTTTTTTGTCGACGCCTTGGAGTTCCAACCCGTATTCCGTATTTTCAAGAATCGTTCTGTGCGGAAACAGCGCAAATTTTTGAAAGACCATGCTGATTTTTTTCCGGCGCACTTCCCGGAGCTGGTCTTTTGACATATTTGTTATCATGTCACCATCAATATAAATATTCCCGGCAGTCGGTTCAATAAGCCGGTTTAACAGCCGAACTAAAGTTGATTTACCGCTCCCCGATAGACCCATGATGACAAATATCTCCCCATCATATACATCAAAGTTTGCTTGATTGACACCAACGGTTGATCCGGTCGCTTTCAGGATCTCTTTTTTGTTTTTTCCGCTGGACAGCATCTGAATGGCTTTTTTTGTCTGTTTTCCGAAAACCTTAGATACATTTTCGACTTTTATCTTAATTGGTTTCTCATCCAAATTCATATTTTCCCTCCATAATAAGCAATCTTTAATACCGTAACACGTTTGTAATAAGTCAAACAAACATCATAATCCCGTTTATTTTGTATCATTACTTTAAAAACATCCCTGTGTCTTATTTTCCTCTGGTATGCTTCTAAATACTCTCTAATCCTCCTTATTGAGGATAAATTATAAAGGAAATCGGGCTTTTATCAGGCTTGAGAACGTTTCCATCGAATGTGCTGCAAACTGATTTCCTATCCTTTTTTTACAAATACAAGAATTTTTTTGCGACATTGTCCCGGAAAAAGAAGTTTTCGCCTCCTGAAAATAAGGGATTTTAAGGAAAAATATAGGTCTGCCAACAGACAGCTCACTAAAAAAAGCACCCCAAAAGGGTGCTCATTGCGCAAGCTCTGTCTGTTTCGTTTCTTTTCCGAGAATAATAATGGTGATGACGGCAATCAGGATGGCCGCACAAAAGACAGCGAAAATAGCTGTAAACGAAACGTTCCGTGCTGCAAGCGATCCGACGAGAAGCGGACCGAAAATGCCGCCGATTCTGCCGACGGCCGCGGTTGTTCCGGAACCGGTCGCGCGGATCGCCGCAGGGTACTGCTCCGGTGTATAGGCGTAAAGCACGCCCCATGCGCCGAGATTGAAAAAGGACAGCAGCATGCCGGCCGTGAGCAGCATGGCCAATGAATCCGCGGCACCGAAGAAATAAGCGCTGCCCGCCGTTCCGAGCAAATAGATGACTAAGATGGTCTTCCGCCCCGCTTTTTCGATCAGCCACGCCGCTGAGAAATATCCGGGAAGCTGGGCAAGCGTCATCAGAAGGACGTATTCGAAGCTCTCAATCATGCTGTAGCCTTTCATCAGCATCACGCTCGGCAGCCATAAAAACATGCCGTAATAAGAAAAGACGACGCAGAACCAAACGACAGACAGCAGCACCGTCGGCCGGATATACGGTTTCGTCCAGACACTTCCCGCCTGCCCGCGTATGCTTTTTTTCTGCGTCAATGCCTGATGCGCCGGTGATTCCGGAAGGCTTTTCCGCAAGTACAGCGCATAAAACGCGGCCAGCGCCGTTAAGAGCAGTGCGGCCTGCCAGCCGAATGACGGTATGACAAAGTAGGAAATCACCGCCGCAAGAAGCCAGCCCGCTGCCCAAAAGCTCTCAAGCAGCACGATGATCCGTCCCCGCTTTTCGGGAGCGGACGCTTCTGACACGAGCGTCGAGGCGACAGGCAGTTCCCCGCCAAGCCCCATTCCGATCAGAAAACGCAATATGAGAAAAACCGTCAATCCCGTTGCGAAAGCGGATATGCCGCTTCCGACAGAAAAGAATAACAGCGTGATCATAAACACTTTTTTCCGGCCGATCCTGTCGGCCAGCATTCCGAATACAAAGGCGCCCGCTGCCATACCGATGGAATTGACGCTTCCGATCCATTTCATTTGATCGGGTGTTAAATTCCAATCAGTGTGAAGCGCGGCGATAATAAACGATAAAATTCCGACATCCATCGCATCAAACAGCCAGCCCATTCCGGCAATCGCCAGAAGTTTTCGCGGAGTGACGGCAGGTTGTTTGTTCATAAGCAGCACCTCAAATCGAAAATGATTACCGTATAAGTTTACACCTGTCTTTACACATTGTCATTATCTTTTTCACAAAAAAATCCCGCTTGCCGTAAGCAAGCGGGGTGTGTGTTAATTCTTTAAGACTGCGTTTTTAATATTATCCTGAAGCTGTTGAATCCGTTTCGCTCCGTCTTCTCTGATACGTCTGTTCTCTTCCTCGATCTGTTTCGTTTCCTGCATACCGCTGACAATCGTATTCCAAGACGTTTCAATCGTCTCAATGTCAATGCTCGGACGGCCTGCCATACGGGCAATCTCCACGCTTTGGTTTGAAATATTTTCAGCGTTGCGCTTCAGCATTTCATTCGTGCGGCGGTCCAGCTCGCTCATTGAATCAGCCACAAGCTTTTGCCGTTTGACTGTGACAGCCTGAATGATGCCGTTTTTGAAAATCGGAATCGTAATGACGAAAGCGGAATTGATTTTTCCGATGAGCTTCGTATTTCCGCGCTGAAGGAGGCGGATCTGCGGCGCTGTCTGCAGCGCCACCATCCGCGCCATATCTAAATCATAGACACGTTCCTCAAGCGCCTGAAACCCGTCACGCAGCGTATCAAGCTGCATTTGCGCAAGCTGGTTTCCGCCGGCCGCTTTTTCTTCATAAGAAGGAATGAGCGCCTGCATTTCCTCAAGCTTCATCTGCCCGGCGACAACATATTTTTCAAGCTCCATGTAGTAGTTAATGTTGTTTTCATACATCTCTTCAAGCGTATGGTTCGTCTTTGCCATTTCATCTTTGTATTTCGAAATTTCGACGTGGATTTTTTCAATTTCTCCGCCCAAGGTGCGGTACTTTTGAAAAATCTTTTCAATCATGCTGTTGCCGCGTTTGAACATTTTAGCGAGAAATCCTTTTGGTTCATCGAAATCATTTTTGTCGAAACGGTCCATGATTTTTCCGAGCTGCGTCAGCATTGTGCCTGAATCCGTGACACTTGTTGTTTTCATCATATTTAAGATGCGGTCGGAGAACTTCGAGATTTCAACTGCCGGTTCTTTTCCGTACTCAAGCAGCTCCATTTGGTTTTTCACGTCAATCTGCTGCGAAATGCGCTGCACCTCAGGGTCTTGGCGCAGCTGCGCCCTGATGTCATCTGCTTTTTGTTCAGAAATCTCTTCATTTTTATCAAGAACAAGCGGATTTTGATTTTCTGTCATATTTATTTACTCTCCCTGCTTTTGCGTAATGGTTCTAAACAGCTTTCTTACGAGTGACGGCTCCTTATATTCCTGCCGAAACACCATGTCCTCCAGCCAATGGACATCAAATTGGCTTTCTTCAATATAATGCTCAATGTCCTGATGGCCCGGCGGATTATACAAGATGATATCGACGCCGAATTTATTTAAAAACAAAAGAGCGGCGGCATCAGAACGTGTGAGTTCGCCATTTTGTTCCGTATGATATAAAACGAGTTTCGGAACGGTTTGGGCGTAATCAAACGTCTGAATCAATTGCAGCAGCGAAGCGGGCAGATTCGTCGCCTGGCGGAACAAATAGATTGCGGCATCCCTTGACTGCTCCCCGGGCAAAGCCTTCAGCCCTGGGTTTCTGCACATGTCAGAAATCACATTGGCGATGGCGCTCTGCACACCTGAAGGCAGATGCTTGTACTGCCAGATGTTGCTTCTTTTCAGCCTGTCCGCGTCAATCTCTCCTTTTTCATTTAAAACCTGACTGTAGTGATACTGGTAGTTGGCTTTCAGCTCTTCCGTAAACGGAAAACTGCGGATCATGTGTGTCTCCTGATAGTCCGCGGCGGTATGGAGTCTGTTCCAATATTCTTTCGTATCTTTGGAAACCCCCATCACTTTAGCAAAAAGGTTCGGAACGGCCACCCGCTCCCTGTCCGCTTTAAATTGCGGCCGGATAAACGCCCGCTCCTTCGCAATGAGAAATAACTCATCATACGTCGTTTTTAAGGTCACGGACTGCGGGGTGTGCTCCCTGAACTGCCAAGGCTTATACATCATGGATTCCTCATGGTTCAGCACATGCTCAATTTCTTTCGTTGACCGGTAGGCCGTCGTGGACGTTCTGTCCGGCTTTTCTTTCGGAAAAGGCTCAAGACCGCCTGTCGCGGGGAGCTTTATCACAAAGCTGAGCTCCTCATCCGGATCAATCAAGCTGAACGGATCTTCCGCAGCCGGATGAAACAATAGGACATCACAGCCGATCAGCATGAGATAATAGAGAAAATAGAGCTGGCTTTTGGTCGCGTCTCCATACCACACCACCTTCGGCATCTCACGCTCTATATCGGCTTGTTCGAGCCATGGATTCAGGTGGTTCAGCGAAAACTTTGACACATCCAAGAGCACACGCCGGAAATCGGGATGATTCAGCCCGTTTTCATGCCGGTCCGCAAAGGTTTCCAAAAGCGTCATAAACGCGGTCCTCAGTCGGCGGTGCATAAGCGGATCAGCGTGTTTGGCAAGCAGCCTGCCCCCATCGAGAAACGCGACAAACCTGGAAACCGAAAGCCCTTTCTCTTTTTGATTGACCGAATGAATGTGCTGCAGCGCCTGAAACGTTTCCGGCGCGATGGTCTTATCCAGCGTCTCGCTCAACACATGGATGTTTTCATGAGAAGACAGCTCGAAAAGCTTACTGTAATACTCCGTCTCATCATAAGGAGTGCCCAAAATCCGGACGGCAAGCCGGGTAAACGCCAGCCCGTTTTCCCGCTCGTAACCGGGACGTTCCGGCAGCGGCCGCATCAGAAACGTTTCCCAGTCATCGTTTTCCGGCTCGGCCTTTCGGATCACCAATTCTTCCTGCTTCATCATTTTCCTCCTTTCTCTTCATGATAATCGGTACAAAAAAGGAAGGAAATGAACTCTCCCTCCTTTTTTGTTTTATTCTTCTTTAGATGCAGCCGTCTGCTCCTGAACCTGCTTTTGTTTGTTGAAATAGTGGATAATAAACGTGACCACAAATGCAGCGATGATGATTCCGAAGAACACCACGTGCGGCATTTCATAATCAAAGGCGCTCGCCGCCATTTTCACGGCGATAATCCCGATCAGCACAAAAGCCGTGTTTTCAAGCTCAGGGATTTTATCAATTAACACAAGGAATACTTTTGCGACTGTACGCATCATGAGAATGCCGAGCATACCGCCGATCAAGAGCACCCACACTTTTTCCGATACCGCAAACGCGGCTAAAATGCTGTCAACAGAGAAGGCCAGATCCATTAACTCAACTGAAACGACAGTGGCCCAGAAAATTCCGAACGTACGGACCATCCATGAATTTTTCTTCATGCCTTCCGTATCGTCATCACCTTCTCCGATCCAGAAATGCTTAATGACGAGCCAAGCCAGGTACAGCGCGCCGAGCACTTTGATCCACCAGAACTTAATGAGCAGCATCCCGATTCCGATAAAGATAAAACGGAAAATATATGCCCCGAACAATCCGTATGTTAATGCTTTCTTCCGCTGTTTTTCAGGCAGATGCCTTACCATAACCGCAAGCACTAACGCATTGTCGGCCGACAGCAGCCCCTCCAGCAGAACCAAGGAACCGATCAGCCCCCATGATACAGGGTCAGTCAGCACCTCGCCCCACATTTTCCAATCAAAAAAGGAAGCGTAGGTCGACATAATATGATGTAGAAAATCCAAGTTTTTTCCTCCTATTTAGTAAAACGGTAATTTCCTGCTTACACCTGCAAGCCGTAATTCCGGCAAAGTGATGCCAGACCGCCGGAAAACCCGCTGCCGATGGCGTTAAACTTCCATTCAGCCCCATGGCGGTAAAGCTCACAAACGACAACCGCCGTTTCAATCGAGAAGTCTTCCCCTAAATCGAAACGAAGCAGTTCATTCTGGCTGTTTTCATCGACGACGCGCACGAACGCGTTCGAAACTTGTCCGAAATTTTGGCCGCGCGCTTCCGCATCATGAATCGTGACGGTGATGCCGATCTTTTCAATATTTGCGGGTATTTTTGAGAAATCGACGATAATTTGTTCATCGTCTCCCTCTCCCTCGCCCGTCCGGTTGTCTCCCGTATGGATGACGCCGCCGCTCGGGTGTTCCAGGTTATTGTAGAAAACAAAATCAAGATCATTTACACAGTTGTCATGGGCATCGACAAGAAAAGCCGACGCGTCAAGGTCAAAGTCATGCCCTCCGGAGTACTTGTTCGTATCCCAGCCTAAGCCGATCACCGCTTTTGTAAGACCGGGGTTCGTTTTTGTCAGATCAACACGCTGTCCTTTCGCCAATTGAATAGCCATGTGCCGTCTCTCCCTTCTGTGCTTGATATGGTTTTAGCCGATTTGCAGGCCGTAATCTGTCGCAATACGGGCCAGTCCGCCTTGATAGCCTGAGCCGATCGCGGAAAATTTCCATTCGCCGTTATGTCTGTAAAGCTCTCCTGCGATAATGGCTGTTTCAATTGAGAAATCTTCAGCCAGATCGTAGCGGATCAGCTCTTCATTTGTCTCTTCATTGACAATGCGAACGAACGCGTTGGAAACTTGTCCGAAGTTTTGGCCGCGCGCTTCCGCTTCATGAATCGTGATGACGAATGAAATTTTATCAATAGCGGCAGGCACCGCGCTCAGGTTGACCCTTACACTTTCGTCATCGCCCTCGCCCTGGCCTGTGAGGTTGTCGCCTGAATGTGCGACAGAGCCGTTTCCGCCTTCAAGCTGATTATAGAAAATAAAATCATCGGGCGACGCGCATCTTCCTGCTTCATTTAATAGAAAGACGCTGGAATCTAAATCAAAATCATGTCCGCCATCGTATTTGTTTGTATCCCAGCCAAGGCCGACAACGACTTTAGAAAGACCCGGATTTGTTTTAGTCAAATCTACTTTTTGTCCTTTTGCCAATGAAATTGCCATGTGTGCACTCTCCTTTTTATCGTTTAGGCGTATCGGTTAACGATATCGCCGATTTTTGTATCGTTTGTGCCTTCTCCTACTGCGGCGAATTTCCACTCGCCGTCCTCGCGGTAGATTTCAGCCGCGATCAGGCTCGTTCTGCCTGAATAGTTATCTCTTAAATTGTAAGTCACCAGTTCTTCGCGATTAGCCTGATCAACGACGCGGATGAACGCGTTTTGAATCATGCCGAAGTCCTGTTTTCGTCTGACGCAGTCGTAAATATTGACGACAAACACAAGTTTATTAATCTGAGCGGGCACTTTCGCCAAATCGATGAGAATTTGTTCATCATCGCCGTCGCCTTCACCCGTCAGGTTGTCACCCGTATGTACGACACCGCCGCACCGGCTTTTCAGATTGCCGAAATAGATGACGTTTTTGCTGTCTGTCATTTTATCATTTTCAAGCATCAGTACGGAAGCGTCACAGTCGATATTGGCACCGCCTCCGCCGAACAGCTTTCCGAAAAAGCCGCCGGATGATACAGGGTCCCAGCCGAGTCCGACCAGCAGTTTTGACAGGCCGGCTTTTCCTTTTGTTAAATCAATCCGCTGTCCTTTTTGTAAAGAGATCGCCATATGATTCACTCCTATTCTGTAAGGGTGCCGCTAAGCACGCCGCAAGTGCGCATTTTTACTAAATTCCGGGACAAGAATCCCGGTGTTTATTAAGTTATACGTCTTTTATTATATCAAAGTTTCATAAAACATAAGAATTTTTGGCGAAAAACGGCGAAAAATTACTTCCTATATTCTCCTTCGTTCCGGAGAGAATAGAGAAAACAAAGAAATTGACGGGGACTGAACATTTTTCCTATCCTTGTATCAATACATGTCAGGAAAGGGGCAGACGAGTGATTGATTTAAGCATACTTGATCAGGCGCCCGTATCCAAAGGAAACGGGCCGCACGAGACGCTCCGCCGTTCAGCGGAGCTCGCCCGCCTCAGCGAAGGATGGGGCTATAAGCGGTACTGGTTTGCCGAGCATCACGGCACAAGAGGGCTCGCAAGCGTTTCGCCGGAAATTATGATCGCTCATACCGCCGCAGCCACAACGTCCATCCGTGTCGGATCAGGCGGCGTGCTGCTGCCGCAGTACAGCCCCTATAAAGTCGCGGAAACTTTCCGTCAGCTTGAGGCGCTGCATCCGAACCGGATTGACCTTGGGGTCGGACGCTCACCGGGCGGCACGACGAAAATCCGGCTCGCCCTCACAGACGGGGTAAAGAAAAGTATGACCGAGTTCAACAGGCAGCTTCAGGATTTATCATCCTTTCTGACAGATTCGGTTCCCTCGGACCATGCTTATGCCGGAATAAAAACAGCGCCTTTGATTGAAACAGCCCCGCAGCTTTGGGTGCTGGGCCTCGGGGAAAACAGCGCCAGACGCGCCGCTCTTCAAGGTGCGGGCTATGTCTTCGGCCATTTCATTAATCCGGAACGCGGGGTAAAAGCCTTTCAGATCTATCGGGACCATTTCCGGGCCTCCTCCCATTTTTCCGCTCCGGCCTCACTCTGTGCCATTTTCGTCATATGCGCAGCTACGGATGAGAAAGCGGAAGAACTCGCCTTAAGCCAGGATTTATGGCTTCTTCGTATCGGAAAAGGCGCCGACAGCCGCGTGCCGAGTGTGGAAGAAGCGAAGGCTTATCCGTATTCGCCGGAGGACCGTAAACAGATTGCAGAAAATAGGAAGCGGATGGTGATCGGCTCTGCTGCCGCAGTGAAACGCCGTCTGCTTGAACTTTCCGAACGTTATCAGACAAAAGAGATGATGGTGCTGTGCAACGTCTTTGATTTCGAAGCAAAAAAAGAGTCATATGAGCGTCTTGCTGATATATTTCTGTAAAAAAAGCCGTCAAACGGCGCAGCAGATGAGACTGCTGCACCGCTTAACGGCGGTTTTTTCGTTCTTTTCCTTTTTTAAACGCATTCCAAATCCCCTGCAGCATAAAGCCGAGCAGAAGCAGAATGATTAACAGTAAAGTGATTGACGGCCCCGGAGGCGTTCCGAGCTGGTACGAAGACGTCAGCCCCATGAACACACTGAAAAGAGAAATAATAATGGCCGCCGCAAACACCCATTTAAACCCTTTGGCGATACGGATTGCAAAAGCCGCGGGCAGTACGAGGAGCGCGGAAACAAGCAGCACGCCGATAATCGGAATAATGACCGAAATCGCCAGCCCCGTCACGATGCTGAATGACATTGACAGGAGGTTTGTGTTAATACCTGATGTCTTCGCCGTCGCCTCGTCAAAGGTAAGGAGATAGAGCGGTCTGTTTAATATAATGAAATAAAGCAGGATCAGCAGGGTAATGCCTCCGATAATATAGACCTGCTGCTGGCTGACCGTGACAAGCGATCCAAATAAATATTGATCGATGCTCATCGATGCGCCGCCTTTTGACAGGCTGATCAGAAACATCGCAAACGACAGCCCGGCCGCCATTAAGATTGCGATGGATACCTCTGAATATGTACGGTATGCCCGCCGCATATATTCGATGCCGATCGCTCCGATCGTGACGACAACGATGCTCGCCGCCGTAATATTGGTACTGAGAAAAAAACCGATGGCCACGCCCGACAATGAAATATGAGACAGCGTATCCGCCATCAGCGCCTGTCTTCTCAGCACGAGATATACGCCTAATATCGGCGCCATAATTCCGATCATGCTTCCCGCTAGAAAAGCTCGTCGCATGAATTCCAAGTCAAACATTTCCATCCGCCTTTTTCCCCCCTCTCAAGCCGTATGACTTTATCCAGATACTGCTGTACTTCATTTTGTTCGTGTGTCACCATGACGACGGTGCGGTTGTGATTTTTCACCTGATGATGCATAAATTCGTAGAAACCCTGTCTGCTCTCATAATCAACCGCGGTTGTCGGTTCATCAAGCATCAGCAGATCCGGATTGCTTGCAAGCATTCTCGCAATGCAGATTTTCTGCTTCTGTCCGCCGGATAAATCGCCGATTTTCCGGTGGCGGAAATCCCACATTTCCACCATCTTCAACGCGTTTTCCACCTCGTGGTGATCCGTTTCGTTCAATCGTTTAAACCATTTTCCTTTCGTATAACGGCCTGATTGCACAAGCTCCAGAACCGTGCTTGGGAATCCTGCGTTAAATGAAGAAATCTGCTGCGGAACATAGCCGATTGTCAGGCGTTTTCCGGCAGCGTTTTTTTTACTGATCTCGGCCGTTCCTTCCCAAGGTCTGAGCATGCCGAGCATGACTTTCATCAGCGTCGATTTTGACGCGCCGTTCGGTCCTGTAATGCCGACGAATTCGCCGCTTTTGATTTCCAGCGACACACCGTCAAGCACGGGTGTATGCGAATAACCAAAAACGATATCCTGTAATGTAACGAGATTCATGCTGACCTTCCTTTCCCGCATAGAAATAGTGTGCACCCCGCGGCGCACACTATGTTATTTAACCAATAGCGAATCTTTCAGTGCATCAAGGTTTTTCTCCATAATGTCGATATAACCGATGCCTTTATCCCGTTCTTTTTGGCTTAAACCTTCCAGTGTATTGAGCACTTCCGTTTTCGCGCCGATTTCACCGGCAAGTGTATCTGCAACTTTAGGCGATGCAACTTCTTCAAAATAGATGATCTTCACATCATGCTTTTTGGCAAACGTTTTGAGATCCGCCAGTTTGGCCGCACTCGGCTCTTCTTCAGGAGAAAGGCCTGCAATCGCGACTTGTTTTAAGCCGTATTCTTTGGCGAGATAGCTGAATGCCGCGTGCTGTGTGATCAATTCTTTTTTCGACGCTTTATTTAATGTTGTACGGTATAGTTTATCAAGATCCTGCAGTTTTGCAATATATTCTTTACTATTTTTCTCATAGTATGCTTTATTCTTCGGGTCCTGTTTTACGATCTGCGCCGTAATGGTTTTGACCTCTTTTTGCGCAAGAACCGGGCTGAGCCACACGTGAGGGTCCATGCTGCGGCTGTGGTCATGACCGCCGTGTCCATGTTCCTCTTCCTCTTCATCCGAACCTTCGAGCAAGTCAATTCCTTTCGACGCCTTTACAAACTTCGCATGATCAGAGCTCATGCTTTTTTCCGCTGAAGGAACCCATGTCTCCATATATTCGCTGTTGTATACGAAAAGATCGGCGTTTTGAATGCCGGCGATATCCTTCGGCGTCGGCTCCCAATCATGGGGTTCGACCGAAGACGGGATGAGAATGTCTACATCGCCTTTGTCTTTGACAATTTGTTTCGTGAATTCGTACATAGGATAAAAGGTCGTCACGACGTGCAGTTTGCCGCTTTTCGAAGAACCTGACGAACCTTTTGAAGATGAATTGCCGCAGCCCGCCGCGATTAAAAAGCATGCCGCAATGACAATGATTCCGCTCCATTTTTTAAACAAGCCGTTTCCCCCTGTTCTGTAAATCAGAATGATGACGATTTCCAAAGCGTACTTTCTCGTTCATTTGTTACCTATACCATAATAAAACGAAGTAATTACGTTTTGCAAGTAATTTTTTTCTAAATTGATAACCGATTTACCTAAAAAGCCCCCGCCATGTATGGACGGGGGCGTCGTATCACACACATATCAGGCAAGCAGATAAACTCTTGTTTCGTAAGGGCGGAACGTGATGCGGGATTCCGTGCCGCCGTTATTTTCATAGTTGCTGAGAAGCAGCTCGGCCCTTTCAGATTCGGAGCCGTCCGGCCAATAAAAGGCGGCTTCTTCTTTCGATACGTTGCTGATGGATATGATTTTTTGTCCGTTTGCCTGTCTTTCATACACAAACAGCTGCGGGTCATCGGGAAACAGCAGCGTGTAGCTGCCTTTTATGATATCAGCATACTGTTTTCGCAGGCGGATCAGTTTTTTGTAAAAGTTCAATATAGAATCGGGATCATCCTGAGCCTCGGCCGCATTGACGGTTTTGTAATTGGGGTTGACCTTCAGCCACGGTTCGCCCTCCGTAAATCCGGCATTCTTGCTGCCGTCCCACTGCATCGGTGTACGGGCATGGTCCCGGCTTTTCGCCATAATGGACGCCATGACTTCTTCCCTGTTGCGGCCCATTTCAAATACCCTTTTGTGATACATATTGACGGTCTGAATATCTTGATAGTCCTCTATTCTGTCAAACGGGGCGTTTGTCATGCCGAGTTCTTCTCCCTGATAAATGTACGGCGTGCCTTTCATGAAATAAAGCAGGGCGGCAAGCATTTTGGCTGATGCCTTTCGGTATTTGCCTTCGTCTCCGAAGCGGGATACGATCCGGGGCTGGTCATGATTGCACCAATACAGCGTATTCCAGCCTTGATGTTCCAGTTTTTCCTGCCAGTCTGTGAGCACTTTCTTCAAATCGGACAGCTCAAGCGGTTTTACATCCCAATGCTCTTGGCCCGGCTTTTGATCAAGCTCCATATGCTGAAAATGAAAAATCATATTCAGTTCATGCTCATCGGTTCCCGTGTAAACCAGCCCCTCCTCAGGCGTCACTGATCCGGCCTCGCCGACCGACATCACGTCATATTTGGAAAATACCTCTTTCGTCATTTCCTTTAAGTAATCATGTATCCGTGCTCCGTTTGGCCGGAAAGGCTTCGGATCGGCCCGGCGGGCGATGTAATCTTCATATGGCGGCAAGTATTCTTTTTTTGACAGAAGATGAAGTTGGTCTATTCGCAATCCGTCCACGCCTTTATCGAGCCAAAATCTCATCATCTCGTATACTGATTGCCGAACCTCGGGATTTTCCCAATTCAGATCGGCTTGTTTAACGGCGTTCATATGCAGGTAATATTCGCCCGTATGTTCTTCGTACTGCCAGACGGATTGTCCGTAATCCGACACCCAATCGGTCGGCGGGCCCTCCGCGGTGCCCGGCCGCCAAATATAATAATCGCGGTATTTGCTGTCCGGATTCATTTCCGCCTCTTTGAACCAAGGATGCTCCGTGGATGTATGATTTAAAACGAAATCCATCACAAGCTTTAATCCGCGGCTGCGGCATTCTGTAAGCAGATCGTGAAAGTCCTCCATCGTTCCGTATGATTCCATAATCGCTTGATGATCCGTCACATCGTAGCCGTTATCGACGTTTGGCGACGGGTAAATCGGGCAGATCCATATCACATCGGCGCCAAGCTCTTTTATATAATCGAGACGCGCGATAATCCCCCGCAGGTCGCCTATGCCGTCGCCGTTCGTATCTTGGAAGCTTCGCGGATAGATTTGATAGACAACGGCGTCTTTCCACCAGTCATTCGCCATCTTGCGGCCCTCCTGTTTTTTAGAGAACCATTTCCTTTATGACCCTTCTCTAAACAAAAAAGAGAAGGTTTCCCCTCCTCTTTTATCTTTCCAGCTGGGACGGATAAAGCGTCATGCCTCCGTCTACGAAAAGTGTCGTTCCGGTTACGTAACTCGCTTCTTCCGACACCATCCATGCGGCGGCCGCGGCGACTTCTTCCGGTTTTCCGAAGGCGTTCATCGGAATTTTTTTCAGCTGGGCCTGTTTATGTGTTTCATCTTCCAGATCCTTATTGGACTCCGTGGCGATCGTGCCGGGAGCGATGGCATTCACCCGGATGCCTTTGTCTGCGTAATTGAGCGCCATCGTTTCCGTCATCATTTTGATCCCGCCTTTGGATGCCGAGTACTGCACGTTTTCAGGACGCGGTATTTGCTGATGAACGCTCGATATGTTTAAGACCGTTCCTTTTTTGCCGTGCTCGAGCATATGTTTCAGTGCCGCTTTCGCCCCCAAAAAGGTGCCGGTCACGTTGACGTCGATGACCCTTTGCCAATCCTCCAGGCTCATTTCATGGGGCATCGCTTCGGCTCCGTTAAAGCCGGAATTGTTGACCATCACGTCCACGCCCCCGAAATGCTCCTGCGCGGCATTAAACAGCGCCTGAATCCCTTCTTCTGAGGATACATCGGCTTTTACGGTGACGGCTCTGCCTCCCGCTTTCTCAATGATGTCCGCCGCTTCTTCCGCTCCGGCGGAATCACCGAGGTAGTTCACAACCACATTCATCCGCTCCTTGCCGAAGCGTTCGGCAATGGCTTTTCCGATTCCTTTCGAAGAACCTGTTACAATCGCTGTTTTTCCCTGTAAATCCTGATACATTGTCTCATTTCCTCCCTGATGTTAATACAGAGCATGTACCCGGTTTTAATCGGCTGAAAACAAAAGGAATCATAAAAAGAACGATGAAACCGAAGCTCCCTCGTTCTTTTTTTCATTATGCGTAGTTGTTCATTTGCAGCCTTTTTTGCACGCCGACAAGCCTGCTGAAAAAATAAGATGCCGCTTTGTAGTTCTCCCGTTTATGAAAGAAATGAGCCGCGTCCTGAAGCAGTTCCTCTGTGTCAGCCAACAGCTCCTTTGATTCCAGGATGTCAAAATACTCTTTGAGCGAATCCTGTCCGCCTTCCCCCTGATAAAGCTCTTTAATCAGACGGAATTTCGTCATATAGATCTCATCTTCCCACTCCGCCGCGCTTCTCATGCCCCGCGCGCAGCTGGCGGCGGCTTCACTGTATTTTTCCGTTTTAAAGTAGATATGCGTGAGTGAAAAAACAGCCTGGATGACCTGCCGGAAGCTGTGTGCTTCAAATCCGGCAGCCGCCCGTTCAAAATCCTCCGCCGCCTTGCAAAAGTCACCCAGACTGTACATACAGTGCCCTATATTATAATAGGCCGCAGCAATCATATATTGATCATCAAGCCGCTCCGCGTGCTCCAAGGCGCATTCGAGGTATTCCAGCGCTTTTTTATGCTGCTGGGCGTCCATCAGATTTCCGGCAATGATAAATTTGCACTGCACCCTTCTCATTCCGTATAATTCATATTTCTTGTAAATATCAAGCGCCTGTCCCGCATAATTCATCGAAAAGAAAGTCTGCTTGATATGATAGTACACCTCAGAAATTTTATACAGAAACTCGGCTTTCTCTATGTCATCTTCCACATATTCAAGCTTTTCCTCAGCCCGCTTATAATGAGAAATCGCTGAGATGAAGTTTTTCTGCTTAAATTCATACATTCCTCTGAAATAGTAAAAATAATATTCCAGTAAGCCGGTCAGCTTTTGCTGGTTCATCTCAATCTCAGTGAGCATTTCAGAGAACGGAGGCTGGCAGTCGCCGTCTTTCATGGGTTTTAATTTATCCAGCATGATGCGGTGCCTAAATTCCATCAATGAAAAATACAACAATAAATCCTGATTTTCTTCCATATCTTCGAGTTCATATTGAATCTCCCGCTTCAGCGCTTCAGCTTTATCGGCTTCAAACGCGCGGATCAGCTTATACCATTCATTCATCTTTACGGCCACTTCTTCAGATGGAATCTTGGATTTCATAGATTTGCCTCCTTCCTCCGGCTACTAATTATGTTATATTTTATCATAGCAAATTTATGGCAGTGAGCAAACAAAGATTTTAATCAATTAAAGAAAGAGAGAATTCACCATGAAACTACCAGTCAGAATTTCGCTGCTTCTGATCCTCTTCTTTTCTGCAGACCTATGTTTTTCCTATGTGCAAAAAGAATTGAGGCCGCAGACGGCATTACAAGATAGAGCCATTCCAAGCGCTCTTCATCCGCTCGTGAAACAGAATGCGGAGCTATTGCGGACGGCCGCTCTGAAAAAAGGCATCACCGTCGTTATCACAGAGGGTTTCAGATCAATTGAGGAACAAAACGAATTTTACCGTCAAGGACGTTCAAAAAAAGGAAATATCGTCACCTACGCAAAAGGCGGGGAATCTTACCACAATTACGGCCTTGCGATCGACTTCGCCCTGCAAAAAAAGGATGGAAGCCTGATTTGGGATATGACGTACGACGGAAACCGAAACGGCACGCCCGATTGGCTTGAGGTCGTATCGATTGCCAAAACGCTCGGTTTTGATTGGGGAGGCGATTGGAGAGGCTTTAAAGATTATCCTCATTTACAAATGATCCCTGACTAATAAAACCTTTTCTTTTTTCGCTTCTGCGCATCAATGTACGGAGGATAGACAGGCCTGTACACAAGCTTATATCCTTCATTGCCGGACGGCGTAAAATCGCGCTGCCACTCCAGCCGCAGATGGAAATCGGATAAAAAAGCGGCCTTTGCTTCTTCGGGAGTAACGGCCGGCACCGGATTGATCTTCTCCAGCTGCTCCGGGTCAATGTCAGGCGCCATATAAGCTTCCACAAGCCCCGTTACGGGACTGACAAGTATTCTCGCAGCGCCGAACCGCAGCGGAATATCCTGATGCCATACGGAAAAATGGAAGCGGAACCTGCCCCTTCCGTCCGTTTTCAGCGGGTTCATTTTAAAAAACTCGTCCGCTCTCGGATAAAGCTTGTATAAAAATTGAAGCGCGACGGCCTCACACTCTTCCGCAGAATAAAAGGCCGGGCCCTGATGCTCAATAAAAGATTTAAAGGCTGTCATTTTCCCTGTCTTTTTGTCCGTTTTCATCTTCATTGTATTTTTGTTGCTGGTTTCAAAATAGCTTTCGATACTCAAATCTTTCCGTTCCGGAACCGACCCTTTCCGCCATGTCGTTCCGATCTCATCCCCGAGATCGCGCCGGCGCGTCTGAACCATATCCGAGGTAAACCCCATCAATTCATCCAGGCTGATTTCCCGTTTATGTTCAAACGAGGGAATCGGTTTTGCCGGCTCATTCCTGTCTTCGCAAAGCTGCTGATCCGGCACGATATCATCTTCACCGGCCGGATAGCTGTAAGCCGGCAGAATCGGTTCATAGACGAGACGCGGTATTTTCTCAAAATTGACCACATCATAGACGAGACTGAATGTCAGCACACTCATATAATGCGAGACGACTTTTTCCCGATCGACGAATGTTTCCGGGACGGGCGCTTCACCCTTATCCCCGTAATAGATAAACTGCACGACGAAGCCGCTCCTGGTTACATCAACGAAAAAACCTGAATCGGGAAGCGGCCGGCCGAGCACTTTTTTTGTATAGATAAATCGGATGCACCCATTGCGTTCTTCCCTCGCCTGAAAGATGAAATTCATAAAAGTAAGCGGGCGGTGTCTCGCCGCAAACCGAAGAGCCGTCAGCTTTAATTCGGCGTCTGACAGCTGCATGTCTGAACCCGGACAGTCGTTGCGTGAATAGGTAAGCAAAGATCCGTCGTCGCCCAGCTCAATCGTTACCGTTTTATCCGGATGGTTACGATCTTTCCATATATAATAGGCTCTCGTTTTTTGTTTTTCATCATAATCTTCTATTTCAAGCTCATAGTGCGGCGGTATGTTCCCGATCTCCAGCGCTTTTTTTCTCAGATGTTCTTTCAGCAATGGGGTCATCCTTTCAGAAGAGTGTATAAAAAAGAACTGTTTTTAATTATATAAAAACGTCCTTATCCTTTTAAAGGGAAGAAAGTGCCTTTTATGTGTCTATTTTTAGCAAAGAGGGAAAAGAGCCGTATTCAGAGCGGCTGTTTTTCATACAATAGTCACACTTCCCGCAAAAGACCCGGGACGAACGCCCATGACCTTCAGCCTATTAAACTCGTGATCACTTCTCCCGTATGGGCCTCAATAAACCGCGGGAAAACCGGCTTGTATACGAGCCTGTACACTTTTCCGCAGCTGCCGTCATCGTAACAACGATCCCAAGCGAGCTCGGCTTTGATGGCCCGGCGGATCGCGTCCTTCGCCTCTTCCATTGTCAATGAAGGAACGGGATCGATTTCCTCCAGCTCTTTCGGATCAATTTCCGGCGGCATATATACAGTGACAAGACCCGTCTTTTTGCTGACACAGATTCTCCCCTCTCCGAATCGCAAATCAACGCCGCCCGAACAAGCCTTATATGTAAGTCCCACGTTTTCTCCTTCATCATCCGGCTCATCATATTGAACCCGGAAATACTGATCCGCTTCCGGAAACATGGCGAATAAAAAGCGGATGGCCATGTGATGGCATTCTTCCTCGGAAAACTCCGGTTCGCCTTCACTATGTATAAATGACATCACTCCGGCGAGCCGGCCCGATTCTTTATCATGCATTGTTTTCAATACATGTTCATTCCGTTCTTTAAACAGACTTTCTAAGCTTTTATCTTTCCGGACGGATTTTGTTTTTTCAGGACGCCATGCAATGCCGATGCGGCCGTCTCCAAGATCAGTTTCCCTCTCTTTATAAAAACCGTCGTGCAGCCCGATCATGTCATTGATGCTCATCTTTTCCGCTTCAGGTGCAGGGCGTGAAATCGGGACATACGGCAGCATGTCGTCTTCCAGCCCTTCATATTCGTCTATTTCTGCATTCTCTTCCTTCAGGTCAGCCGATATCGGCCGCGTCGGAGACACGATTTCATAGACGAGATGAGGCTTGTCATCCCCCTGCACATAGACGGACTGATGCAGTACGGTGAACAACAGCTCCGCTTCAATATGTTTGATAAAGTGAGCCAATGCTTCCCGCTTGTCCGCAATTGTTCCGGGTCTTAAGAGATTATCAGCCTTCCCATGGTAAGAAAAGCCGGTTACTTCCCCTGTCAAAGACAGGTCGGCGTAAAACCCGGTCAGCGGAAGCGGCAGACCGTCAGCCATCTGAACATAGGAATATCTCACATCACCATCATTTGCGGAGCCGCTGTTTTCCAATTCGAACTCAGCCAATGCCCCCGGACGATGGGTTTCTACAAACACCCGCATCCGTTCTTCTATGTCCGATTCCGAAAGAGCCGGCAGATCAGTCCGGAAAGCCGGACGGGATAAGGATTTCAGTTTTCCGTCCCGGTCCAATTCGACCATGATGCCGGCTTCCGGATCATTCTTATCTTCCCACCAAAACAAAACCTCATCTTCTTGGTATTCTTCCACATTACTCTCGTAGCGGGCAGGTACGTTACCGATCCGGAGAGCCAGCTGTTTCAATTCTTCTTTTTTCATCATAACACTTCCTTTTCTTCCAAAAAGATTGATGATTACCAAGACTCTTTTATACAAAACTAGTATAATTAACCTGTCTGTCTTCATGACTATTGAATTAATCATTATAACAACAGGGGGTAAACCAGATGTCCATCAAAAAAATGAGCGCCGTGTTTTTCATACTGCTTCTCACGGCATTTACCGCCGCATGCAGCAGCGAAACGAGCGGCGGCCAGGAAAGCAGCACGGCGAAAGTGAAAATAAAAGAGACGGCATGGGCCGCTTCAGACGATACTGAACATCCGGCCGCGCTGAAAGTAACGGTCACCGTCAAAAATACGGGCAAAGACCCGCTTACCGTCAAAAGCAGCGACTTCTCGCTTTATCAGGATGACGCGAAAACAGCGGCGGCCGATAAGGATGACCAGATGCAGAGCGGCACGCTTCATGCGGGCAAGACAGTGACGGGCAATCTGTACTTCACGGCTGACGAAGGCAAATCATATGAATTGGTATATCAGCCGCAGGCAAAAGACGCGAAGCCTTTATCTTATAAACTGAAAGTCAAAGGCACAGCCTCAAACGCAAAACCTGACCCGGCGGACGCATTATCCGCATACATTGATGTGATGCTGTACGGCAAGCACAATAAAGATTTCACCCGCCTGACCGGTGTAAATGAAAAAATGACGGCCGCCGCATATCAGGAATCGGCGAAAGCCAGCTTTATCGCTTCTGCAGGCATTTCACAAGAACAGGCGGATTCAAAAGCCATTTCCGCTATTATTGACGCCATGTCATCAGCGCTTCGGGATAACACAGAGCTCAAGGTGCATACCAAATCCATGTCAGGCAAAAAAGCCGTCCTTGAAGCAAAAGTGACGCCGCTTGATATGTCTCCGCTCGCGGGCCAGCTGCAAGACCGCGTGCAAGACTATGCCGGAAAGCACCCCGATGCTGATGAAAACGAAATTGTCAGCCACCTGCTTTCTGTCTATCCGGAAGAGTTTATGCGCCTGAAACCGGCTTCTTCTTCCGTAACAAGAGAAATCGAGATGAAGAAAAACGCCCGCGGCCAGTGGTATCTGGATACAGACGCCGATCTGGAAGGATTGACAGAAGCGTTTTTAAAAACGTCCTGACAGCAAGAAAGGAAATAGCGCAGGCTATTTCCTTTTTTTATTTTCACTTGAAGATGTCACTGATATATTGAACCTCATCCTCGGTCAATTGCACATCAAGCGCGCCCAGATTGTGTTTCAGCTGGCCGGGGCGTTTGGCTCCGGGAATGATCGCATCCACCGCCGGCTGCGACAGAAGCCACGCGAGTGCGATATGCGCTGTCTGCGCCCCTTTTTCTTCCGCAACGGCCCGAAGCTTATCCACTCGCTCCAGGTTTTGGTGAAAAGCTTCTCCCTGAAACGGCGGCCTGTTTTTTCGGCTGTCCTCAAAGACTGTGTCTTTTGTAAACTTTCCCGTCAGCAAGCCGGAAGCAAGCGGAAAATAAGGAATAAAAGAAATACCGTTCTTTTCACAATAAGGCAGCAGATCATGCTCCGCCTCACGCTGAATCAGTGAATATTCTGATTGAAAAACCTCTAAATAACCGTCGGCGTTAAACTCCTGCAATTGCCCGAAGCTGAGATTGGACGCGCCGATTGCTCTGATTTTCCCTTCGTCCTTCAGTTCTTTTAGCGTGCCCGCCACTTCGGAGAGCGGTGTTTTGCCGTCAGGGAAGTGGACGTAATACAAATCAATCACGTCTGTTTTCAGCCGCTTCAGGCTGTTTTCCGCCTCACTACGGAGAAATTCACGGCTGTTGTCCAGCTCGATTTGTCCGTTGACCTCTTTGTGCGCGCCTTTTGACGCAATCACGAGGCTGTCCCGCACGCCGCGTTCTGCGACAACTTCACCGATTAACTCTTCGGAACGCCCCAAACCGTATATAAACGCCGTATCAATAAAATTGACGCCGCCGTCCAACGCTGTGCGGATGAGTTCTTTTCCCGTTTCATCATTAAGATTCGGAAACAGATTATGTCCTCCGACCGCATTAGCGCCAAAGCCGATACGCTTTACCCGTAAATCCGTCCTGCCCAGCGTACGTGTCTCATCCATGGCTCAGGCTCCCTTCCTTTTATCGCTCTGTTTAGTATTAGATAACCGGTAAGAATTATCCTGCCCCGAGAGCATTTCTGCAGAAAAAACCTTGAAAAGCATGTGCCCTTCAAGGTTTTTTGGCTGTGTCTTAAGATGTCAGAGCTGCGGCGAAGCGTTCGGCTTCATCTGTGAGAGCACCTTCGATTTCCTTATAGCGGCTGGAAATCGTTGAGGCGCTGACGCCGTACTTCTTCGCCAGCTTAGCCTGAGAAACGGACGCGCCGTTCAGAGAAATACTGTTTACGTAATATTCGACCGCCGCCGCGAAAGCTTCCGGCTTTCTGATCGTCGGTGTTTTTTTGACACAGAACGTTTTCCACAGGTCAATAACGGCCGGAACCAGCTCAGCCGGGTATTCACCCCCGCTCAGGCCTTTTTCAATAGCGTCCGCCGTTTCCTTCTCCATGTCGTTCGCCCACTCCGTCTGTTTTTCTTCAGCAGCCTGCTCAGGCTCTTCCGCCGTTCCTAAAAGAGCGGCCAGCACAGTGTCGAAGTCCTCCTGCATAAAGCGCTCAGGCGATTTTCCTTCCGCAAGGGCCGGGGCAGCCGCCTTTTTCACTTTGCTGATTAGAGCTTCGGTCCGCTTCACAGGGAAGATCGTAAACTGCATGAAGAACTCCGCTTTTTCCGCTTCGTGGATCGGATAGCCGAGAATCAGGCTTCCCGCCGGCGGAAGATCCTGCTGGCTGACGTCCATTTCCACTTTGAATTGTTTCTTTGTCATCACATCTTCAAAGTGAATCATTCCTTCTTTCACATCTTCAAGCACCATAACCGCTGGTGTCATGCTTTTCCATGATTCAACGATTTCCCGTGTTTTCGGACGGTTGATGCCGCCGGCTTTTTTCTGAAGATATTCTTCAAAAATCGTCTTGCCGCCTGCCAGCGGACGGAAGAAAATTCCCCAGATACCGAGGTTGAAGACTCCGATGTCTTTAGTCTGTCTGTCCAGCTCCGTAATGAACTCATGCTGGTTAATAAATGATGATATGCCGTCTCTATGTGCTGTAAAGGCGTACTCCATTAAGCTTTCCTGAATCTGTTTCGCTTCTTTTGCCGCGATGTCTGCCGGAATGGCAGCTTCTTTGCTTCCGCAGCATTTTTTATATTTCTTCCCGCTGCCGCATGGGCAAGGGGCATTTCTTTTCACTTTTCCCACAATAAACCCTCCGAATTCTGATATAACTTTATTATTTTAACAAAAATAACTTCAGAGGGCTTGGTTTACGGCGAAAAAAGAATATGGAAGAAAAAAAGACCCCGGGATATTCTCATTCTCCGGGGCTTTGAAACTGTTAATTTGTATTTTGTCCGCCGCCGTTCAGACCTTCTTTAATCAGCCCGTTTACTTGGCTGTTCATCAAAAGTCCGATGTGTCCGACACCGTGAATCTGCACGTTTTTCCCGCCGATCAGTCGTGACAGCGGGTTCAGAACGATCAAGTCCGCTGAGCTGTAAATCGATGTATATAAAATCTTTTGGTTCGGATCAGTCCCTGGAAGCGCCCGGTTGGTCACAAGGCCGTTCGCTCCGCCGAGTGTGACGACGTTGGCGATTTTGTCTCCGCCGTCAAGATTTTTAATGTAATAGAGCGTGTTAGCGCCGCCCATGCTGTGCGCGACGATATCGACTTTTTTCGCACCTGTTTCGCTGAGCACTTTTTTCACGTAATTGGACAGTCTCGGCGCATTGTGTCTGTTGTTTCCGGTTTTGTCTAAGAAATCAATAGCGTACATCTCTTTTCTTGACCAGCCTTGGGATGCCAAGTATGTTTTAATTCCCGCAAAGTTAAAAGACGCCCCGCCGATTCCGTGAACCATGACAACAGGGTTATGCCCTGAGGAGGCTTTCGATACGGTCGGCTGGAAGGCAAATACGGAAATGACGGACAGCATACAAACTGTAAGGATGACTAGGATTTTGCTTTTTATATGTTTCATGAACTTTCCTCCTGCTATGTAATATTTTTGCAGTTTTCATTCTATTAGAGAAGAAAAGGAAAAAATAGTGTATTTTTTACTGTTTTCAACAATTAAAAAAGAGCGGAAAAATGAGAAAGACGCCCCTTTCCCGAAAGCACGCTTATGCTTTAATACGGCATACCGACAAAGGAGAGAACACCCGGTTCTCTACTCCTAGTACTCATTGAAATAGGTTTGAATCCGCTTAGGATCTTGCGTTTTTGTCAGCGCGAGCATGAGAAGAATCCGCGCTTTTTGAGGGTTGAGAGAGTTTGAAGCTGTCAAATGGTCTTTTTCATACTCTCGATTCGGTGTTACCGCCCCGTTTCCCGTCCTTGTGGAGCGGACGACCGCCAGCCCGCTTTTGACCGACTTTACAGCGCCTTTTAGCGCCGCATCAGACATTGAGCCGTTTCCCGGGCCTGCAAAAATAATGCCTTGCGCCCCTGATTTTACGGCGGCTTCAAAGAGATAGCTTCCGTCATTTTGATAGCCGTATATAATATCGACCTGCGGCAGTTTATCAAGTTTATCTATCTTGAAATCTGTATCCTTCGTATGCTTTCGGGTGATGATGTTATTAAAATAGACGTCATCAGCAATTGTTCCGATATAACCCATTTCTTCCGATTTGAAAGTGTCGGTCGCGGTTGTATTGGTTTTTGTCACATAACGCGCCGAAGCGATTCTGTCATTTAATACGACAAGCGTCCCCTTGCCTTTCGCCTCAGGCGCAGCCGCTGTTTTTACCGCGTTATATAAGTTGGACGGCCCGTCCGCTCCGATCGCCGTGGACGGCCGCATTGACCCGGCGACAACAACGGGTTTGTCACTCTTGACCGTCAGATTGAGAAAGTAGGCGGTTTCCTCAAGTGTGTCTGTTCCATGTGTAATGACAATGCCGTCTGTATCATCAGACTTGAGCAGCTTGTTTACCCGTTTTGCAAGTTTCAGCAGTGTCTCGTTATTCATATTCTGGCTGCCGATATTCACAACCTGTTCTCCGCTCACATGCGCGGCCTCTTTTATCTCCGGAACGGCCTGAATCAGGGCATCAACTCCGATTGCCCCCGCCCTGTACTCCGTAGCGGACGTCTTTGAAGGAGCAGCGCCTGCAATTGTGCCGCCGGTGGCAAGAATTTTAATACTCGGAAGTCCGTCTTTTTTCGCAGAGGCTGCGGCTGCCATCTGGGGCGGTGTTTCTTTCGTTTGAGGAGATTGGGAGCAGCCGGCCGCGATGAAGAGCAGAGCCGTGATAAATGTAATGAAGGGCATGAATTGTTTTTTCATTCTTTTCTCTCCTTTTCTTTATTTATGATGATTTTCCTCTCACCGGTCAACGCGCTTGTCAGGCATTCTTCCGAAGAAAATAACCGTTAAAAAACCTTGACACCGTCATGCGAAATCAAGATAATAGACCAGTCACTATATTTTAAATTTGTCACAAATCAGTAAGGTGGGAACATTATGAGCTATGGAGATTCTCGTGAAAAAATCCTCGCCGCAGCAACCAGGCTGTTTCAGCTTCAGGGGTATTACGGCACGGGACTGAATCAGATTATTAAAGAAAGCGGTGCGCCGAAAGGTTCTCTTTACTATCATTTTCCGGACGGCAAAGAGCAGCTCGCCATTGAGGCTGTCAATGAAATGAGCCATTATATCCGTATGAAAATAAAAGAAAGCCTTGATGCCCATCCTGATCCGGCGGAAAGCATTCAAGCGTTTTTACAGGACTTATCACGGCAATTCACATGTCCGGAGAACTTTGAAGGGTTTCCTGTCGGTTTACTGGCTGCCGAGACTGCTTTAAAGAGCGAAAAGCTCCGGCAGGCCTGTCAAAACGCTTATCAGGAATGGGAGAATCTGTTCGCGGGCAAATTAAGATCAGCCGGTTTTTCTGATGAGAAAGCGGCGGAAATCAGCACTGTTCTAAATGCCATGATAGAAGGCGGCATCATTGTGTCCTTAGCCAAAAAAGACAAAATGCCGATCCTCCATATTTCTAAACAAATCCCCAACCTGCTGAAGACATAAAATACGAGAGACATTTACGTATAGAAAGAGAGGAGAATGATTTTGGAAAACGCTCAGCCTTCCAAACAATATAAAGTCATGCCGATCATGATTTCTTTGCTGACGGCAGGGTTTATCGGCATGTTCAGTGAAACGGCGCTGAATATCGCCCTGACTGATCTGATGAAGGAGCTACATATCACTCCTGCGACCGTCCAGTGGCTGACGACGGGCTATCTGCTCGTTCTCGGTATTCTTGTGCCGGTATCGGGTCTGCTTTTGCAATGGTTTACGACGAGACAGCTGTTCATCGTTTCACTCGTTTTTTCCATTATCGGCACGCTGATTGCAGCGCTTGCGCCGAGCTTTCCGTTTCTTTTGGCGGCAAGAATCGTGCAGGCTTTAGGAACCGGGCTGCTGCTGCCGCTGATGTTTAATACAATCCTCGTCATCTTCCCGCCGCATAAGCGCGGAGCGGCGATGGGGACGATCGGGCTTGTCATTATGTTCGCTCCTGCGATCGGTCCGACATTTTCAGGGCTTGTGCTAGAGCATTTGAACTGGCATTGGATTTTCTGGATTTCCCTGCCGTTTCTTGTGTTGGCTCTTTTATTCGGCATCGCCTACATGCAGAACGTGTCTGACATTACAAAACCGAAAATTGACGTGCTTTCCATTATTCTGTCTACGATCGGGTTCGGCGGCATCGTATTCGGATTCAGCAATGCAGGCGAAGGATCAGACGGCTGGTCAAGCCCGACGGTTATCGGTTCGCTCACTGTCGGCGCGATCGCGCTCATCTTATTTTCCATCAGGCAGCTGACAATGAAGCAGCCGATGATGAATCTGCGCGCTTTCCGCTATCCGATGTTTGTTCTCGGTGTCGTGATTGTGTTTATCTGTATGATGGTTATCTTATCGACAATGCTCCTATTGCCTATGTATTTACAAAGCGGACTGATGCTGACGGCGTTTACGTCCGGGCTCATCCTGCTGCCGGGCGGTATTTTAAACGGCTTTATGTCTCCGGTGACGGGGCGTCTGTTTGATAAATACGGGCCGAAGTGGCTTGTCATTCCCGGGTTTGTCATCACGGCAACTGTGCTTTCGTTTTTCTCAAACATTAACGGCGCTTCTACGGCGCTTCTGATTGTCGCGCTTCATACATGCCTGATGATCGGCATTTCCATGATCATGATGCCGGCGCAAACGAACGGCTTAAATCAGCTGCCGCCGGAATTTTACCCGGACGGAACAGCCATTATGAATACGCTCCAGCAGATGGCCGGCGCAATCGGCACTGCGGTGGCGGTCAGCATCATGGCTGCCGGCCAGAAGAATTATATGAGCACCGCGAAAAACCCGAATGATCCTTCCGCATACTCTCACGCGCTGATTGCGGGCGTCCAGCATGCCTTTATCTTCGCGATGATTGTCGCCGTTATCGGCTTGATCAGCGCTTTCTTTATGAAACGGGTCAAAGTGAATCATTCATAAGAAAACAGCAGGCTCCCCGTGGGTCTGCTGTTTTTTTATATACCGCGCGCTTCAGCCAGTTCATCAATCGCATAGATCAGATCGTCAGCCGTGTTATAGAAATGAGGCGCCAGCCGGATGATTTGTCCGATGGATGCGCATACGATGTTTTTCCGCCTCAACAGCGCAGCCGTTTCCGCCGCTTTTTCATCCCGTATGGAAATCATGCCGGGTCTGTCATCGGCAGACTGCGGCCCTGTGAGATTCAGTCCTTTTTCAGAAGCGTATTCATACGCAAATGCGCTGAGTTTTTTTACTTCTTGGTGAATGCGGTCTGTGCCGGCATCGTTTAATAGAGATAAAGCCGCCTGTGCCGCATATATGCTGATAAATGCCGGGGTCCCGGTCTCAAAGCGTTTGGCTCCGTCCGCATAAGAAAAACGGGTTAAATCCGGCATCGACGCCCGCTGCTGCCCGAACCATCCGGTGACTTTCGGCTTCAGCCGTTCGGCAAGTTCCTTTCTGACATAAAGAAACGCCGTTCCCGGTATGCCGAGCATATACTTTCTCGCACCCGCGGCCAGCATATCAACTCCCCATTCTTTTACATCAATCGGGATGTGCCCCGCCGATTGATAAGCATCGACAAAAAGAAGCGATCCCTTCTTTGCGGATATCTCGGCAATGCGCTTTATATCCTGGACAAACCCCGACGTATATGACACATGGGGCACACAGGTGAAAAGCGTCTGCTCCGATATGTACGTCTCATACCGCTCTAACGGGATCATTCCATCTTCAGACGGCACGACTGAAAGCTCCATCTCAGTCTGTGCCTTCAAAATGTGGGCGATCGCCGGAAAATCCAATTCCGTATACACCGCCTGTTTCATTCGGCAATCCGGTAAAGCAGAAACGACGGCAGAGACAGCAGCCGTTACTGAAGGTAAAACGGCGATTTCTTCAGGTTGGGCGCCGATCAATTTCGCAAATTCACACCTTGCCTGCTCCGTACGTCCAATGGCTTCTTCCCAGTTTCCGCCATGCTGAAGCAGGCTTTCCTGATAGTCATTGACCGCTTTTGAAACCGGCAGGGCAAGAGCGCTTTGAGAGCAGCTGGCGAGCATCGTATGTGTGCGGAGCGCCGGAAATAAAGTTCGGTATTGCACCAGAGGCGAATTCAAGACATGTTTCCCCCTTCGGCAGGAATATATGTCCATTATAGAGTATGGTAAAAAGAAAAGGAGGGTTTTATATGGAGAAAAAAGTATTGCTGACAGGCTTTGACCCCTTCGGCGGGGAAACGGTCAATCCTTCATGGGAAGCGGTCAAACGGCTGGACGGTTCCCATGAAGGCCCTGCCTCTATCGTATCTGAACAAGTGCCGACCGTTTTTTATAAGTCTCTTGCCGTGCTGCGCGAAGCGGTCAAAAAGCATCAGCCTGACATTATCATCTGTGTCGGACAGGCAGGCGGCAGAATGCAGATCACGCCGGAACGGGTCGCGATCAATCTGAATGAGGCGCGCATACCGGATAACGAAGGAAACCAGCCTGTCGGGGAAAACATTTCTCAAAGCGGTCCCGCGGCCTATTGGACCGGGCTTCCGATCAAACGGATCGTTGAGGAAATCAAAAAGGAAGGCATTCCCGCGGCTGTATCCTACACGGCGGGGACGTTTGTATGCAATCATCTCTTTTACGGGCTGATGGATGAAATCGCCCGCCATCATCCGCACATCCGCGGCGGGTTTATACACATCCCGTACATTCCGGAGCAAACCTTGCAGAAGTCTGCGCCGAGCCTCAGCCTGGATCTCGTGACAAAAGCACTCAAAATCGCCGCGGTGACCGCCGCGGCGCATGAGGACGATATTGAGACCGGCGGAGGCGAGCTTCACTAAGCGGCAGACACCTCGGCCCATTTCTTCCGGTAAACGATGCGGGACAGCGTCACACTGATTTCATAGAGGACGAGCAGCGGAATCATGACGAGAAAGTCAGACATAAAATCCGGAGGCGTAATCAGCACCGAGACGACGATCAGCAAAAAATACGAAAGCTTCCGCGCCTTTGCCAGCCGGGTTGGATTCACGATTCCGAGCCGTGTCAGAAACATGACGGCCAGAGGCATTTCAAACAAAAATCCGAACGGCAATGTAAGATTCAGCATAAAGGTAAAATACTTGTCCGCCGTAAATACCATGTCAAAATGGCCGGCGGATAATTGTGTTAAAAATCCGAGCACAATCGGAAACAGCACAAAATACCCGAAGGAAATTCCGATAATAAACAAAAGCGAAAGCCCCGGAATGTAAAGCAAAGCGGCGCGGCGTTCGAACGGGGTCAAAGCCGGCGCCGTAAAACGCCAGAGCTGAAAGGCCGCAACCGGAATCGCTGCCATAAGGGCGCATATTCCCGCAATCATCATATACACCCATAAAATCTCGCTCGGCCCTAAAACGGCCAGCCTGCCATGCAAATCCTTGATCAGCCAGTCATAAATATCCTGCACAAACCAGCAGGCGCCGATAAAAAACACGAGAAAGGCGATAACGATTTTAATGAGACGCTGCCGGACTTCCTCTAAATGCCCGATCAAGTGGGTTTCTTTTTTATCCAATCGTACATCCTCCTTATAGAGAAAGAGGCAGAAGCGGATTCGTCTGCCCCCATGTCAGGATTCAGCCTGCCGTTTTGTCTTTCTCAGCCGTCTGCTTGTCCGGCTCTTCATTTGAGACCAATGTTTTTGCGGCGCTTTTAAATTCAAGCAGCGTGCGGCCGGCGGCACGGCCGATTTCCGGAAGTTTTGAAGGTCCGAAAATGATGAGAGCGATGACGAAAATCAGGATCAACCCGGGAATGCCGATATTTGAAAACATGAGTGTGCCTCCTTATTGTGAGATTTTGGCCCGTTTCTTTCTCATTTGCTTTTCATGCGCATTGTTATGGGCGAAGAAACGATCCTCTTCCACCTCGTTTGACTGCTTTAAACCGCCTGCAACCGCCGCTTGAGAGACCTTCCGAATCCCCGTCTGGTCTTTCTGATAAATGAATGAAGCCCGCGTGGATACCTCAGCCCCCGGCTCCGTCACGTACGGCACCACTCTGTAATCCGCTCTCCATTGGGCAGGAGTCACCGTACAGCGGACATAGCCGCGGTAATCGTTGAAAAACTTAATATGCGGGTTTTGTTTTAAGATCTGATCCGTATCGGCCCGTTTATCCGCCCCGTTTCCTCCAGATGTAATGGAAGTCCCGACGAATTCGGCTCCGAAAATTTTTGAATTCGTTTGATTAAAATCGGTATGCAGGTTTGACGCCCAGCTTGCATGAACATCACCCGTCAGCACGATGACATTGTTCAGGTTTTTGCTTTTTATAAAATTGATGACCCGCTCCCGCTGAGCCGGGTAGCCGTCCCATGAATCCATGCTGTATATCGGATTGGCGGTTGTTCCGAAATTCCATTGCGCGAAAAAGATTTGCTGCGCCAGCACATTCCACTTCGCTTTTGAGGCGGCTAAATTGCCGAAGAGCCATTGCTCCTGCTCTGTCCCCATCAATGTGCGCTTCGGGTCTCTCCACTCATCAGAAGGCGGCTTATTCCCGTCGCCGTTGGCCTGATCATCTCTGTACTGTCTTGTATCAAGCACATTGAACGATGCTAAATTGCCATAAGAAAATTGCCTGTACAGCCGCATATCAGGACCGTTCGGCAATGACATGCGCCTGAGCGGCATGTGTTCATAATAAGCCTGATAAGCTGCGGCCCTCCTGAGCACAAACGCTTCAACGGATTGGCCTTTTTCAGGGATAACATTGGCATAATTGTTTTCCACCTCATGATCGTCCCACGTCACGACCCACGGAAATGCGGCGTGGGCGGCTTTCAGATTGGCATCAGAGCGGTATTGGGCGTGACGGTTGCGGTAATCTGACAGTGTGTACACTTCGGCGCTGCTGTGCGTCCTGACATTTCCCGTTTTTGACACATATTCGTTCGGTCCGTATTCATAAATGTAATCTCCGAGATGGAATACGAGATCAAGCTTTTCCTTCGCCATATGTTTATACGCCGTATAATAGCCGTGTTCATACTGCTGGCATGAGGCAAATGCAAACGTCATGGCCGATACGTCAGCGCCGGGAGCGGGCAGCGTTTTCGTCCGGCCGACGGGACTGAGCTCATGCCCGCTTTTAAACCGGTAATAGTACACTTTATTGGGCTTGAGCCCGTCCGCCTCGACATGGACAGAGTGTCCGAGATTCGGCTTGGCCATTTCCGTTCCGCGTTTGACGATGTGACGGAAATGTTCATCTGCGGCGATTTCCCATTTTACCGGCACGGCCTGCTTCGGCATGCCGCCCCCATTCAGCGGGTCAGGGGCAAGACGCGTCCAGAGAATGACGCTGTCAGACAGCGGGTCGCCGGAAGCTACGCCGAGGGTGAACGGATAGTTTGAAAATTTCGGAGCGGCATTCACTTCAAACGCGCCGATGGATTGCGCGATCGCTAACCCGAGGGAAAGACCGGCGATTTTCCCGGCGCCCTGTATAAATGCGCGGCGGTCAAACGTATTGTTCTGAAAGCTTTTGTTCTCCAATTCCTTGATCCATTCATCTAAACGGCCGTCATGTGTCATGTCAGTTCCCCTTTCGTCTCATTGATCGCCCTTATTATAAAAAAGAAATGTTAAACCGCTATGAAGAAGTGTGAAGGGTTTGTAAGGCTGAAAAATGAACGGCGGGAGACATTTTTCACATTGTTTCGACAAACCTTGCCCCGCCGGAAGAAAACCCCCTCTGTTTCTTTTTGGCTTGTCATCCGTCAAGCGCACTTTTTTCCTATTTTTCTTCATAAAACATTAAAAAAACACCGTTCATTTTAAGAACGGTGCCCCCGGGATTAAAATGTATTGTACACGTTTTCGCACGTCTCACCTGTCGGCTGATAGAAGCAGTGGGATCTGAATCTGGCGACAAACGGCTGGCCATACCAAGTCTGCGGGCAGTTGCCCGGCGGCTTAAAGTACCACAGACTGAACTTAGCCGGCCAAAACCGTTCTCCGTTAATGTTCCTGCGGGCAAGCCTCCGCTCGGATTCACGCGGTCTCTGGTAAAAGTATCCGTGAGTCACCGCTTCAAACGCGTGCGGCTGAAACACCATCTGCCTGATGGTGCGCAGGCCTTTAAAATCAGAACAATTCGCCCGCACCCGATTGATTCCCACATTGCCGACCAAAAGCATTCCCTGCTTCCCTTCGCCTTCCGCTTCCGCCCTGAGCAGCCTTGCCATTAGATCGACATCGGCGCTCGACGCTTTTACGACTGCCATCATGACACCTCCCGTATTTTCTCCTTTCATCATATTCAGCAGCGGCCCAGTGATGACAGCCAAAAGCCAGAAAACAAATGTTCACGAAAAAAGGGTTTATATTTCACGTTATGAGGAAACATACTAACATGATTTCCATAAGGAGGAATTCGAATGGAACACATTAAAGCGCTTGCCATTAAAGGCATTATGACCATCATTATTCTGTATCTGATACTCGGCTTAGGTTTTCGCTTTACATTCGGTGACGTGCTGCTGATGACCATTGTGCTGGGAGCCGTTTCCTACTTTACGGGCGACCTGTACGTGCTTCCGAGATGGAATAATATCACGGCGGCGTCCGCTGATTTCGGAATCGCGTTTCTTGTTGTCTGGCTGATGGGAATGCCGCTGTCCATGGGCATTTCCGGAGGAAGACTGGCGTTTGCCGCTCTCATTTCCGCCGTCATCATCGCCGTCGGAGAATATTTTTTCCATATCTATCTGATGAGAAAAGACTTGGGAGGGTCCCGTTTTTTAGAACCCCGGTCCGAATAATGTAAAAAAGGCCGGATAACGGCCTTCAGCTTGTAGAGAAAATGATGTTTTTTCTGCAAGCTTTTTTGTTTTTTGCTGTTTCTTTACATATTCATCTATTTCAGGTGCAGAAAAAGCACTCCCGCATTGTAAAGTATAAACGCTTTATACATCTTGATATAACTGATAAACCCTTTTCAGCCTTTTTTCGAGCTGTTCAAAATGAACAAAGCGGGCTTCTCTCAGAAACTCAGTCCCATCAATGAACAAAAGAAGCACGGGCACAGTGAAGACTGAAAATCTGCCGGCTACCTCTTCTACCTCGTCAGCGTTGGTATGCCCCAATTTGATATTCGGAAACTGATCCAAAACTTTTCTGAGCTGCGGCAGAATAGCGTGACATACTGTACAGGCAGGTCTTGAAATGTAGATAAAACTGAATTGATGCTGCTTAATAAAATTCTCGATAGAATCTAATGAATGTAAGTCTGTCAGCTCTTTCATCAAAACCCTCCTTCAAATCGGCTCGTCTTTCATGACCAAGCTCATCAATACTCGTACATTCACTATACACATTTATATGGATCATATCCGCTTTTTTGCGATTCAGAGCACCTTAACGTCGTGCTTGAAAAATAAAAGAACAGTTACCGCTTTTCAGTAACTGTTCTTAGATACTTATATTAAAAATGCAAAGCGTAAGCTCCTGAACCGATGAGTGCAACTCCGATGGAGACTGCAATCAGCACCACGTTATATTCAAAACCGCCGGCACCGTTCGCAAACCCTTTCGCTCCATGAACTTTTACAATGGCACCTAACATAATGATCGTTATGATAGCAGCTCCAAGCGGGAGGAATACACCTAAAATAAATAAAATTCCGCTTGCGAGTTCCCCGAGACCTGATAAAGCGGCCGCGGCATTGCCTGGTTTAACTCCAATTGACTCGAACCATTGTCCGGTTCCTTTAATTCCGTATCCGCCAAACCAGCCGAATAATTTTTGTGATCCATAAAACAGAAACACCACACCAATCATGATTCGAATAAGTAATAGTCCTGCATCTTCCATTTTTATCTCTCCTCATCTTTGATTTCATCTGATTCTTTGCTGGACGGTACCATCCAGCAATCATCAATTGACTATATGTTTCTTTATTTTTTATGTGTCAAATCAATCTAATTCTCTTACTTCAAACGGCAGCAGCCCTTGTTCAATTTGTGCCCGGTGCGGTTCATACTGCTCAGGGAGCATCAATTTTCCGCCCATTGTTTCTTGTGACTCATCATGGGCAAAGCCCGGCGGATCAGTTGCGATCTCAAATAAGATTTCCCCATGTTCTCTGAAGTAAACCGCATTAAAATAGTTTCTATCCTGAACAGGAGTCACACCATATCCGTGCGCAGCAATGAATCTTTGCCAATCTAATTGATCTTCGTCATCCTGAGCCCGCCAAGCGATGTGATGCACTGTGCCGACACCCATTTGTCCGCGGCCGATCGGCGTTAATTTAAGATCAATCACATTCCCGATATCACCGGCAGAACGATAACGAACGAAGTCTCCTTCCTTGCCGACTCGCTCAAGCCCCATGATGTTTTCCAGCAGTTCACCTGTTTTTTCAGGCTGTGCTGATAACAGGGTTGCACCGCCAAAGCCTTTAATGGCAACATCCGGGGTTACATCTCCGAAAGTCCACGTATTGGCCTCCCCTGCTTCTCTTTCCACGATTTCTAAATGCAGGCCATGCGGGTCATCAAATTCTATATATTGTTCCCCAAAACGCTCGATTTTTGTGTATGGCACGTTGAACTTTTCAAGTCTCTTTTCCCAAAATGCCATAGCACCTCTCGGCACGACGTAAGATGTCACGCCAACCTGTCCGTCTCCAATGATGCCTTGACGGGCGTCCGCCCACGGAAAGAATGTGATGATTGTTCCCGGCTTCCCGCCTTCATCCCCGAAATAAAGGTGATACGTACCCGGATCATCAAAATTGACCGTTTGCTTGACCAATCGCAGCCCCAGCACTCCAGCGTAGAAATCAGCATTCTCTTGAGGGTGGCCGACAATTGCTGTAATATGATGGATTCCCATCGTTTTTTTAGCCATTTTTATGCGCTCCTTTATAAATATTTAAATATACTCCACAAACTCATTCACAGGCTTTCGGTAGCCGCGCGGCCTTCTGCTTTCTATTTTTTCTTTCCCGATTGTAATCATCATGACGACCTCAAATTGATCATCTATATTCAAAATCTGTTTCACGGCTTCAGGATCAAACCCTATCATCGGACAGGTGTCCCAGCCTTTTTCCTTAGCACTCAGCATAAACATCATCGCAGAAAGTGAAGCATTTCTTATCGCCTCATCTCTCTTAAACAGTTCTCCCCTGTTTTCATAAAACGAAACGGTGTTTTGAACCATGTGATCATACTCTTGTTTATTTAATACCCCCAGCACCTTCAATCCTTCATAGATGTCAGCCGCTTGCTGATATGCCTGCTTATCCCCTAAAACCAAAAGAACCGCTGATGAGCTGAACACTTTATATTGTCCGTTTGCGGCCTGCTTCAGCTTTTCTTTTACCTCCGGGTCAAGAACCGTCACATATTTTGTATGCTGCAAATTAAAAGCTGATGGAGCCAACGCAACCAATTCAAACATTTCGTTGAGCTCATCTCTTGTGATTGGATGTTCTGGAAGAAAGTTGCTTGCAGATCTTCTTTCATTCACCAGCTGTACAAATTCAGCCATTTCTCTCGCACTCCCCTTTATCTCGAATTCGAGATATTATGGTATAAAAAATCAAATAATGTATGATCAAAAAACAAAACGATCGGCAGGTTCTTATCCTGCACTCTAATTAAATTGTCTCGAATTAAAATATCTTGAATTCAAGATAATAATAAAAGATAAATACTCAAATGTCAACAGTTCATTTTTAAATTCAGCGCAATTTTGTTTATGTACTATTTAGCCCTGCTCCAACTTTTTTTCTGTCACCTTATTTATTAGTAAACAGGAAACAACCTTGCTATAGACCCACTCGAAACTGAATTGATATGATAAGCAAAGTGATTACACAAGAAAGGATACGGAGAGCGAATCAAGAGCGCTCCTATTTTTTTGTGCAGTTTTATAGGAGGAAAAAATGACAAGTGAAAGAGAACAAATAAGCAAAAAAGTTGCTTTGATTGCATTGATAGCCAATCTGATCTTAATGGCAGGAAAGATCTTTTTTGGACTGATAGGCGATAGTGAAGCAGTTTTTGCCGACGGTATACATTCTGCAGCGGATGTCGTGGCTTCAATTGCTGTCCTGGCCGTCATCGGCATTTCTAATAAGCCGCCCGATCAAGACCATCCTTTCGGGCATGGCAAAGCTGAGGTCATCAGCGAAGCGATTGTAGGAATCATATTAGTGCTCGTTTCCGTGTATATTCTGATAGAAGCGATTTCGTCCTTTGTTGAAGGTCCAAGCATCCCGCAATACAGCGCATTGTTTGCGGCTCTGATATCCTACGTGGCTAAGCAGATCTTATATCGTTATTCGATCAAACAAGGGGAAAAATGGAACAGTAAAGCGATTATAGCGATTGCATACGATCATAAAGGCGATATCGTTGCCTCTCTTGCCGCTTTTATCGGCGTCCTATTGGCGATTATCGGGAACACACGCGGATGGTCCTATCTGTTGTACGCCGATGCAATTGCCAGTGTCATCGTGGCGTACCTCATTTTTAAGATTTCAATGGAATTAATCAGGCCGTCTGTTGACGTTCTCATGGAAAAAAGTGTTGATCCCCAACTGATAGAGGAATATAAAGCGGTTATTTTGGATTGCCCTCAAGTCAAACGGCTCGATAAAATCCGAGCGAGAGAACACGGCCACTATAAATTGCTTGATGTCCGGTTATCTTTGGATCATGATTTGACGATTAAGCAGGGACACGATATAGCCCGGGAAATCCGAAATGAAATCAAAAGACACTTTTCAGATGTTGAAGAAGTGCTCATCCATGTGAATCCTTATTTTGAAGAATGAAAAAGCAGCTTGTAGAGAAAACGATGTTTTTTCTACAAGCTTTTTTGTTTTGTACTGTTTCTTTACATATTCGTTTGATTTCACTGATCCATATGCTTTCTGATAAAATGCAGCAGCGTGTTTCCTTGAGCGGTCAATATGACGCCCTTCGCGCCGCACTTCGGACAGGGCGTCCCTTCTTTCTCCTCGCCGGTTCCTTCACAATGCGGACATGTGAGCTCAAGATCGTCGGTTGCGATCACCATGAATATCCCTCCTTTTTTGATTGTCTGTCCGTCTCCAGTCACTTTCCATGGCCATCACCTCCTTAACAACGCAAAAAAGCCCCTTCCATCAAAGGACGAGGTTTTCGCGGTGCCACCTTTATTAACGGCTGTAAAGCCTTCTCTCAAAAAGTACAGAAACTCAGGGTTTCAATACTCCTATCTTGATAACGGGGAAAGAATCCCGGCACCGCCTACTGTTATTTCAGCGCAGCAATTCAGAAGCCCATTCGGCACCGGACGGGGATCGGTTCACAGCGGCCACCGACTCTCTGAACCCCGCGCGCTGATGCGTACTTACTCTTCCTCAGCATTGTTCATCCGTTCTATGATTTTAAAATGTATCATACGCTGTCATCCGGCGGAAGTCAATAACCTTTCGGATCGGACAGTCCGAGCATGTCCCGCGCCATTTGCATATGCTCCTCTTGCCCCGTCTGAAGCGCGAACTTCGCCGTTTCCACAGGGTAAGCGGCCTGCCATTCTGACACATGCTCCTGCATTTTCGGCCAGACGCGCCCGCCCTCAGCTTCGTAGCTCTTCATCAGCCGTTTTGTTTCTTTTTCTCCTAATATCACTTGATAAAGGACAAAATCCTTGGCCGGATCGGCAACCTTTGCCTCCGTCCAATCGAGGAGACCCGTCACACGCTGATTTTCGCCGATCAAAATATGCGGAGGATGCAAGTCGCCATGGATCAGCGCAGAAAAATCAGGCCAGTACGAGCTGTCATTTATCCACGTTTGCCATCTTTTCCAAAGCTGTTCTGAAACCCCGATTTCTTTTTTTATATGATCCATTGATTCCGCCGCCCTTTGCCTGACGTCATCCGGTTTTATGATTTCAATTCCGGATCTGGAGGCCGCATCCGGGTCTGCCCCGTGCAGCCCGGCTAATGCTGCGGCAAGCGAGCCGACAAAACCGTCTGAAGGCGGCTCGTGTTCCATATTCCAGACATACTGTTTCTTATCCAGATCAATTGCGGCAGCCGGTATTCCGTCCAGTTTCGGATAAGCGATCAGTTCCGGTGTATGAATCCGCCAATCGGGGACTGATACCGCGGCATGGCTGCGGAGAAACGCGAGAACATCGCTTTCTGCAGCCGCTCTTTCGATAACATCAGGACGGCGCGGCTTTCGGAGCACCCATGTCACGCCGCTGTCATCTTCAGCAAATACGACTTGGAAGTCCATACCCGTTTCATTTATGTCCGCCCCTTCATATTTTAACCGTAAGCCATTTTCCTTTGCGATGTTCAAAACGGATTCTATTTCCCTTTGTTTTTTTGTCATCTTGTTTCCCCATTTCCCTTATTGACTGACACAGAGCTTCTCCTTTAGGCGGAGGAGAAAGAGATGTGTGAAGACGCCAAAAAGAGGGCGGCATAATCGCCGCCCCCTCACTATTACTGTCAGGTTCCTTATTCAGGCAGACAATCCCGGTTTCCTCCGCGCTCAAGGCAGAGACTTTGACACTATTTCATTAGTGCGAAAACCGGAATTTGATCAGCCATCAGGATCCCTCCGTTCCTTCTTAGTTAACATTATTTTACACAAAAACCTTATATACGTAAACTCTATTTATCAGCTTACCGGCTGCCTCCGCTGACAAATTTTGATCCTTCGCGTAAATCTTTCGCCTCCAAAAAAAAGACGTGAATGAATTTTTTCATATTCACTTTAACCGGAGAAAGCGGCACGGTTTCCTTAGCCTGCATTTCTTTCATTCTCTTGCTGACAGCGGGGAAATCAAAGAATTTCGAGGCGTAATATTCAAATTTGGGGTTTGAAAAATCAGTTGTGCCCAATGAGGCGAAATGGTTTAACGAATGAATGACGGCCCTTCTGATCCGCTGTTCCGAGGCTTTGATTTCTCTGTTAACCTCGGTTTGTGCCGCCGCAGGTCCCAGCTTCCGAATGGCGGCGTTTGTAAACATCTGCTTTAAAGACGGGATGTTTCTTTCCGCCTGATCATCCTCAAATAAATAGTGAAGGACGGCCATGAGGTCATGCGCCCCGCTTTCTCCCACGATGCCTAATTCCGACAAAAGAAATTTTCCTGTTTCTTTGATTGATTTCTCGTGCATCCCCCCCGGCCCGCTTTTTTTCGGTTCATTCCGCTGAATAAGACGGCTTAACGAATGTTGGATGTCGCCGATCGAGGTTTCCAGTTCAATCCGCTCTTTTACTTTTCGCAAAACGGTGACGATCTCGATTTTGTTGATCGGTTTATGGATAAAGTATTCGATGCCGAGAGAATAAGCTTCTCCCACCATTTCCTTTGCCTCCACCTGCGATATCATCACTGCTTTTCCGTTGTACGCCCCCTGAAGATGCCGGATCGTCTCAATCCCGTCCCGGCCCGGCATCAGCAGATCAATTAATAAAATATCGACTTGTTTAAAATGGAGATAATGCCCTTCAATCTGGCTTCCGTCCTCTGCCTCACCGACGACTTCTCCTAAGTCCTCGTCCTCGATCATCTGTTTTAAAATGGAACGGATCGCCCGGTCATCATCAGCTATAAAAAAACGCATATTATGAGTTCATCCTTTCTGCAATCAAATGCTTCACCGGCAGCTTAATCGTAAATATGACGCCTTTTGGCTTGTTATGAAAGGAAATGTCTCCGTCAAGTTCGGTTACGATTTCCTTCACGTATGAAAGCCCGATGCCCGTTGAAGGTGTGCCGAATTCATCGTATTTGGACGTAAATCCGGGATCATAGATTACCTCTCCGATTTTTCCCGGAATGCCGGGACCGTCATCTTCCGCCTCAAATTCGGCCATCCCCCCCTCCGCCCTGCGCAGCGCGAGGCGGATCTCACCCCTGTCACCCATGGCTTCGACGGCATTGGCGGTCAGGTTATTTAAGATCGACAGGACGGTAAAGACGTGATAATCGGGGTGTTCTCCTTCAATCACGCTTTTGAATTGAATGTCTTTGCCTAAAGATTCGGCGTATTTTTCATTGATGCGGATAACGAGGCCGACCAGATCGGCGGCCTTCATGTAATCCCGGAATCTCTCATTTGAAATCAGCTTCGACAGGCCGGCGAATATTCGCTGATTGTCTTTTTTCACTTCATGAATTTCTCCCGCAAGGCGCAGCATTCGGCTCCCGAGCTCCCGGTCGTTCCCGCTCATTTCCCGATACAGCTGATAGGATTCTTTCGTCACATGCTCCGTCGTTTTTAACGTTTTTTTCAGATGAATCGTTTCTTCATATAAGTTAGACACAATCATCAGCATGTGCTCATGCTGCTTTCTCGTTTGTTTTTCCCTGACCTGAGATTCGTGCAGCTTCATCACGTTGAAAAAACTCAGCACAATAAATGTGTGAGAAACAGCGATAACCGCGATATCCGCCAGCTTGTCCGGCATCATAATCTGCTTGCCGCCGGAAAACTGAACCGTCATTTCAACGGCATCGGACGCCATTTCAATGAGAAAACCGAGAAACCCGATCATGAGCGGCCGATCCCAAAAAAGCCTGACCTTCAGCACATAAAACAAACAGGCATATGTAAAGTAAAAAAAGAAACTGGGATATTGGCTGAAAAAAGCCGCCGTAAATCCGGCATGCTCTCCTCCCCAGCACGCCAGGCCGATCCGGAATGCCACAACGGCTGCACCTGTCAACAGCCCTGACAATACCGCCGGCACATGCCGAAGCAGCAGAAGAAAAAAGAAAAAAGCCGGGGCGCCGAAGCTGATCCGATATACCTCATTCAGGGGGTAAAATTTCAGTTCCCCCGCCAGCGGCACGGTGATCAGCATAAGAGCGAAAAGATAGCCGTCTTTTTTCAGTAAATAGTCGAGCCTGATCATAATCACTTCCTTCTTCTGTCTATTTTGAACAAGACCGATACAGTCCGCAAATTTCTTTAGACCCGAATGGCGGGACACTCCGGCTGATTTATAAATCTATCGGCTTATTTTAAGAATGATTTTGTCGTATTTTGTATGATTCTGTAGATGTCATTATACATTAACATGGAACACGCTATTTTTGAAAACGTTTTCCGAGACCGGTTTCCGCTTCGGACAGGCTTGCAATAGAGGAGGAATGTTATGAAAGATATGGTCAGAGAGCGCCTTGAAAAAGAGGAACTGGCTTCACTTTTACAAGATTGGGTCGAGCATTACCGACCGTTTTCCGTCAATGGAAAAAGCGCAAATTATATACCCGCCCTCGGAGAAATCAACGACTCTCAGCTGGGCATTTGCATATTAGAGCCGGATGGCTCAATGATTCATGCCGGTGAATGGAATGTGCCGTTCACATTGCAGAGCATCTCAAAAGTCATCAGCTTTATTGCCGCCTGCATGTCCAGAGGCATTCCTTATGTGCTCGATCGTGTGGACGTGGAGCCGACGGGTGATGCGTTTAATTCTATCATCCGGCTTGAAATCCATAAACCCGGGAAGCCCTTCAATCCGATGATCAATGCCGGCGCCATTACCGTCGCCTCGCTGCTTCCGGGTGAAACGGCGCATAATAAATTAGAATATCTCTTTTCCGTTTTTGAAAAATTAATAGGAAAACGGCCTCACATTCACGAGGAGGTCTTCCGTTCTGAATGGCAGACCGCGCATCGGAACAGAGCGCTCGCCTACTATTTAAAAGAAACGAACTTTCTCGAGGCGGATGTGGAAGAAACGCTTGAAGTGTATTTAAAGCAGTGCGCCATGGAGGGTACAACCGAGGACATCGCTTTAATCGGATTGATACTTGCCCATGACGGCTACCATCCGATCCGACGGGAACAGGTCATTCCGAAAGATGTCGCGAAACTCGCCAAAGCCCTGATGCTGACGTGCGGGATGTACAATGCGTCAGGCAAATATGCGGCTTTCGTCGGCGTCCCGGCCAAAAGCGGGGTATCCGGCGGCATCATGGCATTGGTTCCCCCAAGCGCCAGAAGAGAGCAGCCTTTTCATAACGGCTGCGGCATCGGCATTTACGGTCCGGCCATTGATGAATACGGCAACAGCCTGACCGGCGGCATGCTGCTGAAACATATCGCACAGGAGTGGGAGCTCAGTATTTTTTAATCAAATGAACCAAGAGGTGATTGGATGCAGGAATTCCTTGAAAATGTAATCGGCTCGGCAAATGATTTTTTATGGTCAAAACTGTTAATCGTACTGCTTCTTTCTCTGGGACTGTTTTTTACGTTCAGATCAAAGGGTCTGCAAGTCCGCATGCTGAAGGAAATGATCCGGGTTTTGAAGGAAGGCGCGGCCGCCCGGACAAAAAACAGCATTTCCCCGTTTCAGGCATTTTGCATCAGTATGGCGGCGCGTGTCGGAACCGGGAATATTACCGGAATCGCCATTGCGATCGCACTCGGCGGTCCGGGCGCTATTTTCTGGATGTGGATCATCGCAGTCATCGGTTCGGCTTCAAGCTTTGTTGAAAGCACGCTGGCCCAAATTTATAAAGTAAAAGATCAAAACGGATTCCGCGGGGGCCCGGCCTATTACATGGAAAAAGGCCTGAAGAAACGCTGGATGGGCGCGCTGTTCGCCGTATTAATCACACTGTCATTCGGGGTTGTTTTTAATTCCGTTCAATCCAATACGATCAGCGTCGCCTTTCAAAACGCGTTCGGCACCAGCCGGCTTACATTGGGCATTATTTTAATCTTGGTTTTCGGCGGCGTAATCTTCGGCGGCGTCAAACGAATTGCGAAAATGGCGGAATACATCGTAGTCGTCTTGGCCGTTTTATATATCGGTGTCGCTTTCTTTGTCATTCTGACGAATATCACCCAATTGCCCGGCGTTCTGTCGCTAATCGTAAAAAATGCGTTCGGCATTGATCAGGCAGCGGGCGGCGCTTTAGGTGCGGCCTTGATGCAAGGTGTAAGACGCGGGATTTTCTCAAATGAAGCGGGTATGGGAAGCGCTCCGAACGCGGCGGCGACAGCTACGACGAGCCACCCGGTGAAACAGGGGCTCATTCAGGCATTCGGCGTCCTGACGGATACGCTCGTCATTTGTACAAGCACGGCACTTATCATTTTATTTTCAGACGCTTATCACCAGCCGGGACTGAGCGGCATCGCGCTTTCTCAGGCCGCCTTGAGCGATCATGTCGGCGCGTGGGCGTCAGGTTTCCTTGCCGTCTTAATGCTTTTGTTCGGCTTCAGCGCTCTGATGGGCAACTATTATTACGGAGAAACCAATATCGGATTTTTAAGCCAGAACAAAAAGTGGCTGTTCATTTACCGCATCTGCGTGCTCGGAATGGTACTGTTCGGCTGTATTTCCAAAGTCCAGCTTGTGTGGGATATGGCTGACTTGTTCATGGGTTTAATGGTGGTCGTGAACTTAATCGCGATTTTCCTTCTGTCGAAAAAAGCGTTTGCCGCTTTGAGCGATTATGCCCGGCAAAAGAAAGCCGGAAAGGACCCCGTCTTTTACAGAGATGTGCTCCCTGATGATGACGGGATCGAATGCTGGGAGTATTCAGATATCGCGAAAAGCGCGAAAGGCAAAAACATTTCCTAAACAAAAGGTGTTCGGGCAGCGTCCTGAACACCTTTTTTCCGCCGGTTCATTGACAAAGAGAATAGCGTCCATTACCCTTTTTATATATTTTCAGTAAAGTCAGAAAGGAAGGCCTATGAATCCCATTACACAAATATTAAATGAATACCCGGTTATGATCATAGACGGCGCGATGGCAACCGAGCTTGAGCGGATGGGCTGTGATTTACATGACGATCTGTGGTCGGCCAAAATTCTTTTGGAGAGACCCGAACTGATCAAACAGGTGCATGCAGAATATTTTGCCGCCGGCGCTGATTGCGCGATCACCGCCAGTTATCAATCAACAATTGAAGGATTTGCAGCGCGCGGCATCCCGGAAACCGATGCGATACGTCTCATTCAGACATCTGTTGAACTTGCCGCACAAGCACGCGATGAATTTTGGGCGCATGAAGAAAACCGTTTACACCGGCCCAAACCTTTGGTCGCCGCTTCTATCGGACCTTACGGCGCGAGCCTCGCTGACGGCTCTGAATATCGCGGGCATTACGGACTGACGGAAGATGAGCTGATCAGCTTTCACCGCCCCCGGATGAAAGCCCTCATAGAATCCGGCGCCGATCTTTTGGCCTGTGAGACCATTCCGTGCCTGTCAGAAGCAAAAGCGATCACAAGGCTGCTGGAGGAATTCCCCGGCACTTACGCATGGATCAGCTTCAGCGCCAAAGACGGGCGGCATATCAGCGAAGGCACGCCTATTTCCGAATGCGCGGCCCTGCTTGACTCCTGCAGCCAAATCGCAGCGATCGGCATCAACTGCACACCGATCGAATATATTCCGCCGCTGATAGAAGAAATCAAACAGGCAGCATCCAAACCGATTATCGCCTATCCGAACTCCGGCGAACAATATGACCCGGTGACAAAAACCTGGAAAGGCGCAGCGTGCGAAAACCATTTCGGAAAAAGCGCGCAAAGCTGGTACGAAAACGGCGTGAGCCTGATCGGAGGCTGTTGCCGGACGAAACCCGCGGACATCCAAGCCATTGCCGATTGGGCCAAGACCTTAAAAACAACTTGACTAATCGGAATAGTTTGTATATTCTATTCAAAAAGCCGGTTCGCCGGAATCTCGTGCCGTTCGCCGGCATGAGATTTTTTATTAGAACGGCCCTCGCAGAAAGTTGGAAAACAATGAACAACAAGAACGAGACGAATTTTCAGAGAAGTATGAAAAGCAGACACCTCTTTATGCTATCACTCGGAGGTGTGATCGGAACGGGGCTGTTTTTAAGCTCTGGGTATACCATTCATCAGGCGGGTCCGGCGGGCACCATTTTCGCTTACCTTTTGGGCGCGGGCATCGTCTATCTTGTCATGCTTTGCCTCGGTGAACTGTCAGTGGCCATGCCGGTGACGGGCGCATTCCACACCTATGCGAAGACCTATATCGGGCCCGCGACGGGCTTTACGGTCGCATGGCTGTACTGGCTGACGTGGGCGGTGGCGCTGGGCTCTGAATTCACGGCGGCCGGGCTCTTCATGCAGCGCTGGTTCCCGCATACTTCAGTTTGGATGTGGAGTGCGGTATTCGCTCTTTTCATCTTTTTATTAAACGCCTTCTCCGTGAAATTTTTTGCTGAATCGGAGTTTTGGTTCTCAAGCATTAAAGTCTTAGCCATCTTACTGTTTATTTTATTGGGCGGAGCGGCGATGTTCGGCCTCGTCCCGATGAAAAGCGGTGAGGCCGCCCCTATGCTGTCGAACTTTACGGATGGCGGCAGCCTTTTTCCAAATGGCTTTTTCCCGATACTGATGACGATGCTTTCAGTAAACTTTGCTTTCTCAGGGACGGAATTGATCGGAATCGCCGCCGGGGAAAGCGCCGATCCGGAAAAAACCGTTCCGCGCGCCATTAAGACCACAGTATGGCGGCTGGCGCTTTTCTTTATCGGAACGATTTTTGTGCTGTCAGGGATGATCTCCATCAAGGAAGCCGGTGTGATTGAAAGCCCGTTTGTCACGGTATTTGACAGAGTCGGCGTGCCTTATGCGGCCGATCTGATGAATTTCGTCATTTTAACGGCGCTTCTGTCCGCGGCCAATTCAGGGCTGTACGCGTCATCACGTATGCTGTGGTCCCTGTCTAAAGAAGGGGAGCTTCATCCCGCCTTTGCCAGGCTGACCTCTAAAGGCATTCCTTTTAACGCTCTGATCTTCAGTATGATCGGCGGCATTCTGTCGTTGTTGTCAAGCGTATTTGCAGCGGATACAGTCTATCTTGTTCTCGTCTCCGTCTCAGGATTTGCGGTAGTGGCTGTGTGGATGAGCATCGCCGCATCGCAATTTTTGTTCAGAAGACGGTTTCTTAAAGAAGGGCACCAGCTTTCAGACTTGAAATACAGGACGCCGGGATATCCGGCCGTACCGATAGCGGCCTTTCTCCTATGCCTCGCCTCCTGTATCGGCATCGCTTTTGATCCGAACCAGGCCATCGCCCTTTATTGCGGAATTGTATTTATGGCCGTTTGCTACACCGCTTATTACTTGAAAAACCGGAAAAGCAGAGCCCGCGTGCAAGCCGTAAAATCCCAATAACCAAAAAAAGAACCCTGCGGCGCAAGGGTTCTTTTTCATTTATACTTCAACGACCCATCTGAACGAATCCCGCACCTTCCCGACTTGGATGCCGGCAATCGTTTCATAGAGCCTTTCTGACACTTCACCGATCAAACCGTTATTCAGTTCAATCGTTTCTCCGTGAATATGCAGCGCGCCGACCGGCGAGATGACGGCCGCGGTTCCCGTACCGAATACCTCCGACACCTCGCCTCTCATTGCAGCCTCATAGATGTCATCAATGGCGACCTGTTCTTCTCTGACACGGATGCCCCAGCTTTTTAACAGCTCTATCACAGATGCGCGTGTGATGCCCCCGAGAATGCTTCCGTTTAACGCCGGCGTTACGGCCTCTCCGTTTATGATGAAAAAGATATTCATACTGCCTACCTCTTCGGCATATTTCTTTTCCACTCCGTCGAGCCAAAGCACCTGATCATACCCCAGTTCTTCGGCTTTCCGCTGAGCCTGTAAGCTGGCCGCATAATTTCCGGACGTTTTGACGTCGCCCACTCCGCCGGTGACGGCGCGCACATACTCATCCTCCACATAAATACGGATCGGTTTCAGCTGATCGCCGTAATACGAACCGACCGGCGTCAAAACAACCATGAACTTGTAACGCTTTGAAGGCCGGACGCCTAAAGAAGGCTCAGTCGCAATCACAAACGGACGGATATATAAAGAGGTTCCTTTTTCTATCGGTATCCATTCTTGCTCCAGCTCCACCAATTGTATCAATGCTTCCAGCGCCAGCTTCTCGTCAAGAGGCGGCATGCTCATCCGCCGTAACGATTTATTCAGCCGTTTTATATTTTGGTCAGGACGGAACATCAACACCCGTCCGTCTTCTGACCTGTAAGCCTTAAGCCCTTCAAATACGGCCTGCCCGTAATGGAAAACCGATGCGGAAGGATCCAGATGGACCGGTTCATAAGGTGTGATTCTCGGATCATGCCACCCTCTCCCCTCTTCGTAATCCATGACAAACATGTAATCTGTGAAGTACTTGCCAAATCCCAATGAAGCGGAATCCGGTTTTTCTTTTCTAGCTATGACCTTACGTCTTTCAATCAGTTGATTCAACAAAAGCACACCTTTCTTCTAATTGTTTAAATTTTCAGTCTTCTCTGGGCTGCATGTTTTTTCTGTCCCGAATCTTGTGTGCACAGATATATGAGAATGCAGTTGACCATATCATATCAAATATACCACTTATAAGAGGATAATTATCAAAATTTTTAATATTTTCAGCGGAAATCTTTCTTTATTCTTATGCTCCTTCATTTTTTTCAATGAGGACTTTCTGTCATATTCAATGATTGCGCTTACATAATGTAAAGCAATCCTTCCTTTCGCACAGTCAATCATGTGACAAATTTATGGCGGACAGGAAGGTGGTTGCCGCCTGCTTCACGAATTACGTAAGAAATGCGCAAGTAAAAGGGGGATTCGCTTGAAAAAATTTATCGCATTCCAGATTTTGATCGCTTTAGCCATCGGAGCATTGATCGGCCATTTCTTCCCGGATTTCGGGATGGCGCTGCGGCCTGTAGGAGACGGATTTATCCGCCTGATTAAAATGATTGTCGTGCCGATCGTGTTTTCGACCATTGTTATCGGAGCCGCCGGCAGCGGCAGTATGAAAAAAATGGGCAGTCTCGGCATCAAAACGATTATTTGGTTTGAAGTGATTACGACGCTCGTTCTGGCGCTCGGTCTGTTATTGGCGAACGTGCTGAAGCCGGGAGTCGGACTTAACCTCTCTCATCTTGCTAAAAAAGACATTCACGAGCTTTCCGGCTATACGGAAAAAGTAGTCGATCTGAAACAAATGCTTCTTGATATTATCCCCGTTAACATCATTGACGTTATGGCGAAAAATGATCTTCTCGCCGTCATTTTTTTCGCGATCCTATTCGGTGTTGCCGCAGCCGGCATCGGCAAAGCCTCCGCACCTGTCATGAGTTTCTTCGAATCCACGGCAAATATTATGTTCAAGCTGACGCAGATGGTGATGGTCACCGCTCCGATCGGCGTTCTCGCCCTGATGGCCGCCTCCGTCGGGCAATTCGGAATCGCGCTTCTGCTCCCGATGCTGAAGCTGATCGGCACTGTGTTTCTCGGGCTGTTCCTGATCCTTTTCGTTCTGTTTCCGATCGTGGGGCTTATCTTTAAAATCAAGTACTTTGAAGTGCTGAAAATGATTTGGGATCTGTTTTTGATCGCTTTCTCCACGACAAGCACAGAAACCATTCTGCCTCAGCTGATGGATCGGATGGAGAAATACGGCTGTCCGAAGCGGGTCGTCTCCTTTGTGGTTCCGTCAGGTTTATCGCTTAACTGTGACGGTTCAAGCCTCTATTTATCGGTGTCCTGTATTTTCCTGGCGCAGGCGTTTCATGTGGAGATGCCGCTTTCTCAGCAGCTTCTGATGATGCTTGTGCTCGTCATGACAAGCAAAGGCATTGCCGCCGTCCCGTCAGGCTCACTCGTCGTGCTTCTGGCGACAGCGAATGCCGTCGGTCTCCCTGCGGAAGGCGTCGCCATCATTGCCGGTGTCGACCGCGTCATGGACATGGCGCGAACCGGTGTCAACGTGCCCGGCCATGCGGTCGCCTGCATCGTCGTATCCAAATGGGAAAAAGCCTTCACATATAAAGGACCCGTCACGGCAGACCAGACCGCCCGGACAGAAAGTATGTAAACACAAAAAAGACCACCTCATTGGTGGTCTTTTCTATTAATCAATCGCCGCATGATCCTCTTTTTCAATCAAAGCAAGGCGTTCATTGATTTCTTCCTGAGTCATTTCGTGCTCTTTCACATACATGTTTCGTTCGTTCGTACGGCATTCGTGACTGCAGCTGCGCATGTATTTGTATTCATTCTCAGGTGTGCAGATCATTTTTTTATTACATGCCGGATTTGCGCAGTTCACATAACGCTCGCACGGCTCGCCCGTGAAATAATCTTTTCCGATGATAACGTGCTCTACGCGGTTGACCGGTACGCTGATTCTTTCGTCAAACACATAGCACTGTCCGTCCCACAGCTGCCCTTGCACTTCAGGATCTTTACCGTAAGTGACGATACCGCCGTCAAGCTGGGACACGTCTTCAAAGCCCTGCTTCAGCAGCCAGCCGGAAAATTTCTCACAGCGTACGCCGCCTGTGCAGTACGTGAGGATTTTTTTGCCTTCAAGCATGTCTTTGTGTTCTTCAATCCAGTCCGGCAGCTCACGGAACGCCTCAATATCAGGTCTGACCGCTCCGCGGAAATGACCGAGGTCATACTCATAGTCGTTTCTGGCGTCGATCACGATCGTGTCAGGATCCTGCATTTGCTCATAAAAGTCTTTCGGTTTCAAATGCTTGCCCGTCGTGACATTCGGATCAACATCATCTTCGAGACGAAGCGTCACCAGCTCTTTTTTATGGCGCACAAACATTTTGCGGAATGCATGGCCGTCAGCCTCGTCAATTTTAATCGGCATGTCGGCAAAACGCGGATCAGCTTTCAGCGCATTCATGTATTGTTCCGTCTGTTCAACCGTTCCGGACACCGTGCCGTTAATGCCTTCCTCAGAAATCAAAATACGGCCTAACAGACCGAGCTCCTTACAAAACTTCAAATGCTGAGCCGTGAACTCTTCAGGCTCATCAATCTTTACATATTTATAATAAAGTAAAACTCTATATTGTTTTTCCATGATTTATACACCCTGTTCAATTATATTAATGATCACGCACACTATACTATATCATACAGGAAAACGGGCGAAAGATGAACATTTCCGTCCGTACTCTTTCTTCCAGTCACGCTTCGCCTTTTAAAACCTGCTGAAAATAAAACCGATACGTATTGCGCAAAAAGGTCTCAAGCGAAAGGCCGGCCGCGGTCTGATACTTGCCGATAATAAACGGAAAACGGTCACGGCCTTTTGCCCGCAGAAGATCGGCGCTGTCTTCAGCCAGTTCTGAGATGAGCGCCTCAACGACAGGCCGGCATGCATCCCGCACCGCTTCAAGAATTTGCTGATCGCCTGTATGCCGGTACTGTTCGATCAGCTTTCCCAAATCCTTTTCTTCCATAAAGTCCACTTCCTTACACCATATAAAAAAGAGGAGCAGCTTTTATAAAGCGGACGCCTCCTCCTGTGACTCCGCATAACCGATGATCTGACCGACCTGTAATTCACGGCCTTCAGTCAGGTTATCCGAAGGGGTAAACATACCTTTCTCGAATACTAAAATAACGGTCGATCCAAATGAAAAATAGCCCAGCTCTTCCCCCGTCTCAAGCCGGTTTCCGGTGTTTGTCTGAACGATCGAGTTAATATTCATCGCACCTACCGGAATCATGAGCATCTGCTGATCAGCACGGGTCAGCTCGTACACATAACGGTAATTTTTTGAGAGCACATCTTTCCCGTACTTTAACCCCATCGTATTAACGGGATAGGAGCGTTTCCCCAGCTCGGCCAGCTTTTTATACGTGCAGCTGACGGGAGAATGGAAGCGGTGGTAATGTCTCGGGCTCAGGTAAAGCACGGCAAAACACCCGCCGTTATACTTGTGATCGGCGCTTTTAAACCCCGTCAGTTCAGCGAACGAATAATCCTTCCCTTTTACCATGAAAGTTTGATTGGGATTAATCATGCCCACCGTCTGAACGACGCCGTCCACCGGGCTGACGATGGCGTTCTTCTCTTTTGCCACGGGGCGGAGATTCAAATTAATATCACGAATGAAAAATGACGCCAGTGAATCAAAGTCAGAAGCCGTGCGTTCCGTTTCATTCCAGTTAATGCGATAGTGTTTGGAAAACAGCGGAATCATCGGCTTGCTCAGTTTCGATTCACAGAAGTTTTTAATGAGATAAGACGTCAATCGATTATTAGTCAGTTCAATCAATGAACGGTAAAGAACTTTAGCGGCAGTATTAAACATTGATTACTCCTATGAATTTTCCTATAGTAATAAAAATAAAACACCATAAAAACGCTCCGATGGCGGCGAAGCATAAGTAGGTTTTGAATTCCATTCTGCCGATTCCGGAAAAGTAGCAGGTCACGTGTCTGATGCCGGGGATGAAATAACCTAAAATAATGGTGTACGGCCCGTACTTCTTCATCCACCTGTCTACTTTCTCCATCCTCTTTTCCTTCAGGCCGACCCATTTCCCGAACTTATTAATAAACGGCCGGCCGGCTTTTCTGCCGATGAAGTAGCTGATAATCATCCCAAGGAGCGCTCCGATAAAGCTGATCAGAATGGAGAGCCCGTAATTCAGCACGTTTAAATGAGCGAAGTAACCCACAAGCGTCATCATGACTTCATCCGGAATAGGCAATCCGATAATACCGAGTGTCAGCATAAGAAAAATCGCGATATATCCGTAATCGGATATTAATTGCTGAACTAATTCCATCTTCTGCTCTCCAGGTTTTCAGGCGCCTGTTTTTTAAAGTGCGGAAATTTAATGTTGCTGACCATTAAATAACCGAGCGCGATCGTTCCCGCCCCCAGAAGAAAAGCGTTATTGATAAAGCTCAAAATGACAAGACACATACCCGCAAACGGAATCGGCATCCCGATAAACGTCGGCAGCTTGCTTTGTTCAATATTAAATCTGGAAAGACGGATCATCCCGCAGATGCTGTAGGAAAGCGCGATTAAAATTCCGATGAACGGAAGCGTATATAGTGAAACACTGTAAGCGAGCATGGACGGCGCTACGCCGAACGTCACGAGATCAGCAAAAGAGTCAAGCTCCCTTCCCATCTCCGATACCGCGTTCAGCTTACGGGCGGCCAAACCGTCAAAGAAATCAAGAAACATCCCGGTGAAAATAAAGATCACCGCAGAGTGTATATTATGATACAAAAGGGAATGAATCGATAAGAGCCCGCAAATAAAATTTCCAATTGTAATCATACTAGGTATATAATTCACAGTTTACACAAACCTCCAATTAAAACCATATCAAATCGGACTGCGTATGCATAAAGACTCCATTTTACGGAAACATAAAATGAAATCCTTTCAATGCTATCATTCAAATTCTTTTATTATACAGCATTTGGTGTTATTTGAACAATCTAATCTGGTGATTTTTGTTTTTTCGCCGTTCATATTAAGGTAAGCAATCATGGTTTCCTCTATTCCGGATTACCCTGCTTAAATATTCCATGCTGCGATCCGGATTGTCCGTTCTTGATGAATGAAAAGCCGTATGATGTATTGTTATTTCCTTCTCCGTGAAATGAGAACATTACATATAACGATTGCGGACATAAAAAGTTTCAAGAATTAAAAAACCGGCACAAAACGGCCTCATACATTATCTCACAACCCTGTTTTCCAGTATATAGTCTGTCCAAACAAAAAAGGCGCCTTACCATTACGGTCAAAACGCCTTTTAAGATCATTTTATGTAATTGATAAATGACTGAGTGCTTCGGCCGCTCTTTCTCTGGCCTCTTCAACGGTCTCGGCTGCAGAAAGCGCAACCGCCATACGGCGTCCGACTTTCGTGACGGGTTTACCGAATACGCGGACCTGAGTGCTTTTTACCGCCAAAGCTTTCTCCAAACCTTCAACCGCATAATCAGCAAGCTCTTTGGGCGCCTTCAGCGGACGGCTTGCCCCCGGCGACAGCTGAATGATTTCCGGAATCGGGAATCCCAAGACCGCGCGGACATGCAGCGCAAACTCTGACAAATTTTGCGTCACAAGCGTTACGAGCCCCGTATCATGCGGACGGGGAGACACCTCGCTGAAATATACTTTATCTTCAGTAAGGAAAAGCTCCACCCCGAACAAACCGTATCCGCCGAGCTCGTCCGTTATGCTTTTCGCAATGTGTTTCGCCTCTTCAATCTGCTGTTCCGTCATATGATGAGGCTGCCATGATTCAATATAGTCACCGTCTTTTTGTTCATGTCCGATCGGCGCGCAAAAGGACGTACCGTTCGCCGCGCGCACTGTCAGAAGAGTGATTTCTGATTCAAACGGAATGAATTCCTCAACGATGACCCGGCCGTTTTTCACCCGGCCGCCTTCCATTGCCATGTCCCAGCAGCTTTTCAGCCCGGAAGCCGAGCGGCACACGCTTTGCCCTTTTCCGGAAGAGCTCATCAGCGGCTTTACCACGCACGGAAAGCCGATTGTTTCCGCCGCTTCTTTAAATTCTTCATATGTATTCGCGAATTCATAGCCGGCAGTCGGAAGATGAAGCGTCTCTGCCGCAAGCCGTCTGATGCCTTCACGGTCCATCGTCAGCTTTGCCGCACGCGCATTCGGAATGACGTGAAACCCTTCTTCCTCAAGCTTCAGCAGCTCATCCGTCGCAATGGCTTCCACTTCCGGCACGATCAAGTCCGGTTTTTCTTTCTCAATGACTTCTCTGACCTGCGCTTTATCAAGCATATCAATCACATAGCTTTTGTGCGCGGCCTGCATGGCGGGAGCATGCTCATAGCTGTCAACGGCTACAGTGACAACCCCGAGCCGCTGCGCTTCAATGACGACTTCTTTCCCCAGCTCGCCTGATCCTAATAACAACATCTTCTTCGCCTGATACATGTCCTTTGGCCCCTCCCTTTCTTTACCCCACTCATTATAACGGAAATATTCAAAAAATAAAGACAAGACAGATTACAAGCTCTATCCTGTCTTTTGTGCTGATTCGAGCGATTCAATCGCCGCTGACACGTCCTTCTCGCAATATTGCCCCATTAAGCATAACGATTCTTCCGCCCGGCAGGCGTGAGAAGCGATGCGGCGCTTTGCTTCCTCATGGTTGTCAAGGATGCCGAGAGCACAGAGACTGACGGGGAAACCGAGCCGGCGGTAAAACGGAAGCAGCTCTTCAATCTCATGTCTCCGATTCTCAAGCGCGAGCTGCACCAATATGCCGTAAGCAACCTTCTGGCCGTGCAGCACCTGATGTGTCTCCTGAAGAAAACTGAGGCCGTTGTGGACCGCATGCGCCCCTGCCATCCTGCACAAACGGCCGCCATACCCGCCGACCGTTCCCGCAAGCATAATGATCGTTTCCGCCGTATGGATGAACGGCACGGACAGCTCGCCTTTCTCCATGCTTACGACGGCGGCTTCACTGTAACGCAATAACAGATGACGGATATATTCCGCCTGTCTCAGTCCCGCCTGCGCCATCAGCGGCGGCGCTTCCTCCGTATTTCTGATGACCGCCTCGGCCTCATACCATTTCGCCAGCGTATCACCGATCCCGCTTTTCATATATTCAATGGGAGAGGAAAGCAAAAACAGCGGATCAACAAGCGTCAAATAGCTTGAACGCTTGTGATAATCAACTCTGATAAAATTGCCGCTCTCATCATATATGACACTCAACGGCGTACTTGCCGCACACGTCCCCGTAATGGAAGGAAGCATCACAGCCTCAATATCAAGGCGGTCTGCCGCCGCTTTTGCCAAATCCAAAATCGTGCCGCCTCCGATACCGATGATCACATCCGCGTCTTCCGCCTGCCCGCAGACCTTACGCACCGCCTCAGGTGAACAGTATCCTTTGTGCTGAATCACATCCCAGGAAGAACCGCCGCCGTAATCGGAGAACGCCTGATAAGATTTGATTCCGGTCACAATAACGGGTTTTCTGAATGTCTCCAGCAGCCCCGGAAGTTCTTTTGCGATTCCTTCCTTGCATATGTACTGATTCGGGCCGCTTCGGACGATATCTTCAGGCTTCATGCGAATCTCTCCTTTGGCTGGAATTTATACATATTTTCTCACTTGTCAGAAAATACATCAACCGGAGGTGCGTCAGCGCTTCGCTTCCTCCGCCTCCAAAAACAGCTCATCAAGCCGCTCCAAAGCTTCTGCCTTTTCAAAACTGCTGAACCACAGATCATCATAAGAATCAAGGATGCGGTAATGGTGGGAAATCAAATGCTGCTGCAAGCGGAACTCGCCTTTTTTCTCGATGGCTTTCCACCACACCTTGCCGCCCATCGTCTTCCCCTTCGGCCTGTCAATTGTGCGGTGAGCAACCGTTTCAATGACCTCCAGCGGATCATCTCCTAATACGGATTGCAGTGTTTCACTTGATCTGAAAAGCGCGCAAACCGCCACAACGTGCGGCCATTCCGCAAGCGCCCGCCCTTTCTCAATCTGCACCAGCGACTTTTTAGAAAGGCCGATCACATCCGCCATTTTCTCCTGTGTGTAGCCTCTCTCCGACCGGATTTTCTTCAGCTGGACTGAGACAAGCTCAGTCATATAATCTTGATCCATCTCAACCTCCATTTTTATCAATATAGCCATTTTACACCGCGGCACGCCTTTTTTATATCAGAACATTTTCAAACAAATCAAAAGGACCCGGGATCGGCTTTTCATTGAAGCGATGTACCTTTCCGCATAATCCAGAATGATGCGGTGAATACAAACGTACGCCCGAAGAGACAGGTGCGGGCTCCCTGGCGGTTGAGCTCCGGAGAAAATAAAAAGCTGCCGCAGCTGCGGCAGCTAAAACATTATAAGCTGAAAATCAAAATTATGAAGCGAATACAATCCAACTCGCACTATAATTGACACGTTTTTTCGAACCTTGATTGACCATTTTAAATCGGTATGAATCTCCTTTTTTTAACAAAGGTGTTTCAAAATAAGTCGTTCCATTTTTCTTTGCATTGGCGGTTTTGATTGTTTTCCAGGCACCTTTGCCGTTGACTTGCTTTTGAACGTATATTTTATACGTGCCCTTCCCTTTACTGTTGGATTTAAAAGTCACGGCTCTCAAGCTGTACTTTTTTGTCGTCTTAGTGAATTTAGGATGATATGTATTGATCACATAGTTAGTGAAATACCCGCTTTTATAAGTATGAAGCCAGTCTTTAGCCTCTGCTTTTTGCGGAGAAGAAAAACCCATAAAACCAATTCCGCTGATTAAAAGAGTAAAAATAATGATGAGCGACTTAAAAATCTTTTTGCTTTTCATCGAGAAAATCCTTCCTTCCTGTAACTATTTACCCTATTTATGTTAATGACAATATAGCTAATCATAAATCCGTCCAACTAACCATTTTGACTGCAGGGAGAGATGAAAACAGCCCTGAAAATGACTATATGACTACTACTTATGATTCTTGTTATTTTTGATTAAGTGATAAAGTTACTTTAAAGCGCTATCCATTTTGCTGTTTTTGTATCAATTGTCATAGAGAGATCTTTACCTATCAATGCCTCTCTATCGGCGTTTGTATGATGGGGCTGTCCTCTGACAAACTCCTACGCCCATGACAAACTGTCATACGTTTGCCACCTATGAATGAACGCACACTACACGTAATGGAGGGATTCCAATGGACGAAATGGTCCTGGAAACACAACAATGGCTGAATGAGACGTACAAAGGCAGACACGGGTACAACAAGGTGCCGGAAAACGGAAAAACAGGCTGGGCTACCATTTACGGTCTGACACGGGCGCTTCAAATTGAGCTCGGTATTTCAGAACCCGCCGATAACTTCGGACCGACGACACAAAGATTGTTTAAACCGTTGAAAAAGCAGGCTCCCGATTCTAAGCCGACAAACATGAATTACATTCTGCAGGGGGCGCTGTGGTGTAAAGGGTTTAACCCGGGCGGATTTTCTGGCGTTTTCTATGAAAATACCGAAAGCGCTGTAAAAGAGTTTCAAAAAGCGGCCGGACTTACTAAGCAAGACGGCATTGTCACGGCACTCATTATGAAGGCTTTGCTGGATATGAGCGCTTTTCGGTTAGTAGCGGGAGGCGACAAAAGAATCCGCCAAATCCAGCAGAACCTGAACCGGGATTACAATGACTACATCGGCTTGATGCCTTGTGACGGCTTATATGCCCGCAATACAAACAAGGCTCTCATTTATGCTCTGCAAAAAGAAGAAGGCATGAGCACAAGCGTCGCCAATGGATTTTTCGGGAACGGAACGACCAGCTTATGTCCTACCTTGACTCCCGGCGATTCACGGACAGGCTTTGTTTTGATTGTTCAATACGCGCTTTACTGTAATGGGAAATCATTTGACCCCGGTGAATTCGACGGAAAATACGGCGTCGGAGTTGTATCGGCAGTGAAAGCTTTCCAAGAATTTATGTGCCTGCCGCAGACAGGTTATGCGGACATGCCGACGATTAAAGCTTTATTATCAAGCTCAGGTGACACAACGCGGGCTGCTTCAGCTTGTGACACCGCTGCCATTTTGACGGCAGATACGGCTAAAACTTTGCGTGAGAATGGCTATAAGATCGTGGGAAGATATCTGACCGGGAATGTGCGGACTAGCAGCGGACTGACATCGAAAGCGTTAACGTCAAAAGAACTTTCCGCGATTTTCAATGCCGGCTTAAGCGTGTTTCCGATTTATCAGGACGGCGGCTATGAATCTTCTTATTTTGTAAAAGACCAAGGAACGAGAGATGCGTACAGCGCTGCATCAGCCGCCCGAAGATTAGGTTTTCCGTCAGGAACGACCATTTACTTTGCCGTCGATTTTGATGCGTATGATTATGAAGTCACGGATAAAATCATCCCTTACTTCCAAGAAATCAAGTCAGCTTTTATGAAAATGCAGGCGTTCTCAACTGCGCCGAAATATGAAATCGGGGTATACGGACCGAGAAACATTTGTATCCGGACGTCAGAAGCAGGTCTGACCAAATATAGCTTTACGGCTAACATGTCGACCGGATTCAGCGGCAACCTCGGATACCCGATGCCGAAAAACTGGGCTTTTGATCAATTTTATGAAGGAACGATCGGAAGCGGAGCGGGAAAAGTCGCCATTGACAAAGACGGATACTCCGGAAAAGACTCGGGTGCAAGCAGCGTCCATCCGCCTTCTGATCCCGTGTATGATGCAAGACTGCGCACACTGACGGACATTTTAACAACCATTCCTGCTTTAGAAAATATATCGAATCTTGCGAATGCCATGTTTGAATTCGACAAGACAGAAACCATTTATGCATCACCTGAAATGGATATTCTTTTATCTACTTCACTTTTGGCAACAGTGCCAAGCGAAGGTTCTCCCAACACAGTTACCATTACAAATGGCAAACCGGGAGCTTATATTACCGGTCTGATGGGAGATTCACAAGTCTCTTTTACAGCATCACAAATTGATTCGTATCAAAACCTGCTTAACAGTCTGAGCTTGTCAGTCCGCAACGGTTATTTAGAAGTGTATGTCAATCCGGCTGCGGGATCGCTGAATATTCAATTTAAAATTTATACACCTGATATTCCGGTCGGCGACAGTGCTACTACTGGACTAACAACTACCATTACATTTAAAATAAAACAAAAGAGCTTCAGATTGCCGGATTCCGAAGAGGTGTACTCTCCGGATTGGGATTCTGTCGTGAATACCATGGCTATTGCAGGCGCAGGAATTATTGTTATTGTAGGGATCGGTGCTTTAGTCGTTTTAGCACCTGAATTAGGAGGAGCTGCAGCCTTGTTCAGCACAGTTTTATCACTATTTCTATAATTGAACAGGCAGCTCCTTGCTCCAGGAATGCTCAATGAGTATTCTTGGAGTTATTTTTTAAGGAGGATTCGTATGAAGATTGATATGCAGACATACAAGGACACCGTTCAAAAAATAGAAAATGATTTGATTCCGCGAAGTCAAAATGACAAAGAACTGCTTACATATTTAATGAAACAAGATTCGCTCACACTGAATCAAATGAAAATGTGTTTCACTGAACCGCTCCTCACCTTCCAACATACTGTCAAAATCGTATGTACAGTCACATTCATCACGTTATATATCTTTTTTTTCAGCACTCATTTTAATGATTTGATTGAAATGGCTCTGCAGATGGTTTTTGGCCTGGCCGGCCTTGTTTGGATTTTTGCTGTATTTCCGTTTTCAAGGAAAATCCAAGTGTCTGACCGTTTCAGACAAAAATCTGAAAACACCCGTATCACCGGAATGATAGACTTTGTCCTCGAACAACGATACAAAGACATGATCAGTTAAAAACCCCTCTGCTTAAGGGGTTTTTTTATGATGCAATCCCTTCACCCCCCTTATCAAAAAAGGCTCTTCCCCTTTGGAAATAACCGGAACACCCAATTTCGTTTTCAATATAATGAGGTAGTGGATCTGCAAAGAAAGAAGGGCGACATGATGGGTATCATTAATGGCAAAATGTTCATTGACCGATTAAATCAGCTAGGAAATGAGATTTGGCTTGATGGTGAAAAGATCGAGGGACAGATTTCTGAACATCCCGCATTTAAGGGCCTTCTGGAAACGAAGCGCTCTCTTTATGATTTGCAAACGAAACCGGACATGAAAGATCAAATGACTTACAGTCTTCCCGGTAAAAAAGAACGGGCCGGGCTTTCATACATGCAGCCGAAAACGAAAGAAGACGTAAAAAGAAGAAGAAACATGTTCGAACATTGGGCCAGACACACGCACGGAATGATGGGACGAAGCCCGGATTATATGAATACCGTGCTGATGAGCTTCGCCTCCTCTGCCGCGCTTTTGAAAGACCGTGATCATTGTTTTCCGGAACATGTTCAAGCGCTGTACGAACGCGCTGCCGCACAGGATCTTTCTTTTACGCACACGTTTATCACCCCTCAGGTGAATCGTTCACAAATGGGTGTAAACGTATCGCCGACACCTATCTCGGCAAAAGTCGTCGATAAAAATGAAAAAGGCCTCATCATACACGGCGCGCGGATTTTAGCCACACAAGGCGGCCTGACGGATGAAGTGCTCGTGGTTTCTCTGCCTAAGATGTATTTTGAATCGGATGAAGCGTTCGCTTTTTCAATCCCTTCCAATACAAAGGGAGTAAAATTCATCTGCAGGGAATCTTTCGTACTCGGAAAATCATCGTTTGATTATCCGCTCAGCTCAAGATATGAAGAAATGGATTCTATCGTTGTATTTGATCACGTTTTGGTCCCTTGGGAACGCGTATTTTTTTACAATAATTATGAGGCGGCTTTTGATTTTAATATGAAAAGCTCTTTTAACGCCTTCGCATTTCATCAAGTTATCACGAGACAAATTGTAAAGACGGAGTTTCTCCTGGGCCTCGCCCAAACGCTTGTCGATGCGATAGATGTGGGGGAATATCAGCATATTCAGGCCAAGATGGCTGAGATCATCACCGGTCTGGAAACGATGAAAGCCCTTTTGGAAAAGTCGGAGAATGATGCGGAAACAGACGAATGGGGTTATATGCGTCCGAGTGTCACTCCGCTTCGCGTGGTCAGCGCGATTTTCCCTGACATCTACCCGCGCTTCACGGAAATCATCCAGCTGATCGGGGCAAGCGGAATGGTGACTTTGCCGACTGAAAAAGCGTTCCGTTCCGACATCAGAGGAGACCTTGACCAATATTTACAGGCGGCCGAATTGAACGCTGAGGACCGGGTAAAAGTGTTCCGCCTCGCATGGGATTTGACCATGAGCCCCTTTGGAACAAGGCAGACACAATATGAGCGGTACTTCTTCGGTGACCCCGTCCGCTTAGCCAGCCATCTGTACAGAAGCTATCCGAAAGAAGAACAGACCGCGGTCATCAAGGAATTCCTGCACATTCATAAATAAAACAAAGCAGAGAACGCATCTCTGCTTTTGATAGCTGGATCGGCTGCCGCCGATCCTATTTTTTATTTTGGCTGATCACCACCATCGTAATATGCGATAACGCGAAAGAGACGAGCGTGTATACGACGGCCCACCCGATAAACGAGAAATTCAATATGGTAAAGGTGCATATAAGGCAAACGGCCAAAGCGGCAGCCGGCATAATGAACGCGTTTTTAAACAGGTACGTTCCGGCGACTGACAGGATGATGATACAAAGCGGCAGAACACCGAACGCAAAATCCAATTCATCAATCAACAGATGCACTCCCTTCGCTTTTCTTAGTTCGGCCTAACACATCTTATGCCTGAGTACAAAATCGAGTACATCAAATCTTTCGCGCTCCGGCTGATATTCCCTCCGGTTATTTATTCAAAAAAATGAAAACTTTCCTTAAAGCGTTTACATTCACGCCAGACTGTGATAATTTAAGAAAGCGCTATCATATACAAGTTAATGATTTTTGGATGGAGATGAGGAGAACCAGGAAACCGCGCCCTTTCATAAGGGTGATTTCTGGTTCTTTTTGTCATTTTCAAGGAAAGGAGTCATACATACATCATGATAGACGTTCAGCAAAGGGGAGGATATGATGTTTCAATTGTTCAAGCCGGCTCCGCATATTGAGAGATTGGATGATTCAAAGACGGATGCGGCCTATAAACGGCTCAGGCTGCAGGTATTTTTGGGGATTTTCATCGGGTATGCCGGGTATTATTTACTTCGCAAAAACTTTGCCTTCGCTATTCCTTATTTTCAGGAACAAGGGTTTTCAAAAGGGGAACTTGGCTTGGTGCTTGCGGCCGTATCAATCGCTTACGGCTTCAGCAAATTTATTATGGGGATGGTGTCTGACCGCTGCAACCCGAGGTATTTCCTTGCGACAGGTCTGTTTTTGTCAGGTGTCGTCAACATTTTATTTGTTTCCATGCCATGGGTCACGTCAAGCGTGACGATTATGTTCATTTTTATGTTTATTAACGGATGGTTTCAAGGGATGGGCTGGCCGCCTTGCGGACGGACGATGGCTCATTGGTTTTCCATCAGTGAACGCGGAACGAAAATGTCGATATGGAATGTCGCCCATAACATAGGCGGAGGTATTCTCGCCCCGCTCGTGACTCTCGGCATCGCCATGTTTGTTACTTGGAAAAGCGTATTTTTCTTTCCGGCGATTATCGCCATCGTCATTTCATTTGTGATTGTTCTTCTCGTTCGGGACACGCCGCAATCCTGCGGGCTTCCGCCGATTGAAGAATACCGGAATGACTATCCGAAACATGCGTTCAAAGACCAGGAAAAAGAGATGACGACCAAAGAAATTCTTTTCAAATACGTGCTGAATAATAAATTTCTGTGGTATATCGCATTTGCCAATGTCTTTGTTTATTTCGTGCGGTACGGTGTCGTTGACTGGGCGCCGACTTATTTGACGGAAGCGAAAGGGTTCTCTCCTGAAGATTCCAGATGGTCTTATTTCCTTTATGAATATGCGGGAATTCCGGGAACGATTTTGTGCGGCTGGATCAGCGACCGATTTTTCAAAAGCCGCCGCGCACCGGCCGGCGTGCTGTTCATGGCCGGCGTATTTATCGCTGTATTGGTCTACTGGCTTAACCCTGCCGGTCATCCGCTCATCGATAATATCGCGCTGATCAGCATCGGATTCTTAATCTATGGGCCTGTCATGCTGATCGGACTTCAGGCCATTGACCTTGCGCCTAAAAAAGCGGCGGGAACGGCAGCCGGCTTAACCGGGTTTTTCGGCTACATCGGAGGCTCTGCTTTCGCCAACGCCATCATGGGTTATGTCGTAGACCGCTTTGACTGGAACGGCGGCTTTATCATGCTTATCTCCTCATGCGTGCTGTCCATCGTCTTCTTGGCGATGACGTGGAATACGGGCAAGCGGGCGGAGCATGTGTAAGAAAACAACATAAAAGATTAATATTTTTGCAGTACAGCATTTACAACGATTTTCTACACTAGAGACAGATATTGATTTTTAAGGGGGAAGAAAACATGCGGAAACATAAGTTGTTTGCTTTGGTATTGCTTTCATTCGGTTTATTGTCATTCATCGTCACGCCTGTATCGGCGGCGGGAAAAGGAAACCTCTTGTCTCCTGACAGAATTTTAACCATTGCCCATCGCGGTGCTTCGGGGTATGTCCCGGAGCACACGATCCTTTCTTATGAAACTGCGCAAAAAATGAAGGCTGACTATATTGAGCTGGATTTACAAATGACAAAAGACGGCAAGCTGATCGTCATGCATGATGAAAAACTGGACCGCACCACAAACGGACAAGGCTGGGTGAAGGATCATACATTAGCAGAGATTCAAAAGCTCGACGCCGGTTCTTGGTTCAATAAGGCCTATCCGGAAAAAGCAAAACCGCAATACGCCGGACTTCGCGTTCCCACACTTGATGACGTGTTAAAACGGTTCGGCAGACATGCAAACTATTATATTGAAACAAAGGCGCCTGAAACATATCCGGGTATGGAAGAAAAACTGATCGCCTCACTGAAAAAATACAAATTGGCAGGTAAGCATGCGAAACTTGGACAAGTTATCATTCAGTCTTTCAGCAGGGAGAGCCTTCTGAAAATCAAACAGCTCGATCCGAAACTTCCCGCCGTCCAATTGCTTGAAGCGGAACAGATGACCTCAATGACTGACGCAGATTTAACAGACATCAAAACATATGCCGTCGGAATCGGACCGGATTACAAAGCGCTGAACGCTCAAAATGTCCGAAACATTCGCAGCCACGGCCTACTGCTTCACCCTTACACCGTGAACAGCGAGACGGACATGCGCCGTCTGCTGAATTGGGGCGTAACCGGTGTGTTCACCAACTATGCGGATATATTTCAAAAGGTTAAAAAAGAATATAAATCATAAAGCCAGCATGGGTTCGGAGATGATGCCGAACCCATGTTTTTTTGCCTGATAATGCAAACGCCAGCATGGGTTATATAGCGGGCGGGGCATGTTATTTAAAGGCTGAGAATCACCTTTTTAATCAAAGGAATATAATTATTTATTTCTATTATCTATTTTCTTCCTTATACTATTTGTAATATATGATAATATTAGTGATACTAAACCATAGACAACAACCCATCCCCAGAAAGATAGATTAAAAACAGTAAACATTAGTATGACAGAAACAACTATGCTGACAAGCGGCATTATATACACTTTTTTGAAAATATAAGTGAATATAATCGATAGAATACCAAAAGCAATATCTAGCTCATCCATTATTATTCTCCTTTGTGGATTTAATTTCCTCTTAAGTATACTCTCTCAGCTGTCTAGCCATTTATATCTAATCACTCCATACTTCTTTGTTTTTCTTAATCATAAAAAAGTCATATTCAGAAACATGGGTATTGTTAATAATTTTTTCAAGTCCTCTGATAGGAGTAGATTTTAATTTTTTTCCGTTTTTATAAGAGTAAGAATTAATCACATATTTCCCGCCCTTGCTTATTTCTAACAAGAAAATTTCAGACTCGTCAAAATAAGTGAATTTTGCTTGGTTTTCAAATTTTGTTGACCTATGTAATGGGAGTTTTTTCTTCGGCTTCATACTTTTCAGATCGAAAGTATAAAGTATTGAATTAGCTGCCAAATGATATAAAGTGTCATTTTTCACAAAAAAGTTATTAGTGGAAAGAGGAATAGCCAGCTGAGAAATCTCATCAGGGATATGATAACTGCCTAAAGGATATGCACCTTTAAACTTATTATGCTTTAAATCAATTTCTGCTACTTTGAATTGTACTTTGTTTGATTTATCCGTTTGGTTATATAGTATAAAAAAGGCTGAGCTTTTTTTAACTATTATCTGTGAATAAACACTCCAATTTTCTTCATTTAATATAGGAATTGTTGTTCCTTTCCCTACTGTAACTTTATCTTTATCTATTTTAATACCCTGAAAAGTCGGTGTTTTGATTGAAGAATCTTCATTTATCACGTAAATATATTCACCGTCATTACCGGTACTTGTATAGAAACCCGGAATAACCTTTTCATGAAATCCACTGCTGTTACCCCATCTGATTAAACTATTATAATGGTTTTCACCGACTCCTTGATTATTCAAAAAATAAAAGATATTTTCTTTTATTAAATGGCCTGATGATTGCCCATAACTTGTATGTACTTGATGCTGCATCGGGAATTTTTTAAAGTTATCGCCTATCATATAAACTTCTTTTTTGTCCTGTCTAACTATGTTTTTTTCATCTTGTGCAATGGTTCCAACTTCAATAGCATCTCCTTTTACAGCTGTTGCTTTTCCTTTTTCATCAATATATACAGTATAACTCCCATCTTTAGGGTAATCTATTGTAGTTGAATAATATATAGCTGCAATTTTATCATTCAAGAAATTCTTTTCTTTTTCTGTTTCAGTTTGTTTAACATCAGAAACTGTATTAGTATATTTAAAAGTTCCGATACATATAAATATACCTATTAATACTATGACCGCAATTATTATTAACCACTTAATCTTGTTCAAATATAATCTCACTCCTTAAAATAATATGACTCCCTAAATAAACTTAGGGAGTGAAAATAATTCATCTAATTGTTTTAATAGTTTTTGTATAACCGGAATCTCTGATGTCTCTAGGGTAGACGCCCAGTCCTAATTTTCGCGTTTTCATACTTATTACCTCCTGCTATTTGTTTATTCTCCTATATTTTAATTTATTATACAATTATTGTAATCTCAACTTACGTACTGTATTTTTTCTGTGGTTAATTATTTGTTTTGTCTCTAAAACTTTGACTTTGGAGTACAGGAAAAAGGATAAAGCATGGAGAAGAAGAAACATAAAAGATTAATAGTTGCCCAACATATCTTTTACATTCATTGTTTAGTATGGATGGCAGTTATTGATAAGGCGGAGAAATCGTGAAAAAAAAGAATACTGGCCTTGGTTGTTCGTCGTTAGGTTTGCTCTCAATCATCGTCCGCCTGTATCGAGCCAGCATGGGTTCGGAGATGATGCCGAACCCATGTTTTTTTGCCTGATCAAAAAACCTTGCGGGAACGTTACCGCAAGGTTTTTATCAATCATTATTCTTTTCCGGCAGCGGCTTCCGCCTGCCCGCCTTTTAATTGATCGTTGATTGCTTTGGCGTCTTTCAAATACTCAGTCTTGAATCCGCTCTTCAGCGCCCACGCATAGAAGGCAAGGGCAACGATTGCGATCAGCCCCATATCCCATCCGTACGGAATGATGTTCAGACCGCCGAATTTTTCACTTCCGAGCCATGAAATGACCATCATGCTGAGCAGATAGACAACCATCCAAACGCCGCCTTTAAAGTTTCTGCGGAATCCTTTCCACTTCGCTTTCGCTTGGTAGTAGAAATAAATCGGAAGGCCGATCAAAATGATAAACAGCACCTGCCCTGTTAACGGCCAGCGCGCCCAATACAGCACGAGAGACGCGAACACGAAGCCGAGCGGTGCAACCACGCTGAGTCCTTTCAGACGGAGAGGCCTGTACAAATCCGCCGCCGTCCTCCGCAGCGTCATTACCGTCACGGGACCCGTGATATAAGAAATCAGCGTCGCTACGGAAATGATTTCAGCAAGCACGCCCCATCCTCTGAATAAAAACAGAAAGATAAACGATACGATCAGGTTGAAAATCATCGCTTGGCGCGGCACGCCGTACAGCGGATGAAGCTTTCCGAAAATGCTCGGCATATATTTATTTTTTTCCATGCCGTAAATCATGCGTGACGTCGTAGCGGTATATGTGATGCCCGTTCCCGACGGAGATACGAACGCATCCGCATAAAGAATAATGACAAGCCAGTTGATATTCAATGCGATCGCCAAATCGGCAAATGGAGAGTTAAAGTTCAGGTGACTCCAGCCGTGAACGATCATGGAAGGTTCAACCGCACCGATAAATGCGATTTGCAATAGGACGTAAATGACGGTTGCGACCAGCAGCGAACCGACAACCGCAATCGGAATCGATTTGCCGGGATTTTTTGCTTCTCCGGCCATGTTAATCGGGCTTTGAAACCCGTTAAACGCAAATACGATACCTGATGTGGCCACCGCCGTCAGCACGCTCGCCCAGCCGTTCGGCGCAATGCTTGAACCGGATGTGAAGTTTCCGCCGTGAAAACCGGTAAACAGCAGCGCTCCGATTGTCAGCCCCGGAATAATAATTTTAAAGATGGTAATCAATGAATTCGCTTTTGAAAACAAGTTAACTGTCCAATAATTCAGTAAAAAGTAAATAATCAGCAATACGGATGCGAAGCCGAGCCCCTCTCCCGTAAGTGTGCCGTTGTGAACGAGATTGCTTGTCCACTTTGCCCAGTCCCACGGCCATGAGCTCATATATTGAACAGACGCAACCGCCTCCACCGGAATAACGGAAACAATCGCAATCCAGTTTGCCCATCCTGCGATAAATCCAATAAATGATCCATGAGAATATTGAGTATATTTTACCATTCCCCCGGCTTCCGGGAACATTGAACCCAATTCACTGTAAGAAAGTGCGATAAACAAAATTACGATCATACCGATAATCCAGGAAATAATTGCGGCAGGTCCCGCAATCTGAGCCGCCCGCCACGCCCCGAATAACCAACCGGAGCCAATCATCGACCCAAGTCCGACCATCATGAGTGCAAACGTTCCCATTCTGCGATGTAATTGATTCATAAAGTTAACACCTTTCAATTAAAATATGACTCCAGCGCTATCATATATTTATAATATTATTCTGAAAATAGTTTTGTCAATCTTTATCGCATTAAAGCGGCAAGCCAAAATTAACCTTCCGATGTTTAAACAGCCGTTAAGCGGGAATAACTACTGCAAGCCAGAAATAGAAAGGAGTTTTTATCGTGAAACAAAAACTGCTCATTTCAGGACTTGCCGTGTCGACTGTCGGAGTGACTTCCTACCTGCTCAAAGATAAATCAAACCGCCAAAAGGTGATGAACTTTATCCGCAATATGAAAACATCGCTCTCCGGGAAGCAGGATATTGAATCATTCCCCGTCAACAAAGCAGGCAACCCGCATCCCGAAGATATTGAAGATAACAAAATGGTATCCGAAGGCTCCATGTACCCGGTTCAATATTATGATGACAAGAAGAAATAATCTGTTCCCGGGCTGCCCGGCCGTATCAAACGGCGGCAGCTTTTTTTATGCAGACGGCGTTTTATAGATCCGCCAATATTGGCGCGATCCTTTCTCCCGCACGGTAATGCCCAGTTTGGATATTTCCGCTTTCAGCTCTTTCGCATCAGCCTTTTCCTCCTCTTTCAGCGCCTTTTCTCTCGCTTTTAAAAGAGCATTTGCCCCGGGCTCCAAATCCGGCGTGTCCGGCACCCACCGTTTGTATTCTTCTTTAAAAGGATCTTCCGTTCCCAGCCAGACATACCCATGCGCGCGAAACGCATCAGCCGCTTTTTCAACCGCCGGCTCAAGCTTCTCCCGAAAAAGCTCCTGTCCTTCAGTGCCTAATAAGACAAGATACTTCCCATCCGTAAACACACCGGAAATGCTGTCTTTCGAAAACACGCTTTCTTCATTATATATGGTTAAGGACACCCCGCTGTCCGTCACGACTGCCACAAGACTTTCTTTAAAAGCTGCCCGCGTCAGCCACACTCCCCCAATTAAGCCGATAACGGCGGTTGCAGCCGCAGCCTTCCATCCGTGAAAGGAAGCGATTATTTCCAGCGGCCCGTGAAAAGGCAGCCAATCCAATGTTACGGCCCACTTCGCAATGACCGGCAGAAACCATCCGATGACCAGCCCCAATAATGGCGGCACCAGATAAACCAAAGCTTTTTCAACCGATGACAACTCAAGAACCGTCTGTTTTTTTATTTCGTTCATGTTTCTCCTCCGTCTGTGTTTTTCACAACTATCCATTATACAAAGGGTTGGATGATTCTGTAAACTGGTTCTGAAACAATAAAAAGCCTCCCGGCGGCCGGGAGGCTTTTTAAAACAGGAGCTCATATACTTCATTCAATTCCATCGTGCGCTTCTCATCCTGCTCGTTCTCAGCATATTTGATTTCCTTTTCAAGCACCTGATTCAGCGCATCCATTTCCAGATCATTTAGATCTTTCACGAACTCGCCCTCATTTGCATAATGCTTCACCTGAAGCTTTTTATAAATCCCCCGGCACACATCATGCTCCAAGTGGTTCGAAAGCGACTCGCGCAAATATCCGAGTGTCCTGTCCATCATGTAAGCCCTCCCTTTTCTTTAGGAATAGCTTCCCGGAAAGAGAGAAAAACTATACATGAAAGCACCGGGCGGCTGTTTTAACTCTGTACCTGAATGGAGAAAAATCCGCTGCTTAACGGCGTGTACGGCCCGTTCAGCCCCGTTGCGGAGAAAGAGAACGTTCCTGAACTGACATAAGAAAGAGGAACGCTGTAATATTTAATATAGCCTGTAACGATATTGCCGTTTTTCGTATATTCATCTTCCAGCGCTTTTGACGTAAGATTTGTAATATTCGTTCCGTTGTTAAACGCCTGGATCGTATTATTGTTCGGATACCCTTGGAAATATACGGCTAAATAACCCGTTGTCCCCTTCATCGGTTTTGATGCGCTGATTTGGTTCGGACCGATATTTTCCCATTGGTAATTCTGACCGTCAGACGTCACACCGATAATACGGATTTGTGTTAAAGCAGGAGCCGGCGCCGCAGACGCTGACGGAGCCCACAACCCGCTCACAAGCAACAAAGCAGCGGCGGCCGCGGCAAATAGCATAACGAGTCTCTTTTTCATGTTTCTTCCTCCTCTTAATCTTTTCGTAGAATCCTATACTATTTTACATGATTCCCAAGGAAAAAGATTACATTTTATAAAAGAGTCCGGAATATTTTGTGAACTAGATATGAAACGCTCTGGAAACGCCATTGATTATGAGAAAGATGCCGCAGATTCTTAACACGACTCTTGAGCTTCTGTCATCCTTACCGAAAAAGGTTTTTCCGAGCCAGCCGATCCATACGTTCATTGCGGCTCCAGCAAGCACTTCTATGATTCCGATGATTTCTGCCATATACAAAGCAGCCATCCTCCTAACTGTGTTTTTTCATATTACGGTTTATCAAATAGAGTGATAAAACCAATGACGCTGCACCGGCGGCAAGAAACAGGCTCAGCGGCACTATCTGCATGCTGTCTCCGCCATTGTTTTGAAATGCGCCGATCGCCCATTTTTCAGGGGTAAACAATGACAGCATCCGCATGTACTCCGGAGCCGTGTCTAATGTGAAGAAAGCCCCTCCCAATAAACCCGTGACAGCTATAAAAACGGAAGCAAGCGACGTGAATTGCTTTTGGCTCTTCATGAACGGTATCACGGCCATCGTTACAGCAGTCAGCGCAAACGAGCAGGCCGCAAGCACCGCTCCAGCAGCAAAAACATGATCAGCAAAACGGATGTGCAGCATGAATGTTCCGGCAGCGAGAATCACGATAATATGGAGAAGTCCGAAAAGATACGCCGCCGCAAACTTAGAGATGGCATATGCCGTATAGGAAACGGGCGTGCTCAGCAATCTGTCGTATGTATGATTTTCTTGTTCATCTATAAATGATCGCAGGCTTTGGACTGCAACGAACCAGATAAACATCACTAAAAATCCGATGAGTCTGTCAGCCGCCTGCCCGCCTGCATAAACGTGATGGCGGTCAACGGTGACGGCGGAATGACCCTGAATATCCTTCAAGAGATCAGCTGCCGCCTGCTTTCCATCGGTGTGCAGCGTACGGGATATCACTTTTGCATCGCGGACTATTTTTTTCAACGCGCCCGCCTGCTGCGCAATCAGCTGCTCTGTCAAAACAGCATCACCCTTTTCTTCATTCTGAATAAATGAAACGTTCAATTCATCTCCGGAAAATAATGTCTCTTCAAAATGAGAGCCGATCAGCAATCCAAAGGATATATCCTGATGATTAACCTTTGTTTTTAATACGTCCTCCGTGACCTTCGTGATTTTTATATGGCCGGCTGTCTGAATCATTTTCATAAATTGCGCTGAATAGGCGCTCTGATCCTCATCAGCTACATATACTTCCTTCTGCTGACTGCCATCCGCAGAAAAGGAAAAGAAATATGTGAGAAGGAGCGGAGCGGAAATCGTCGCAAAGATGGCAGCCCGATTTTGCAGCATCAGTTTCAGCTGATGTCTGATCATGAATAACAGCTGCATCATGAAACAGCCTCCTTCCGTTTAAACACCCAGACGGTCAAACATAAAAACACGGCGCCGATGGCGGCAAGCTCTGCCAAATCCGCCGCAATACCGCTCAGACCGGCATGCTGCGTGACACTGACATAGCTGTTGATCGCTTTGCCGTTCGGTATCAGCTCCTGCACGATTTTCAAACTGTCAGGCAAGCCGTCTTTTGCGATAAAACTTCCGCCTAAAAAACTGAAGCCATACAGAATAGGAGCCGCCATGCTTGAGACGGTCTCGTGGTTTTTTGCAGTAACCCCCCAAAGGAGCACAATACTGCCGATCGCAAATGAATAAACGATCGTCACCAGCAATACTTCAAACAAATTGCCCCATTTTATCTGATACAAGATGCTGCTTGCGATGATGACGGCAGCCATTTGCATCAGGATGGCAAACATGATTCCCAAAAGCTTACCCGCCACGTATTGGATACGTAAAACAGGCATTGATTTGATTCTGAATAACGTGTGCTGCTGTCTCTCTTCCACTATCCCGTGAATGAGCGCAAACGCGGTCATAATGGAGAACATGACGACCATTGCGATTGAATAATACTGCATCGCATCAATCGGAGCCGCGTGATTGCCGGCCGACTGTTTCGGAATGGTGACAGTCTGTCCACGTTCACCCGAAAGGCCGCTGATGATTTTGCTGACATCTCCCTTTGACAGATGTCCCGACTGCTTCAGCACCGCTTTTTCTTCGCTGAATTCCGCTTTTACTCTGGTGACAAACGAGTCGGCCATCATTTCCACAATGTCTCCGTTTACAGAGCCTTGTTGGTCCGAGATGACTTTGATACTTGTTTTTTCATTGTGTTCCGCCGCTTTTGCAAAGCCTTTCGGCACGTATACAAAAACGGAGACTTTACCGCTTTCGACAAGCTGTTTCCCTTCTTGGTAACTGCCTATATCTTTTACACGGATGAGACCGTTTTGGTTCAGCACGTCATTCTTTAATATCTCACCCAAAGAACTCTCCGCGTGATCCGCATTATAAAACGCTGTCTGAAATGGCTTCACTTTTGAATCGCCGTGAAAAACCGTTCCTAAAATGAAAATCATCAGCGCCGGAAACAGAAGCAGTTTTATATAGAAAGACTTTGCGCCGGCCAATAACCGAAAATCTAATAAGATCAGCCTGAATAATATTTTCATGACGCCCCCTATGAATCCCGCAGCGTTTTGCCGGTGAGCCGGAGGAAAATGCTTTCCAGATTGGCTTCCTCGAAATGAATGCCCTTAATGGTGATACCGGTTTTCCTGATATCATCCGCAATATCAAGGATATTGCGATCTGCCGCAGAGACGAGCATCGTAATGGTCTGCCGGCTGACAGCAGCCTCGGCAACACCGGGAATGCGGCGGATTTTTTTAACGGCATCATCATTCAGCCCCTCTGCATTCACGGTCAGGGTATCAGAGGCTTTGGCTGACTGCTTCAATTCGTCTTTCGTCCCGCAGGCAATGATTGAGCCGTGATCCATGATCGCCGCTTTTTCACAGAGGTATTCGACCTCTTCCATGTAATGACTCGTGTAGATGACGGTCATCCCTTTTTCTTGATTTAACGTCTTCACGGTTTCAAGAATGTGGTGTCTGGATTGCGGATCAATTCCGACGGTCGGTTCATCTAAAATGAATAGTTTCGGTTCATTCATTAGCGCGGCACCGATATTCACCCGTCTTTTCATGCCGCCCGAAAACTCAGATATTCTTTGATTTCGCTGTTCCTGTAATTCGATGATGTCCAGCACTTCATCAACCCGTTTACAAAGTTCCTTACCGGAAAGTCCGTACAGACTTCCGAAAAAAGCCAAATTATCCTTTGCGCTTAACGCTTGATATAAAGCGATTTCCTGCGGGACGACTCCCATCACTTTTTTTATGGCCGCAGGCTGCTCCTGTAATGAGATTCCGTCAATGCAGATTGTTCCGCCCGTCGGCGGGAGCACGGTGCTGATCATCGACACCGTTGTTGATTTACCGGCGCCGTTTGGCCCCAGCAGACCGAATATCTCTCCTTTTTCGATGCGCAGTGATATATGATTGACAGCGGTAAAATCGCCGTACTTTTTTGTCAAATCCGTTAATTCGAGCATTCGTGCAGCACTCCTTGTATCATGTCTGCACTTATTCTACTCTTGGCGATCCTTGTTTTCTATTCACTTTCGTACTCGATATGGGTATTACTTTCGTCATATGTTTAGTGATAAAAAGGGAGAGAGGAGGGTGAAGCGGGGTTATAGCAATTTTTGCAAATATAAAGTAAGTTCGGTTCTGTTTGACACTTCAAGTTTATCGAGGATTCTGGATACATAGTTTTTCACAGTGCCTTCAGTCAGAAATAAGTCTGCGGCAATGCGTTTATTGCTTTTGCCTTCCATAATGTGTTTCGCCACATCAAGCTCTCTCGGCGTGAGAATCTCCTTCAGCTTTGACCGCGGCTCTTTCTGCACCGCAGGGATCTCCATGTTGTTCAGCGCTTTTACGACGGAAACCGTGATTTTGGGATTCAGCATCATTTTCCCTTCATAAACGGCTTGAAGGGAGGCGGTAATTTCATCTGAATCAGCATCCTTCAAGAGATAGCCGTCGGCTCCGCTTTTCAGCCCGGCAAAAATATAGTGATCATCTTCAAACGTTGTCAGAATGATGACTTTTACGGAAGGATATCGCGCTTTTACCGCTTTTGTCGTTTCGATTCCGTCCATACCGGGCATTCTGATATCCATCAAAATCACATCGGTTTCGGTTTGAGAAAGCAGCCGGAGAACCTCTTCGCCGCAAGAAGCCTCTCCCGATATTTGAATTCCTTCGTGAAGACTCAGAATCATTTTCAGCCCCTCTCTCACAATGGACTGGTCGTCTGCAATCATGACATTCACTTGATTATTCCTCCTTGCATGGAATCCTTATTTTCACGTCAAAACCCGTTTCCTTCCCGGAAGAGAAAACAGCCTCTCCGCCAAGTGCGGCCGCTCTTTTCTCAATTCCTTTCAGACCATTTGATTTTATGATCGTTCCGCAGGCTGAGCCGTTATTATGAATATGCGCCAATATCATGTTTCGGTTTTTTTGAATCCGGACAGAAACATATGAAGCATGTCCATGCTTTATCGCATTCGTAATCGTTTCCTGAACGGATTGATAAAGACAATGCTTCACATCCGGCTGTTCCGCTTCTATGGCCGCGTCCGTCTCCAGCTCGAAGCGAATGCCTCCCGCCTCTTGGAAATGACTGAAAATGTCACGGAGCTCTTGCTCAAACGCCCGCCCGGACAAAGAGCCCTGCAGCAGCGTAACCGCCTGGCGAAGCTTTAAAATAGATTCTTTCGTAAGATCATGCGCCTTATGAATGATCTGCTTCACTTTGTCCGGCTGATGCCCGGCTGTCTTCCCGGCAAATTCTAAATTCATTTTCAGAGCAGCCAGATAATGACCGAGAGAATCATGCAGCTCCTGCGCAATTCTTGTTCTTTCTTTCGTAACGGCCAGTTCCTCAATCCGGTCTGAATATTCCTTCAGTGTGTCATTAGCGGTTTTCAGCTCTCGGTTCAGCAATTCTACCTTCGACTTCTCCTGCAGGTTCTTCCGATATAAATAAATCACCGCAAACATGATGAAGTATGGCGGCACGATATCACTGACACCCGCTCCTCCGGCGTATAAAGCTGCTGCAAATGCGGCGGCATTCACCGTTAACAAAACAGCCGGAATCTGCTGATCAGTAATAAGCACCTCCGCCAATAAAAGCACCATTACGGCCTGTGTCCCCACACTATAGACATTGTACAAAAGAACTCCCGCGATAACGTTGCTCAGGAGAAAAGAGCCTTGATATACAGCCGGCCTTCTCTTCATATATAGCGGCCGCAGGCAGTCATTAGCCGTCAGCATCATCACGAGCACAGACAAAAAAACCTTCAGCTCCCCCCGGCCGGGAGGAAGCTGAAGAATCGCATGAAAGATTGATAGTAATGCAAAACCCCTGATCAGTAACTTCGTATGTGCAATCTTCATCGTATTCTCCTTACAGATGAGCGGCGGCTTTTCGCTCCACGTTCAGCACATCATACAGCTCATCAAGCGAATGAATTTCATACGTCGGGATGATCCCGGACTCATTTGCTTTCTTTCCGGGATTAAACCAGCACGTATCCATTCCCGCCATCTGACCGCCTTTTATGTCCGCGCTCAATGAATCGCCGATAATAAGCCCGTGCCCGGCAGAAAAACCGGGAATTCTCGCAAATACATAATCAAAGTATTCCTTCATCGGCTTTTGAAAACCCGTGTCCTCAGATACAAACACATCTTTAAAAAACGGATACAGACCGGAGTCGCCCAGCCGCTTATATTGTGATGTTGAGACGCCGTTCGTCACGATGTATAAATCAAATAAAGGACTCAGCCGTTCAATCAGCTCATAAGCTCCGTCTATCATCTGGTGCCCTTCTTCTAAGTATTGGCGGTACGCCTGATTCATCAGCACGCCGTCGGCTTCAAGGCCGTATTCTTTAAACAAAAGGGCAAACCGTGTATTCACCACTTCATCGCGGGTCATTTCCCCCTCTTCAAACGCCTTCCACAGCCCTTGATTTAACGCTTTATAACGGGCTTCCACCTCTGCCGTCAGCTCCAGCTTTGAACCTTGGAACAATTTTTGAAGAGCATCGGTTTCTGAAGCGGTAAAATCCAGCAGCGTATTGTCTATATCAAATAATAACGTACGGTAATGACTCATCGATGTTTCCCCCGGTTCTGCTTTTTTTAACCAGTATACCACTCGCGGACAAGCCGAAAAAGACACCCCTGTAAGAGAGGTGTCTTTTTGAATTATACAGCGTCTTCTATTTTCGATTTTTCACCAGGCATGCGCTTGCCGATACCGAACGCATAATAGCTGACCGTCACAATCGCCAGGAAAATCACCCCGACAACCAAAGAAATCCGCGTATCTTTGTTAAACCACATGCCGATCAATACCATGAGTAAGAAAGCGATCGTCAAATAGTTTGTAAACGGCGCAAAAGGCATTTTAAACGGATGCTTATCAAGCTCAGCGCCTTTCGCTCTTCTGAAACCGAGATGGCTGATCAAAATGACGAACCACGGAATCATTCCCGGCAGCACACTCGCGCTGTACACATAAACAAAAATTTTCGGAGGCGCGATGTAGTTCAGCACGACACCGATCACAAGTCCGATTAATACCGCAAGCGTACCGAATATCGGCACACCGCTCGAAGAAACTTTCTTAAAGAATTTCGGTGCCTGTCCGTTCACGCCTAACGTATAAAGCATACGTCCCGCACTGAATATCCCGCTGTTGCATCCGGACATCGCAGCGGTAATCACCACAAAGTTAATCAAACCGGCCGCCGCCGTAATCCCGACTTTCGCAAATGTCGAAACAAACGGACTGCCGAGTGAGTGAAGCTCATTCCACGGATATACGGTAACGATTACGAAAATCGCACCGATGTAAAAAATCAAAATCCGCCAGATAATACTCTGAATCGCGCTTCGCAGCGTTTTTTGCGGGTCCTTCGCTTCCCCTGCCGTAATTCCGATCAGCTCGACCCCTTGATAGGCCGCAACAACCAAAGACAAAGCAAAGAAAAATCCTGAAAAACCATTTGTAAAGAAACCGCCGTGCGACCATAAATTAGATAATCCGATCGCATGCCCTCCGTTACCGAAACCGAAGAAAATAATTCCGATTCCGGCCACAATCATCAGAATAATGGTGACGATTTTGATCATGGCAAACCAAAATTCAAACTCACCGAAAGATTTTACTGAAATTAAATTCGCCGCACCGAGAATGGCCATGGCGATAATGCCGGGAATCCATGCCGGCAGATCAGGAAACCAATATTTCATATACGAACCGACGGCGATAATTTCAGACATCCCGACGATCACCCATTGAAACCAGTTGCTCCACGCCGTCATATAGCCGGCTAACGGATGTATATACTTATGGCCGAATGTCGCAAACGACCCTGTACTCGGCTCTACATAGAGCATTTCGCCCATCGCACGCATGATAAAAAAGATAAAGATACCCGAGATCGCATAAGCCAGCAGGACAGACGGCCCGGTCCATCCGATCGTGCTGGATGACCCCATGAATAAACCGACACCGATCGTGCCGCCCAGCGCAATCATCTGTATATGACGAGCGCCTAAGCCTCTCTTTAATTCTTTGTTTGCCACTTCGCTTCCTCCTCTTAACAGCTCTGATATATGTGAAATAATGAAGCAGAAGGTGCACCTGTTGAACCTAACTCACTCTTCATTTCCCGCAATATTGGAAATATTCTATCTTCCTATCGTTATATAATCTCCAATTTCCTTATTCCATCATAATAAATTTTCGTGGAAAATACAATTGTTTTTTTCAGGCAAACACCTTACACTCTGAACCAACGGACTAAAAATAAAGCGCTTTCATTTTTATTGAATTGTGAATATTGAGATAATAAATGCCGCAGCCTCCGAGAAACATTATTTCCCAGGAGAAACGTTTTCCGCCCCCTATCCAATATTATTTTTGCTAAGCAGAATGGCGTAAAGCCTTACTCTCTTCCATTCTCCCTTGTATACGCCATAATCCTGCTTAACCCGGCAAAAATCATGCATTAATCGATAAATGCCTCATTCAGCCGCAGCAAAAGCCGGCCGAACATTTCTTTTTCATCGCCGGACCAATCGTCAAGCATACGATGATACCGCTCAAGACGCATCTTTTTATCAGCTTTTAACCTCTGTTTGCCAAGCTTCGTAATCGCAAACAGACTGACCCGCCCGTCAGAAGGATCGGAAAAACGCTGGATCAGCTCTTTCGACTCCAAGGCCGCTGCCTGGCGTGATAATGTGGAAATATCCAGCTTAAATGATTCGGCCAATTCCTTCACACGCGCCGGCCCGAATTCATCCAGCTGCCGTAATAACAAATACGCAGCCCTTTCCAGATGTCCGATTTTACGGTCGGAGTTATCAAGATAAACAGCTCTCCTGATGAAAGTGGTGAGTTCATATTCAATTAATTCAATCGGATCTTGTTTTGACAAACGCCTCACTCCTTACATTGACAACAGCAACATTAGTTGTATAATACAAACATATGCACATTTACTCAGAAAACATATAGAAAGATTTTGCATACATATATTTGTATAGTACAAATATATGTGCCAAAAGTAAAGAAACTTATAGAAACATCAAGAAAGGGGGAAGCTGCTCTTCTCCAAAGAACAGCATCGTTGTGAAAGTCATACGCATCATCTTGCAAATCATTATTTTATTCGCATTTTCCTTTATCGGGGGAGCCGTTCAGCAGTTCTTTCACCTGCCCATTCCCGGAAGCATCATCGGTTTGATCCTGCTGATCATATGTTTATCGGTTAAGATCATTCCCGTCAAAATGATTGAAGACGGAGCCGGATTTTTGCTGTCTTTTCTTCCGCTGTTATTCATTCCGGCCATGACGGGCGTCATCAATTACCCGTCACTGTTTTCCGCCAGCGGGGCTGCTCTGTTTCTGATCATCGTGCTGAGCACCATCGTCACAATGATCGCCGCAGGGTACGCCAGCCAGCTGTTAGAGCATAAAGCCAATCAGAGAAAGGAGAAAAAGAAGTGCAGCAAGCATGTATCGCAATCCTTATAATTTTGTTCACGGCCGCCGCCTATCTGGCTATGGTGAAATTATATGTGCGCTTTCCATATCCCTTTCTCATACCGGTTTTGACGACTACGATTTTCATTATCGCCGTGCTGCTTGTTTTTCATATTCCGTATAAAGACTATATGATCGGCGGACAATGGATCAATTCACTGCTCGGCCCCGCTGTAGTGGCTTTGGCATACCCGCTTTATAAGCAGCGCCGGGTGTTAATCAAGTATATGTTTCCGATCATCGGCGGCGTGTTGGCCGGTTTATTCTCCGGAATGGTCAGCGGCCTGCTATTTGCAGAGCTGTTCGGCATCAGCCGGAGTTTGATTTTGTCAATTATCCCAAAATCAATTACGACGCCTGTCGCCATACAGATTGCGTCCGGTATCGGCGGTGTCCCTTCCATGACAGTCGTGTTCGTCATGATCGCAGGGTTTTCCGGCGTTATCTTAGGACCGCTGCTTCTCAAGTGGATCCGCATCCGCAGCTCACTCGGGAAAGGAATTGCATTCGGGAGCGCCTCCCATGCGCTCGGCACCTCAAAAGCAATGGAGTACGGAGAATTAACGGTCTCCATGAGTTCTGTATCCATGACGCTCTGCGCCGTGTTAGGATCGGTCTTCGGCCCCGTCGTAGCATGGATGTTTCAAATTTAAAGCCGGCGGTTCTCCGTCAGCTTTTTTCATGTGCGGATCACTTCATTTCCTTCCATTATTATGTTTCATTTGTAAGAATAATGGTAAAGTAGAAAACAAGGAGGGATTTAATGATGACTGGGACAATTCCGCAAAAGAAACTGCTGGATGGGACAAATATTCCCGCGATCGGCTTCGGTACATACGCTCTTAATGGAAACAATGGCGTTCATGCCATTACCAGCGCCATTGATATCGGCTACCGTCTGATTGATACCGCTTATAACTATGAAAATGAAGGGACGGTCGGAGAAGCCATCCGCAGAAGTTCTGTTCCGAGAGAACAGCTATACGTGACGTCCAAGCTGCCCGGGCGCTACCATGACTATGACAAAGCTGTACAAACCATCCAAGAATCTTTATACCGCGCCGGTCTGGACTACTATGACCTGTATCTCGTCCATTGGCCGAATCCGAAACAAGACCGCTACACGGAAGCATGGCAGGCACTGATTGATGCGAAAAAATGGGGCCTGATCCGATCCATCGGCGTCTGCAATTTCCTGCCTGAGCACATCGAACGGCTCGAACGTGAAACCGGCGTAAAGCCAGGCATCAACCAAATTGAACTGCATCCCGCTTTTAATCAGCAGCAGCAGCGCCAATGGCACGAAGAACAGGGCATCGTGACAGAATCATGGAGTCCGTTATCCCGCGCCGGCGAAGTATTGAACGATCAAAAACTCGGACAGATTGCGGACAAATACGGCAAAACCATTTCTCAAGTCATTTTACGCTGGCATATCCAGCTGGGCGCCATCCCGATTCCAAAATCAGCATCGCCCGAGCGCCAGCTTGAAAACATCTCTGTTTTTGATTTCTCCCTTGATGAAAACGACATGAGCATCATCGACTCGCTTACCCGCCCCGACGGACGGATAAACGGCCAAGACCCGGCGGAGTATGAGGAGTTTTAAAAAAACACGTAAAGAAAAGCTGACGGCATCATTCGTCAGCTTTTTTCTCATTTTATATACGCACACCCAGCTCCCGTTTCCATTCAGAAAGCCAATCTGTATCCCCAGATCCGTATTGTCTGCTTTGACCGACATCACGCAGAGATCCGTTTTTATACTCAATGGACAGCACCAAATCAGGAATGGCATCATAACCCGTTCTCGCAAGCTTCGTGAGCCCCTGTCCGTAATGGGCGGCCGCTTCTGCCGCCGTATGTTTCAGCAAAGGATCGTGCTGCAGCGCTTCCTTATAGACGTCTAAAAGGTCACGGCCGTCTTCTGTGACGTACTTTCCGTCCACGATCTGCAAGTCTTTCAGATGATAGCCGGTCACCTCGTACATTTCCCGAACGACTTGATATTTCTCATATGTTTCCGGCGTAAACTGCGAGGAGTCATCACTCCGGCTGCGAATGATGTGCGCAAACAGCTCTTTGCTGTTTTCCCCGGAGTTTAAGACAGCTTCAATCTGCTGAGTGAGCTCTTTATCGTCAGTCCCGCTCACTTTTAACAGATAATCAATCGGTGATATCGTAAATGTAAGATTCGCACCCTCCGGAATCTGAATATGATTCCGATGGAAAAGCATCTCAATCTGCTGATTCACCTGCGCCCGCTGAAACACCCTTTCATTTTCGACTTGAATCTCTCCGTTAAGCGTTTCACCCCGAAACGCCGCATCACGGAAATCATAGCTCTGGGCTTTCCCCTTAAACAGCCATTCCGTTTCATTATGATAAGCAGCCTGACGCTCCGATTCTGATAAATCACTTCTGAAATAAGGTGAATCGGCACGCTGGTATTTGTCCTTAATATAATGCAAAGGATCTGGTTTTCGTTTATTGATTTCATTGATACGGCTGTATTTCTCATCAAGAATCCTGCTTGCAATATCACTCTCAGACTCATACGGATTATTAGCGTCTATTACCGTCTCATTCCCATTATCCGTAATCGTTTTCTGATTTGCGGATTGATATAAACGGGACAGACTGCTCCCTTTCTCAGTGACACCGCTCCTTGAATAATTCACCTGGCTCAGATCGCGGCTCCCGCCTGTCTGAATCAATAAGCTGTCCGATCCTTTTGCCGCATCTTTCACATTTGTTTTGGAAGAATACCGCTGAAGCACTTGCTGAGCCATTACTTGATTTTTTATATAACGAGCGTTTAGGCGCATGTTTTTAACCTCCGCTTGAGATAATGTTCTAGTATTTGTATCGGCTGTTTTCCAGTTGATTTTAACCTAAAATAACAAATGTTTACATTACGGGAGTTTTTATGTATGATGTAGTCAAAAAGGGGGATTTTTCCATGAAAAAGTATATATCTATACTATTTGTCAGTGCAATCGTATTATCAGGCGTATTGATTGCACCTTCAGCCTCTGCGTCTCAAAAGAACTCATCACAAATAAGCGCTATTACAGGAAATCACTCATTTGAAACTGCCAATCCGGTAGGCTACTGGAAATATAAAAATATTGATACTGCCATATTGCCGGAAGGGGAAAAAGAATCGTACTTCACTTTCACGGCAAATAAGGGAGAAAGACTCTATGTCAGGAGCTCAACAAGAAGTGAATACAAAGGAATGAGCATTGAAATTTATAATAAAAATAAAGTGCTGGTCAGTAAAGGCACAGAAGTGATAAACCCTGATACGCCGCTTCCTTTTATCTATGCCATTACAGATGCGAAAGAAAACAACGAGACGTTCTACGTAAAAGTGTCCCGCGGCTCATACACTGACGATATATACTTTACACTCTCCATTTACGATCGAATCAAAGCCGGAAGCGAGACCTTCGCATTCAGCGGCACAGCTGAAAATAAAGGAAATACAAGCCTCAGTCCGAACGGATCAGATTCAACCGTTCTCAGGCTCGACTTAACCAAACAGACAAGCATTCCAAAAGATGCCATAGTGAAAAGAATCAGCACCGCCGCGACTCAAATACCAAGTCAAGGAAACACAAGACACTGCATAATGACAGAAGAAAATAAAGTGTGGCACCGCGCACTCGCAAACAGCTCCACTCAAGGAAATTACGGTATCACACTGGAAGATAACCTCTCAGTCTCAAGCATCTGGAATTTTAAATACAACACACTTGCAACAGCAAAATCGGCTATGAAAAATGTGAAATTGAAGATTGATTATGAGTACGATGTGACAACGCAGTTTTAATTAGAAGAACAGCCGCCCATTGTGCGGGCGGCTGCCTGCTTGGATTTAAAGTAAAATCATGAGCCCGTGCCATGCCTTATCCTGTTGTCACAGCATAAAATCATTAAACAGGTGCTAAAATTCTTTTTTATGATATATAGCTGCGGCTATGAAAAATGAAATGATATATAAGATAACGCCGATCATGAGATATATAATCGGGACATATAAAGAAGGATTTATGTGCAAAAATGACAGTGGTACTTGTTCTGCTGCATACCCAACGACACTTTGCAATCCAAAGGTAGCAAAAAGTCCCCCCATTGCCCCTCCAATCACGATAGCATCGGATTTTTCCGGGCCTATCATGTAGAGAAGAGGATAAACGATTGCACCGGCAAAGAGAACGATGAACGTTCCAAAAGAGACAATATTAAATATACCGTCAATTGGTTCATCAGAACCCAGGCTGTATACAAGGAAAATACCATAAGATATTACAGCTCCGATCACAACAATCAAAAGATAAAAGAAATAGTGACTTTGAACAATATTTGTTCTGCTGACCGGTAAAGTCAGAACATACCTGTCATAGCCTGACTTGCTCTCATACTTTATAACCTCAAGTGCGGGCATAACGACAAACAAAATAATCAGCATAGCAACAAAACGATGCATTGAAGCATCCCCAAAATAAAAAATGACTGCTGATACCAATATGGCCAACCCCGTGTATGCAAAGAAACTCCGATAAACCAAGTAATAGTTAGTCAGTAACAGACCTCTCAATGTTTTCACTCCTCGTTAAAAAGACGCTGATTTCTTCTATGGAAATGGTGTTGGCCGTTACGCCATTCGGCAATTTCTGTTGATCCGATACAAGCACACTCCAATAAGATCCATGATTCCTTTTTGCTAGAACGATATCTTCGTCAATCTCAGCCAATTGACCTTCATCAACGTCTATAACGGTATAGCTTTCAAGAACCTTATCTTTCTCTTCATTTAATAAAATTTCGCCATCTTTCATCATAATGATATGGCTGGCTATCTTCTCGACATCAGTCATAATGTGCGATGAAAGTAAAATACCTCCGTTGCTTTTACTCACAAAGCTTTTTAATTCATTTAACAGGTCATCTCTTGAAGAGGGATCAAGCCCTCCCGTTGCTTCATCCAGAAGTAATAATTTTGCATTATGCGACAAAGCAACAGCTACAGATAACTTCATTGACATGCCGCGCGAGAATGTATTCACTTTTTTGTCCATAGGTAAAGAGAAAGAATGAACCAACTGGTAAAATTGATCTTGGTCCCAAGCACCGAACAGTTTCTTAAATACATGATTCAGCTGCTTTATCGTAAGGTGCGCGGGAAGATTCATCGCATCAAATACGACCCCAATATCTTCTTTAAACTTTATATGTTTATCCAGATTCTCTTTACCAAAGATTTTCACTTTACCTCTATCCTGAGAAATTAATCCTAATATCGTTTTAAATGTTGTTGACTTGCCTGCGCCGTTATCACCGATAAAACCGACAATTGATCCGGCAGGCACATTGAATGTAACATCCTTTAAAACAGCTTTATGACCAAAAGATTTGCTGATGTTTCTGATTTCTAAAAGGTTTGACATCATTCCACTCCTATCATTGTTGTCAGGACTTTTTTAAGAATTGAACCGGATTATTGCAAAAATGTTGTGATTTTCATATCTGGTCTAGGTATTCATAATGGATCAGGAGTCGGGAAATACAAAAGGGATTTTAAAGTCTTAAGCATAATATGGAAGTGTAATCGATTGATTAGGTTTATATAATGGGATATTCATGATGAAAACTGCTGAGGTGTTTACTTTCCGATGAGGTATACACAAAATGATTTACTAATGATTACATTTATGGATGTTAACCGGAATGCATCTCGTATTATAAAGCAGGTGTTACTCCTTTTCAATATATAAAAGGGGATTTCTTTACAATCGCAAAGAGTATGCATTTCTCATTTCCGCATTAAAAAACCCCTCTGGCTAATAACCAAAGGGGTTAAATATATTATTCCACCGTAACACTCTTCGCAAGGTTGCGCGGTTTATCAACGTCACACCCGCGATGCAGTGCAGCGTAGTAAGCGATCAGCTGCAATGGCACAACAGATACCAGCGGAGCAAGCGCAGGGTTGACTTCCGGCAGGATGAATCTGTCGTCTGCGTCTTCTAAGCCTTTCAGCGAGATGATGCAAGTGTTGGCGCCGCGGGCTGCGACTTCCTTCACGTTTCCGCGGATGCTCAGGTTGACGTGTTCTTGTGTCGCAAGCGCAAAGACCGGTGTTCCTTCTTCAATCAGAGCGATTGTTCCATGCTTCAGCTCGCCGCCGGCGAAGCCTTCCGCCTGGATGTAAGAAATCTCTTTCAGCTTCAGGGCGCCTTCGACACAAACGAAGTAGTCGAGGCCGCGGCCGATGAAGAAAGCGTTTCTTGAAACAGTCAGGTACTCACGCGCGATCATTTCCATTTCGTCCTTCTGGTCGCAGAGAGCTTCCATGGCATTTGCCGCGATACCTAATTCTTTGACTAAATCAAAACCGATATCAACGCCGTTGCGTTCTGCTGCAACGGACGCAAGGATCGCAAGCACGGCAATCTGAGCCGTATACGCTTTTGTTGATGCCACGGCGATCTCAGGGCCTGCGTGCAGAAGCAATGTGTAATCCGCTTCACGGGAAAGCGTTGATCCCGGAACGTTTGTAATCGTCAGCGCTTTGTGACCCAGCGCTTTGACTTGAACAAGCACGGCGCGGCTGTCCGCTGTTTCTCCGCTTTGAGAAAGGAAGATAAAGAGCGGCTTCTTAGACAGAAGCGGCATGTTGTAAGAGAATTCACTCGCTACATGCACTTCAACCGGTACGTTTGCCCACATTTCAATATATTGTTTCCCGACAAGACCGGCGTGATAGCTCGTTCCGCAAGCCACGATATAAATGCGGTCCGCTTCCGCCACGGCGTCAGCGACATCGCCCGCCACGGCCAGTCTGCCGTTTTCGTCCTGATACGTTTGGATGATTTTGCGCATAACAAGCGGCTGCTCATCCGTTTCTTTTAACATGTAGTGAGGGTATGTGCCTTTTTCGATATCACTGGCGTCAAGCTCAGCGATATAAGACGCACGTGTCATGACTTCACCGTCAAGATTTTTAATCACGGCTTCGTCTTTTGTCACGATCACCATTTCTTTGTCCAAAAGCTCAACGTATTCATTCGTTACTTGAAGCATAGCCATCGCGTCAGATGCCACGACGTTAAACGTATCTCCAAGGCCGATTAACAGAGGGCTTTTGTTTTTTGCAACGTAAATGGTGTCTGTGTTTTCACCGTCAAATAATGCAATTGCGTAAGAGCCTTTTAACAGAGTCAGTGTTTTGCGGAACGCTTCTTCTGTGCTGAGTCCTCCCGCCACAAATTGCTCGATCATTTGAACGACTACTTCAGTGTCCGTGTCGCTTTTCAGTTCAACGTTTTCAAGATACTCGCGCTTCAGCTGAACATAGTTCTCGATCACACCGTTATGAACAAGTGTAAAGCGGCCGAGTGCGCTTTGATGCGGGTGAGCGTTCAGGAAGCTTGGTTCGCCGTGAGTCGCCCAGCGTGTATGGCCGATTCCCGCTTGAGATTCAACCGTGTGATCCACCACTTCACGAAGGTCGGCGATGCGGCCTTTTTCTTTGTACACATGCACGCCCTGCTCATTCGCCACAGCGATACCGGCAGAGTCATAGCCGCGGTACTCAAGCTTCTCTAATCCTTTTAACAAAATCTCTTTCGCATCAAGCTGACCGATGTAACCTACAATTCCACACATATTTTCTTCCTCCTAAAGGTGTAAAAGGAGACGAAGAAAGTCAAATTACAAGGGGACTTTCAATCGTCCCCTCCCACATGTTTTTTTGGAAGATCATGTGATTTCCCTTTGTTCGGAGAGTCGCCCCTCCGGTTTGAAGAAATCCTTACGGCTGTGATCTAAATGAATCAGCCGGGAGGCATCCGCCGAAAATTCGATAACCTCCATCCTCGTCAACTAAGCCGTTTTTCGGGCGCTTAGTTCGGGCGCTGTAATTATAAAAGATGCAAACAATCCCGCCTTTCCTGCAAGTGAAAAACAAAGGCTGAACAAGCTTGATTTTACAGCATGTGCCAAGGACGGTCAATTATTTTTTGCCGCCCCGGCATCATGTTTACTATCATTTTATGCTGATTGCACTTGTCTTGTTCGCTCTCTGCTTATAAACTTCGCTACTCCGCTCCCATTTCTGTCCGCACGACATCCACGATTTTTGTGACATATTCGTCACAAAGCTCTTTTGTTCTCGCTTCCGCCATCACGCGTACGAGCGGTTCGGTGCCTGACGGGCGCACTAAAATCCGGCCGTCTCCGTTCATTTCTTTTTCCACTTCAGAAATCACGGCCTTCACCTTAGCGTTTTCTTCTACCTTATATTTATCCGTCACTTTCACGTTCACTAAGAGCTGCGGGAATTTTTTCATTTCATCCGCAAGTTCTGAAAGGGTTTTGCCGGACGCCTTCAGCGTATTCACAAGCATGATCGCGGACAAAAGACCGTCGCCGGTAGTGTTGTAATCAAGGAAAATAAGGTGCCCTGACTGCTCGCCGCCGACATTATAGCCGTCTTTTTTCATCGCTTCTACGACATAGCGATCGCCGACTGCCGTTTGAACGCTTTTGATTTCTTCTTTTTCAAGCGCTTTGTAGAAACCGAGGTTGCTCATCACGGTCGATACGACGGTATCATCCTTCAGACGGCCTTCTGATTTCAAATACTTCGCGCATATGTACATGATCTGATCGCCGTCGACGATGTTTCCTTTTTCATCAACGGCAATGAGGCGGTCGCCGTCTCCGTCAAACGCAAGGCCGATATCGGCGTTTTTTTCTTTGACGAAAGCACTCAGCGCTTCCGGGTGTGTAGAACCGACGCCATCATTAATGTTTAATCCGTTCGGAGACGTCCCCATTGTAGATACGTCAGCATCGAGATCGGCAAAAAGGTGCGTCGCAATGGAAGATGTCGCACCATGGGCGCAGTCAAGCGCTACATGAATGCCTGTAAAATCTTCGTCCGCCGTCTGTTTTAAAAATTGCAGATACTTTTGAACGCCTTCAAAATAATCGTTCACAAGCCCGAGGTCCGCGCCTGTCGGTCTCGGCAGCTTATCTTCCGGTTCCTCCATGAGACGTTCAATCTCGGCCTCCTGCTCATCAGAAAGCTTAAAGCCGTCCCCTCCGAAAAATTTAATTCCGTTATCCTGTACGGGGTTGTGAGAAGCGGAGATCATGACGCCCGCCTCAGCATCCATGGCTTTCGTTAAATAGGATACCCCCGGCGTAGAAATAACGCCGAGGCGCATCACTTCAGCTCCGATCGATAAAAGTCCGGCGACAAGGGCTCCCTCCAGCATATGTCCGGAGATACGTGTATCACGGCCGATCAGCACTTTCGGGCGCTGCTTATCTTTGGTCAGGACATAACCGCCAAAACGCCCCACTTTAAAGGCCAGCTCTGGCGTAAGCTCGCTGTTGGCAACACCTCTTACACCATCTGTTCCAAAATACTTGCCCATTTTGTATCGCTCCTTTTTCATTCTGTTGAAGAAGAATCAGCGCTTGATCCGTCTTCATCCTGGTCTTGATTTTGATCCTGGTTTTGACTTTTATTCTGATCGCTGTCAGTGTCGTCTTCCCGGTTCTTGCTCTTGTCTTTGTCTGCGTCTCCGCTTGTGCCGTTCTTATTGCCGGAATCAGCGGAGCCGCCGTCATTTTTATTTGAACTTGTGTTTTTCTTAGAAGTCAGCTTGATCTTAACCGTGTCTTTTGACAGGGACCATGTGACGTTTTGCGGGCCGTTTACTTCAAGCTTTACAGAGTGCTCTCCGTCATCCAAGTCCGAGACATTGGCATACAGTTCAATGTCCGACTTTTTCAGCGCCTTAATGTTGGCGGGAGAGCCTTTGGCCGTAATATTTATCGCCTGCGATTCAGGGTCGAGAAACTCAATCTGCTGTGAGCCTCCCAGTCCGACCGTCTTGATTGCGACATTGTCAAAATCCTTTTTGTCTTCACTGTCCACTTTAACATGAAGCGTGATTTTTTCCGGTGATACCTTAGTGACGCCCTTAGGAAGCGGGATATCGGCATTGATATCGGTATCTTTATCAATTTTGCCTAAATCAAGAGATACGCCGTCAATAAATTCCAGTGAATCCAGCACATCCTGCGGGCCGTAAACCGTCACCTCACTCGGATTCGAGTCAATACTCGCAACACTCACCCCGTCCGGAAGACTTCCCTTCCTTTCGATTTTGAAAGGAAGCTTTTTGCTCGGACTGGCTACGGGAACCGTCACTTTAATGACTGACGGTTCAACATCAACAGGAAGTGCGTTGCCGTCTTTGTCATAGACGGTCACCTTCACTTCCTTTTCAATGGTCTCATTTGCATTTTCAAGGTTCACAGATGCTTTGACAAGCGAAATGTTATCAATCACATTTTTCGAACCTGTAATCTGCACGTTTTTCGGGCTGATAATCGGCTGCTGAGGGGTATATCCCTTTTTCATTTTGCTTTTATTGTAGTATTCAACTTCCACGGGAAAACTCTCAGCCGTTTTTTCCTGAATCGTAACCGTCGTGACTGACGGGTTTATGGAGATCGTCAGTCCGTCCGATACGTTTTTCGCCTTCAATTCGACCTTATGAGTCCCGGTCTTCAGCTTATTCATATCGGCGTATATCTCAAAATTCTTCGTCTGTCTCGCCTTTTTCACCGCGCTTGTCGAGCCTTTAATCGTGACATTTACGGTCTGGGGCACGCCGGTGACGACATAGTTCGCTTCATCGTAGTATGCTTTTACAGGAATATCAGTAAGCGTAGCCTCGTCAGTCGTTGATGTCGGAAAAAAGGATTCCCCCGGCTTTTTCGGAGTCGGCGCCTGGTTGTTGTTAACCGCAACGTAAAGCAGCAGCGCCAAGAGCAATGCAATGATCTTTACAGCCCAGCGGTTGTTTAAGAATTTATCCATTTTTCTTGCCCCTCCAGTACCAGCGGTTAGAAGAAGTGTCTCTGGCGTTCTTCTTAAACTCGGCTTCAAGCATTTCTTTCAGTGCTTCTTCCGTCAATTCTCTGTGAAGGTCTCCGTTTTTGGCCACACTGATGGCGCCCGTCTCTTCAGATACAATAATGGTTAAGCTGTCCGTCACTTCACTGATGCCGACAGCCGCTCTGTGACGCGTCCCCAGCTCCTTTGAAATAAACGGGCTTTCAGAAAGCGGCAGATAACAGGCAGCCGCAGCAATCTCGTTATTTTTCATAATGACCGCTCCATCATGCAGCGGTGTATTGGGGATGAAGATATTAATCAAAAGCTCCGAGCTGACCTGCGCATTAAGCGGGATGCCCGTCTCAATATAATCGCCCATTCCCGTATCGCGCTCAATGGCGATGAGTGCGCCGATGCGGCGTTTCGCCATGTAGCTGATCGATTTTGTAATCGCTTCAATTGTCTTATGCTGCGCTTCCTCCACAGGGGTTCCGCTCCTGGAAAAGAACCGGCCCCGTCCGAGCTGTTCAAGCGCCCGTCTCAGCTCAGGCTGGAATATAATGATGATCGCTAAAAATCCCCATGTTATCGCTTGGTCCATCAGCCACTGAAGCGTGCTGAGTCCCAAATATGAACTGGCCATCCGGACCAATACGATGACGACGATTCCTTTTAAAAGCTGAACCGCCTTCGTCCCGCGTATGACCATGATTAATTTATATATCACATACCAAACAAGGAGAATATCAACGGCATTGCCGAGGTATTGCAAAAATGGGATGTCCTCAAAAGCCATTTCCTCGTCCTCCAAGAATTCAGTCATTTCGTTTTTTCCGTTATGAATTGTGCTGCATGAGCAATATGTACATCATATAGCGTGCTCATTATACCACATTTTGATTTCTCAAGTGAAATGGGCCGGCACGGCGATGCATAAAAAAAGAGTAAAGCGATTATACGCTTTACTCATCTTCATTCGGGTCCAAAGCGCTCACGACGCCCTGGCCCGCCGATTTCAGTTCGTACCAGACCCAGTCAAACAATTGGTTAATCTCTTCAATCTGCCCGGTGACTTGTCCGGCTGAGGCCATGTATTTTTCTCCGTTGACGACGGTCACATTGCCGTCGACTTTTCCTTCAATGAACAGCTTGCCGTTTTTTACTGTGACATCGCCCTTTACGGTCTCGCCTTCAGGGACGGTGACCGTGTGATTCTGCACGACAAGGTTCGGCTGTTTGGACACACTGAAATTGTGGTCATTATGCCAGCTGTTGAAAAAACCGCCGCCCATTAAAATCACAAAAACCGCTGCGGCTGCAATCATCGGATGAGTTTTGATCCATCGTTTTACAGAAGCGCGTTTTTTCTCTTTTGGAAGATTCGCCACAACTTTGGCAGTAAAATCAGCAGGGGCCGTGACATGCGATGTGCTTCGGACGAGTGCTACGGATTTCTCCATTTCATGAAAATGCCGTTTGCAATTCCCGCATGACTGCAAATGTTGTTTTAATACGTTTTCATCTTCAGGAAGGATATCTCCATCAAGATGCTTATGCATAAGCTGCACAATCTGTTCAGGACAGCTCATTTCATCACCCCACTTAAAGATCCCTCAATTGTTTTCTAAGAGCCTCTCTGCCTCTGTGTATCCTTGTCTTGACGGTGCCGACAGGGATATTCAGAATCTCCCCGATTTCAATTAAAGAGAGTTCGTCAATATACTTTAATACAATAACCGTTCTGTACTTGTCAGGCAGCTTTAAAATCTTTTTCTGAATTGTGTCCGACAGCTCCAATGACAATACGGCGTCTTCAGGGAGAACCCCGTCCGCGGCGATCTGCGAATACATCGTCAGCCCTTCTGCTCCCGCTACTTCTGCGTCCAGATAGTAATCAGGCTTTTTCTTGCGGATGCGGTCAATGGTCAGGTTGGTCGCAATTCTGTAAAGCCACGTTGAAAACTTTCTGTTGATATCGAAACTGTCGATATTGACATACGCTCTGATAAAAGCTTCCTGCGCAATATCTTCCGCTTCGTGCACATTGCCGAGCATGCGGTAGCAAAGCTGGTAAATCTTATCTTTATAAAGGTCAACGATTTCTGCAAACGCATTTTGATCGCCTTTTTTGACTTGCTTGATTCTTTTTTTAATCAGGTTTTCCATGTTTTATCTTACCTCTGCCCTTCACCGGTCTGTATCTATACGTTGATTGTTTTAAAAGGTTTCATTTTTTTATTACATTTATTTTACCAAATTTCAGGCAAGGTGTAGATGGAAAATACAGAATATACTGCCTTAACAGCAGCTTAAAAATAGTATATCTGATGAACAATCAAAAATCGAAACAAAATGCCGATAAAAAAAGACACCTTTATGCAAAAGGTGTCTGAGACTGGGCTAGCTGGATTCGAACCAACGCATGACGGAGTCAAAGTCCGTTGCCTTACCGCTTGGCTATAGCCCAAAAATGGTGGAGGGGGGCAGATTCGAACTGCCGAACCCTGAGGGAGCGGATTTACAGTCCGCCGCGTTTAGCCACTTCGCTACCCCTCCGTATTTTTTTGAAAAACAGTGCCGGCCAGAGGACTTGAACCCCCAACCTACTGATTACAAGTCAGTTGCTCTACCAATTGAGCTAGGCCGGCAAATATGGTGGAGGATGACGGGCTCGAACCGCCGACCCTCTGCTTGTAAGGCAGATGCTCTCCCAGCTGAGCTAATCCTCCATATGACCCGTACGGGATTCGAACCCGTGTTACCGCCGTGAAAGGGCGGTGTCTTAACCGCTTGACCAACGGGCCGTTGTGTCCGCGTCGAGCTGACAAAAGTTATTATATACAGGTTGTACCCCATTTGTAAAGAGAAAAATTATTTTTTTTATTTTCAAACTTTTTTACCCGTTTTTTAACTGAAAAACTCATCCCTCCTCTCTTATTTCATTTATGATGAAAGTATCAAAATATTGAAGGGAATGGACACAGATGATCTTAGTCAGCTCTTGTCTCGGCGGTATCGAATGCAGATATAACGGCTCTCACGCCGCTTCGGAAAAAATCCGCAGACTCGTAGAAGAAAAGAAAGCTGTTATGGTCTGCCCCGAACTTTTGGGCGGCTTCACCACTCCCCGCGAACCGGCGGAAATCATCGGCGGCACGGGTGAAGACGTGCTGAACGGAACGGCAAGAATCGTAACGGCATCAGGCGAAGACGTTACAGCTTTATATATGGACGGCGCGGAAAAAACGTTAGCATACGCAAAAGAAATAGGCGCCGCAACGGTCATCCTTAAAGAAAACAGTCCGTCCTGCGGCAGCAGCTTTATCTATGACGGCACTTTCTCAGGAAAAAAAATACTCGGAGACGGCATCACTTCCGCTCTTTTAAAACGGGCAGGCTGCCGTGTTCTATCAGAAGATGAATTGGATCAATTATAAAAAAGGAGAGTAGATATCATGGATGTAGCCCTGTCCTTTTATAAACCGGAGCATGCAGACGGGCTGAACGGGTTTGTGCTGAGTGAAGAAGATAAAAAGTTCACAGCTCTGCCGATAGATGTCCTGCCGCAGGCGCTTGTCATCCGGGATCGCTACCCGACAGTCATTTTAAAAGAAGACCGCCCCGTCGGTTTTTTTATTTTACATACCTCAAAAGAAACCATTGCTCCGTATTCGAACAATGTGTCTGCCATTTTGCTGAGTGCGCTGTCATTACATGCGCCGCATCAGGGAAAAGGTTATGCCAAACAAGCGATGCTGCAGCTCCCCGCTTTTGTTGCAAATTACTTTCCTTGGTGTGATGAAATCGTGCTTGCTGTAAACCATCGCAATCAACGTGCAAAGAACCTGTACCGGTCTTCCGGTTTTATTGACAAAGGGCGGCGCAGGATCGGTCCGATCGGTGAACAGCACATTCTGCATCATTTTTTGTGAAAGCGCTTGATTATTCATCTCATCCCTGCCGATTTTTCTTGAAACATCTATTCAGAAGCCCATATACTTCAAGTATTAACGACTTGGGAGGGTACAATCATGACAGACCGGCTTAACATTCACAGATTGACCACAGAAACCAGAAATCCGCAGACCGCTTCAATCCATCAGGCAGACACGATGGAAATTCTCCGCATCATTAACGAAGAGGATTTCAAAGTGGCTGAAGCCGTTCAGCAGGTGCTGCCCGATATTCAGATTGCCGTTCAATTCGCCCATCAGTCCTTACGGCGAAACGGCAGGCTGATTTATGCGGGAGCGGGCACAAGCGGCAGACTCGGTGTACTGGATGCGGTTGAATGCCCGCCTACATACAGCGTAAGTCCCGACACCGTCATCGGTCTGATGGCCGGAGGGGCAGACGCCTTTTTGCAAGCGGCTGAAGGTATAGAAGACAGCGAGGAAACCGGCGCTCTCGATCTCAAAACGATCGGGCTTACCGCAGAAGACACCGTGATCGCCATCGCGGCAAGCGGGCGCACGCCGTATGCGGCCGGTGCGCTGAAATATGCAAAAACAATCGGCGCCAAAACCGTCGCGCTCACATGCAATAAGAACTCCTTGATCAGCACCTTTGCCGATCACAGCATCGAAGTCATTGTCGGCCCCGAAGTGATTACAGGGTCAACACGAATGAAAGCCGCGACGGCACATAAAATGATTCTGAACATGATTTCCACGGCCGTGATGATTAAAAGCGGCAAAGTGTACGAAAATTTAATGGTGGACGTTCATGTCAGCAACGAAAAATTGAAAGAACGCGCAATCGGCATTATCCAAAGCATCACGGGCGTTCCGTACGACAAGGCAAAAGAAACGCTTGAGGCCGCAGACAGCCATGTCAAAACGGCAATCGTCATGCTGAAGACGAATTCGGACGAAACACACGCGAAGGCACTGCTCAAAGAATCAGAAGGATTCATTGATAAAGCCATTGAACAGCACGTTTCAAGAGAAAAAGAACGCTGATCGTTCTTTGGTGAAAAATAATGTGCTTTTACGAGCCCGCGCCGTTTTCATGTTCGGCGCAGGCGCTTTTAGGACGCGTTTCAGGCATAGCTCCCCGGGAAAAATCGTACGGAAAAAGGAGGATCTCCATGAGCAAAGAGGCATTTTATCAGTCACTGGCCAAAGATATCCTGGACAATTGCGGCGGTTCAGCGAATATTTCAGGCTTTACCCACTGTATGACACGCCTGAGGATTACACCTTTAGATCGGGACAAAACGGATATTGAGGCGCTGAAACGGCTTGACGGGGTAATAGGCGTCGTCGAAGCCGAAACACTGCAGATCATTCTCGGCACGGGTGTCGTCAATCATGTCGCCGACGCTTTCGCAAAACTTATGCCATCCGGAAAAAACATTGATTTAAAAGAAGCCGCCTCACGGAAAAAAGCCGATCTCAACAGAAAAAACACCACACCCATCAAATTGTTTCTGAGAAAAATATCAAGCATCTTCATTCCCCTTATTCCTGCACTCATTGCATCAGGTTTAATCACCGGTATTACGAAAGCCGTCATTCAGGCCGGCTGGCTCCCGAAAGAATCCCAAATCGCACTTATTTTAACGGTTATCGGTTCAGGCTTGTTCGCTTACCTCGGCGTCCTTGTCGGCATCAATGCGGCGAAGGAATTCGGCGGGACACCCGCGATGGGCGGCCTTGCGGGCATATTGATCCTTAACCCTGAGATCGCCAATATCAGTTTGTTCGGAGAGAATCTGCTCCCTGGCAGGGGAGGATTAATCGGCGTTCTTTTCGCTGCGGTTTTTATCGCTTATACCGAACGGTTTATCAGAAAGTACGTCCATCAATCCATCGACATTATCGTCACGCCTACATTGTCTTTACTTATCACCGGGCTGGTGACATATGTCGTTTTTATCCCCGCAGGCGGTTTTATTTCTGATCTGATTACATCAGGTTTATTGTCGCTGCTGAATGTCGGGGGAGTGCTCTCAGGGTTTGTACTGGGAGCCGCCTTCCTGCCGCTTGTCGTCACCGGCCTGCATCAGGGCTTGACTCCCGTACATTTGGAATTAATCCGATCAATCGGAGATGACCCGCTTCTTCCGATTCTCGCGATGGGAGGCGCGGGTCAAGTAGGCGCGGCCTTCGCCATCTTTATGAAAACAAAAAAAGCCTCATTAAAAAGAGCGATCGGCGGCGGACTTCCATCCGGTCTGCTCGGAATCGGGGAGCCGCTTATCTTCGGCGTCACGCTCCCGCTCGGCCGGCCGTTTTTGACGGCGTGTTTAGGGGCGGGAATCGGCGGCGCCTTTCAAGCCCATTTTCAAGTGGCGACTTTTTCAATCGGTGTCTCCGGCCTTCCGCTCTCGTTTCTCGTACAGCCGGCTCAAATCGTTTTGTATATCATCGGTCTCTTCATCTCTTACGCGGCAGGCTTTGTCTTCACTTATGCGTTCGGATTTAAGGATGACATGGCTGCTGAATTTGAATAAACCGGGAGGGATCAGAATATGAAAACACTGACAGCCGCCATACTCACAATGGTCATCAGCCTCTCTTTTCTGCCGCAGCACAAAGCCGAAGCCCAATCCAAATTATACGACGCAGCAAAGCTCAGAAAGGTTGATCAAATGATTGAAAAAGACATCGCAGCAGGATTCCCCGGAGCCGTCCTCATCGTCGTAAAGGACGGACGGGTGATCAAAAAGAAAGCATACGGCTACAGCAAAAAATATGACGGGAACACCCTTTTATCCCGTCCGAAAAAAATGAAAACATCAACCATGTTTGATTTAGCTTCCAATACAAAAATGTACGCGGCCAATTTTGCACTACAGCGACTCGTCAGCCAGGGAAAGCTTGATGTGTATCAAAAAGTCTCGGCTTACCTTCCTGATTTCAAAGACAGAAAAAGCGATCCGATTCAAGAAAAAGACCGTATACGCGTCATCGATGTGCTCCAGCATCAATCCGGTCTGCCGGCAAGCTTTTATTTCTATCAGCCGGACACCGCAGGCCCTTTATATTCACAAGAACGGGATAAAACGATCCGTTTTCTCACCCAGATCCCGCTTGAATACAAGCCGGGAACAAAACACGTATACAGTGATATCGGTTACATGATTCTCGGATGCATCATTGAAAACATAACCGGAAAAACCCTTGATACCTATGCGGAACAAGAACTGTACAAACCGCTGAAACTGACGCACACACTGTTCAATCCGCTGCAAAAAGGTTTTAAAGAAAAAGCATTCGCAGCTACTGAACGTTTAGGCAACACACGTGACGGAGTCATCCATTTCCCTCACATCAGGACATATACGCTGCAGGGGGAAGTTCACGATGAAAAAGCATTTTACTCAATGGGAGGGGTGTCCGGTCACGCCGGGCTGTTTTCCAGAGCTGATGATATGGCCGTCCTTCTTCAAGTCATGCTGAACAGAGGCAGTTATAAACACGTTTCTCTCTTCAATAAAAGAACGGCCGATTTGTTCACAACGGCGGCATCCTCTGATCCGACTTTCGCTCTCGGCTGGCGGAAAAACGGCAGCCCGGATATGGAGTGGATGTTCGGACCTTATGCAAGCAGGCAGGCATACGGCCATACGGGATGGACCGGCACCATCACGATTATTGATCCCGCTTATAAGCTGGGGATCGCACTTTTGACCAATAAAAAGCATTCCCCCGTCGTCAGCCCCGGTGAAAACCCGAATGTTTTTGAAGGGGATCTTTTCCCGACCGGAAGCTACGGCAGCGTCATAAAAGCGATTTATGAAGCCATTGAATGACAACCCATGTCTTTTGTCCAAACTATGACGGCAGGAGGGCACCATCATGAAACTTTTCATCTCAGCTGTATTACTGTTGTTCATTGTATTCGGCACGCATCATGCATCAACAAAACCGGACATTCCGTCACAGGCGGAACAAGCGGTATCCCGTATGACATTAGATGAAAAATTAGGGCAGATGCTCATGCCTGATTTTCGAAATTGGCAAAAAAAGGGGCAGTCATCACCTGAGGCTCTTACCCAAATGAATGACGAAGTCGCAGGGCTTATTCAAAAGTACCGGTTCGGCGGCGTTATCTTATTTGCAGAAAATGTAAAAAACACTGAGCAAACGGTACGCCTGACAGATGCCTTTCAAAAGGCGAGCCCTGACATTCCGCTATTATTAAGCATTGATCAGGAGGGCGGCATCGTAACTAGACTTGGTGAGGGCACTCATTTCCCAGGCAATATGGCACTCGGGGCTGCTAGAAAAACAGCCTACGCGTCCCAGACCGGCGCCATTATCGGGAAAGAACTGAAAGCACTGGGCATTAATACGAATTTCGCTCCCGTTCTCGATATCAATAATAATCCCGGAAACCCTGTCATCGGCGTCAGGTCGTTCAGTTCAGACCGTGATCTGACAGCTTCACTCGGTCTTGCCTCAATGAAGGCTCAGCAAAAGCAGAATGTCGCTGCCGCCGTCAAACATTTCCCGGGACACGGCGACACTGATGTCGACAGCCACTACGGTCTTCCGCTTGTCACCCACAATCAAGAAAGGCTGCGTCAGATTGAACTTTATCCGTTCCGGCAGGCCATTCAGGCCGGAGCTGATATGATCATGACAGCCCATGTGCAATTTCCCGCTTTTGACGATACAACCTATAAAAGCAAGCTGGACGGTTCAGACATCCTCGTACCCGCCACACTCTCGAAAAAAGTGATGACTCATCTTCTCCGTAAGGAAATGGGATTTAACGGCGTCATCGTTACGGATGCATTAAATATGAAAGCCATTGCCGATCATTTCGGTCAGGAAGAGGCGGTCGTCATGGCAGTAAAAGCAGGAGTCGATATTGCCCTGATGCCGGCCCAAGTGACATCGCTGCAAACGGAAAACCGCTTTGCCCGGGTTCATTCCGCGTTAAAAAAGGCGGTACAAAAAGGGGATATTCCGCTGCAGCAAATTAACAAATCAGCGGAACGCATCATTTCCCTGAAAATAAAACGAGGGATATATCCCGCACCGAAAGAGACAAATCTGAAAAAGAAGATTGCAAAAGCAAAGAAAACCGTCGGCAGCAAAAATCACCTGAAAGCTGAAAAACAAATCGCGGAAAGATCCGTCACCGTCTTACAAAACAAAAACCGCACGCTCCCATTCAAACCGAAAAAGAACAGCCGCGTTCTCATTGCCGCTCCTTATGAAGATCAAACAGCGGCAATGGAACAAACCATTCGGCAGCTCATCAAGAAGAAAAAAATCCGGCCGGTAACCATCAGTAAAATGAACTTCGCCGAGCGCACATTTCATGATGAACACAAAAAGCTGGTATCCGACGCGGATTACGTGATTACAGGCTCCTATGTCGTAAAAAATGACCCTGTCGTAAACGACGGCGTGATTGACGATTCCGTCACAGATCCCGGCAAGTGGACGACCGCATTTCCGCGGGCCGTCATGAAAGCCGCACAATCGAACCAAAAACCCTTTGTGCTGATGAGCCTGCGTAATCCTTACGACGCCGCGAATTTTGAAGAAGCTGAAGCCCTTATCGCAGTCTACGGCTTTAAAGGATATACAGACGGACAATTCCTCCAGCCAAACATTCCGGCAGGCATTGAAGCGATATTCGGACAGACAACACCGCAAGGCAGGCTGCCCGCTGACATTCCTTCAGTCACGCATCCGGGAACGACACTGTATCCTTATGGTTTCGGTATCAATCTGAAGACCGGAAAACCGCTTTAAACAGGAGGGCTGATTATGAAAACACATACGGCTGCACTTCTCGCCGGACTTGTCGTCATCAGTGCTATGACGGCAGTCTCGGCGGCTTCTGACAGAAACCTTCATACCGCCAAGAAACCAAGCATCCAAACAGGCATCGACCGCCTGCTGAAAGATTATAAACAGGAACTGAAGGGAAAAAGGGTCGGGCTGATCACCAACCCGACCGGTGTGAACGCATCATTGAAAAGCAGCGTTGACGTGCTGTATGAGGCGCCAGACATCCGCCTGACGGCATTATTCGGACCGGAGCACGGTGTCCGCGGCGATGCTCAGGCCGGAGACAAAGTCACATCCTATATAGACGAAAAAACAGGGCTTCCCGTCTACAGCCTATACGGGGAGACGAGGAAACCGACGCCTGACATGCTGAAAGATACAGATGTGCTGATTTTCGATATTCAGGATGTCGGAACGCGATACTACACCTACATTTATACAATGGCCTATGCCATGGAAGCGGCCAAAGAAAAAGGCATTCCTTTTTATGTCTTGGACCGGCCGAATCCGCAAGGCGGACGAAATCCGGACGGCCCGGTTCTTGAACCGGATTACGCTTCATTTGTCGGACTGTATCCGATCCCGCTGAAGCACGGCATGACGATCGGTGAGCTTGCTCTTTTATTCAATAAAGAGTTTCATATTGGCGCCGACCTCACCGTCGTAAAAATGAAGCGCTGGAAGCGGACGATGACGATTGAAGATACCGGTCTGCCGTTCGTCCTCCCTTCGCCTAATATCCCGACCCCGGACAGCATATTTGCATATTCGGCAACAGGACTAATCGAAGGCACAAACGTATCCGAAGGAAGGGGCACGACAAAGCCGTTTGAACTTATCGGCGCGCCTTATATGAAAAGCACCGAGCTCGAAGAACGCCTGAACAGTCTCAAGCTTCCGGGCGTCACCTTCAGAGCCGCTTCATTCATCCCCAGCTTCTCCAAGCACCAGGGCAAGCTGTGCCACGGCGTACAAGTCTACGTAACAAACAGAAACACATTTGAAGCGGCAAAAACAGGGCTCTCCATTCTGAAAACCATGCATGACTTATATCCGAATGACTTTTCATTCTTGCCGACAGGCTCTTTTGACAAGCTGATCGGTAACGGCTGGGTACGCAAAAAAATAGAAAAAGGCGCTTCCATTGAAGACATCACCGGCACATATCAACGCCGGCTGGACCAATTCAAAACTCTAAGAAAACAATACCTCATATACTGACAACATTCGTGTTACACGTGTAACATTTTGTCGCATTTCACATTTCCGCTTTTTATAGGAAAACATTCATTTATTTGGTACAATTTAATTGATAACAGTTATCATTTAAATGAATGTTTCCTAAAAGGTGGTTTCTCATGAAAAACACATTATTCTTTCAGCCCATTGATATCATCTCCGTAAAAAAAACAGCCGACCTTCTGTCAGAGCATCAGCTCACTGATTCCCCCGTATTGATCTTTCATGTGAAAGGCGAGGGACAAATTGATATCGGAACAGACAGCTTTCCGCTGCAGAAGGAAACGCTCTACATCTGTCCTTGTGATGAGACATTCAATATTGCCCCTATATCGTCAGGCGGCATCCATTTGTATATCGTCAGACTCCGTGTTTTCTCCTATTCCTCAGATGATGAAGCGATGCTTCCGGATAACGGGGAAGACATCTTCCACGGACTTCAGCAAATGAATTTACAAACGGTTGATCATTTGACAAGCCGGCTTCAATCACTTTCTGAAAACGTGCGATCGGCGGATGGATTGCAGAAAATGAAATATACCGCCGACTTTCAGCAGCTGATGTACGACCTTTATGCCGCAAAAGTATGCCATCAAAATAATACGAAAGCGGCGATCGAACAGACAAAACAATTCATACATGCTCAGTCCGACACAAAAATCACGCTCACCCAGCTCGCTCATATGGCGGGAATCAGTCCCAAGCATTACAGTGAAACCTTTAAAAAACTATACGGGCAGAGCGTAACTGAATATATCACAGACATCCGCATAACCAATGCGAAAAAACTGATGGCCAAGGCAAGCTGCAAACTGCGGGAAATCGCTCATCAAATCGGCTACCAGGACGAATTTTATTTCAGCCGCATCTTTAAAAAACATACCGGCAGCTCACCTACAAGCTACATGAAAAAAAGGCGCACAAAAATGGCCGCGTACGGAAAAGAAACGATGGGGCATCTGATTCCTCTGCATCACGTGCCTTACGCTGCGGCGCTGCACCCGAAATGGACGGCCTATTATTACAAACAATTCTCTTCCGATATTCCGGTTCACCTGAGCGCTTACCGCTATAATGCAAATTGGGAAGACAACCTGCATACGCTGTCTCAAGCTGCCCCAGACATCATTTTCAGTCTCGATTCTGTCAGTGAAGAAGAAAAACAGCGCCTGAATGACATCACTGAAGTTTTTTATCTTCCGGCTCAAGAGAATTGGAGAGACCAGTTTCTTCGCACAGCCGCATATCTGAATGAAGAGCAGGAAGCGCGGCACTGGCTTAAAACTTATCAAAGTCTCACCCATTCAGCGAAAGATGCTCTTAAACACGTGCGGCACCAGCGGTTCTTATTTGTCCGTGTATATAAAGAAAATATGTACATCGCCCATAACAACAGTATTGAGGAAGTCTTCTTCGGTGATTTAGACTTTGCCTCCGCAAAACCGGAATCTTTTGCTCCTGACGAAAAGATTTCCTTGGAAATGCTGGCGGATTGCCAGGCTGACTGCATCATGCTTTTCACTTGTAAAGAACCGGAAACGCTTCGCTATTTTCAGCGGATTCAGCAGTCCGGGATATGGCAGAACCTTAGTGCCGTCAGCAATAAACACGTGTTTCCCATTTCATCTGACCCGTGGATTGAATATTCTCCAAGCGGACATCAGCGGATGATCGAGCAAAGCATTTCCATTTTATCCGAAGATCGTCCATGGTAATGCCGGAAATTATCCATGGTCTTATCCCTATTCATTCTCTATAATTCCAATTGATAATAGTTATCAATTGAACAGGAGGAACAATAGATGAAGAAATTGGCATTCGCTTTCATGATTTTGCTTTTGGCTTTCACGGCCGCGGCTTGCGGAAGCTCAGAAACATCTGATACAGCAAGTAAAGGAAAGGACGCTTCTTCAGATAAAAAGAAAATCGAATATCTCGGAAAAACATATAAAGTCAAAGCGCCGACTGACAAAATCGCCATTACAGGCAGCGTAGAATCAATGGAAGACGCCAAATTGCTTGACGTTCATCCGGCAGGAGCAATTTCTTTCTCCGGCAAATTCCCGGAACTGTTTAAAGATATTACAGATAAATCCGTATCAACGGGGGAAAAAATGCAGCCGAATATGGAAAAAATTCTTGAGCTGCAGCCGGACGTCATTCTGGCATCAACCAAATTCCCGGAAAAAACGTTGAAAAAATTGAGCGGCACCGCTGAAACGATCCCTGTCTCTCATATCTCATCAAACTGGAAAGAAAACATGATGCTGCTCGCCCAGCTTACAGATAAAGAGAAAAAAGCGAAAAAAATCATCGCAGATTACGAACAGGACCTGAAAAAGACAAAAACAAAGATCAACAGCAAAGCGAAACAGTCAAACGCACTGGTCATCAGAATCAGACAAGGCAATATTTATATTTATCCTGAACAAGTTTATTTCAACTCCACGCTTTACGGTGATTTAGGCCTGAAGGCGCCGGACGAAGTCAAAGCGGCGAAAGCGCAGGAACTGATTTCTCTTGAAAAATTAAGCGAAATGAACCCTGACCATATCTTCGTACAATTTTCTGATGACGAAAACGCAGATAAGCCTGACGCTTTGAAAGACTTAGAGAAAAATCCGATCTGGAAGAGCCTGAAGGCAGTCAAAAAAGACCATGTATACGTCAATACGATTGATCCATTAGCCCAAGGCGGAACCGCGTGGAGTAAAATCAGCTTCTTACAGGTTGCGGCTGACAAATTGACTCAAGACTAATAAAGAGTAGGTTTTTCACATGTATGCAAAACGGCGGACACACATTATTATCATTGCTTCACCGATTGCCATTGTTCTGTCACTGCTCCTTTCCGTTTTATACGGCGCAAAGCAGCTTGACATCCATACCGTGTTCTCCGCATTGCTGCACTTTAATCCGGAGAATACCGACCATCAGATCATATGGCATTCAAGAATCCCGAGGGCTGCCGGCGCTATGTTTATCGGCGCCGCCCTTGCTGTTTCCGGAGCGCTCATGCAGGGAATCACACGGAACTATCTGGCCTCGCCTTCGATCATGGGTGTGTCGGACGGCTCCGCTTTTATCATCACCCTTTGCATGGTATTGCTCCCTCAATCGACATCCATTGAAATGATCATCTACTCGTTTATCGGTTCCGCATTCGGCGCCGCTCTTGTTTTCGGGCTGGCCTCCATTCTTCCCGGCGGTTTTACCCCGGTGCAGCTTGCCATTATCGGAACGGTGACCAGTATGCTTCTCAGCAGTCTGTCGGCTGCGCTTTCGATTTATTTTCAAATTTCGCAGGATCTCAGTTTTTGGTACAGTGCGAGACTGCATCAAATGAACCCTGATTTTTTGAAACTGGCCGTCCCGTTTTTTGCGATCGGAATCATTACGGCCATGATTCTCAGCAAAAAGGTCACTGCCGTATCATTAGGAGACGACATTTCAAAAAGTCTGGGACAGCAGAAAAGAACCATCAAACTCATGGCGATGGCGGCTGTTGTCATATTGACCGGAAGCTCGGTGGCGCTCGCCGGAAAAATTGCCTTTGTCGGTTTAGTTGTTCCGCACATCACACGTTTTCTCGTCGGATCGGACTACAGCAGGCTGATCCCATGCGCGTGCATTATCGGCGGCGTCTTTCTGACCCTTTGCGACCTTGCGAGCCGATTCATCAATTATCCGTTTGAAACGCCTATTGAAGTTGTCACTTCTATCATCGGTGTTCCTTTCTTTCTTTATTTGATTAAAAGAAAAGGAGGGGATCAGCGTGGTGCGTAAAATGGCAGGAATTTATATCATTCTGATTGCTCTCATATTGCTCGTAAGCTATTTCAGCATGACAAGCGGTTCTTTTTCCGCAAAGCCGGGTGAACTGCTCAGTACGCTTTTCCGCATCCATCCGAATCCGCAATATGACATTTTGCTGTTTCAGCTGAGGCTGCCGCGCATAGTCATGGCTGCTGCCATCGGACTCGGATTGGGGATAGCCGGAGCTGTTATTCAGGCCATTACCAAAAACGGTCTTGCCGATCCCGGTATTTTGGGCATTAATGCAGGAGCCGGAGCGGGAATCGTCACGTTTATGCTTCTGTTTCAGGGACAATCTGAAGCGACGGCACTTGCCTCTGCGATGGGTATGCCTGTCTTCGGCCTCATCGGAGGACTGATGGCGGCCGTGCTGATCTATATTTTCGCCTGGCACCGGGGGCATCTGGAATCGGGCAGAATTATTCTCGTCGGGATCGCCATGAATTCCGGATTCAGCGCGCTGTCTTTATTTCTATCATTAAAAATGGACCCGCAGGATTATGAGATGGCGATGGTTTGGAAAAACGGCAGCATCTGGTCGGCAAACTGGATGACCATTACGGCAATCCTTCCGTGGCTGATCTTGTTCATTCCTCTTCTTATGGCGAAAACGTCATTGCTGGATACCATTCGTTTCGATGAGGACACGGTGAAAAGCCTCGGTGTTTCAACCAATAAAGAAAAAACCATTTTACTCATTGCCTGCATCGCTTTGATCAGCGCATGTGTAACCGCAGCGGGCAGCATGGCATTTGTCGGACTGATCGCGCCCCATATTTCCCGCAGGCTCGCCGGGATTGAGCACAGATACTCATTACCGGTCAGCGGACTGGTCGGTATGCTCCTCGTCATATCCGCCGACTTTGCGGGCAAATTGTTCTTTCAGCCTTCAGAAGTGCCGGCTGGAATTATCCTTGCAATTCTCGGCGTTCCTTATTTCTTTTTTCTTCTGTTTAAGCAAAAAAAGGGGATGGACGCATGAGAGGCACCCTTACAGAACACCCGATAAACGGAAGGGAATGCACTGTGTATCTTCCTCCTTCCTATTCGGTTCAAACAGGGGCTTTACCCTGTGTGTACGTACTTGACGGGGGTTCTTTGTTTTTAGAACAGATAGATAAGCTTGAATCCCAATTTACGAACGGAACACTTCCCGAATTGATTTTCATCGGCATCAAACCGGCTGACAGACTCGATGAGTACACACCGTGGCCCGCGCCTTCCCTGAGCCCTGCGTTTCATGATTTCGGCGGCAAAGGGAGGCTCTTTCTCGAGGAGCTGACAAATGTCATTATTCCCACTGTTGAAGATACGCATCACATTTCTGCGCATCCGGAAACGAGAGGACTGATCGGTGCGTCATTAGGCGGACTGTTTTCGATATACGCGATGCTGCAAAAGCCTGAAATATTCGGCAGAATCGGCTGTATTTCCGGTTCCTTCTGGTATGAAAAATCAGCAGATTATGTCCGCTCCGCACCTTTGCGGCCGGCACGGCAGCGTATCTTTATGTCTGTCGGCAGCCGTGAAGCAGAGCAAAAATGTAACATCCAACACACCATGATCGGACAAAATAAAGAAGTGCATGAAAGCCTGAGGCAAAAAGGCTTTTCTCAATCTCAGCTCTCTTTCACTGTCGAAGAGGGCGCCGTGCACCATCAAGAAGCGTTCAAACGACAATTTAATTCAGCACTAAGCTGGCTGTACGGAAAAAACCGCTCACGTGACTGAGCGGTTTTTTTCATACTTGATCACGACCGGCTTAAGCTCAAAGCGTCTCAGCAAATAGCCGAACAAAGCGGCAAGGATTTGCTGAAAGAGCATCCCGATGACGACCGGAACCGCCACTTGAGACGGAAAGAAAGACACGGCGAGAACGGCTCCGGCGCTGATATTGCGCATGCCCCCTGTATAAATCAGAGACACGATTTCATCCTGGCTCCGCTTCATCAGTCTTCCGATCAGCCAAGCCACGGCATAACCCGTCATGGCAATAAAAAATACCGTGCCTGCGATGCCCGCAAATTTGATATCCACGTGCGTGACATACGGCGCGATTTCCGAACTGTTAATGGCAATGACAATCATCAGACAGATTTTTGAAAAAGGAGACAGTGACCGGCTTATCGCCTGAGTCCTTACCGGCGGGGAAAACTGGTTGACCATCATCCCTGCGATGGACGGAATCACCACCATCTCCGCCAGCCCTTTCATCATGCCCCACACATCCATCTGAACATTCGCCCCGGCCAGGACAGACAGGCTTAATGGTACGATAAAAGGAGAAAGCACGGTATCAACCAGGATAATAGACAGCGTCAATCCGACATTTCCCTTATACATCGCAGCCCAAATCAAACTCGTAATTCCGGTCGGAATCACCACACCCATAATCAGCCCCGTCACAGTTAAAGGGTCACCGCTGAAAATCAGATGGCCGCTTCCCCATGCAAAAACAGGCATGAAAATATGCAGAACAAACAATGCCATGATCATCGGGAGCGGCTTCTCGATACTGCGCTTCAGCGATTGAAAATTGGCACTCAGACTGCCCGTAAATGTAATAAATGCAAATATCCACGGCACAGCGCCGGCCATCCAGCTGATATGCTGAGATAACAGCACACCCGCCGCCACACTAGACGGAGTCAAAAGCGGCATGATTCTCCCCAACACTTGGTTCAACTTTTGAAGCCACATCATATGCAAGTCTCCTATATACGGTTTTCAAGTCTCATTCATTATAACAATGCACACCGGCAAATTTAACCGAAAAAAAGCCCGGATATATTCATCCGGACTTCACAAATTCTATGCCATTTGTTTCATTAAATCTCGGCTTTTCTGATTTAATCCCTTTAATTCAGCCTCAATTTCGTATTCTTTACATTTGGCGACAATCTTCTCAAGAGCAGCCGCTCCAGAATCATCCCACACGTGGGCATCGGTCAAATCAATGATAATCCGTTTCACGTCTTCATCATAAACGATGGCATTCATCAGTTCAGACACGGAAGCAAAAAAGATCTGGCCCGTGACCTTATAAGTTCTGACATCTTTTTGTTCGGAATGTGACACAATCTTCAGCTTAGAAATTTTCGCCGTAAAAAAGATCGCGCTTAGCAGCACACCCGCGAAAACACCCTTCGATAAATCATTTGTCAGAACGACCGTCACGACGGTAATCACCATAACGATCGAATCAGTAAGGGGCGCTTTCCGCAAACCTTTAATCGATGACCAGTCGAACGTGCCGATGGACACCATAACCATCACGGCCACAAGCGCAGCCATCGGAATTTTCACGACGATACCGCTTAATACGGCAATTAAAAACATTAAAAACGCTCCGGCCGTAAAAGCCGACAACCGGCCGCGACCGCCGGCTTTCGTATTAATGACAGACTGGCCGATCATGGCGCATCCGGCCATGCCTCCGAAAAACCCGTTCACAATATTGGCGATGCCTTGTCCGCGGCTTTCTTTGTTCTTATCACTATCCGTATCCGTCATTTCGTCAATGATCTGGGCCGTCAGCAACGACTCAAGCAATCCGACGAATGCAAGCGCCAGTGAATACGGGAAAATAATCCGCAATGTCTCAAACGTCCACGGAACATCCGGTATCAAGAAATGCGGAAGTGAACTTGTAATCCCGCCCATATCACCGACCGTGCGGACATCCGCATGGAAGACCACCGCAATGATCGTCATGACAATAATCGCCACCAGCGGAGACGGCACAGCCGTCGTAATCTTCGGCAAAAGATATATGATAGCCAATGATCCGGCAAGCATAGCGTACATGACCCATGAAGCTCCTTTGAACTGCGGCAGCTGCGCAGAAAAAATCAAGATCGCCAAAGCATTCACAAATCCGATCATGACCGAACGCGGAATAAATTTCATCAATTTCGCTATCTTACTGACACCAAGAATAAATTGAATAATACCTGTCAAAATGGTTGCCGCAAACAAATACTGCAGCCCGTAATCAGCCACCAATGTCACCATGACAACCGCCATTGAACCTGTAGCGGCTGAAATCATTCCCGGTCTGCCGCCGAAGATAGAAATAATAATCGCGATACAAAATGATGCATAAAGGCCGACCATCGGATCGACACCTGCAATAATTGAAAATCCGATCGCCTCAGGGATCAGAGCGAGAGCAACCAGAATACCGGCCAGAATGTCTTTACGGACATTCCCGAACCATTGCTGCTGTAACGTATAATCTTTCAAATGATAACGACTCCTTTTCACTATAAAAATCCGCACCCTATCAGTTGGAAACATTGATTTTTATCTGGGGAATATGAGGCAAGCTTACGGGGAAAAGGGGACACGCTCAGAGTATAATGTCTTGAGGAAAGGAATGGTTAACAAAGAGTATCATATTAAACTTTAAAGAAATGTGCAAGACCGTATAAAAAAGAAAAGAAAACGGCTCTCACTGGAGCCGTTTCCGCTTTTATAAAAGTTCCGGATCAGACACAAGAATCGTTTTTATTGCGCTGATATCCTTTCTTTCTTTTGTCACCGGGTCGATGCCCATGAGATGATCAATGGCTTCTTCATAATTCTTCAGTTCCGTCTTTTCCGTAATAAAATCATAGAGCTGCGGAAGGTCGGATGCACATGCTAACGCAGCCTCCATGATCTGACGGGCTTCACCTGTGCCCACAATCGTTACGCCGTTTGACAGCAGCTGGTACGGCCTGACTGTCATCTCATACGTATCATCAAAGCCCATCGGCACGATTCTGCCTCCCTTTTCAATAAAAGGATAAGCCCAATCAAGCTGATTGCCGATCGCGTCAAAAATTACATCAAATTTTCTTCCTTGATTAATCCGTTTCACTTCATCCACGGTTAATGCTTCAGGGTGGTAGACATAATCCGATATCCGGCTCGCCGCCTCGCTTCGGAAACTGCCTATTTCAGTCGCAACCGTCAACCGCGCCAGTTTTTTCACCATCATTTGCACAAGCAGTCCGATTGGCCCCGACCCCAAAACCAAGACCGAGTCCTCCGGCTGAATCGAAGCTTTGTCCACAACATTCAGCACACAGGAGAGAGGCTCAACCAATGTGGCCCGCTCCCATTCCATTGAATCCGGAATTCTGTACATGAACCTGTCTTCTCCGACGTAATATTCCGCAAACGTTCCGTGTGCCCCGATTCCGAGCTGCCAATCCTCGAAGGTTTCGCAATAACACGTCAGCCCTCTCCGGCAATAATGACATTTCCCGCAAAACTGCGTAGGATCTATCACGACGCGGTCTCCGACTTTTACATTTGTCACGTCCGGTCCGATTTCCACGACCGCTCCCACCGATTCATGCCCCATAATCATATGATGGGTTGCATTCATTTTTCCTTTCAGCACATTTAAATCCGTTCCGCAGATACCGGTGCCGAAAATTTTCACTTTCACATCATTGGATTTCCGAATTTGAGGCTCGTCCACCTCTTGATATTCAAGCTTATCATTAGGAGTCCAGACCAACGCCTTCATATTTCTCTTCCTTTCTGCCCCAGCGGATTTGGTCTAACAATGTTTGATGAAGCTCCTTCGTTGATGCCGCAATACATGATTGCTGGTTCTGATAACTTAAATCTGTCAGAAGCGTTTCGTCCAAAGACCGGCCGTATGCATCCGTAATGACCACTCCCGCTTTCTTCGCCAAAAAGACGCTTGCGGCAATATCATAAGGAAACAAATGCAGCACCTCTCCGTTTCCGACCTGCTGAAAATCTGAAAGCAGCTTCGGATCATCTTTCAGCAGACGATTGCCGATATCCACATAAGCATCCATCTGCCCCGTAATAATTCGTGAAATCGAATAAGAAGCGCTGTTGAAAACAAAAACCCCGCCATTATTGGCTGACCGGTCAATCAGATGACCGTATGCATCCGTCATCAGCTGTGCCGGATGCCCGTTAAATTCAAGGCTCCAAAACATATTTTTAATATCCCGCACTCCGCTCAAATTCGGCAATCCTCCCTGATACCCCTCAAACTGAATGGCGTCGCTGTAAATATCACCGTACATGTAAGCGCCCGATTTCAATTCAAGCAAAAAAGCAAATTCGATATCCTTAATCTTTGCGTTTGGCTTATATGAAGCAAGCGCAATCGAAATACACGACATTTCAAGCCCCGCGGCGGCCGGACGCGTTCCGTCTATCGGATCTACAATTAAAATATATTGCGGATCTTCTCCAATCAGCTTCAGGCCGCCATCCTCCGTGTAAAAAGCAACCGGATGGCCCTTATCTTGAATATAATCCAGCACCGCCTCCTCAGCAGCGGCGTCTATGTTAAATTGGGCGTCGCCTCCCGGAGAATAGCCGTTTACGAGCCGGTTTTTCAGCGTGCCTTTTTGACTTTTCACCTTATGATAAACAAATTGTCCAAGCCCGATGATATAGTCTCTCACTTGATTTCCTCCAATAGCTTGCGAAGTCTGTAGCAGAGCACTTCGGCTTCACTAAGTGTAATGGTTAAAGGCGGACGGATTTTAAATACATTTCCGAACCCGTAACGGGATGTCCGGAGAATCAGCCCGTAATCCATTGCCCGTTTTGCAATACAATTGGTCAACTCCACATCCGGTTCATTGTTCTCTTTTACAATCTCCACACCGATCATAAGACCGACGCCTCTTACCTCAGAAATAAAAGCGAAATCCTCTTTCATCGTTTCTAAGCGATCCATAATATAATGACCGACCGTCGTTACATTTTCCAAAAATCCCGGACGCTGCATGATATCTATGGTTTTACACGCGGCAGCGGCGGCCATCACATTTGAGCCGTACGTGAAGGAGTGCGTATACCCCGGAAGCCCGGTATACTTGTCCTCCGTCAGAGTGGCGGCGACTTGGAAGCCTGTGCCCCCGAGCCCTTTTGCTACCGTCATCATATTAGGTTTCACATTGAAGTGGTCCGCGGCAAACATTTTGCCCGTCCGTCCGAACCCGGTCTGAATTTCATCAAAAATCAGGGCGATATCGTGTTCATCACAAAGCTGTCTCAGCTGTTTAAAATACTCTTTAGGCGGAACGACGTTTCCACCGTTTCCGGATATCGGTTCAATAATCATGGCGGCAATTTTTCCATTGCTCGCATACTCAATAAAATCATTAATTCTTTCTACGCACAGCATACCGCATGAATCAGGTTTCTGATTATAAAAACAGCGGCTGCAATACGGATCGGGGACTTGAAGGCCAAAAGAAATTTGCGGCGGGAAAGGTTCTTTTCTGAATGAGTTGCCGGACAAAGCGGAAGTCATATACGTTTGTCCGAGGTGGCTTCGAAATAAGGAGATGACATCGGTTTTTCCGGAGTAATACTGAGCCATTTTAATAGCTCCTTCATTTGCACCGGAACCGCTGCTGACTTTAGGGTGTACTTTTGTGAGATTATCGGGGGCGATTTCTACTAGTTTTTCTGCCAGTTTATTTACGGCGTCTGTTTGAAAAGATGATGTCACATGGATCAGCTTATCGGCTTGTTCTTTAACCGTATCAATGACTTCTTTGTTACCGTATCCTAAATTCAAGTTAAATGTGGCAGAAGCGCAATCAATGTACTCATTCCCCTCTTGATCGTACAGGTAAATCCCTTCTCCGCGCTCCATTACTACATCGTCAACACTGTAATACAAGCTGTCTGGATTCGTGATTTCCTTCGTTCCCACAAATACCACCCCTATGAAATTATTAGAATTTCGCTTTTTATCGTATTAATTATTGAAAATAATGTCAATGTTCTTTCTTGTAAAAAATGTTAACAATTTGTTAACGTTACCATAAGGGATGTACGAGAAAAAGTTATGTGATATAGTAACAATACTTGGATTTTTTGTAAAATTTCATGTCATACGAGTAGAGAGAAATATTATTTTACGAATAAGGAGATAAAATGATGAAATCTCGTCTGCTGTGGATAAGCTGTTTTTCTTATGGATCGATTGCTTTTACACTTGTTATTCTGGGAGCCGTACTGCCTGAGTTACTCACACATTATTCACAAAGCTACAGTAATGGCGGAGTATTGGTATTCTCTCAGTTCATGGGCTTTCTCATCGGTGTTATTGGCATGCCATACATGGTGAAAAAGCTTGGGCGCAAAAACGTCGTTATCTTTGGCCTGGCACTCATCAGCTGCGAAATGTTCATCACCTTCCTGCCGCCCTGGCCGCTGCTCTTTCTTCTCGTCAGCATCGCGGGGCTTGGCGCCGGATTGGTGGAATCCTGTGTAGGCACGATTATCCTCACCGCTATTAAAGAAAGACAGGCTGTGGCCATGAGCAAGATGGAAGTGGCCTACGGATTAGGTGCGCTTTTCATGCCTCTGCTCTCAGGCTTTCTTATCAACAACCACATGTGGACAATTGCTTTTTTAGTATTAGGGTTATCCAGTTTTGCACTTTTAATCGCATGGAAGCAGATGAGTTTCGGCAGTATTGATCAGCTTCTCATCCGAAAAGAGGTCTCTTCCGATGACACTAAAAAAGAAAGCACCGGTTATCGGTCACACGGATTGCTGTTTATTGCCTTGGCGGGGGCTTACTTCTTCTTTTACGGAGGCAGTGAAGTTTCAATTGTACATTTTATCCCCTCCATTTTCGCTGAGAAATGGGATATCCCCAACTCTTTGGCAACGATAACAGTTACAGTGTATTGGACGGGGATGATCATCGGAAGGTTATTAACAGGCCCGGTATCAGAAAAGCTGACATATCACCGTTATCTTCGTCTCATAAGCATTGGCGGTCTGGCAGCACTTACCGTATTAGCACTAAGTAAAAACGTATGGTTCGGTTTTGCCCTTTGCTTCTTTTTAGGGCTGTTCATGGCAGGCATGTTTGCAATAGCCCTAATCATCACGAATCATTTTTATCCCGGAAAGACAGAAACGACTACCAGTATTCTGCTCGCTTCAAACGGATTAGGAGGTTCACTCCTTCCGATCGCCGTCGGTTGGAGCTTAGATGAATATCCCGCACAAACTGCGTTCTGGCTGTTTACTGCACTGATGCTCCTTATGCTGCTGATTGTGTTCAGTTTAAGAATACTCGAGACAATAAAATCAAACAATCTTCAAAATCACAACAGCAAAGCAAAATCAATGTAAACAAAAAAGCTAATGCCTTTGAAAGGCATTAGCTTTATATATCTATGTGATCTTTCAAAAAAAAAACCAGTTCATCATGAACTGGTTTAAGACAGCTTGGCGGCGTCCTACTCTCACAGGGGGAAACCCCCGACTACCATCGGCGCTGAAGAGCTTAACTTCCGTGTTCGGCATGGGAACGGGTGTGACCTCTTCGCTATCGCCACCAAACCATTGAGAGTGTTCTCTCAAAACTAGATAACAGTAAGCATACATTCAAATTGGTTAAGTCCTCGATCGATTAGTATCTGTCAGCTCCATGTGTCGCCACACTTCCACCTCAGACCTATCAACCTGATCATCTTTCAGGGATCTTACTTCCTTGCGGAATGGGAAATCTCATCTTGAGGGGGGCTTCATGCTTAGATGCTTTCAGCACTTATCCCGTCCGCACATAGCTACCCAGCGATGCCCTTGGCAGAACAACTGGTACACCAGCGGTGCGTCCATCCCGGTCCTCTCGTACTAAGGACAGCTCCTCTCAAATTTCCTGCGCCCGCGACGGATAGGGACCGAACTGTCTCACGACGTTCTGAACCCAGCTCGCGTACCGCTTTAATGGGCGAACAGCCCAACCCTTGGGACCGACTACAGCCCCAGGATGCGATGAGCCGACATCGAGGTGCCAAACCTCCCCGTCGATGTGGACTCTTGGGGGAGATAAGCCTGTTATCCCCGGGGTAGCTTTTATCCGTTGAGCGATGGCCCTTCCATGCGGAACCACCGGATCACTAAGCCCGACTTTCGTCCCTGCTCGACTTGTAGGTCTCGCAGTCAAGCTCCCTTGTGCCTTTACACTCTGCGAATGATTTCCAACCATTCTGAGGGAACCTTTGGGCGCCTCCGTTACCTTTTAGGAGGCGACCGCCCCAGTCAAACTGCCCACCTGACACTGTCTCCCCGCCCGATAAGGGCGGCGGGTTAGAAGGTCAATACAGCCAGGGTAGTATCCCACCGATGCCTCCACCGAAGCTGGCGCTCCGGTTTCCAAGGCTCCTACCTATCCTGTACAAGCTGTACCAACATTCAATATCAGGCTGCAGTAAAGCTCCACGGGGTCTTTCCGTCCTGTCGCGGGTAACCTGCATCTTCACAGGTACTATAATTTCACCGAGTCTCTCGTTGAGACAGTGCCCAGATCGTTGCGCCTTTCGTGCGGGTCGGAACTTACCCGACAAGGAATTTCGCTACCTTAGGACCGTTATAGTTACGGCCGCCGTTTACTGGGGCTTCAATTCGCACCTTCGCTTACGCTAAGCGCTCCTCTTAACCTTCCAGCACCGGGCAGGCGTCAGCCCCTATACTTCGCCTTACGGCTTCGCAGAGACCTGTGTTTTTGCTAAACAGTCGCCTGGGCCTATTCACTGCGGCTCTCTCGGGCTTGCACCCTAACAGAGCACCCCTTCTCCCGAAGTTACGGGGTCATTTTGCCGAGTTCCTTAACGAGAGTTCTCTCGATCACCTTAGGATTCTCTCCTCGCCTACCTGTGTCGGTTTGCGGTACGGGCACCTCTCACCTCGCTAGAGGCTTTTCTTGGCAGTGTGGAATCAGGAACTTCGCTACTATAATTCGCTCGCCATCACAGCTCAGCCTTCACGGGAAACGGATTTGCCTATTTCCCAGCCTAACTGCTTGGACGCGGATATCCAATACCGCGCTTACCCTATCCTCCTGCGTCCCCCCATTGCTCAAATGGTGAGGAGGTGGTACAGGAATATCAACCTGTTATCCATCGCCTACGCCTTTCGGCCTCGGCTTAGGTCCCGACTAACCCTGAGCGGACGAGCCTTCCTCAGGAAACCTTAGGCATTCGGTGGAGGGGATTCTCACCCCTCTTTCGCTACTCATACCGGCATTCTCACTTCTAAGCGCTCCACAAGTCCTTCCGGTCTTGCTTCACAGCCCTTAGAACGCTCTCCTACCACTGTTCGAAGAACAGTCCGCAGCTTCGGTGATACGTTTAGCCCCGGTACATTTTCGGCGCAGAGTCACTCGACCAGTGAGCTATTACGCACTCTTTAAATGGTGGCTGCTTCTAAGCCAACATCCTGGTTGTCTAAGCAACTCCACATCCTTTTCCACTTAACGTATACTTTGGGACCTTAGCTGGCGGTCTGGGCTGTTTCCCTTTCGACTACGGATCTTATCACTCGCAGTCTGACTCCCAAGGATAAGTCATCGGCATTCGGAGTTTGACTGAATTCGGTAACCCGGTAGGGGCCCCTAGTCCAATCAGTGCTCTACCTCCGAGACTCTTACCTTGAGGCTAGCCCTAAAGCTATTTCGGAGAGAACCAGCTATCTCCAGGTTCGATTGGCATTTCACCCCTACCCACACCTCATCCCCGCACTTTTCAACGTGCGTGGGTTCGGGCCTCCATTCAGTGTTACCTGAACTTCACCCTGGACATGGGTAGATCACCTGGTTTCGGGTCTACGACCACGTACTCAATTCGCCCTATTCAGACTCGCTTTCGCTGCGGCTCCGCATCTTCTGCTTAACCTTGCACGGGATCGTAACTCGCCGGTTCATTCTACAAAAGGCACGCCATCACCCGTTAACGGGCTCTGACTACTTGTAGGCACACGGTTTCAGGATCTCTTTCACTCCCCTTCCGGGGTGCTTTTCACCTTTCCCTCACGGTACTGGTTCACTATCGGTCACTAGGGAGTATTTAGCCTTGGGAGATGGTCCTCCCGGATTCCGACGGAATTTCACGTGTTCCGCCGTACTCAGGATCCACTCAGGAGAGAACGAAGTTTTGACTACAGGGCTGTTACCTCCTATGGCGGGCCTTTCCAGACCTCTTCATCTACCTCGTTCCTTTGTAACTCCGTACAGAGTGTCCTACAACCCCAAGAGGCAAGCCTCTTGGTTTGGGCTGGTCCCGTTTCGCTCGCCGCTACTCAGGGAATCGCATTTGCTTTCTCTTCCTCCGGGTACTTAGATGTTTCAGTTCCCCGGGTCTGCCTTCTCATATCCTATGTATTCAGATATGGATACCACTCCATTACGAGTGGTGGGTTTCCCCATTCGGAAATCTCCGGATCAAAGCTTGCTTACAGCTCCCCGAAGCATATCGGTGTTCGTCCCGTCCTTCATCGGCTCCTAGTGCCAAGGCATCCACCGTGCGCCCTTTCTAACTTAACCGTTAAAAAGAATCACTACGTGATATCTTGCATTACTAATTGAATGTGAATTACTTCTGTTATCTAGTTTTCAAAGAACAACATCTCGAAGAATCGAATGATCCTTCAAAACTAAACAAGACAGGGAACGTTCTGTTTATAAGACCCAAGGTCTTATATTCCGTTAAAATCCTTAGAAAGGAGGTGATCCAGCCGCACCTTCCGATACGGCTACCTTGTTACGACTTCACCCAATCATCTGTCCCACCTTCGGCGGCTGGCTCCTAAAAGGTTACCTCACCGACTTCGGGTGTTACAAACTCTCGTGGTGTGACGGGCGGTGTGTACAAGGCCCGGGAACGTATTCACCGCGGCATGCTGATCCGCGATTACTAGCGATTCCAGCTTCACGCAGTCGAGTTGCAGACTGCGATCCGAACTGAGAACAGATTTGTGGGATTGGCTTAACCTCGCGGTTTCGCTGCCCTTTGTTCTGTCCATTGTAGCACGTGTGTAGCCCAGGTCATAAGGGGCATGATGATTTGACGTCATCCCACCTTCCTCCGGTTTGTCACCGGCAGTCACCTTAGAGTGCCCAACTGAATGCTGGCAACTAAGATCAAGGGTTGCGCTCGTTGCGGGACTTAACCCAACATCTCACGACACGAGCTGACGACAACCATGCACCACCTGTCACTCTGCCCCCGAAGGGGACGTCCTATCTCTAGGATTGTCAGAGGATGTCAAGACCTGGTAAGGTTCTTCGCGTTGCTTCGAATTAAACCACATGCTCCACCGCTTGTGCGGGCCCCCGTCAATTCCTTTGAGTTTCAGTCTTGCGACCGTACTCCCAGGCGGAGTGCTTAATGCGTTAGCTGCAGCACTAAGGGGCGGAAACCCCCTAACACTTAGCACTCATCGTTTACGGCGTGGACTACCAGGGTATCTAATCCTGTTCGCTCCCCACGCTTTCGCTCCTCAGCGTCAGTTACAGACCAGAGAGTCGCCTTCGCCACTGGTGTTCCTCCACATCTCTACGCATTTCACCGCTACACGTGGAATTCCACTCTCCTCTTCTGCACTCAAGTTCCCCAGTTTCCAATGACCCTCCCCGGTTGAGCCGGGGGCTTTCACATCAGACTTAAGAAACCGCCTGCGAGCCCTTTACGCCCAATAATTCCGGACAACGCTTGCCACCTACGTATTACCGCGGCTGCTGGCACGTAGTTAGCCGTGGCTTTCTGGTTAGGTACCGTCAAGGTGCCGCCCTATTTGAACGGCACTTGTTCTTCCCTAACAACAGAGCTTTACGATCCGAAAACCTTCATCACTCACGCGGCGTTGCTCCGTCAGACTTTCGTCCATTGCGGAAGATTCCCTACTGCTGCCTCCCGTAGGAGTCTGGGCCGTGTCTCAGTCCCAGTGTGGCCGATCACCCTCTCAGGTCGGCTACGCATCGTCGCCTTGGTGAGCCGTTACCTCACCAACTAGCTAATGCGCCGCGGGTCCATCTGTAAGTGGTAGCCGAAGCCACCTTTTATGTCTGAACCATGCGGTTCAGACAACCATCCGGTATTAGCCCCGGTTTCCCGGAGTTATCCCAGTCTTACAGGCAGGTTACCCACGTGTTACTCACCCGTCCGCCGCTAACATCAGGGAGCAAGCTCCCATCTGTCCGCTCGACTTGCATGTATTAGGCACGCCGCCAGCGTTCGTCCTGAGCCAGGATCAAACTCTCCGATAAAGTAGTTTGACTGACTACGCACATCGCTGTGCGATTTATTTAAAACTTTGAATTAACAGGTACGTTTTGTCTTGTTTAGTTTTCAAAGATCATTACCGCTTGTTGAAGCAGCTTTATTATCTTACCACTCAGCTTCTTTTATGTCAACAACTTTTTTTAAGTTGTTTCCGAAGCTTTTTGTTGTTGTCTGCTGTCCATCAGCGACGTTTAATAATATACCACGGTGCTCCTCTATAAATCAAGCATTTTTTTAAAAAAGAGAAAAAAAGAAAACCAGTATATTATCTTTAAAGCTTGAGAATGGTCGGGAAGACAGGATTCGAACCTGCGACCCCATGGTCCCAAACCATGTGCTCTACCAAGCTGAGCTACTTCCCGATTTTTAAAAATAATATGGCGCGTCCGAGAGGAGTCGAACCCCTAACCTTTTGATCCGTAGTCAAACGCTCTATCCAATTGAGCTACGGGCGCAATTAATTTCACAATATCACGTTGGGATAAAATGGAGCGGAAGACGGGATTCGAACCCGCGACCCCCACCTTGGCAAGGTGGTGTTCTACCACTGAACTACTTCCGCAAGTAAAAGTGTAATACATGGCCAGAATACAGCTTCAGATAGCGGTAAACCGTATTGTTATTTATACTGTTCATTATGACAAAAGTAATTATATCAAGGTTTTGATAAAAGTCAATACCGTTTAACAATTAATTATGTTAATCTCTTTTGCACCCTTGAAGAAAGGCTTCATCAGGAGACGCGCTAAATACCTATACCTTAACTGGTACAATCAGCAACAGATTTTTACTGAACTAAACAAAAAATAACAGTTCCATAACATTCGGAAACTGCTTCAGATCAACGTATTTTAGATAAGCTTCCAAGCGGGCTCGAACCGCTGACCTCTTCCTTACCATGGAAGTGCTCTACCTGCTGAGCTATGGAAGCAATGGCTCCGCAGGTAGGACTCGAACCTACGACCGATCGGTTAACAGCCGATAGCTCTACCACTGAGCTACTGCGGAATATTATAAGCTTCATAAACAAAAACATGGTAGATAAAATAAAAAGCTTGGCGGCGTCCTACTCTCACAGGGGGAAACCCCCGACTACCATCGGCGCTGAAGAGCTTAACTTCCGTGTTCGGCATGGGAACGGGTGTGACCTCTTCGCTATCGCCACCAAACCATTGAGAGTGTTCTCTCAAAACTAGATAACAGTAAGCATACATTCAAATTGGTTAAGTCCTCGATCGATTAGTATCTGTCAGCTCCATGTGTCGCCACACTTCCACCTCAGACCTATCAACCTGATCATCTTTCAGGGATCTTACTTCCTTGCGGAATGGGAAATCTCATCTTGAGGGGGGCTTCATGCTTAGATGCTTTCAGCACTTATCCCGTCCGCACATAGCTACCCAGCGATGCCCTTGGCAGAACAACTGGTACACCAGCGGTGCGTCCATCCCGGTCCTCTCGTACTAAGGACAGCTCCTCTCAAATTTCCTGCGCCCGCGACGGATAGGGACCGAACTGTCTCACGACGTTCTGAACCCAGCTCGCGTACCGCTTTAATGGGCGAACAGCCCAACCCTTGGGACCGACTACAGCCCCAGGATGCGATGAGCCGACATCGAGGTGCCAAACCTCCCCGTCGATGTGGACTCTTGGGGAGATAAGCCTGTTATCCCCGGGGTAGCTTTTATCCGTTGAGCGATGGCCCTTCCATGCGGAACCACCGGATCACTAAGCCCGACTTTCGTCCCTGCTCGACTTGTAGGTCTCGCAGTCAAGCTCCCTTGTGCCTTTACACTCTGCGAATGATTTCCAACCATTCTGAGGGAACCTTTGGGCGCCTCCCGTTACCTTTTAGGAGGCGACGCCCCAGTCAAACTGCCCACCTGACACTGTCTCCCCGCCCGATAGGGCGGCGGGTTAGAAGGTCAATACAGCAGGTAGTATCCACCGATGCCTCCACCGAAGCTGGCGCTCCGGTTTTCCAAGGCTCTACCTATCCTTACAAGCTGTACCAACATTCAATATCAGGCTGCAGTAAAGCTCCACGGGGTCTTTCCGTCCCTGTCCGCGGTAACCTGCTCTTCACAGGTACTATAATTTCACTCCGAGTCTCTCTCGTTGAGACAGTGCCCCAGATCGTTGCGGCCTTTCGTGCGGGTCGGAACTTACCCGACAAGGAATTTCGCTACCTTAGGACCGTTATAGTTACGGCCGCCGTTTACTGGGGCTTCAATTCGCACCTTCGCTTACGCTAAGCGCTCCTCTTAACCTTCCAGCACCGGGCAGGCGTCAGCCCCTATACTTCGCCTTACGGCTTCGCAGAGACCTGTGTTTTTGCTAAACAGTCGCCTGGGCCTATTCACTGCGGCTCTCTCGGGCTTGCACCCTAACAGAGCACCCCTTCTCCCGAAGTTACGGGGTCATTTTGCCGAGTTCCTTAACGAGAGTTCTCTCGATCACCTTAGGATTCTCTCCTCGCCTACCTGTGTCGGTTTGCGGTACGGGCACCTCTCACCTCGCTAGAGGCTTTTCTTGGCAGTGTGGAATCAGGAACTTCGCTACTATAATTCGCTCGCCATCACAGCTCAGCCTTCACGGGAAACGGATTTGCCTATTTCCCAGCCTAACTGCTTGGACGCGGATATCCAATACCGCGCTTACCCTATCCTCCTGCGTCCCCCCATTGCTCAAATGGTGAGGAGGTGGTACAGGAATATCAACCTGTTATCCATCGCCTACGCCTTTCGGCCTCGGCTTAGGTCCCGACTAACCCTGAGCGGACGAGCCTTCCTCAGGAAACCTTAGGCATTCGGTGGAGGGGATTCTCACCCCTCTTTCGCTACTCATACCGGCATTCTCACTTCTAAGCGCTCCACAAGTCCTTCCGGTCTTGCTTCACAGCCCTTAGAACGCTCTCCTACCACTGTTCGAAGAACAGTCCGCAGCTTCGGTGATACGTTTAGCCCCGGTACATTTTCGGCGCAGAGTCACTCGACCAGTGAGCTATTACGCACTCTTTAAATGGTGGCTGCTTCTAAGCCAACATCCTGGTTGTCTAAGCAACTCCACATCCTTTTCCACTTAACGTATACTTTGGGACCTTAGCTGGCGGTCTGGGCTGTTTCCCTTTCGACTACGGATCTTATCACTCGCAGTCTGACTCCCAAGGATAAGTCATCGGCATTCGGAGTTTGACTGAATTCGGTAACCCGGTAGGGGCCCCTAGTCCAATCAGTGCTCTACCTCCGAGACTCTTACCTTGAGGCTAGCCCTAAAGCTATTTCGGAGAGAACCAGCTATCTCCAGGTTCGATTGGCATTTCACCCCTACCCACACCTCATCCCCGCACTTTTCAACGTGCGTGGGTTCGGGCCTCCATTCAGTGTTACCTGAACTTCACCCTGGACATGGGTAGATCACCTGGTTTCGGGTCTACGACCACGTACTCAATTCGCCCTATTCAGACTCGCTTTCGCTGCGGCTCCGCATCTTCTGCTTAACCTTGCACGGGATCGTAACTCGCCGGTTCATTCTACAAAAGGCACGCCATCACCCGTTAACGGGCTCTGACTACTTGTAGGCACACGGTTTCAGGATCTCTTTCACTCCCCTTCCGGGGTGCTTTTCACCTTTCCCTCACGGTACTGGTTCACTATCGGTCACTAGGGAGTATTTAGCCTTGGGAGATGGTCCTCCCGGATTCCGACGGAATTTCACGTGTTCCGCCGTACTCAGGATCCACTCAGGAGAGAACGAAGTTTTGACTACAGGGCTGTTACCTCCTATGGCGGGCCTTTCCAGACCTCTTCATCTACCTCGTTCCTTTGTAACTCCGTACAGAGTGTCCTACAACCCCAAGAGGCAAGCCTCTTGGTTTGGGCTGGTCCCGTTTCGCTCGCCGCTACTCAGGGAATCGCATTTGCTTTCTCTTCCTCCGGGTACTTAGATGTTTCAGTTCCCCGGGTCTGCCTTCTCATATCCTATGTATTCAGATATGGATACCACTCCATTACGAGTGGTGGGTTTCCCCATTCGGAAATCTCCGGATCAAAGCTTGCTTACAGCTCCCCGAAGCATATCGGTGTTCGTCCCGTCCTTCATCGGCTCCTAGTGCCAAGGCATCCACCGTGCGCCCTTTCTAACTTAACCGTTAAAAAGAATCACTACGTGATATCTTGCATTACTAATTGAATGTGAATTACTTCTGTTATCTAGTTTTCAAAGAACAACATCTCGAAGAATCGAATGATCCTTCAAAACTAAACAAGACAGGGAACGTTCTGTTTATAAGACCCAAGGTCTTATATTCCGTTAAAATCCTTAGAAAGGAGGTGATCCAGCCGCACCTTCCGATACGGCTACCTTGTTACGACTTCACCCCAATCATCTGTCCCACCTTCGGCGGCTGGCTCCTAAAAGGTTACCTCACCGACTTCGGGTGTTACAAACTCTCGTGGTGTGACGGGCGGTGTGTACAAGGCCCGGGAACGTATTCACCGCGGCATGCTGATCCGCGATTACTAGCGATTCCAGCTTCACGCAGTCGAGTTGCAGACTGCGATCCGAACTGAGAACAGATTTGTGGGATTGGCTTAACCTCGCGGTTTCGCTGCCCTTTGTTCTGTCCATTGTAGCACGTGTGTAGCCCAGGTCATAAGGGGCATGATGATTTGACGTCATCCCCACCTTCCTCCGGTTTGTCACCGGCAGTCACCTTAGAGTGCCCAACTGAATGCTGGCAACTAAGATCAAGGGTTGCGCTCGTTGCGGGACTTAACCCAACATCTCACGACACGAGCTGACGACAACCATGCACCACCTGTCACTCTGCCCCCGAAGGGGACGTCCTATCTCTAGGATTGTCAGAGGATGTCAAGACCTGGTAAGGTTCTTCGCGTTGCTTCGAATTAAACCACATGCTCCACCGCTTGTGCGGGCCCCCGTCAATTCCTTTGAGTTTCAGTCTTGCGACCGTACTCCCCAGGCGGAGTGCTTAATGCGTTAGCTGCAGCACTAAGGGGCGGAAACCCCCTAACACTTAGCACTCATCGTTTACGGCGTGGACTACCAGGGTATCTAATCCTGTTCGCTCCCCACGCTTTCGCTCCTCAGCGTCAGTTACAGACCAGAGAGTCGCCTTCGCCACTGGTGTTCCTCCACATCTCTACGCATTTCACCGCTACACGTGGAATTCCACTCTCCTCTTCTGCACTCAAGTTCCCCAGTTTCCAATGACCCTCCCCGGTTGAGCCGGGGGCTTTCACATCAGACTTAAGAAACCGCCTGCGAGCCCTTTACGCCCAATAATTCCGGACAACGCTTGCCACCTACGTATTACCGCGGCTGCTGGCACGTAGTTAGCCGTGGCTTTCTGGTTAGGTACCGTCAAGGTGCCGCCCTATTTGAACGGCACTTGTTCTTCCCTAACAACAGAGCTTTACGATCCGAAAACCTTCATCACTCACGCGGCGTTGCTCCGTCAGACTTTCGTCCATTGCGGAAGATTCCCTACTGCTGCCTCCCGTAGGAGTCTGGGCCGTGTCTCAGTCCCAGTGTGGCCGATCACCCTCTCAGGTCGGCTACGCATCGTCGCCTTGGTGAGCCGTTACCTCACCAACTAGCTAATGCGCCGCGGGTCCATCTGTAAGTGGTAGCCGAAGCCACCTTTTATGTCTGAACCATGCGGTTCAGACAACCATCCGGTATTAGCCCCGGTTTCCCGGAGTTATCCCAGTCTTACAGGCAGGTTACCCACGTGTTACTCACCCGTCCGCCGCTAACATCAGGGAGCAAGCTCCCATCTGTCCGCTCGACTTGCATGTATTAGGCACGCCGCCAGCGTTCGTCCTGAGCCAGGATCAAACTCTCCGATAAAGTAGTTTGACTGACTACGCACATCGCTGTGCGATTTATTTAAAACTTTGAATTAACAGGTACGTTTTGTCTTGTTTAGTTTTCAAAGATCATTACCGCTTGTTGAAGCAGCTTTATTATCTTACCACTCAGCTTCTTTTATGTCAACAACTTTTTTTAAGTTGTTTCCGAAGCTTTTTGTTGTTGTCTGCTGTCCATCAGCGACGTTTAATAATATACCATGCATCCGCTGAATTTAGCAAGTATTTTTTTCGTTTTTTTTGAAACGTATTTCGTTATATTCATCTCCGCCGCGGCATACGATGTAATCAAGCATGGACAAGATAAGGAGGCGTCATCAGTGAACCACTTCTACGTGTGGCACATCAGAAGGATAAAACAGCTGCTTATTATTATCATTGCCGCATTTGCAACAGCCAGCTTTTTTTATATACAGAGAGCCGTCCCCCTTCCTGTATTTTTAACTGATAGCGGCCCGAAGGCTATTTCAAAAGGGGAGACGAAAGCGGGCGAAGTCGCATTAACATTCGATATCAGCTGGGGCGATGAAAAAGCGGTTCCGATTCTGAACGCGCTAAAAGCAAACGGTATTAAAAACGCCACTTTTTTTCTGTCAGCTTCTTGGGCGGAACGGCACCCGGACACAGTTGAACGTATGGTAAAAGACGGACATCAAATCGGCAGCATGGGATATGCGTATAAGAATTATACCAACCTAGAGGACAACGAAATAAAAAAAGATATCCTTCGGGCCCAGACCGCATTTAAAAAGCTGGGTGTGAAGAATGTTCATTTACTCCGCCCGCCGACCGGACAATTTAATAAAAAGGTTCTTGCCATTGCACAGCAGTACCGCTATTCAGTGGTTCATTACAGCGTTAACTCGCAGGATTGGACAAATCCCGGTCCTGATAAAATCATTGAAAATGTAAACAGTCATATAAAAGGCGGCGACATTGTCCTGCTGCACGCCTCTGATTCAGCAACACAGACCGAAGAAGCGCTCCCCGCCATCATTCACAATTTAAAGCAAAAAGGACTGAAAAACGTGACAGTCGGCGACCTGATCGCAAATACTGACGTCAAGTCATCAGAAGTGAAATAACTACCTCTGGGCAAACTTCGGCAGCATTAACAGCTGAAACGCATTGCAGCCCATCAGCGGAATCAGCATCAAATAAAGCCAGTCCTCATTATTCACTCTTAGCGCAGGAACCCATTCAAGCGCTGTAATAACGACCATTAAAAATAATGATGAAACGAACGTATTTTTTGAGGACTGCTTTTGTTTTATATACGCCGTCAGCAAGCCGACGGCAAGCAGAGCCAGCGGCAGCCAGACAAACCCCGCAATCGAGTCATCCCGCTCACCGAAAAACAAAAATCTGACGTACATTAAATCAAAAGCGACAAACAGAATGATAAACAGCTGAAGCAGATTCCAAAGCGAGTTTGATCTGAGAATTTCAAGGGCAAACCGGTGCACCGTCAGAAAGACGAAGAATCCCATCTGGCTGATCACACTGAAAATCATGCCTACCCCGATAAACCAGATCAGAACGGAGAAAATCTGACCGGCCTCAAAATTCAGAAAGAACCCCTTGTACTCCCCCCACTTCAGTGCAAATCCCACGACGCTTGTAATAAGAGCGCCCACAGCTAAAATCGAAAAGAAAAATCGAACAAGCCCGCGGCTTTTCATCTCTTATTCATCCCCCTGACAATCGCGTTCAGCGATATTTTGTTATGTATAAATCCATTCCGATGAATCATATTAAAAATAAGTACAAGTAAGGAAGGAGCTTATGCATGTCAAAAGCCAAAACGCTATTGATAAGCTGTTTTGTTGTATTATCTGTAACAGCTTGTGCTCCAAAAGACCAAGCAGCGGATATGGATTATGACCAGACTAAAAAAATGGTTGTTGATATATTAAAGACAGATGATGGAAAAAAAGCAATTAAGGAAATATTAAATGATGATGCGATGAATGAGGCATTGGTGATTGATCAAAATGCCATTAAAGGCACAATAGAGAAAACCCTCACCTCTAAAAAAGGGGCGGAGTTCTGGAAAACCATCTTTGAAGACTCAAAGTTCGCCGAGAGCTTTGCAAAAACGCTTCAGCCCGAGCACGAAAAAATCATAAAAAAATTGATGAAAGACCCTGATTATCAGAAAAGTTTTATGCAGATCATGCAGGACCCCGGCATGGATAAAAAATACTATGAGCTGGTGAAAAGCCAAAAGTTCCGCAGTTACTTAGAAGATGTAATTACAGAGACACTTTCCAGCCCGCTTTTCAAAAAGCAATTCGAGGATGAATTGAAAAAAGCGGCTTCAAGTTCTGAAAAAGAAAGCCAATAAAAGGCCGGGCCGTGTTGATCCCGGCCCCTTTTCTATTCAGCTGTTTTTTCAATGACTTTTTGGGCGATACCCATATAAATTTCCCCGATCGGATGACTTCTGTCATAGACAGAAGGCGCAAACTGGTCCTTGTCCCAATCAGGCTGTTTTAAAGGAATTCTGCCAAGCAGCGGCACCTGCAATTCCTCTGCAAGCTTATCTCCCCCGCCTTGACCGAACACATATTCTCTCTCGCCGGTTTTTGCACTTTCATAATAAGCCATATTTTCAATGACCCCTACAACTTCATGATCGGTCTTAATCGCCATAGATCCCGCTCTCGCCGCTACAAATGCGGCTGTAGGGTGCGGCGTTGATACGATAATCTCTTTGCAGCTCGGAAGCATCGTGTGTACATCAAGCGCCACATCACCCGTGCCGGGCGGCAGGTCGAGAACGATATAGTCAACCTCTCCCCAGTCAACCTCATGGAAGAAGTTATTCAGCATCTTGCCCAGCATCGGCCCTCTCCACACAACCGGAGCATTTTCTTCGACGAAAAAGCCCATCGACATAACCTTTACTCCAAATCTTTCGACAGGAAGCAGTTTTTCTCCTTCAACTGTCGGGCGAACTGTAATACCCATCATGTCCGGCACGCTGAATCCGTATATATCCGCATCGATCAAGCCGACTTTTTTGCCGAGCCGCGCAAGAGAAATGGCCAGGTTGACGGAAACCGTTGATTTGCCGACACCGCCTTTTCCGCTTGCCACCGCAAGAAAGACCGGCGGATGTTTCCTATTCAGCAGGGTTTCGCTTTCAGCAGCAGGCCGGCTGAATTTCGCCAATGTTTCTTCCGGCAGCTCTTCAAACCGAAGTCCCACAGTTTCCGCACCCGCTTCTTTCAGAACGGATACGATTTCCTGCTGAATGCCCATCTGTTCAGCCGTCCCCGTTTTTGCCAATGCAATTTTTACACTGACATGCCGTTTTTCCGGCTTGACCTTTACTTCTTTAATGGCATCCAATTCTCCCAGCGGTCTATGAAGAAAAGGTTCGCGCATGTTTCCGACTATATTTCTTACTTCATCTTCTCTTATCATCGAACCCTCACCCTTTGTGTATTCGTTTACAAATGGTATTATAACATATATTTTAAACGTAGAATCGGCGAAAAACCCTCCTTACTCGGGAGGGTCTCCTTTTTCTGTAAAATATCTCAACACGCCCTTATACACGGAAGAAGCGATTTTGTCCTGATATTTAGGCTGTCCAAGCCTTTTCGCTTCCGCGGGATTGGACAGAAATCCGATTTCCACCAGGGCGCCCGGTTTGGTTACATTCTGCATTAAGTAAATGCCGTGTATCCGTTTCGCCTTTCTCGTTGTATTCTCCAAATTGATTCTCAATTCGTCCTGTATATATTTTGCCACTTTTTCATTCTCTTCGTATTTTCCATAGTAGAAGCTTTGGGCGCCGCTCCATCTCGGTGACGGTATGGCGTTCAGATGAATGCTGATATAAAGCTCCGCCTCTGAACGGTTGATGATCTCCACGCGCTTTCTCAGATCTTCCGCTTTGCGTCTGCTGTAGCCTTTCGTCCCTTCAGGAGCTAAATCAGTATCCGTCTCCCGCGTCATAATGACCAAAGCTCCCTGCTCCTGCAAATAGTCTCTGACCCTGGAGGCCACTTCGAGAGTAATGTCCTTTTCAAGGTGACTGCCTCCCGTGGCGCCTCCATCCGGCCCGCCGTGTCCCGGATCGAGATAGATGATTTTCCCGCTCAGCGGCAGGCTCCACGGCCGCCATGAATCATCATTATGGAATTGAAACCGGAATAAACACAATAATATGATAAAGCCAAGTAAAAAACCGAGCCATTTCAGCTTTTTTGTCATAGCTTTCCCTCCCGCTTGTCCCCGTTATTAATAAGTATGGGACAAGGGAAGAAATTATGATTACCTCATGCGGAGCTTACATTGTTTTTCTCTTTGCAGAAATCCTTCCGTCCACCAGCTGTTGATAAACCGGCAGGACGCTTCATAGATTTCTTTTTGTTCAACGGAAGAATATTGCTCATGCGTCCAATTGCAAAGATATTCAAAAAAATCGGCCGTCAGTTCTTCCTCTTCTTCAGCCGAACGTGCGTTTGCCCTCTGCAAAGACTCACCATAATAGCCAAAGACGCCGAACCGGCCGCCTAATAAATACGCTTCAATTGCAAAATCTATGCATCCTTCACTCAGAATGCCGTTTTCGTCTTGAAGAAAGGGAAACAGAGGGGTGAGACATGCTTTTACGGACTGAATGATCTGCGTCAGTGACAGCTCCTTTAGTAAACTCTTCTCAAGCTCATAATCCTTCTGCCGTTTCACGTCTGAAAAAGATAATACTTCTGCCATTGCCAGCCACGCTCCTTTTTACTATTATTTTGAAAGGAAAAGGGAAAAAGCATGCTTTGTTGATAGTGGAAATCCTCCCAAATGAAGGAGTTTCATGTTAACTGGAAGAATAAAGAGCTGAGGTGACGTGATGAAAAAGCTGTTTCAATACAATTGGACGGTGCGTGACGAGTGGTTTATGATATGTGAAAAGCTGAGCCGGGAGGAACTGACGAAAACCCGGACTGGCGGAATGGAGAGCATCTTGCGGACTTTATTTCATATCATTGATGTCGAGATCAGCTGGGCTCGTGCCATTTTAGGTAAAGATGATGTTTTACCCGCTGAGTCTGACTATACGAGCATTCAGGATCTCAGAAAGCTGTCTGAACAGTATCGGGAGGATGTCATTCATGCGGTCTCCCGCAAAGGGGCGGATCTTGTTAAGTCGGACTGGATGGACCAAACCTTTCCTAAAGAAGATATTCTCCGCCACATCCTTGCGCATGAGATTCACCACATGGGACAACTGTCGGTTTGGGCCAGAGAAATTGGAATAGAACCGGTTTCGGCTAATGTGATCAGCCGTCCGCAGGAAAAAGCCGCAAAAAAACAGCACCTCTGACGGGATGCCGTTTTTATATTTTAATGCTTCTTGTTACGGAGTATGTATTAATGTATTCATCCAGCACGAGGCCGCCTTTGTCCTCGTAAAAACCGGCAACCATAAAGCCTGCGTCAATCTGACCTTTAATTTGATCCTCCAGCGTATGGCCGAATTCAAGCGCTTCATGATTATCAATAAGTTCCTTTACCTTTTTCTTACTCAGATCTTTTTCATCCGAAAACGGAATGGAATACTTTACTTTTAGTACGCCTTCCTGCTCTAAATCCATATCAAATAAGAACACGACGGGATTTACAAAACCGGAGACTAAAGACCCGCCTTTTTTCAATACGCGATGAGCTTCTTTCCATACCGGAAGAACCGTATCAACAAAGCAATTCGATACCGGGTGCACGATAAAATCAAATGTCTCATCATCAAAACAGCTCAGATCATTCATGCTGCCTTTGACAGTCCGAAGCGTAAGACCGTCCCGCTCGGCTACCATTCTGTCTTGCGCAAGCTGTTTTTCCGAATTGTCAAAGATGGTGACGTCCGCTCCTGCAGCAGCAAGGACCGGCCCTTGCTGTCCTCCTCCTGAAGCGAGACAAAGAACCTTCAGACCGTCTATGGGCGGAAACCAATCCGCCGGCACATCTTTTCCGGGGGTCATTCTGATGCTCCAATTGCCTTTTTTCGCTTCACCAATTGTATGAGAATCAACCGCAACCGTCCATTCATTGCCTGTTTCGACTTTTTTATCCCATGCCTTGCTGTTATGTATGACTAACTTATTCATTATAACTGCGCTCCTTATTGGTAATGAATAGAGTATAACAAACAATTCTAGAAAAACATCGGATAACCTCTTCGATATGAGAAAAAAATACAAAAAAACCACAACCAAGAAGTTGTGGTTTTTGCCATCCAAAACGATTAACGTTTTGAGAACTGAGGTGCACGACGAGCGCCTTTAAGACCGTATTTTTTACGTTCTTTCATACGGGCGTCACGAGTCAGAAGACCAGCACGTTTAAGTGTTGCGCGGTATTCTGGATCTGCTTCAAGCAAAGCACGAGCGATACCGTGACGGATTGCTCCAGCTTGACCAGATAAGCCGCCTCCATGTACGTTTACTAAAACATCATAAGTACCAGCTGTTTCAGTTAAAGCTAATGGTTGTTTGATATCTTCGATTAGAGCCGGAGATGGAATGTGCTCGCTGATTTCACGATTATTAACGACGATACGACCTTCTCCTGGAACTAAGCGCACACGCGCTACAGAACTTTTACGACGGCCAGTACCGTAATATTGAACCTGTGCCAAATTGGTAACCTCCTTTTTAATTAACCGCGAAGTTCGTAAACTTCAGGTTTTTGTGCTTCATGTGGATGCTCAGAACCACGGTATACGTTCAATTTCTTGAACATTTGACGACCTAGAGAACCTTTTGGAAGCATGCCTTTGATAGCAAGCTCAAGCATTTTCTCAGGGTAGTTTGTACGCATTTCAAGAGCTGTTCTTGATTTCAGACCGCCTGGGTGCATTGTGTGACGGTAGTAGATTTTATCAGTTAACTTTTTACCAGTTAACTCGATTTTTTCAGCGTTGATGATGATCACATGATCTCCAGTATCAACGTGCGGTGTGTAAGTCGGTTTGTGTTTCCCGCGAAGGATAGATGCAACTTCTGTAGAAAGACGTCCTAAAGTCTTGCCTGCTGCATCAACAACTAACCACTTGCGTTCAATAGTACTTGCGTTAGCCATAGGTGTTGTACGCATTTAATTCCCTCCTAAATGATCTGTCATTTTTTCATAAACTTCTGTTACGTTCTATTTCACAACACAATAAGTTCCGGGGCTTATCGTGGGGTTGAAATACATACCATATGATATCTTATAACTTTATGCAGACTCTGTCAAGAAAATGTTACACCTGGTTTAGTTGTCATAGCAAACGCTCCATAAATACAGCCCGTGCCCCGGTGCGGTGCGCCCCGCGGCTTCGCGATCCTTCGCTTCGAGCATTGCTTTTACATCATCGGGAGAAAATTTTCCAGCTCCTGTATCCAATAACGTTCCGGCAATGATTCTGACCATATTATAGAGAAAACCGTTTCCGGTGATCCGCATCTGCAGGCCGTCTCCGGTCTCAGTCCAATCCAGCTCGTAAATCGTTCTGACCTTATCCTGAACCGCGGTATCAGCCGCGCAAAAGCTTGTGAAATCATGTGTCCCGATGAGGTGCCTTGAAGCTTCCCTCATTTTCTGCACATTAAGCTGATATGCAAAATGGTAAGCGTAATGTCGTTTAAATACGTCCGGGTGTTTCTCCGTATATACAAAGTAGCGATATTCCTTTTGGACTGCGCTAAATCGTGCATGGAACCCATCATCCGCAATCTCTGCTGTTTTGACCGCAATATCATCAGGCAACAGGGCATTGAGCGCAAACGGCCATTTCTCAGCCGGGATGGACAGCGGCGTATCAAAATGAATAACCTGCCCGGCAGCATGAACATCGCTGTCCGTGCGGCCGGATGAGATGACAGGCACCCTGCCGTCCGTTTTATGGATGACGGCCAGCGCTTTTTCCAATTCACTTTGAACGGTCCGCTTTCCAGGCTGAACCTGATATCCGTTAAATAAATGCCCGTCATAAGCAATGGTACATTTCACTCTCATTCAGCAGCACCTCTAACTTCTTAAGAAAAACAATAACACGGCTAATACGATGATGAGCAGAATGGCTCCGGTATCCTTTCCGGTCCAGACGAGCTTTCTGTATTTCGTTCTCCCCTCACCGCCCTGGTAGCCTCTCGCCTCCATGGCGACCGCAAGCTCTTCCGCGCGTTTAAAGGCGCTGACAAACAGCGGGACAAGCAGCGGAACAACCGCTTTGATTCTGTCTTTCACCGGGCCGCTTGTAAAGTCCGCACCCCTCGCCATTTGCGCCTTCATGATTTTATCTGTCTCTTCCATCAATGTCGGGATAAATCGCAATGATATCGACATCATCAATGCGAGTTCGTGTACGGGCAGCTTCACCTTTTTAAAAGGATTCAAGAGCTGCTCCATTCCATCCGTTATTTCAATCGGCGTTGTTGTCAGCGTCAGCAGCGTTGTCATAAAGATAAGGTAAACGAAACGGAGGGAGATAAAAATCCCCTGTATAAGTCCGCCCTCATACACTTTAAACCAGCCAAGCTGAAAAATGACAGATCCTTCATGCGTCATGAAAATGTGTAATAAAAAGGTAAACGCCACAATCCAGATAATCGGCTTAAGCCCTTTCAGCAAAAAGCTGAACGGCACTCGTGTTAAGGCGATCACCCCGAATGTAAACAAACCGAGCAAAGCATACGTTTGTACGTTGTTTGCCAAAAAAACGATACATACAAAAAGAAAGATGCTGACAAGTTTTGTTCGCGGGTCCAATCGGTGAATAAGCGATGATCCGGGAACATACTTTCCGATAATCATGCTGTCCATCATTGGTCCTTTTCCTCCTGAAAGAAAGCCTTAATTTCGCTCGCGGCATCCTGCAGGGTCAGCATGGGTTTTTCATACTTAACTCCGAGAGCCTCCTCAAGCCGTCTCTGAAACTTCACCGACTCAGGAAGATCCAGTCCCATTTCGGCCATCTCTTCACCTTTTACAAACAAGTCACGCGGACTCCCCGTCGCTTTAATGGTGCCTTTGTGCATGACGATCATTTTGTCAGCATAGCGGGCGGCGTCCTCCATGCTGTGGGTGACGAGAACGGTAGTCAGGTTTCCCCGCTGATGAAGCGCATAGAACATGTCCATAATGTCCTGGCGCCCTCTCGGATCAAGACCGGCTGTCGGTTCATCCAAAACCAGCACTTCCGGCTCCATCGCGAGAACGCCGGCAATCGCCACTCTGCGCATCTGGCCGCCGCTGAGCTCAAACGGTGAACGATCCAAAATGTCTTCCGGAAGGCCCACAAGCCCCAGCATTTCTTTTGCTTTCCGTTCAGCGTCTTCTTTTTTTACACCGAAATTCATCGGTCCGAATGCGATGTCCTTCAGCACAGTCTCTTCAAACAGCTGATGTTCGGGAAATTGGAAAACGATTCCGACTTTTTTTCTCAGAGGCTTAAGGTCTTTATTCTTTTTACCGGCTGCCAGAATCGTGCTCCCGAGCTCAAGCTGTCCTTTAGTCGGTTTCAGCAAACCGTTTAAATGCTGCAGGAGCGTCGATTTGCCCGACCCTGTATGTCCGATGACGGCAACGTAGCTGCCCTCTTTTATCACGGCATTGATATCATACAGAGCAAGCCGTTCAAACGGTGTCTTCATTTGATAGCGGTGTTCTACATCTTTGATTTTAATGTCCACAGCTCATTCACCAGCCCTTCCTGAGTCAGATGGTTTTTCGTTAACGCCAGTCCGCTTTCTTTCAAAAGCAGGCTGAGCTGGAATGAGAAAGGCAAATCAAGACCGATGCGAACCAAGTCTTCATTTAATTTAAAAATCTCTTCAGGCGTGCCCTCTGCATATTTCCTGCCGCCGTTCATCACAATGATCCTGTCCGCCCTTGCGGCTTCTTCCAGGTCATGTGTTATCGAAATGACGGTGGCCATGCCCTGATCTTTTAAGCGTCTGACAGTATCAAGGACTTCTTCTCTCCCAATCGGGTCAAGCATGGATGTCGCTTCATCCAAAATCATAATATCAGGACGCGCGGCAATAATTCCCGCGATCGCCACTCTTTGTTTTTGACCTCCGGAGAGATGGTGCGGCTCTTGATCAAGAAAATCCTGCATATTGACTTGTGTGACAGCCCAATCTACTCTCTCAATCATTTCTTCGCGCGGAACACCATTGTTTTCTAAACCAAAAGCCACATCATCGCGAACAGTCGTTCCGACAAATTGGTTATCGGGATTCTGAAAGACCATCCCTATTTTTTTTCGCACATCCCACACGGTATCCTCAGTCAGCTTGATGCCGCCGACATCAATTTCTCCGGCCTCAGGCAAAATCAGCCCGTTCAGCGCTCTGGCCAAAGTCGACTTCCCTGAACCGTTGTGACCTACGATAGCAAGCCATTCTCCTTCATATACCTCCAGACTCACACCGTCCAGCGCCGGTCTTACTGCATCTTTGCGGTAGCGGAATAGAATGTCTTTTACGGATATAAGCTGTTTTTGATCCACGGGCGCCTGACCTCCTCTCAGCTATAGCTCTGCTTTTCTGTCTCATGATAAAAAGTTCTGATATCTAAAAAAAGGGCATAGATCCAGTTAGAAACTGTCCCGCCCTTCTTTAGATACACAAAAATATGTGATTAAACCAATTCGATGATTGCCATTGGTGCACCGTCACCACGGCGAGGACCAAGCTTCATAATACGTGTGTATCCGCCTTGGCGCTCCTCGTAACGAGTTGCAATGTCAGAGAATAATTTTTGAAGTGCATCTTGGTTATTTTCTTCATTAGCAACCTCGTTGCGAATGTATGCAGCAGCTTGACGACGAGCATGCAAGTCACCGCGCTTACCAAGAGTGATCATCTTTTCAACAACAGAGCGAAGTTCTTTCGCACGTGTTTCAGTTGTTTCAATTCTTTCGTTGATGATCAAATCTGTTGTAAGATCACGAAGCATAGCTTTACGCTGTGAACTCGTACGTCCTAGTTTTCTGTATGACATGTGATGTCCCCTCCTTTAATGGAATGCTGTTTCTAATTAAAAAACACACGAAAATCCTAGTTCACATGGAAACTAGATCAATCGTCTTTGCGAAGGCCGAGTCCAAGTTCTTCAAGTTTCGCTTTCACTTCTTCAAGTGATTTGCGTCCCAGGTTGCGAACTTTCATCATATCTTCTTCCGTCTTGTTCGCAAGTTCTTGAACCGTGTTAATGCCCGCACGCTTCAAGCAGTTGTAAGAACGGACAGAAAGATCAAGTTCCTCAATCGTCATTTCAAGAACTTTTTCTTTTTGATCCTCTTCTTTTTCAACCATGATTTCAGCATGCTGAGCTTCGTCAGTTAAACCGACGAATATATTAAGGTGTTCAGTTAAAATCTTTGAACCGAGAGCAATTGCTTCCTTCGGTCCAGTGCTTCCGTCAGTCCAAACATCAAGTGTAAGTTTGTCATAGTTTGCAACCTGGCCTACACGAGTGTTTTCTACCTGATAAGATAAACGAGAAACTGGCGTAAAGATTGAATCGATCGGAATCACGCCGATTGGCTGATCGTCTCTTTTGTTCGAATCAGCAGGTGTATACCCACGTCCTCTTTGTGCAGTAAGGCGAACTCGGAAACTCGCATTCTCACCAAGAGTCGCGATATGAAGATCCGGATTAAGGATTTCAACATCGCTGTCGTGTGTAATATCAGCTGCTGTGACAGTTCCTTCGCCCTGTACATCAATTTCAAGCGTCTTCTCTTCATCAGAGTAGATTTTCAATGCAAGCTTTTTAATGTGCAAGATTATCGTTGTAACATCTTCCACAACGCCTTCGATTGTCGAGAATTCGTGCAGTACACCATCTATCTGGATCGATGTTACAGCGGCACCAGGGAGTGAGGATAAGAGGATACGACGTAAGGAGTTACCCAGAGTTGTACCATATCCACGCTCAAGCGGCTCTACGACAAACTTACCAAATTTGGCATCGTCGCTGATTTCAACCGTTTCGATTTTTGGTTTTTCAATCTCGATCATTACTTAAAACCCTCCTTCAAAACGTCGAAACCTCGAATAGAATCATATGAGATTCCATCCGAAATTCCCCATTGTTTAGTCCCGTATGTGCTCAGGCAACGAGTCGGTGCATTCGTTTCATAAATAACTGTATCATAACCCATTATTGACAGGGACACAAAATCTATACAAACAAATTACACGCGGCGACGTTTTGGTGGACGGCATCCATTATGAGGAACAGGAGTTACGTCTCTGATAGCTGTAACTTCAAGTCCGGCAGCTTGTAAAGCACGGATTGCAGCTTCACGGCCAGAACCTGGTCCTTTAACAGTTACTTCAAGAGTTTTAAGTCCGTGTTCGATTGAACCTTTAGCAGCTGTTTCAGCAGCCATTTGCGCAGCAAAAGGAGTCGATTTACGAGAACCTCTGAATCCTAGAGCTCCGGCACTTGACCAAGAAATAGCATTACCATGAGTATCAGTGATCGTAACGATCGTGTTGTTGAAAGTTGAACGAATATGAGCGATTCCTGACTCAATATTCTTTTTCACGCGACGTTTACGCGTGTTTTGTTTACGAGCAGCAGCCATTGTTTAGGTACCTCCCTTACTTATTTTTTCTTGTTAGCTACAGTACGACGCGGACCTTTACGAGTACGCGCATTGTTTTTAGAGTTTTGTCCGCGAACAGGCAAACCTCTGCGATGGCGGATTCCGCGGTAGCTTCCGATTTCGATCAGACGCTTGATGTTAAGAGAAACTTCACGGCGAAGGTCACCTTCTACTTTCAGTTTGTCAATAACATCACGGATTTTACCAAGTTCTTCTTCAGTAAGATCACGCACACGAGTATCTTCAGAAACACCAGCCTCTTTCAAGACTTGCTGAGCCGTTGTGCGGCCAATTCCGAAGACATATGTTAAAGAAATAACAACACGTTTGTCACGTGGGATATCTACACCAGCAATACGAGCCATTCTCTGGGCACCTCCTTATTAATTATCCTTGTTTTTGTTTATGCTTTGGATTTTCACAGATCACCATTACTTTTCCTTTTCTGCGAATAACTTTACATTTCTCGCAGATTGGTTTAACTGATGGTCTCACTTTCATGTGTTTCCAACCTCCTTCAGTTTCCGGAGTGCTTTATTTGTAACGGTACGTAATCCTGCCACGAGTTAAGTCATATGGAGATAATTCTACCGTAACTTTGTCTCCAGGTAAAATGCGAATGAAGTGCATGCGGATTTTACCAGATACGTGAGCCAAAACCGTATGGCCATTTTCGAGTTCAACTTTGAACATCGCGTTTGGCAGTGTTTCGACAATCGTACCTTCCACTTCAATTACATCGTCTTTCGCCATTCAAGTGTTCTCCCTTCTTCAAATCAGTAACTTGCTCTCTGACAAATTTCAAAAGAGAAAATCTCAGTTATCCGTTTGTCACACGCCCTGTTTCGTTTATACTGTTCTGAACTTCCGGAGATACGCAATCATAAAGGGTGAATGATTGATATTCTTTTTCTAAGGAGAATGAAATGTACGCTTTTCTCCGTCTGCTTTAGTACACGATGATGAATCTTCCTTCCGATGACAGCAGCTAGCCGGTTTTTCTTCCGACCAATTGTAAAACTACAATCTGCCCAGGTGCGGAATGAAAAACATGTGTCATGGAACTCATTTCATCATCTAGACTTTTGTCAGTATATCAAAACCCGTTTCCGTAATCGCAATCGTATGTTCAAAATGAGCACACTTTTTCCCATCTACCGTTACAACCGTCCAGTTATCAGCCAATGTTTTCACATACCGGCTGCCAGCGTTAACCATCGGTTCTATAGCGAGAACCATACCAGGCTTCAGCCTAGGTCCTTTGTTTGGCGGACCGTAATGAGGTATTTGCGGATCCTCATGCAAGTCTTGACCAACACCATGTCCGACATACTCCCTAACAACTGAAAACTGCTCATTTTCGACATACGTTTGTATTGCGTGGGAAATATTCGACAAACGTTCACCTGGTTTTGCTTCCTTCAAGCCTTTATATAAAGACTCCTCTGTCACTTCCAGCAGTCGTTTATCATCATCACTGATGTTTCCTACCGGATATGTCCAAGCAGAGTCACCATGATAACCATTTAATTTAGCACCGATATCAATGCTGATAATGTCACCGTCACGCAAAACCCTTTTACCGGGAATTCCGTGAACGAGTTCTTCATTAACTGATACACAGATGCTCCCGCGAAACCCATTATACCCCTTAAAAGATGGGATTGCACCCTGCTTCTCAATAAAACGTTCGGCAATTTGATCCAATTCTTTTGTCGAGATTCCTGGTTTAATGTGCTTTTTCATCTCTTCATGAGTCAAAGCCACGATTCGCCCTGCTTCCCGCATGATGCTAAGCTCACGAGGGGTCTTACAGATAATCATTTGCTCAATCCTCCAAGAAGCTCTTTCACATCTTTGTACACGTCGTTAATGTCCTGCTGGCCATTGACGTTGACAAGATACCCTTTCTCAGAATAAAAATCGAGTAAAGGCTGAGTCTGCTTCATGTTGACCTCAAGCCGTTTTGAGACGGTTTCCTCATTATCATCTGCCCGTTGATAAAGGTCTCCTCCGTCTTTATCACAAACACCCGGCGTTTTCGGCGGATTGAAAACCAAATGATAGGTTGTGCCGCAAACACTGCAAATTCTGCGTCCAGTCAAACGTTCCATTAAAGAGTCTTTGTCTACTTTAATGTTAATGACATAATCAATCGGCTTGCCGTATTCCTCAAGAATGTTTTCAAGAGCTTCAGCCTGAGCGACTGTTCGCGGAAATCCGTCCAGAAGAAAACCTCTTTCACAATCATCTTTGCCGAGTCTTTCTTTGACAATGCCGATTGTGACTTCGTCCGGTACGAGCTCGCCTTTATCAATATAAGACTTTGCTTCGAGTCCGAGTGGTGTTTCTTCTTTCATAGCAGCACGGAACATATCTCCCGTTGAGATATGAGGTATCCCATAATCCTCAACAATTCGTTCTCCCTGTGTGCCTTTACCGGCTCCAGGAAGTCCCATTAAGACTAAGTTCATTCGGATTTCCCCCGTCCTCTCTTATTTAGAGGAATGGTTAAAACCAGTCCTCTAATTTTTCATAAATCCTCGGTAATTACGTTTCACTAACTGGCTCTCCAGCTGCTTCATTGTCTCCAAGGCTACCCCGACGACAATTAACAATGATGTTCCGCCAATCTGTGCACTTTGAGGCAATCCAGCGAATTGAATGAAAAAGATAGGAAGAATGGAAATCACGGCTAAGAATATAGAACCCACAAACGTAAGTCGATACAAAATGCTCGTAATTCTATCTTGAGTCATTTTCCCTGGACGAACCCCCGGGATATAGCCACCCTGTTTTTTAAGGTTATCAGCCATTTGTTCAGGGTTTACCTGCACAAAAGCATAGAAGTACGTAAAGGCGATAATTAATGCGACATAAACCGTCATGCCCACCGGATGTGTATTGTCAAAGTTGGCTTGAATCCACTTTGTCACATCGTTTTCTCCGAAAAATGACGCGATAGTACGCGGCGTAATAAGGAACGCAACCGCAAAGATTACCGGAATAACCCCTGCCGGATTCACTTTAAGCGGAAGGTGAGTTGACTGGCCTCCGCCAACAGGTGAACGACCTTGCCCTTTTGCATATTGAATCGCGATTTTGCGTACGGCCTGCTGAATGAAAATAACACCAACAATAACGGCCAAAATCGCAATCACCAGTAAAGCGATTTTCACAATATGAATAAACAGCTGATCGCTGCTGCCGACAAATTGAGTCTCATAAATCTGCCCAACAGTTTTCGGAATACTAGCCACAATCCCCGCGAAGATGATGATCGAAATTCCGTTACCTACTCCATTGGAAGTAATTTGTTCTCCCAGCCACATTAAAAAAGCAGTTCCTCCAGTGAGTACTAAAGCAATAATCAGATATGTCGATATGCCGGATTTTTCAATCAGCATACCGTTTGCCAGGTTGTTAAACCCGTAAGACATACCTAATGCCTGGATAAAACCAAGCACAATCGTAAAATATCTCGTGAACTGAGCTAATTTACGGCGGCCGACTTCACCTTGCTTAGACCACTCGGTAAACTTCGGCACAACATCCATCTGAAGCAGCTGAATGATGATCGAAGCAGTGATGTAAGGTGTAATTCCCATCGCAAAAATGGAGAACTGATAAAGCGCACCGCCGCCAAATGTGTTAAGGAGATCAAAAACCCCCATCGAACTTTGTGTCTGCAACGCCTGAGCATTTACATATGGCACAGGGATAAACGCACCTATGCGAAAGACGATAAGCATGAGTAATGTAAAAATGATTTTATTCCGAATATCACTCACACGCATAAAGTTGGAGATTGTCTTAAACAAGTTAGATCACCTCAGCTGTACCGCCAGCAGCTTCAACAGCTTCTTTCGCAGAAGCAGAGAATTTATTGGCTTTTACAGTTAATTTTTTCTCTAATTTACCGTTGCCAAGAATCTTTACTCCTGCATTAAGTTTGCTAATAACACCAGTCTCAAGAAGAAGTTCAGGAGTGACTTCCGTTCCTTCCGCAAAACCGTTCAATTTGTCTACGTTCACAATAGCGTATTCCTTACGGTTGATGTTTGTAAAACCGCGCTTAGGAAGACGTTGGAATAAAGGCATTTGTCCCCCCTCGAATCCAGGGCGTACACCGCCGCCAGAACGAGCGTTTTGACCTTTGTGACCTTTACCAGCTGTTTTACCGTTACCAGAACCAATACCACGACCTACGCGATTGCGTACTTTACGTGAACCTTCTGAAGGCTTTAATTCATGAAGTTTCATTAGGACACCTCCTTAGCCTATAATTTATTTTTATTGTTCTTTAACAGAAACTAGATGAGATACTTTATTAATCATACCGCGGATCGCAGCGTTATCTTCATGAACGACAGTTTGGTTTGTTTTCTTTAAACCAAGTGTTCTTACAGTAACGCGCTGATCTTCCGGGCGACCGATTACACTGCGTTTGAGGGTAATTTCTAATTTAGCCATTAATGTTCCCTCCTTATCCTAACAGTTCTTCTACAGATTTTCCACGAAGCTTCGCAACCTCTTCGGCACGTTTAAGCTCACTTAAACCTTGAAGTGTTGCACGGATCATGTTGATCGGTGTGTTAGAACCTAAAGACTTAGAAAGGATATCAGCAACGCCAGCAAGCTCAAGTACCGCACGTACAGGGCCTCCAGCGATAACTCCAGTACCTTCAGAAGCAGGTTTCAACAAGATATTGCCTGCACCGAAACGTCCGATGATTTCGTGTGGAATCGTAGTTCCAACCATTGGTACTTCAATCAAATTCTTTTTCGCATCTTCAACAGCTTTGCGGATTGCTTCAGGTACTTCTTGTGCTTTACCAGTACCGAAACCTACGTGACCGTTTTTGTCACCGACAACGACTAGAGCTGCGAAACGGAAACGACGACCACCTTTAACAACTTTCGCTACGCGGTTAACCGTAACTAAGCGTTCTTCTAACTCTAATTTGCTTGGGTCAATACGACGCATAATCATGTGTCCCTCCTTTTTTTATTAAAATTTCAGTCCGGCTTCACGAGCTGCATCGGCCAGAGCTTTTACACGTCCATGGTATAAGTATCCGCCGCGGTCAAATACTACGTCAGAAACACCTTTCTCAGAAGCGCGTTTCGCAACGAGTTCACCGACTTTAGCAGCAGCAGCGCTGTCACCAGTGCTTTCCACGTTCAAATCTTTATCGAGAGTAGAGGCACTAGCAAGTGTAACGCCATTTACATCATCGATGATTTGAGCATAAATGTGTTTGTTTGAACGGAACACATTCAGACGAGGTCTTTCAGCTGTGCCTGAAAGTTTAGCACGAACACGGGCATGTCTTTTTTGACGAGCAGCATTTTTGCTAGTTTTCGTAATCATCCTTAGGTCACTCCTTTCTTCACTTTAAGCGGTCTTACTTAGCAGATTTACCTTCTTTACGGCGAACAACTTCACCTTCGTAGCGGATTCCTTTACCTTTGTAAGGCTCTGGAGAACGTACAGCGCGGATGTTAGCAGCGATAGCTCCTACACGCTCTTTGTCTGTACCTTTTACAACTACTTTAGTTTGAGAAGGAACTTCGATTTCGATGCCCTCTTCAGGAACGATCTCAACAGGGTGAGAGTATCCAACGTTTAAAACAAGTTTGTTTCCGGATTTAGCCGCACGATAACCGACACCGACTAATTCCAAACCTCTTTCAAATCCTTTAGATACGCCTTCAACCATGTTTCCAAGCAGACTGCGAGTCGTACCATGCAGCGCACGGTGCTCTTTGTGATCAGAAGGACGAGTAACTGTAAGCACGTTGTCCTCAATTTTGATTTCCATATCAGGATGGAAAGTACGAGTTAATTCTCCTTTTGGTCCTTTTACAGCTACAGTGTTGCCTTCGTTCAGCGTTACTGTAACTCCAGAAGGGATCTCAAGCAGTTTTTTACCTACACGAGACATACTAAAACACCTCCATTCTTGTTAAACTTCTTACCAAACGTATGCTAGAACTTCTCCACCAGCTTGTTTTGCACGGGCTTCTTTGTCCGTTAAAACACCTTGTGATGTAGAAATAATCGCGATTCCAAGACCGTTAAGTACGCGAGGTACTTCATTTGATTTAGCGTATACACGCAAACCTGGTTTGCTGATTCTTTTAAGACCAGTGATAACGCGCTCGTTGTTTTGTCCGTATTTCAAGAAAACGCGGATGATACCTTGTTTGCTGTCTTCTACGAACTCAACGTCACGAATGAAACCTTCACGCTTTAAAATGTCAGCAATTTCTCTTTTCAATTTAGAAGCAGGAATTTCAAGCTTCTCATGACGTACCATGTTTGCATTGCGAATACGAGTCAGCATATCTGCAATTGGATCTGTCATAACCATTATATAATTACCTCCTTCCCATTCTTGGGGATTACCAGCTGGCTTTTTTCACGCCAGGAATTTGTCCTTTATATGCAAGCTCACGGAAACAAATACGGCAAAGTTTAAATTTACGAATGACTGAGTGCGGACGTCCGCAGCGTTCACAGCGAGTGTACTCTTGCACTTTAAACTTTGGTGTACGTTGTTGTTTCGCAATCATTGACTTTTTAGCCACGATTTCGCCTCCCTTTCATTGATTATTTCTGGAACGGCATACCTACTTGAGTTAATAGCTCACGAGCCTCTTCGTCAGAGTTAGCAGTCGTTACGATAACGATGTCCATTCCGCGAACCTTTGTTACTTTATCGTAGTCAATTTCAGGGAAGATTAACTGTTCTTTGATACCAAGAGTGTAGTTTCCGCGACCGTCGAAAGATTTCTTAGAAATCCCGCGGAAGTCACGTACACGCGGTAAAGATACAGAAATAAGTTTATCAAGGAAATCATACATGCGCTCTCCGCGAAGAGTTACTTTCGCACCGATAGGCATTCCCTCACGAAGACGGAATCCAGCAATTGATTTCTTCGCACGAGTAACGACAGGTTTTTGACCTGCGATAAACGTTAATTCTTCAACAGCACTGTCGATTGCTTTTGCGTTTTGAACAGCATCACCGACACCCATGTTGATTACGATTTTTTCGATTTTTGGCACCTGCATAACAGAGTCGTAGTTGAACTTCGTCATTAAAGCAGGTGAAATTTCTTTATTGTACTTTTCTTTAAGGCGGTTCATGAGATAGACCTCCCTTCCTTTAAATACTATTTATCTAAGACTTGCCCAGATTTTTTTGCAACACGAACTTTTTTGCCATCTTCCACTTTGTATCCTACGCGAGTCACTTCACCTGTTTTAGGATCGAGCGGCATAACGTTTGATACATGAATTGGCGCCTCTTGATTAGAAATACCGCCTTGAGGGTTTGCTTGAGTTGGTTTAGAGTGCTTCTTCACCATGTTTACGCCCTCAACTAGAACGCGGTCCTTTTTAGGGAAAGCAGCAAGGATCGTACCTTGTTTGCCTTTATCTTTACCAGAGATAACCATTACTTTATCGCCTTTTTTCACATGCATCCTGATCGCACCTCCTTGAGTAAGGCATTTATTTCATTAGATAACTTCTGGAGCCAGAGAAACAATTTTCATGAAGTTGTTTTCACGTAATTCACGGGCAACCGGTCCGAAGATACGAGTTCCACGCGGGCTCTTGTCGTCACGGATGATAACACATGCATTCTCATCGAAGCTGATGTATGATCCGTCAGATCTGCGTGCTCCGCTTTTTGTGCGAACGATAACAGCTCTTACGACTTCACCTTTTTTGACAACGCCTCCTGGTGTTGCTTGTTTAACCGTGCAAACAATTACATCACCAATGTTAGCCGTTTTACGTCCAGAACCGCCAAGAACTTTAATAGTAAGTACCTCACGCGCACCGGAGTTGTCAGCAACTTTTAAACGAGTCTCTTGTTGAATCATTATTTGTTACCTCCCTTCGGAAAAAGAATTCCGAACTTTATTAGATAATAACAGCTTCTTCGACAACTTCTACTAGACGAAAACGCTTAGTTGCAGATAATGGACGAGTTTCCATGATCTTTACGATGTCTCCGATTTTAGCTTGGTTATTTTCATCATGTGCTTTGAATTTCTTTGAGTATTTTACGCGTTTACCGTAAATAGGATCCTTTTTGTATGTTTCAACAACAACAGTGATGGTTTTATCCATTTTGTCAGAAACAACACGGCCTTGGTAAACTTTGCGTTGGTTACGTTCGCTCATGCTCACGACCTCCCCTCAGTGATTATTTGTTGGCAGCAATTTCTCTTTCACGAATCACAGTTTTCATGCGCGCGATAGCTTTGCGCACTTCACGAATGCGAGCAGTATTTTCAAGTTGTCCTGTCGCTAATTGAAAGCGAAGATTGAAAAGTTCTTCTTTAAGAGACTTTACTTTTTGTTCAATTTCAGCAGTGGTAAGGTCACGAATTTCATTAGCTTTCATTTGATTCACCACCAATTTCTTCACGTTTTACGAACTTCGTTTTAATTGGCAATTTGTGAGATGCAAGACGGAGAGCTTCACGAGCTACCTCTTCAGACACACCAGAAATTTCAAATAAAACTTTGCCCGGTTTTACAACAGCTACCCAGCCTTCAGGAGCCCCTTTACCGGAACCCATCCGTACCTCAAGCGGTTTAGCAGTGTAAGGTTTTGAAGGGAAAATTTTAATCCAAACTTTACCGCCACGTTTCATGTAACGAGTCATCGCAATACGTGCAGCTTCGATTTGGCGGTTCGTGATCCAAGAAGCTTCAAGAGCCTGGATACCGTACTCACCAAAATGTACTTCAGTACCGCCTTTAGCGCGACCGCGCATTTTTCCGCGATGCTCTCTGCGATATTTAACGCGTTTTGGTAATAACATATTATTTTCCTCCTTCCTCAGTTTTCTTCTTAGTAGGAAGAACCTCTCCACGATAGATCCAGACTTTTACACCAAGCTTACCGTAAGTTGTGTCAGCTTCAGATGTTGCATAGTCGATGTCAGCACGTAAAGTGTGCAATGGAACAGTTCCTTCACTGTAGTATTCAGAACGAGCGATATCAGCTCCGCCAAGACGGCCGGAAACCATTGTTTTCACACCTTGTGCTCCAGCACGCATAGTGCGTTGGATTTGTTGTTTCTGCGCACGGCGGAAAGAAATACGGTTTTCTAGTTGACGAGCGATGTTGTCAGCTACAAGCTGAGCATCAAGATCTGCTCTTTTGATTTCAAGAATGTTAATGTGTACACGCTTGCCAGTAAGGCTGTTAAGGGCTTTACGAAGTGCTTCAACTTCAGATCCGCCTTTACCGATTACCATACCAGGCTTAGCAGTGTGGATCGTAATGTTAACGCGGTTTGCTGCACGCTCGATTTCTACTTTAGAAACAGAAGCGTCAGAAAGGCGTTTGCTAATGAATTCACGAATTTTTAAATCTTCGTGCAGGAAGTCAGCGTAATCTTTACCAGCGTACCACTTAGATTCCCAATCACGAATGACTCCGATACGAAGACCGACTGGATTTACCTTTTGACCCACTACTTATCCCTCCTTCTTTTCTGATACAACGATTGTAATGTGGCTCGTACGTTTGTTGATTTGGCTCGCACGTCCCATAGCACGCGGGCGGAATCTTTTTAACGTTGGGCCTTCGTCAACAAATGCCTGAGAAATAACCAGATTGTTAGCGTCCATCTCGTAGTTGTGCTCAGCATTTGCGATAGCAGATTTTAAAACTTTTTCGATGATCGGAGAAGCAGCTCTCGGAGTTAGGTTCAAGATAGATACTGCTTCGCCTACTTGCTTACCTCGAATCAGGTCCATTACTAGACGTGCTTTACGAGGAGCAATACGGACTGTTCTTGCAACAGCTTTAGCTTGCATTTAAAAGCCTCCTCTCTTAGCGTCTTGTTTTTTTATCGTCACTGGCGTGGCCTTTGTAAGTACGAGTCGGTGCGAATTCGCCCAACTTGTGGCCTACCATGTCTTCAGAAATGAATACAGGCACGTGTTTACGTCCGTCATATACTGCGATAGTGTGACCGATAAATTGTGGGAAAATAGTTGAACGGCGAGACCAAGTTTTTACAACTTGTTTCTTGTCCGTTTCATTTAATTTCTCGATTTTTGTCATCAAGTGTCCATCGACAAATGGTCCTTTTTTCAAGCTGCGAGCCATTTTGGAACCTCCCTTCGTGATTGCACTACGGTCCGAAATGAACCGTAGACAACCCCGTTATTTATTTTTACGACGACGTACGATAAATTTATCAGATTTGTTCTTTTTCTTACGTGTCTTGAATCCAAGAGTCGGTTTGCCCCAAGGAGACATTGGTGATTTACGTCCGATTGGCGCGCGACCTTCACCACCACCGTGCGGGTGATCGTTAGGGTTCATTACAGAACCGCGGACTGTAGGGCGGATGCCTTTCCAGCGAGAGCGTCCTGCTTTACCAACGTTGATAAGTTCGTGCTGCTCGTTACCTACTTGACCGATAGAAGCGCGGCAAGCAGAAAGGATCATGCGAACTTCACCAGAGTTAAGACGTACAAGAACGTATTTGCCTTCTTTACCAAGAACCTGAGCAGATGTACCAGCTGAACGTACAAGCTGTCCGCCTTTACCAGGTTTTAATTCAATGTTATGCACAACTGTACCAACAGGGATGTTGATAAGCGGAAGTGCGTTACCTACTTTGATGTCAGCTTCAGGGCCGGACATGATTTCAGTACCTACTTGAATTCCTTTTGGAGCAAGAATGTAACGTTTTTCTCCGTCTACATAGTTGATTAGTGCAATGTTAGCTGAACGGTTTGGATCGTACTCAACTGTAGCAACGCGTCCAGGTATACCATCTTTATCGCGTTTGAAGTCGATAACACGGTATTGGCGTTTGTGTCCGCCACCTTGGTGACGTACAGTCAATTTACCTTGGTTGTTACGTCCGCCTTTTTTGTGAAGGGGCGCAAGCAAGGATTTTTCCGGCTGGTCAGTCGTGATTTCAGCAAAATCTGAAGTTGTCATGCCACGACGTCCGTTAGAGGTCGGTTTATACTTTTTAATCGCCATTTTGAATTTCCCTCCTTCTTTTTACAGATAATTAAGCTTCAAAAATTTCGATTTCTTTGCTGTCTGCAGTAAGTTTTACGATCGCTTTTCTGCGACGGCTAGTCATACCAGTATAGCGGCCGACACGTTTTGATTTCCCTTTGTAGTTCATGATGTTGACTTTGTCAACTTTCACTCCAAAGATACTTTCAACTGCATCTTTCACTTCTGTTTTATTAGCTCTTACATCAACTTCAAAAGTATATTTCTTTTCAGTCATTAAATCAGCAGAACGTTCAGTAATGACGGGGCGCTTAAGAACATCACGAGGATCTTTCATTATGCAAGCACCTCCTCTACTTTTTCAACCGCAGCTTTTGTAATCAGAAGCTTCTCGTGGTTGACAACGTCTAACACGTTGATTCCGTTAGCTTGAACAACTGTAACTCCAGGGATGTTGCGTGCAGAAAGAGATACTGCTTCGTTTGCATCCGCAGTTACGATTAAAGCTTTTTTCTCAACAGATAATCCTTTAAGGACAGCTGCCATTTCTTTTGTTTTAACCGTATCAAGAGTAAGATCTTCAAGAACAATAATGTTGTTGTCGTTCACTTTAGAAGACAATACTGATTTGATTGCCAAGCGGCGAACTTTTTTAGGTAATTTGTAAGAATAGCTGCGTGGTGTTGGGCCGAATACGACACCACCTCCGCGCCATTGCGGTGAACGGATTGAACCTTGACGGGCACGACCTGTACCTTTTTGACGCCATGGTTTGCGACCTCCGCCGCGTACTTCAGAACGATTTTTTACTTTGTGAGATCCTTGACGTAAGGAAGCTCTTTGCATAAGAATAGCGTCGAATACTACGCTCTCATTTGGCTCAATTCCAAATACAGAAGCGTTTAATTCGATATCACCAGCAGTAGAACCGTTTTGGTTGTATAATGCTACTTTTGGCATGATCAATTTCCTCCTTTCCTAAGAGACTTATTTAGATTTAACAGCACTTTTAACAGTGATTAAAGCTTTTCTCGCACCAGGTACGTTACCTTTAATCAAAAGAAGATTGCGCTCAGCATCTACTTTTACGACTTCAAGGTTTTGGACAGTGATTTGATCTCCGCCCATGCGTCCAGGTAATAGTTTACCTTTGAATACACGGTTAGGATCTACAGGTCCCATTGAACCAGGGCGACGGTGGTAGCGTGAACCGTGAGACATAGGTCCGCGAGATTGTCCGTGGCGCTTGATTGCACCTTGGAAACCTTTACCTTTAGATACTCCTGTTACATCTACGATTTCTCCTGCAGAGAAAATTTCAACCTTGACTTCCTGACCAATTTCATACGCATCCATATCCACGCCGCGTAATTCTTTAACGAAGCGCTTAGGAGCAGTTTCCGCTTTTGCAACGTGTCCTTTTTCCGGTTTGTTTGAAAGCTTTTCGCGCTTATCGTCAAAACCAAGCTGGATCGCTTCATAGCCATCATTTTCAGCTGTTTTCTTTTGAAGAACAACGTTTGGAGCTGCTTCAATAACAGTTACCGGGATAAGATCACCGTTCTCTGCGAATACTTGCGTCATACCAATTTTTCTTCCTAAGATTCCTTTGGTCATTCGTCACACCTCCTATTAAGATCATTCTATATTTTAGAATTAAAGTTTGATTTCGATATCGACACCAGATGGTAAGTCTAATCGCATGAGAGCATCAACAGTTTGTGGTGTTGGGTTCACAATGTCGATTAAACGTTTATGTGTACGCATTTCAAATTGCTCACGAGAATCTTTGTATTTGTGCACCGCACGAAGGATTGTGTAAACTGATTTTTCAGTCGGCAACGGAATCGGACCAGATACGCTGGCACCAGAACGTTTTGCCGTTTCAACAATCTTCTCTGCAGATTGATCAAGGATTCTATGATCATATGCTTTTAAACGAATACGAATTTTTTGTTTTGCCATTATTTTCCCTCCTTTTCGCCTACATCACGTTAGACAGTTCTCCGTGAGAAAAACCTGATCACCTTGCCATGGCAAAGCGGCCGGGTGTGTCAGCAACCTCTCACTTCATCGCAGTCAAAGACCAACATACACTATTATACAGAAAATAGACGCATGTTGCAAGGTTTATTTAAAGAACCTTGTGGTTTTCACACTTTGATTATTATACAGGTGATACCATGATTAATCAAGGATATGACTGTTTTCTTTCAGAGATGGAACGATGCGAACCGGCTGACAACTTCGGCAAAGCGATCCGGTTCCTCCAAGTGAGGCGAATGGGCTGAGTTCTCAAACCAATGCCATTCTTTATATGGCGCATCAACCTTCTGATAATATTCATAAGACGTCGTCCCCGGAACCGTCAAATCGTATCTCCCTGACATAAAACAGCACGGTATTACAATAGAAGAAACTGATTCCCCGGCATCAAAGGAAATGAGATCCTCCCACAGGTGTTTCAGGCTGAACATTTGTCCCCGCGCGGCTAAGAAGCTCCCTCTCACACCGTACGGTTCACCAAACAGCATTCGCCCCCCTGCTTTAAGAGCGCCGATCGGATGATGGGTAAAGCCCCCTCCCCTCATCTCAATACAAAGCAGAAACAGCGTACGCTGCAGCTGTTTCTCCCATGGAGGTGCTCCGATAAAGCTCAGCGTCTTGCCCAGCAGGATATGTTTGTGTTGCCTGCTCCATTCCATCATCAGCCGGTAGGCTTCCGTTTCTTCCTTTTGAATATTAACCACCTGACTGATACCGATATACGCATAATACAAATCAGGTTTCTCTTGAAGAACTTGAAGCGCCAAAACTGAACCCCACGAATAGCCGGCGATATATATTTTTTGCCTGCTGAATTGCTTGCATAAGCGTTCGGTCAGATGAATGGTGTCAGCTGTCAGCTGATCCAAAGTCATAGATGAACCCGGAATTTCCTTTGAATAAGAGAGACCCGCCCCTCTCTGATCCCAGTTCACAACGGTGAAATGCTTTTCCAGCTCATTCTGGTATTTTCTCGCATAACCGATTTGAGGCGTACCGGGACCGCCGTGCAAAAACAAAAGCAGCGGACTACTCCTGTCATCACCATTAATCATAATGGTTTGTTCACTGCCATTAATCTGCAATTGCTGAAGCATTGAAATACGATTGGTTTTCTTGAAGTTATCGTTCATCGGTCTGCTCCTAAAATTTGTATACGTTCTATTATACATGGAATCAGCAGGGAAACAAAAAAACGAGGCCCCATAAGGGACCCCGCATTATTGAACGAGTCGATTACTCAGTGATTGTAGAAACAACGCCTGAACCAACTGTACGTCCGCCTTCACGAATAGAGAAACGAGTTCCTTCTTCGATAGCGATTGTAGAGATAAGTTCAACGATCATTTCAGTGTTATCTCCAGGCATAACCATTTCTACGCCTTCTGGAAGATTGATGATACCAGTTACGTCAGTTGTACGGAAGTAGAACTGAGGACGGTAGTTAGAGAAGAATGGAGTATGACGTCCACCCTCTTCTTTAGAAAGAACGTAAACTTCAGCTTTGAATTTGCTGTGTGGAGTGATTGTACCTGGTTTAGCAAGTACTTGTCCACGTTGGATGTCTTCACGAGCTACACCGCGAAGAAGTGCACCGATGTTGTCTCCAGCTTCAGCGTAGTCAAGAAGCTTACGGAACATTTCAACACCTGTAACAGTTGTTTTGCTGTTTTCTTCTTGAAGACCGATGATTTCAACTTCGTCACCGACTTTAACTTGTCCGCGTTCTACACGGCCAGTAGCAACTGTACCACGACCAGTGATTGAGAATACGTCCTCAACTGGCATCATGAATGGTTTTTCAGTGTCGCGTTCTGGAGTTGGGATGTACTCATCAACTGCAGCCATAAGTTCAAGAATTTTTTCTTCGTACTCAGCATCGCCTTCAAGAGCTTTAAGAGCAGAACCTTTAACAACTGGTACATCATCACCAGGGAAGTCGTATTCGCTAAGAAGATCGCGAACTTCCATTTCAACAAGCTCAAGAAGCTCTTCGTCGTCTACCATGTCGCATTTGTTAAGGAATACTACGATGTATGGTACACCAACGTTTTTAGAAAGAAGGATGTGCTCACGAGTTTGTGGCATTGGGCCATCAGCAGCAGATACTACAAGGATAGCTCCGTCCATTTGCGCAGCACCAGTGATCATGTTTTTAACATAGTCAGCGTGTCCTGGGCAGTCAACGTGTGCATAGTGACGAGTGTCAGTTTCGTACTCAACGTGTGCAGTAGAGATTGTGATACCGCGCTCACGTTCTTCTGGAGCACCATCAATTTGATCGTACGCCATAGCTGTACCTTTACCAGATTTCTTATGAAGTACTGTTGAGATAGCAGCAGTTAATGTTGTTTTACCATGGTCAACGTGTCCAATTGTACCGATATTGGCATGTGATTTGGAACGGTCGAATTTTTCTTTAGCCATTCTAAAATCCTCCTTAAGAGCTTTTAATTAGTAATGTATAGAGTGATAGAAAGTGAAAGCAAGCTCTCACTTCCTCATCTTACAATAGTAGTTATACTTGAGTTAAGTGGCAAAATCAATTATTCGCCTTTATTTTTTTTGATAATTTCTTCAGCGATGCTCTTCGGCACTTCTTCGTAGTGATCCATGAACATTGTGAACGTACCGCGTCCTTGCGTGTTAGAACGAAGGGCAGTAGCGTAACCGAACATTTCAGCAAGAGGTACCATCGCACGCACAACTTGAGCGTTACCGCGAGCTTCCATACCTTCTACGCGTCCGCGACGAGAAGTAACATCACCCATGATGTCTCCCATGTATTCTTCAGGAATAACAACTTCAACTTTCATGATTGGTTCAAGAAGAACTGGGTTACATTTGCTGACTGCATTTTTCAATGCCATAGAAGCAGCGACTTTAAACGCCATTTCGTTTGAGTCAACATCATGGTAAGATCCATCAAAAAGTTTCGCCTTGATGTCGATTAGCGGGAATCCGGCTAGGACACCATTTTCAAGAGAGTCTTCAAGACCTGCTTGTACGGCTGGGATGTATTCACGAGGAACAACACCACCGACGATTGCGTTTTCGAATTCAAAGCCAGCGCCTTCTTCGTTCGGTTCAAATTCGATCCAAACGTGACCGAACTGACCGCGTCCGCCTGATTGACGTACGAATTTACCTTCAACTTTTGCACCGGTACGGAATGTCTCACGGTACGCAACTTGAGGAGCACCAACGTTAGCTTCAACTTTGAACTCACGCTTCATACGATCAACAATGATATCAAGGTGAAGCTCACCCATACCAGAGATGATTGTTTGACCCGTTTCAGGGTTAGTTTGTGTACGGAATGTAGGATCTTCTTCAGCAAGTTTCGCTAAAGCGATACCCATTTTATCTTGGTCAGCTTTTGATTTAGGCTCAATCGCTACGTCGATAACAGGCTCTGGGAATTCCATTGATTCAAGGATTACAAGATCCTTTTCATCACATAGAGTATCTCCAGTAGAAGTATCTTTTAGACCTACAGCAGCTGCGATGTCTCCAGCGTAAACAGTAGAGATCTCTTCACGGCTGTTAGCGTGCATTTGAAGGATACGTCCTACGCGCTCACGCTTGCCTTTTGTAGAGTTCTTTACATATGAACCGGAATCAAGTGTACCGGAATATACGCGGAAGAATGTCAGCTTACCGACATAAGGGTCAGTCATAACTTTAAATGCAAGTGCAGAGAACGGCTCTTCATCAGAAGAATGACGAACGATCTCTTCATCTGTATCAGGACGTACACCTTTGATTGCAGCAACATCAGTTGGCGCAGGAAGGTAGTCAAGAACAGCATCAAGTACAAGCTGAACACCTTTGTTTTTGAAAGCAGAACCAACAAGTACAGGGTAGAATTCAACATTCAGTGTACCTTTACGGATAGCAGCTTTCAGTTCAGGGATAGTGATTTCTTCACCTTCAAGGTACTTTTCCATAAGCTCTTCATCAAGCTCAGCTACAGCTTCAATCAGGCTGCTGCGAAGCTCTTCAGCTTGCTCTTTGTACTCTTCAGGGATTTCTTTCGCATCTGAACGAGTTCCAAGGTCATCTTCGTAGAAATACGCAACGTTTTCTACTAAGTCGATGATACCTTCGAAGTTGTCTTCAGCGCCGATCGGCAATTGAATTGCGTGAGCGTTAGCTTGAAGACGGTCTCTTAAAGTGCCTACAGAGTAAAGGAAGTCTGCGCCGATTTTGTCCATTTTGTTAACAAATACAACGCGCGGTACTCCGTAAGTTGTTGCTTGGCGCCATACTGTTTCTGTCTGAGGCTCAACACCTGATTGAGCATCAAGTACGGCAACCGCACCATCAAGTACACGGAGTGAACGTTCAACTTCAACTGTGAAGTCTACGTGTCCCGGTGTATCGATGATGTTTACACGGTAACCTTTCCACTGTGCAGTCGTTGCTGCAGAAGTGATTGTGATACCGCGTTCTTGTTCCTGCTCCATCCAGTCCATTTGCGAAGCACCTTCGTGAGTTTCGCCAATTTTGTGGATACGGCCTGTGTAGAACAAGATCCGTTCTGTAGTAGTCGTTTTACCGGCATCGATGTGAGCCATGATCCCGATATTACGAGTTTTTTCTAAGGAGAACTCTCTTGCCATTGGGTAATTTCTCCTTCCTTATTAGGGAATTATTATTTTGATTATATGAATCCTACCAGCGGTAGTGAGCAAATGCTTTGTTCGCTTCTGCCATCTTGTGAGTGTCTTCACGTTTCTTAACGGCAGCACCAGTGTTGTTAGCTGCATCAAGAATTTCGTTAGCCAGGCGCTCTTCCATTGTTTTTTCTCCGCGAAGACGCGCATAGTTAACCAACCAGCGAAGACCAAGAGTTGTACGGCGTTCAGGACGAACTTCTACAGGCACTTGGTAGTTAGCTCCACCTACACGGCGTGCTTTTACTTCAAGTACAGGCATGATGTTTTTCAATGCTTGTTCGAAAACCTCCATTGCATCATTGCCAGTGCGTTCTTTAATGATATCGAATGACTTGTATAGGATTGTTTGAGATTTACCTTTTTTACCGTCGATCATCATTTTGTTGATCAGGCGGGATACCAGCTTAGAGTTGTAAAGCGGATCAGGTAAAACATCTCTTTTTGCTACAGGACCTTTACGTGGCATCTGAATATCCTCCCTTCATAGTTTTAATGATTTATTGTTATTACTTTGCTTTAGGACGTTTCGTACCGTATTTAGAACGGCCTTGCGCACGGTTTTCAACTCCGGCAGTATCAAGCGCGCCACGAACGATGTGGTAGCGTACCCCCGGTAAGTCTTTTACACGTCCGCCGCGGATCAGTACAACGCTGTGCTCTTGCAGGTTGTGACCGATACCAGGAATGTAGGCAGTAACCTCGATTCCGTTAGTCAAACGAACACGAGCATATTTACGAAGTGCTGAGTTCGGTTTTTTCGGTGTCATTGTACCGACACGAGTACATACCCCGCGTTTTTGTGGAGAAGATACGTTAGTGTGCTCTTTTTTAAAGCTGTTGTATCCTTTGTTTAGTGCAGGTGACTTAGAGTTTTCAACTTTGCTCACGCGTCCCTTGCGAATTAGCTGATTAATTGTAGGCATGTTGTGTTCCTCCCTTCATTACGTTTTATAACCCACATACCCAGGTGGTTCATCATTAGGCAAAAAACAATGTCTTTACACAAGATTGATATCTTATATAAAAACAAAAAGTACGCTATAACATAATGGCAACAGCTGCTGCTCCCACTTCAATTCCGCAGGCTTTGCCGAGCTTTTTCATGGAATCCACCATACAGACAGCGGTATTTTGGTTCTTTGCAAGCTGGATAACGCCAGCCGTAAGAACTGAATCCGCGTCTTTTGCCACGACGACTTCCTTCACTGAACCTCGTTTTAGAGCTTTCACTGTTTGCTTCGTACCAATAATAATTGATTTGGCCTGTGATACTTTATCATAAGACATAAACATATCCTCCAAAGTAACAGGTTTTATTTCGAGCACCTTGGTTATATTATCACTCTGCGGGACGGATGTCAACAACGTATGACATTTTTTAGTGCAGTCCCCCGCCAGAATAATTGTAATACTGAGGAAAAGCTGTCGAAACAGCCTTTCCTGCAGCAGTTTCTGTTATTCAGCCGGAACCATATCTTCCGAAGGCTGAACGTTTGAAACAGGTTTTACTTTTCTGTAATTCATCATACCTGTACCGGCCGGAACCAGTTTACCGATGATGACATTCTCTTTCAGGCCGAGAAGTTCATCACGCTTGCCTTTAATCGCAGCATCTGTAAGAACGCGTGTTGTTTCCTGGAATGATGCGGCAGACAAGAATGAATCCGTCTCGAGTGAAGCTTTCGTGATACCGAGAAGGACAGGACGGCCTGTAGCAGGTCGATTGCCTTCAAGCAGCACTTTTTTGTTCGCTTCTGTAAATTGGTGAATATCAAGCAATGTGCCAGGGAGAACATCAGTATCTCCGGCATCGATTACACGGACTTTGCGAAGCATCTGGCGAACCATTACTTCTACGTGTTTATCGCCGATTTCAACCCCCTGCATACGGTAAACCTTCTGAACCTCATGCAGAAGATATTCCTGAACCGTTGTCAGGTCAGTGACTTTAAGAAGTTCTTTCGGATCGATTGAACCTTCTGTCAGCACTTGACCGCGGGTAATCTGATCACCCTCAGTCACTTTCAGGCGTGAGTTGTAAGGTGCCGTGTATGAACGGGTCTCAACAGCGCCCTGAACAACAATCTCCTGCTGTTTGTCGCGGACTTCATTGATTTCGGCAATTGTACCGTCAATCTCAGAAATCGTCGCTTGACCTTTCGGATTACGCGCTTCGAAAAGCTCTTGGATACGCGGAAGACCTTGTGTGATATCGTCTCCGGCAACCCCGCCTGTGTGGAACGTACGCATCGTTAACTGTGTTCCAGGCTCACCGATAGATTGAGCGGCGATAATACCTACTGCTTCGCCGACTTCAACATCAGTTCCGGTTGCAAGGTTTCGTCCGTAGCATCGTTTACATACACCATGAGGAGTGTTACATGTGAACGCAGAACGGATCCACACTTCTTCGATTCCGGCTTCAACGATTTCCAGCGCTTTATCTTCATCGATCAATTCATTTTCGTTAATGAGCACAGCACCCGTTTCAGGATGTTTGATCTGTTTTCTGGCGAAACGTCCGATCAGACGCTCTTCCAGACGCTCGATGATTTCCGTGCCTTCTTTGAGCGGTTTTGCAAGAATACCGCGGTCTGTTCCGCAATCTGTTTCACGAATGATAACATCCTGCGCAACATCAACAAGACGGCGTGTAAGGTAACCTGAGTCAGCTGTTTTCAGGGCGGTATCGGCAAGACCTTTACGCGCACCGTGAGTGGAGATAAAGTACTCCAATACTGTCAGACCTTCACGGAAACTTGATTTAATCGGCAATTCAATGATTCGTCCAGCCGGGTTGGCCATCAGACCGCGCATACCCGCAAGCTGTGTAAAGTTAGATGCGTTACCACGGGCTCCTGAATCACTCATCATGTAGATCGGGTTGACTTCGTCTAATGATTTCATCAGTTTGCCTTGGATAACATCTTTCGCTGAACTCCAAATTGAAATGACTCTTTCATAACGTTCTTCTTCGGTGATTAAACCGCGTCTGAACTGTTTCAGAACATTATCTACTTTGCTTTGTGCTTCTTCAAGGATTTCCTGTTTATCATCGAGAACGACGATATCAGAAACCCCTACTGTGATGCCGGCTTTCGTTGAATATCTGAAACCGAGGTTTTTCATGCGGTCAAGCATTTTAGACGTTTCCGTGATATGGAATCGTTTAAAGATTTCCGCGATGATTTTACCCAAAATACCTTTTTTAAACGGTGCGTTGATCGGCTGCTCAGCAATCACAGCTTTTACGTCAGCACCTTTATCTAAGAAGAAACGGTCAGGTGTCTTCTCTTCAATGTTGCTCTTCGTTGGTTCATTCATGTAAGGGAATGATTCCGGAAGAATTTCATTGAAGACGAGCTTACCGACAGTTGTAATTAACAATTTTGAACGCTGTTCTTCAGTAAATGTCACATTCTTAAGGGAGTTCGCTGCAACAGCTACTCTCGTATGAAGATGAACATAACCGTTTTGATAAGCAAGAAGCGCTTCGTCCGTATTTTTGAAAACCATACCCTCGCCGACTGCTCCGGCGCGCTCAAGCGTCAGGTAGTAGTTTCCTAATACCATATCCTGAGACGGCGTAACAACCGGTTTACCATCTTTAGGGTTCAAGATGTTTTGGGCCGCAAGCATCAGAATGCGCGCCTCAGCTTGAGCCTCAGCTGATAAAGGTACGTGAACCGCCATTTGGTCACCGTCAAAGTCAGCGTTATAAGCTGTACATACTAACGGGTGAAGACGGATGGCGCGTCCTTCAACAAGCGTCGGTTCGAAAGCCTGGATACCTAATCTGTGAAGAGTAGGGGCACGGTTCAGTAAGACCGGATGCTCCTTAATGACAGATTCAAGTACATCCCATACTTCAGGCTGCACGCGTTCGATTTTGCGTTTTGCGCTCTTGATATTGTGAGCAAGGCCTTTTTCAACAAGCTCTTTCATGACGAAAGGCTTGAAGAGCTCAAGCGCCATTTCCTTCGGTAAACCGCACTGATACATTTTCAGATGCGGGCCTACGACGATAACGGAACGGCCTGAGTAGTCTACACGTTTACCGAGAAGGTTCTGACGGAAACGCCCTTGTTTCCCTTTCAGCATGTGAGAAAGAGATTTAAGCGGACGGTTACCCGGTCCGGTAACCGGACGGCCGCGGCGTCCGTTGTCAATCAGAGCGTCGACCGCTTCCTGAAGCATACGTTTTTCGTTCTGAACGATGATGCTTGGCGCGCCGAGGTCTAACAGACGTTTTAAACGGTTATTACGGTTGATGACACGACGGTAAAGGTCGTTCAGGTCAGACGTTGCGAAACGTCCGCCGTCAAGCTGAACCATCGGTCTTAATTCAGGCGGAATAACCGGAAGCACGTCGAGAATCATCCAAGACGGCTTGTTTCCTGAATTACGGAAGGCTTCAAGCACTTCAAGGCGTTTGATCGCACGTGTACGGCGCTGTCCTTGAGAAGTCTTCAGCTCTTCTTTTAACATATCAACTTCTTTGACAAGGTCGATGTCCTGCAGAAGTTTATTAATGGCTTCCGCACCCATAGAGGCTTGGAATTTGTTTCCGTACTTATCCAGATACGCACGGTATTCCTTTTCAGATAAAAGCTGTTTCTTTTCGAGCGGTGTATTGGCCGGGTCAGTTACGACGTAAGAAGCAAAGTAAATAACTTCTTCCAGCGCACGCGGTGACATATCCAATACAAGACCCATACGGCTCGGAATACCTTTGAAATACCAAATGTGAGAAACCGGGGCAGCCAGTTCAATATGCCCCATTCTCTCACGACGGACTTTAGCCCGCGTTACTTCAACTCCGCAACGGTCACAAACTACGCCTTTATAACGAACCCGCTTGTACTTGCCGCAATGACATTCCCAGTCCTTAGTCGGTCCGAAAATGCGTTCGCAGAACAGGCCGTCCTTTTCAGGTTTCAACGTACGATAGTTTATCGTTTCAGGCTTTTTCACTTCACCAAAAGACCATGAACGGATTTTATCTGGTGAAGCAAGACCGATGTTCATATACTCAAAATTGTTCACATCTAGCAAGGGGCCTACCTCCCTTTTTATCTTCGGATTAACCGATGTCACTTGCCTTTATCAATCAGAGACTATTCTTTCGTTACTGCGTCACGTTCAACGTCTGGAGATGCTGTTTCTTCCGGCGCTTCATCACCTGATAATGCAAGGCCGTCAGCCTGTTTCGCATCTTCCTCGTCTTCTAGATCTCTCATTTCTATTTCTTCTTCATCGCCTGAGAGGATTTTTACGTCCATACCTAAGCTTTGAAGCTCTTTGATCAATACTTTGAATGATTCCGGAACACCAGGCTCTGGAACATTGTCGCCTTTGACGATGGCTTCATATGTTTTCACACGTCCGACCACGTCATCGGACTTCACAGTCAGGATTTCTTGAAGCGTGTAAGCTGCGCCGTAAGCTTCAAGCGCCCAAACCTCCATCTCACCGAAACGCTGTCCGCCGAATTGGGCTTTACCGCCGAGAGGCTGCTGCGTAACAAGTGAGTAAGGACCTGTAGAACGGGCATGAAGTTTATCGTCAACCATGTGAGCCAGTTTGATCATGTACATGATTCCGACTGATACACGGTTGTCGAACGGTTCTCCCGTACGGCCGTCATAAAGAACTGTTTTAGCGTCTCTTGACATGCCTGCTTCTTCAAGTGTTTCCCACACATCTTCTTCACGCGCGCCGTCAAATACAGGTGACGCGATGTGAATGCCGAGGTAGCGGGCAGCCATACCCATGTGAAGTTCTAATACCTGACCGATATTCATACGTGATGGTACACCCAGCGGGTTAAGCATGATATCGATCGGCGTGCCGTCAGGAAGGTAAGGCATATCTTCTTCAGGAAGAATCTTCGAGATAACCCCTTTATTTCCGTGACGTCCGGCCATTTTATCACCTTCAGAAATCTTACGTTTCTGAACGATATATACGCGTACAAGCTGGTTCACTCCCGGAGGAAGTTCGTCGCCGTCTTCACGGTTGAAGACTTTTACGTCGTGGATAATTCCGCCGCCGCCGTGAGGCACACGGAGAGAAGTATCACGGACTTCACGCGCTTTTTCTCCAAAGATCGCATGAAGAAGGCGTTCTTCAGCCGTAAGCTCAGTTACACCTTTAGGCGTTACTTTACCTACGAGAAGGTCTCCGTCGTTGACTTCCGCACCGATACGGATAATTCCGCGGTCATCAAGGTTGCGAAGCGCGTCTTCCCCTACGTTTGGAATATCGCGGGTGATCTCTTCCGGTCCAAGCTTTGTATCACGTGCTTCTGATTCATATTCTTCAATGTGAATAGATGTGTATACATCATCTTTCACAAGGCGTTCACTCATGATGATGGCATCCTCATAGTTGTAACCGTCCCATGTCATGAAGCCGACCATTACGTTGCGGCCGAGAGCAAGTTCACCAAGCTCCATTGAAGGTCCGTCAGCAAGGATTTCTCCTTTGACTACTTCATCGCCGACACTTACAATCGGACGCTGGTTGTAGCACGTACCTTGGTTGGAGCGGACAAATTTCAGCAAGCTGTACTTATCCAGGTTGCCTTTTACTTTTTGGCCGTCAATTTCTTCATAGCGGCGCACCCATACGTTTTTCGCTTCCACCCGTTCTACGATACCAGGGTGTTTACAAATAACGGCTGCACCGGAGTCTTTACCGGATACGTATTCCATACCCGTTCCGACGATCGGAGCTTCCGGCTGCATCAAAGGCACAGCCTGACGCTGCATGTTCGCTCCCATGAGGGCGCGGTTCGAGTCATCGTTTTCCAAGAACGGAATACATGCTGTCGCAGCAGAAACAACCTGTTTAGGAGATACGTCCATGTAATCCACGCGGTTGCGGGCTACAACGGTGTTTTCCCCTCTGAAACGCGCTACGATGCTGTCATCCAAGAAAGAACCGTCATCGCTCAGCTTAGCATTCGCTTGGGCTACGACATAGTTATCCTCTTCATCAGCAGTCAGGTAGTCGATTCTAGGCGTTACTTTTCCTGTTTCAGGATCAACGCGGCGGTATGGCGTCTCAATGAAACCAAAGCGGTTTACTTTCGCAAATGATGACAATGAGTTGATCAAACCGATGTTCGGGCCCTCAGGCGTTTCAATCGGACACATACGGCCGTAGTGAGAGTAGTGAACGTCACGTACTTCCATACCTGCGCGCTCACGTGTCAAACCGCCCGGTCCGAGAGCTGACAGACGGCGTTTGTGCGTCAATTCAGCAAGCGGGTTCGTCTGATCCATGAATTGAGAAAGCTGTGAGCTTCCGAAGAACTCTTTAATAGACGCAATAACAGGTCTGATGTTAATCAGCTGCTGCGGCGTAATTGTATTCGTGTCTTGAATAGACATTCTTTCACGTACGACACGTTCCATCCGGCTTAAACCGATACGGAATTGGTTTTGCAGGAGCTCACCTACAGAACGCAGACGGCGGTTTCCGAGATGGTCGATATCATCAGTGTCGCCCACTCCGTGCAGGAGGTTGAAGAAGTAGCTGATAGAAGAAATAATATCAGCAGGCGTAATGTTTTTAATCGCCTCTTCGATGTAAGCATTGCCGATCACATTGATCGTCTGCTCTCCTTCTGCATCAGTAGGAGCATAGATTTTAATGGATTGAAGCATCACTTCATCCTCGACAACGCCGCCGTTAGGATAAAGTTTTCTGAAGCCGATTCCATTTTCTAAGTATGGCAGTACTTTATCAAGTGTTCTTCTGTCAAGAATCTGCCCTTTTTCAGCGAGAATTTCACCGGTTTCCGGATCCACCAGTGTTTCTGCAAGGCGCTGGTTAAACAGGCGGTTCTTGATATGAAGCTTTTTATTAATTTTATAGCGTCCTACATTCGCAAGGTCGTATCGCTTCGGATCGAAGAAACGGGAATCCAGCAAGCTTTTTGCGTTTTCTACTGTAGGCGGCTCTCCGGGACGAAGGCGCTCATAGATTTCAAGAAGCGCTTTGTCACTGTTTTCGGTGTTGTCCTTATCCAGTGTATTGCGAAGATATTCGTTCTCACCAATGAGATCGAGAATCTCTTGGTCGGAACCGAAGCCGAGAGCACGCAAAAGAACCGTAACCGGCAACTTACGTGTGCGATCAATGCGGACATACACAACATCTTTCGCATCAGTTTCGTATTCTAACCATGCGCCACGGTTTGGAATGACAGTCGCGGTAAAACCTTTTTTACCGTTTTTGTCTACTTTACCACTGAAATATACACTTGGAGACCGAACAAGCTGAGATACGATAACACGTTCTGCACCGTTGATGATAAAAGTACCGGTATCTGTCATAATAGGGAAATCACCCATGAAGACATCCTGGTCTTTTACCTCTCCAGTTTCTTTGTTAATTAAACGAACCTTCACTCTTAGCGGAGCTGAGTAAGTCACATCACGTTCTTTTGACTCTTCAACGGGATACTTAGGATCTCCTAAACTGTAGTCAATGAACTCTAGAGAGAGGTTACCAGTGAAATCCTCAATTGGTGATATGTCTTGAAACATCTCTCTAAGACCCTCATCAAGAAACCACTGATAAGAAGAGGTTTGAATTTCAATGAGATTTGGTAATTCTAACACTTCGCTAATGCGAGCATAGCTTCTGCGCTGGCGGTGTCGTCCATACTGAACTAGTTGACCTGTCAACTGATTCACCCCTCAAATCATGCGTATTATATGTGTAATAAGCATCTCTTACGATAAAGAAATACTTTTACAAGACAAAAGAAAAAAGGGTTTCTAATTAAGAAAACCACATCCAAAAACAAATACCGATTTTATTAGCATTTCCATGTTTGTATAATTTATACATGCACTATGATTATTTGAGCATATCATGCAAAATATATACATTGGCATTTTACAATATTAACATAGCTGAAAATTCAAGTCAAACTTTTTTTGCTTTTATGATATAATAGCCTTTCTTTTTTTGAACCACAGAAACTTCGTCAAAAAGCTCCTTCAGTTTTTCAATGGCAGAAGGCCCGCCCTGTTTTTTCTGTATAACGATCCACAATTCACCTGAAGCCCTTAAATGCTCAGCGCTTTTTTCAAAAATGGCATGGACAACTTTTTTTCCGGCGCGGATTGGGGGGTTTGTAAGAATAGAAGCAAATGTTTGAGCAGAATCAATATTTGAAAATAAATCACTCTGATAAATCCGAACGTTTTTTATTCCGTTTTTTTCTGCATTTTCATTTGACAGCTCTACGGCTCTTTCATTCACGTCAATCATGTGCACGGTCCGGTCTGTAAATGCACCGGCGAGCGACAGACCGATCGGGCCGTAACCGCAGCCTGCATCCAGGAAGTCACCATCGATCTCCGGCTCTTCAAACGCTTCAATTAAGACACGCGAACCGAAATCAACTTCCTTTTTCGAGAAAACGCCGCTGTCACTTGTGAATGTATAAGATCTGTTCCGCAGTGTAAATGACCATGTCTGTTTATCGCTTTTAACTGAAGGTTTTTCTGAATAATAGTGTTCACTCATTATTAGAACCTCCTTTTTTAATTGCACTTAAAGAAAAGCAAAGAAAAAGCCCGCCTCATAAAAGCGAGCTTCCCCTACAGGCAAGTGAAGATTACTTAACTTCTACAGAAGCGCCAACTTCTTCAAGTTTAGCTTTAAGCTCTTCAGCTTCTTCTTTCGCAATACCTTCTTTAAGTGGTTTTGGAGTGTTGTCAACAAGTTCTTTAGCTTCTTTCAAGCCAAGACCAGTGATTTCACGAACAACTTTGATAACTTTGATTTTCTGAGAACCTGCACCAGCAAGGATAAGGTCGAATTCGCTTTGCTCTTCAGCAGCGCCGCCAGCAGCAGCTCCGCCAGCTACAGCTACAGGAGCAGCAGCAGTTACGCCAAATTCTTCTTCGATTGCTTTTACTAGGTCGTTCAATTCAAGTACAGTTGCTTCTTTAACGGAAGCAATGATTTCTTCGATATTTAAAGCCATTTGAAATTCCTCCATTTGTTTTATTTTAGGGTAAAATCAGATTAAGCGCCTTGTTCTTCCTTTTGGTCTGCAACTGCTTTAGCTGCAAGTGCAAGGTTGCGAACTGGAGCTTGAAGTACGCTAAGCAACATAGAAAGTAAGCCATCGCGTGAAGGAAGTTCAGCAAGAGCTTTCACTTCTTCAACAGAAGATACTTTTCCTTCGATAACGCCCGCCTTGATTTCCAGAGCTTCGTGATTTTTCGCGAACTCGTTAAGAACTTTTGCCGGAGCGACAACATCTTCAGTACTGAATGCGATCGCATTCGGTCCAGTTAAGACATCATTCAAACCATCAAGTTCAGCTTGTTCAACCGCACGGCGAGTCATTGTGTTTTTGTACACTTTGAACTCTACGTTAGCTTCGCGAAGCTGTTTACGGAGTTCAGTTACTTCAGAAACGTTAAGTCCGCGGTAGTCAACGATGATCGTTGATTTGCTTTCTTTCAGTTTAGAAGCAATCTCTTCAACAACAACTTTTTTTGTATCAATTGCGCTGCTCATGGTTACACCTCCTGTAGATTTTGTGTAACACTTATACCGCTAGGTGATCACGACTGTGACGACGATTTCATATAAAAAGCCTCCATGTGGACATGGAGGCTGTATATACAAGCATACGTAACGTAATAGCTGTGATATATATACACCTCGGCAGGATATTAAGCCTCAACGGCCCCTGCTGTCTACGGTATAAATGACATATTATATTTTACAACATTTTGAATCATATCAGAATGCTGATCTAAAGTCAAATATTATTTTACGTTGAAAGTAGAAGCGTCTACTTTGACACCAGGGCCCATAGTAGAAGTAACGGCAACGTTTTTCACGTAAACACCTTTAGCCGCAGCCGGTTTTGCTTTCAGGATTGTATCATACATTGTTGTGAAGTTCTCAACAAGTTTTTCATCCTCGAAAGAAACTTTTCCGATCGGAACATGGATGTTACCAGCTTTGTCAACGCGGTATTCTACTTTACCAGCTTTGATTTCGCCGATTGCTTTTTCTACTTCGAATGTAACAGTTCCTGTTTTAGGGTTTGGCATAAGACCTTTTGGTCCAAGCACACGGCCGATTTTACCGACTTCACCCATCATGTCAGGAGTCGCAACGATTACATCGAATTCGAACCAGCCTTGCTGGATTTTCGCGATGTAATCAGAATCGCCGACGTAGTCTGCACCGGCAGCTTCAGCTTCTTTTGCTTTTTCGCCTTTAGCGAATACAAGCACGCGCTGAGTTTTACCAGTTCCGTTAGGAAGTACAACTGCACCGCGGATTTGCTGATCGTTTTTACGAGGGTCAACCCCTAAACGAAAAGCAACTTCAACTGTAGCGTCGAATTTAGCTGTGTTTGTTTTTTTAGTAAGCGCCACTGCTTCAGCGACGTCGTAAGCTTTCGCACGGTCTACAAGCTTCGCAACTTCAACGTACTTTTTACCTTTTTTAGCCATTTTAAAATTTCCTCCTTATGTGGTTATAGCGGAATAACCTCCCACGAATAAGGGTTGCGAACTTGTGAAAACTCGCAACCCGACAAGAAACAAATTAATCCTCGATAACGATACCCATACTGCGGGCAGTACCTTCAACCATGCGCATTGCCGCTTCAACGTCTGCTGCGTTTAAGTCAGGCATTTTCGTTTCAGCGATTTCGCGAACCTTATCGCGCTTAACGGTTGCCACTTTATTACGGTTTGGTTCACCAGAACCAGACTCAATTCCAGCTGCTTTTTTAAGCAATACTGCAGCAGGCGGAGTTTTTGTAATAAATGTAAATGAACGGTCTTCGTAAACCGAAATTTCAACAGGAATGATTAAACCAGCTTGGTCAGCTGTACGAGCGTTAAACTCCTTACAGAATCCCATGATATTTACACCGGCTTGACCTAGTGCAGGTCCAACTGGCGGCGCTGGGTTAGCTTTTCCAGCAGGAATTTGCAATTTTACAACTTTTACTACTTTTTTAGCCACGAGACACACCTCCTTAAGTCCGTGATGTGGTAATAGGGTAAACCCTCCCACTCAAGGTTTCATTCTTTATATGAATGACGAAATATCAAGCTAGCTGCCTTGGATTAGTCCAAGACGTACCTTTGCTATATTATCATTAATATATAGCAATTTCAAGTTTTTTCACATTACAATTTGTCGATCTGGGTAAATTCCAGCTCAACCGGCGTTTCACGGCCGAACATGTTAACGAATACTTTCACTTTGCTCTTATCATAATCAATCTCTTCAATTGATCCTGTAAAGTTGGCGAAAGGTCCGTCTATGACTTTGACTGTCTCATTCAATTCAAAATCAATGTCGGTTTTCCGCTCATCCATGCCCATCCGCTTTAAGATGGTTTCCGCTTCGCCAGGAAGAAGCGGAGTCGGCTTTGAGCCTGAACCGGCTGATCCGACGAATCCGGTAACGCCCGGCGTGTTGCGGACCACATACCAGGAATCATCAGTCATGACGATTTCAACAAGCACATAACCCGGGAACACTTTCTTTTTGACTACTTTTTTCTTGCCGTTCTTAATATCAGTCTCTTCCTCTTCAGGGACGACAACGCGGAAAATTTTATCCTGCATTCCCATTGATTCCACACGTTTTTCAAGGTTCGCTTTTACTTTGTTTTCATAACCGGAATACGTATGAACAACATACCAATTCTTTTCCATTCTATCAGGACTCTGCAGTCCTTCCCTCCCCGCATTTAAAAATGAAGTGTAAAACAAAAAATAGGCTCAGAGCCTATGAATCCTTTTTTCAACACAATAAAAAACCCGCTGAACGGGTTTTGGCAAACGATATTATGATCTATTATAGCACGTATTGCTGATCATTATTCAACTATTAAACGAATTAATTGAGAAATTCCTGTATCAAGGAGGGCAAAAAAGATAACAAAAAAGATAACCGTTGAAATCACCGTGATCGTATAGCGCGTTAACTCTTTGCCTTTAGGCCAGCTAACCTTTTTCATTTCTTTCCCAACATCTTTAAAGAAACTCATCATGCGCATGTAAAAGACCTCCACAATTTAAAAAGCGAACACTATTTTGTTTCTAAATGAGCTGTATGTGAATTGCAAGTGCTGCAGTACTTCTTAACTTCTAACCGCTCAGCCGCTGATGCAGAGCTTTTCATTGTCGTATAATTACGATTTCCGCATGTTTTGCATGCCAGCGTAATCTTTTTTCTCATGTCGTTACACCTTTTCCTAAACAATCATTTATCTTAATAAAATAGCACAGTCAGAAAAATTCTGTCAATATGACACAGAAACCCGCTACAGACTGATTTCTCTTATTTCCAAATACTTTTCAAGCTTGCGCTTCACGCGCTGCAGGGCATTATCGATTGATTTTACGTGTCGGTTTAAATCATCTGAAATTTCCTGGTAACTTCTTCCGTCCAAGTACAGAACAAGCACCTTTCTCTCCAGATCGCTCAGCAGTTCTCCCATTTTCATTTCGATATCATCAAATTCTTCCTGATTAATAATCATCTCTTCAGGATTTAACGTTTTAGCGCCTGAAATGACATCAAGCAGTGTTCTGTCAGATTCTTCATCAAAAATAGGTTTGTCTAAAGAAACATAGGAATTTAAAGGAATGTGTTTCTGACGGGTAGCTGTCTTTATTGCGGTAATAATCTGGCGGGTAATGCATAATTCTGCAAAAGCTTTAAATGAAGTAAGCTTGTCTTCTCTAAAGTCTCGGATAGACTTATATAAGCCTATCATCCCTTCCTGTACAATATCTTCTCTGTCGGCCCCTATTAAAAAATAAGACCTTGCTTTCGCCCGTACAAAATTACGGTACTTCGTAATCAAGTAATCTAACGCATCACTATCCCCAACATGAACCTTTTCAATGACCTGCTCGTCCTCCAACTGGCAAAATTGCACTTTGTTGAACTTTCCCTTGCTGTTCTGTAGATTCACTGCGATCCCCCCGGCGCACGTAGATAGAAATATTATACATTAATGGGCGAAAAAGCGTCAACCTAATCCAGACCGCCTCGGCGCCACTTTTCAAACGTTTTCAAAACCTCTTCGGACAGCTCGATTTTACCCGGTGGTTTTTCAGAAGTGATCTTTGAAACCCGCCTTTGAATCCGCCGTTCTATCGTATCCACTTCCCTCAGAAGCTCCCGGGCGGATTTACGGAGAGCCCCTTGTCCGAAAATCGCCCACTGCTCCGTATAATCGGAGGTTGCGACATGAATCTGTGTCGCAATATTATTCAACGCCTGGGCAAGCTTCTCGATCCGCTCATCCGCCGTCTCATTCTCCCGTGTAAAAATCACTTCGACTCTGTGATTCGTTTGTTTTTTCTCTATGCCTTTTACCAGATGTGCGTCAAACACCACAATGACTCTGATTCCCGTGTAGGACTGATATTCCGCCATCTTCTGGATCAGTACATCTCTCGCTTCTTCAAAACTGTTCGCTTTTAAATCCTTTAGCTGCGGCCAAGCTCCAATCATGTTGTATCCGTCTACTAACAGGATGTCCATCTGTCTTTATTCCCCTAAAGGATTGCGCTTCCGGTAGACTTCATACATGAGAAGGCCGGCCGCTACCGACGCATTCAGAGACGTGACTTTTCCGGCCATCGGAAGTTTAATGAGAAAATCACATTTCTCTTTCACAAGCCGGCCCATTCCTCTGCCTTCGCTTCCGATAACGAGCGCCAAAGGCATCTTGCCGTCCATAGAGCGGTAGTCTTCCCGGGCGGATGCATCCGTTCCGACGACCCAAATCCCCCGCTCCTTCATTTCATCAAGTGTCCGGGCAAGGTTGGTCACCTTCACGACGGGAATGTGTTCAATCGCACCGGTCGAAGCTTTTGCGACCGTCGATGTCAGTCCGACCGCTCTGCGTTTCGGAATCACAATGCCGTGTGCACCGACAGCGTCAGCCGTTCTCATGATGGAACCGAGATTATGAGGGTCTTCCAGCTCGTCCAATATGAGAAAGAAAGGCTGTTCGTTTCTCTCTTCCGCTCTTTTATATAATTCGTCTAATTGTGCATATTCATATGCCGCCACCTGGGCGACAACACCCTGATGCTGCCCCTCCACCATCTGATCGAGTTTTTTCCTCGGTACAAATTGAATGGTGACGCCGCGCTTTTTAGCAAGCTCCATAACTTGCTGCGCCTGTCCTTTTACTGTGTTTTCCGCCATCCATAACTTATACAGCTTGCGATCTGACTTTAACGTCTCAATCACAGCGTTTTTTCCTATGACGTAATCATGTTGCTGACTCATTTGTTTTCCTCCCTGACGTCCCGACTTGTATAGCCTCAGCAATCAGCTGATTCAGTCTTTCTTCTCTTTTCTCAAGAAAAAGGTATCCGAGTAAAGCCTCAAAAGCTGTACTATGGCGGTACGTCTGTACATCTGTGTTTTTAGGCGTCGTCCCTGATTTCGCGTTTCTGCCTCTTCTCAGCACGGCTTCCTCTTCCTCCGTGAAAAAGGATTCGTCCTGAAGGCGGAACAATATGTCTGCCTGTGATTTTGCCGATACAATCCGGCTCGCCTTCTTATGAAGGTCATTCGGTTTCGTAAAGCCCTGCTTAAGCAGGTGATGCCGGACGTATATTTCAAAAATGGCATCACCCATATAAGCAAGCGCAAGACCGTTTAACTGCTTTGAATCTTTGATTTGTTCAAATTGAAGCATCCGCTTATTCTCCCCGCTTCCAGCGAGTTCCCTGGGCTGTATCTTCAAGAATGATATTCATGCTTTTCAGCTGATCGCGAATCTGGTCTGACAAAGCGAAATCGCGATTGCGGCGGGCTTCATTTCTCTTCTCAATCAACTCTTCAATCTCTTCGTCGACAAGCTCTTCTTCGCCGAGCGTAAGTCCGAGAACAGATCCGATTCTGTCAAACATGCTGATAAAGGCTTTAATGACGTGATCCGCCGTATTGTCTTCCTGCATGTAGTAATTGGCGAGCTTCGCCAGATCAAACCAAACGGAAATCGCATTCGCCGTATTAAAATCATCATCCATTGCTTCTTCAAACGCAGTGCGGTGCTCTTCGATTTTAGCGAGCCATTCCTCATCATTGTCAGTCAGATTCGTGCTGCTAATCAAACGATGGTTTAAATTACTGTATGCCGTCTTGAGGCGGTTAAACGCGTTTTTTGTTTTCTCAAGCAGCTCTTCCGAATAGTTGATCGGGTGGCGGTAATGAACGGACAGCATGAAAAATCTCAAAAGCTGCGGGTCATATTGCTTAATGATATCGTGCACCAAAACAAAGTTGCCGAGCGATTTTGACATTTTCTCATTATCGATATTGATATATCCGTTGTGAAGCCAGTATTTTGCGAATGTCTTGCCTGTTAATGCTTCAGATTGCGCGATTTCGTTTTCATGGTGCGGGAATGTCAGGTCCTGACCGCCGGCGTGAATATCGATTTCGTCACCCAAATACTTTTTCACCATTGCGGAGCATTCAATATGCCAGCCCGGGCGGCCTTTTCCCCAAGGGCTATCCCATGAAATTTCTCCGTCCTTAGCAGCTTTCCAAAGCGCAAAGTCCAGCGCATCCTCTTTCTTCTCGCCGACACGGATACGCGCGCCTGATCTGAGTTCATCAATGGATTGCTGAGATAGCTTGCCGTAGCCTTCGAAGGCCCTTGTTTTGAAATAGACGTCGCCTTCTGATTCATAAGCGTAGCCTTTTTTAATCAGCTCGCTGACAAATTCAATAATGGCGTCCATGTTTTCCATGACCCGGGGGTGAAGATCCGCTTTCCGGCATCCGAGGGCGCCCACGTCTTCAAAATACGCTTTAATGAACCGTTCAGAAACGGTCGGGACGTCCTCGCCGAGCTCGTTGGCCGCCTTAATCAGTTTGTCGTCAACATCGGTGAAATTCGATACGTATTGAACATCGTATCCTTTATACTCCAAATAGTTGCGTACGGTATCATACACAATCGCCGGACGGGCGTTTCCGATATGAATATAGTTGTATACAGTCGGTCCGCACACGTACATTTTTACTTTGCCTTCCTCAAGAGGAACGAATGTTTCCTTTTTCCGTGTCAATGTATTATAAAGTGTAATGGTCATTTTTGGTTGATCCTTTCTTTTTTATCTTCCAGTTCAGCCTGCAGTTCAAAAATCTGCTGCTCCAATGCTCTAAACCGGTCAGCAACCGGATCGGGCAAGTCTTGGTGATTGAGATCGCGTTTGATTTTTCTTCCGTTCTGAATGACGACTTTCCCCGGTATGCCGACAACGGTCGAAAAGTCGGGAACATCACGAAGCACAACGGAGCCGGCCCCTACTTTAGAACCCTGCCCGACCGTAATAGAGCCGAGCACCTTCGCTCCGGTTGCAATTAAAGCATCATCTTTTATGGTCGGATGCCGCTTCCCCTTTTCTTTTCCCGTTCCCCCGAGAGTGACACCTTGGAATACCGTCACGTTATTGCCGATTTCACATGTTTCCCCTATGACGACCCCCATACCGTGGTCAATGAAAAACCTTCTCCCGATGGTCGCGCCGGGATGGATTTCAATTCCGGTAAAGAAACGGGCAATCTGTGATATCAGGCGCGCCAGGAAGAAAAATCTCCGTTTATATAAAGCATGTGCAATCCGATGCGCCCATATAGCATGTAAACCAGAATAAGTTAAAACAACTTCGAAATAGCTTCTTGCTGCCGGATCTTGATCGAACACTGTATCTATGTCTTCTTTTAGCATTTTAAAAAACACATGCTTCCCCCCATTCTCTCCCCGCTCCAGTCTGTTTTTCCGCCTATAAAAAAAAGCGCCTCTGCATGTAAACATGACAGAGACGCTTTTACCGCGCGGTTCCACTCTGTTTGAAAAACAAGTCACTGTTTTCCCAACTTAAAAGCCGGTAACGGCGGCGGCCGCCTTTAAATACTGATTTCCGCAGAAATGTTCTTCAAAGGTCTTAAGGGCGCACTTCTAAAACATGACGCATGAATCTCTCTCAGCCGATGAAGATTCTTTCTGTAATGGTCATTGTTTTATACTCTTCCCTGTCAACAATCGTATATTTAAATGCTTTTCAGGCGTCTGACGGCTGTTTCTCTGCCGATCAGCTCAATGGCCTGCGGAAGCTCCGGACCGTGTGTCTGACCGGTAACCGCTACACGAATCGGCATGAACAGCTTTTTGCCTTTATGGCCTGTTTCTTTCTGAACAGCTTTGATTGAGGCTTTGATCAGCTCAGGCGTAAATTCTTCAAGCTCTTCAAGCTTCGCAGCAAATACGCTGAGCACTTCAGGCACCTGTTCTTCTTCCAGAACGGCTTTTGCCTCTTGATTATACTCGATCTCATCTTTAAAGAACAAATCAGTAAGCTCGACAATTTCAGCGCCGTAGCTCAATTGCTCATGGTAAAGAGAGATTAATTTACGAACCCATTCCTGTTCTTCGGCAGAAAGCTCAGTGCCGACTTTTCCTGCTTTTTGCAGGTGCGGCAGGGTCAGCTCAACCACTTGATCAAGATCCAGCGCTTTGACGTATTGGTTGTTGACCCATTTCAGTTTATGCATATCAAACAGAGCCGGTGACTTAGACAAACGATTTACATCAAAAATTTCAATGAATTGTTCTCTTGTGAAAAGCTCTTCTTCACCGACGGGAGACCAGCCGAGAAGTCCGATAAAGTTAAACAGCGCTTCAGGCAGGTAACCCAGCTCATCATACTGCTCAATAAACTGGATAATTGATTCATCACGTTTACTTAATTTTTTGCGGCTTTCGTTTACGATAAGCGTCATATGTCCGAAGACAGGAATATCCCAGCCGAATGCCTGGAAAATCATGATCTGTTTCGGTGTATTTGAAATGTGATCCTCACCGCGGAGCACGTGCGTCATTTTCATTAAGTAATCGTCAATCGCGACGGCAAAGTTATACGTCGGTGTTCCGTCTTTTTTGACGATGACAAAGTCGCCGATGCCGTCTGATTCAAAAGAAATCTCGCCTTTTACGATATCGTTAAATGCGATGATTTTCCCTTCCGGCACGCGGAAACGGATGCTCGGCTGTCTGCCTTCGGCTAAAAACTGCTCCTGCTCTTCCTGAGTCAGGTTTCTGTGTTTGCCGGAATAGCGCGGCATTTCCCCGCGGGCGATTTGCTCTTCACGTTCTTTTTCAAGTTCTTCTTCTGTACAGAAACATTTATAAGCAAGCCCTTTTTCAAGAAGCTCTTCATAGTACTCTTTGTAAATGTCGTTACGTTCAGACTGGCGGTACGGGCCGTATTCACCGCCGACATCCACACTTTCATCCCAGTCCATGCCGAGCCATTTCAAATAGTTAAGCTGACTTTGCTCTCCGCCTTCAATATTTCGCTTTTTGTCCGTATCCTCAATCCGGATAATAAACTTTCCGCCTTGGCTGCGGGCAAATAAATAGTTAAAAAGCGCCGTTCTGGCGTTACCGATATGCAAATGTCCGGTCGGACTCGGTGCATAACGAACGCGTACTTCATTTCCCATGTTCAAATACTTCCTTTCATCTCGTCTATAGCCTCTAGCCGAATATATGTATCTATTCTACCACCAAATAGACCCGGCATCAAAACAATGATCAGGCTTTTTGAATCAGAACGGTTGCCTGAGCGGCAATTCCTTCGGCTCTTCCGGTAAACCCGAGCTTTTCAGTCGTCGTCGCTTTTACGTTTACTTGAGAGACGTCCGCCTCAAGGCCTTCCGCTATCCGTTTTCTCATAGCATCAATATGCGGCGCCATTTTCGGCTTTTGCGCAATAATCGTGCAGTCTATATTTCCGAGTACGTACCCTTTTTCTTTTACAATGTTCCAGACATGCTGAAGCAGCTTAAAAGAATCCGCATCCTTGAATTCCGGATCAGTATCCGGGAAATGCTTGCCGATATCTCCTTCACCTGCCGCTCCAAGACACGCGTCTGCGACTGTATGCAGCAATACATCAGCATCTGAATGTCCGAGCAGTCCCTTTTCATAAGGAATTTCAATTCCGCCGATGATGAGCGGACGGCCTTCCGTTAATTGATGCACATCAAATCCTTGTCCGATTCTAAACATTATGATTCCCACTTTCCGCTTTCATGATTGCTTCCGCAAATATCAGGTCATCCGGCGTTGTCAGCTTAATATTGGTATAGCTGCCTTCAACGATACTCACCTGATATCCATCAAGACGCTCGACGAGGCTGGCGTCATCCGTACCTAAGAAGCCTTTGTTTTCCGCTTCCATATGCGCCGTCTTCAATAAAGAAAGACGAAAAGCTTGCGGCGTTTGAACGGCCCACAAGCTTGAACGATCAAAGGTCTCCGCAGCCCGGGAGCCTTCCGCCCGTTTTATCGTGTCTTTCACAGGAACAGCCAGGACAGCCGCTCCCGCCTCCTCTGCTGTTTCAACGAGCTTATCGATATGCTGATGTGTGACAAACGGGCGCGCTCCGTCATGAACAAGCACGACCGATTCCTTATCAATCACTTTCAGTCCTTCGTATACACTGTGCTGACGCTCCGCACCTCCGGTAACAAGCTCAATTTCCGTCTGAATCGGAAATTGGGCCAGCAGCTGGCGAAAATCTTCCCGTTCACTCTCGTTTATCACCAGGATTATTTTCTGACAGGGTGCGTGGCTTTCAAAAACCCGCAGTGTGTGTATAATAACGGGCGCACCTTTTAAGCTGATGAACAGCTTATTTTTCCCGGCCTTCATCCGTTTTCCTTGTCCGGCAGCCGGAATAACGACAACATACTCCATATGAACTCCCTCTTAAAGAGCTTTCTCAAGCAGCTTGGGCTTGGCAAAAATCATTCGTCCCGCCGCTGTCTGCAGTACGCTGGTTACGAGCACATCAATATGTTTCCCTATATAATTGCGGCCTTCTTCCACAACAATCATTGTGCCGTCATCTAAGTAAGCCACACCTTGATTATGCTCTTTCCCGTCCTTAATCACCTGCACATTCATCTCTTCGCCCGGAAGCACAACCGGCTTCACCGCGTTTGCAAGGTCATTAATATTCAGTACCGCAACCTTTTGAAGCTCGCATACTTTATTTAAATTAAAATCATTCGTCACAACGACACCGGATGTCAGCTTCGCAAGTTTGACAAGCTTGCTGTCAACCTCCTGAATGTCTTCGAAGTCGCCTTCATAAATTTCAACCGTAATATCCAGTTCCTTTTGAATGCGATTCAAGATATCCAGTCCGCGGCGTCCTCTGTTACGTTTTAAAACATCTGAAGAATCAGCGATATGCTGTAATTCCTCCAGCACAAATTGAGGAATGACAATGACGCCTTCTAAAAAGCCCGTCTGACAAATATCTGCAATTCTCCCATCAATAATAACACTTGTATCCAAGATTTTCAGCCTTTTATCCTGTTCTTCCTGCTCCTCATCAGCACTTCCCTTTTTCTTCTGCATTCTTGCAGAAATGGAGAAAAGACTGATCAGTTCATCCTTTTTCTTAAATCCGACTTGGAAGCCCAGATAACCGAGAAAGAAAGCCAGAAAGACCGGAATGATGGTGCTGAATATACGGTACGGAATATTGTCCAGCGGAATCACGTTTACAATGAGATATGCGATGATAAGTCCAAAAACCAATCCGAGACTCCCGAATAACAGATCCGGCACCGGAGCTCTCAGCAAAGAATCTTCAATCCATTTTACCCAATTAATCACATATTCTGTCGTCCATATACTGATGAGAAAAAAGATAATAGCACCAATTGCAGCAGACGTATATGCGTTTGTTATTAAAGGTATGTCCTGTATATTTGACAGCACAAACAATTCAGGTATTAAAAAGATACCGACAACGCCGCCCACAATAATGAAGAACGCCTGAACTATTCGTTTTAACATACCTCCACCTCCTTTTAAGTAGCATTTTTTCAGCAGACTGTCAGAGCCTACAAATTCAGAATAAACAAAAACTAACAATAATATACCCGGATTCCGACAGGTTTAAGCGATACTTAAAGCTGTCTATCTATATAGTGTTTTTCCTGAAGGCGTTTTAAGCCTTTTTTGATTTTTTGGGCGCGCACTTCGCCGATACCCTCGACATCATCAAGCTCTTCTACAGTGGCTTCCGTTATGCTTGGCAAAAATCCGAACGCCTCAACCACATTTTCAACAATCGGCATCGGCAGACGCGGAATTTTGTTCAGCAGCCTGTAGCCTCTCGGGAGCACATAATCATCAAGATTCGTAGAAGCCGGGTATCCAAGCAGTTTAAACAGAATGGAATCATCCAGCAGATCATAGCTGGACATATCCTGGAGCTCTTTTAACAGCACGAACGGATCTTTGATTTTTTCTTTGACATAGTCTTTGATGAAAAGTGCCGCCTCTTCTTCCATGTCCGTAATCAGTTCAATCACCTGCAGACGGATTAAGTGGCCTTCCGTTCCGAGTTCTTTAATATACATATTGATTTCATTTTTTATTCGGAGCACCATTTCATACCGATGCATGACAGACAGCACGTCACTGAATGTCACAAGCTCCTCAAACTCTAATGCGTTTAGAGCCGTAATTGTTTTGTCTAAAATGGTTTTATACTTCTCGAGCGTTTGAATGGCCTGATTTGCCTTTGTTAAAATAAAACCTATGTCCTTTAGTGTGTACTTCATGCTGTCCTGATATAACGTAATGACATTTCTGCGCTCAGAAATGGCGATGACGAGACAGCCGGTCTGCTTCGCCACCCGTTCCGCCGTACGGTGCCTCATTCCCGTTTCTGAAGAAGAAATGGTCGCCTCCGGCATAAGCTGCGTATTCGCATAAAGAATTTTCTGGCCGGAATCACTTAAAATAATGGCACCGTCCATTTTGGCCAGCTCGTATAAGTGAGCGGGCGCAAATGATGTATTAATATGAAAACCGCCATCGACGACTTGCTTTACCTTATCATTGTATCCGACAACAATCAGGCCGCCTGTATTTGCCCGAAGTACATTCTCTATCCCGGCTCTGAGCGGGGTGCCCGGTGCAACGAACTGCAGAATTGCAGACAGGTCAAGCTCTTGTTTCGCCCCTTTTTTCTCTTTTTCCATCTATTATGATCCTCCTAATGAAGTACGAAGCGCTTCTGCAACATTTGCTACTCCGACAACCTCAATCCCTTTTGGTATTGTCCACCCATCTGCATTCGCCTCAGGTATGATCATGCGCTTGAAGCCGAGTTTTGCCGCTTCTTTTACGCGCTGTTCGATTCTTGACACCCTGCGGACTTCTCCTGTCAGTCCCACTTCACCGATAAAGCAATCTGCGGGATTCGGCGGTGTATCTCTGAAGCTTGAGGCAATGCTGACGGCTACTGCCAAATCAATCGCCGGTTCATCCAGTTTGACCCCGCCGGCGACTTTTAAATATGCATCTTGATTTTGAAGCAAAAGACCCACCCGCTTCTCAAGCACAGCCATAATTAACGATACCCTGTTGTGGTCAATGCCTGTAGCCATGCGGCGCGGATTTCCAAAACTGGTCGGTGATATGAGCGCCTGGATTTCAACCAGAATCGGTCTCGTTCCTTCCATTGACGCAACGATACTCGAACCCGATGCCCCGGCAGAACGCTCTTCCAAGAAAATTTCAGAAGGGTTGAGCACTTCCGTAAGCCCCTCTTCCCGCATTTCAAAGATGCCCATTTCATTTGTTGAGCCGAAACGGTTTTTTACGGCCCGCAAAATACGGAATGTATGATGCCGCTCTCCTTCAAAGTATAGAACGGTATCGACCATGTGCTCAAGCAATCTCGGCCCTGCGATCGATCCTTCTTTTGTGACGTGTCCGACGATAAAAATAGGTATGCCGTTTGTTTTCGCGATTTTCATCAATTCGGCCGTACACTCTCTTACTTGTGATACACTGCCGGGAGCCGAGGTGATATCACTTTGGTAAACGGTCTGAATGGAGTCTACGACAACAAATGCGGGTTTCATCTCTTGTATAGCAGACGAAATATACTCCATATCGGTTTCAGATAAAACATGTAACATTTGGCTGTTGATGCCAAGTCTGTCGGCGCGCAGCTTCGTTTGCTTCACGGATTCTTCCCCTGAAATGTAAAGCACGCTGCCGGCCGTATCTGCTAATTGTGCGGATACTTGGAGAAGGAGCGTGGATTTTCCGATCCCGGGATCGCCGCCGATCAATACTAACGAGCCTTTCACAACGCCGCCGCCAAGCACTCTGTTGAATTCTTCGAGCTTTGTTTGAACGCGGGGTTCTTCTGATGTTTCAATTGATGTAATGGGTGATGGTTTCTGGACGGTTTGAACGGAGTGGGAGAAAGCCGCCCGCCGATTCGCCGGCGCTTTTTTTATGGTTTCTTCCACCATTGTATTCCAAGCCCCGCAGCCCGGGCACTTTCCCATCCATTTTGCGGATTCATAACCGCATGAGTGGCAGATGAATTTTGTTTTTGGTTTAGCCATATATGAATCTTCCTCTTACTATAAAATTAAGACATACCGTAATATATGTATGTCTTTAAAAAGTTCGTGCTGTGTATTGTTTTTACGACAGAATAATGATCTGTAGTTTCATTATATTCAATAGTTATCGATAAGCATTAAACTATTGTATGCATTTACAATTCGAGTTCCCGCTTCATTTACCTCTTTAAAGTTTTGAGAGTTTGAAACAGCTCCTCTTATAAGGAGCTTTAATACATCTTCAAATTCATATTTCTTTTTATTCTTTTTTAATTTTGATAAAATTAATCCTATTGTGGCTGTAACTTGAGCAGTTGCGATGCTTGTTCCATAAGTTAGGTCATAACCTCTTGGTAGATCCAATGCTTTTCCGATAACAGAAGGTTCTTTAGCTAACGGAAATGTGGTTAAAACCATTTGCCTTATATCAAAAATTTTATTTGTATTCCAAGAGTCTCCTAACTCCCCCCCGTAGCCACATATAGTTATGCAATCTCCATAATTAGAGTAATTAACTAAATCCATATTTTTCTTTACAGAGGCTACACCTACAACACCGTCTAGAGAAGCAGGCATTATATATAAATCGCCCGTCTTATATTCTGAATTATACTTGAAAACTTTCCGTTGATCGTTTCCAATGGATGATACTATAAATGTATTCATATCCAACAGTTTCTTAACAATTTTATTATATTCTCTTATTTCAACTAAATCTTTCTGGTTTTTTAGAGCATTATATGCCCCTAAACTTAAGTTAATTATATCTACATTTTCATCATATGCCTTATAGAGAGCTTGTAATACAAAACTTGCACTTGAAGACTTATCCCTTATAACTTTATATGGGATAATTTTTAACTCAGGACCGATTCCTAATAACCTTCCATTAGCTGCAATGATTCCAGCAATTTGAGTACCATGACCAATTTTATCATCAATTGAATCGTCTATAAAAGACATTGCTTTTTCCAAAAGAATGTTCTCTTTTAAATCTGGATGATCCGTATCAATACCGCTATCTATAATTGCTATTTTAACATCTTGACTCCCTTTTTCAGAATAAAAGGTTTTCCCATTGTCTGTTACTAAATCTACAGCCCATCCCCACTTTTGATATAAATCAGCGTTTTGTATTAACTCTATAGTTTTCATTAAATCTACTTAACCTCCGATAGGTCAAACTGTAAATCTACTAACCTTTTATATAAAGGATGCATTTCATATAGATCTTTATGAGTACCCGACCCAGAAACACGACCATTTTCTAGTATAATGATATTGTCCGCAGATAATATTGTAGATAATCTATGCGCAATAACCAAACTAGTTTTCTCCCCCATTAAATAGTCTAGAGTTTTTTTAATTATTTCCTCTGAATGACTATCTAGATTCGATGTTGCTTCATCCAACAATAATAGTTTGGGATCTCTAAGAATTACCCGAGCTATTGCAATTCTTTGTCTTTGTCCAGCAGACAATTTCATCCCCTTTTCTCCAACTTCAGTGTGTATTCCCTTAGAGAAACCTCCAACATCTTTTTTTAAATACGTTCTTTCAAGAACACTATCTATTTGTTCCTTTGTAAAATCACCCTTTGTTCCGTATAATATATTGTCTAGTATGGTTCCATCGATTATTGGAGTCTCCTGAGTTACATAACCAATTTGTTTTCTCCACTCTTGTAATTCATATTCAGAAATTAATTTATTATTTAAAAAAATCCCTCCATTTTTGGGCTCGTATAAACGCTCTAACAGGGAAAATATAGTGGTTTTTCCTGCTCCGCTGGGGCCAACTAAAGCTGTAACTGTACCTGGTTTCAAACTAAAGGATATGTCTTTTAAAGTTTCCTTCTCCTCGTTATAGCTAAAACTTACATTTTTAAAAAGTATGTTGGTGTTAGGTTCGCTGTATTTCAGCCCTTCTTTTTTTTCTACTTCTTTACTGAATATTAGATCATTAACTCTGTTAATTGCTCCTAAAGACTTTTTATAAGTAACAAAAAACTCCCCAATAGAACTCACAGGAATTATTATTTGAATCAAATACATTATAAACGCCATCAAATCCCCGCTTGTTAAAGTATGTGATGAAACTCTATAACCCCCATACATAATTATACTAACAATAATCAGCATTAAAACTAAACTAATCAGTGGCGTTAATATAGAAAAAATTTTCGCTTCTTTTATTGACTCTCTATAGATGTGTGTAGCATTTTCAATACCTTTTTTTTCTTCAAGGCTTTCTGTATTGGATATCTTTATTAATTTAATATTATCCAAAACTCGGTTCAAAAAAGATGTTAAAGATCCCACATAATGTTGTTGTCTTTGGGATATCGAAAGAACTTTTCCTCCCATTGGTAATAAAAATAATGATATTAAAGGTATTGATACAATTAAAACTAAAGTTAATCTCCAATCCAAAACTATCAATATTATTACCGAACCAATAACAGCTATAATACCAGATATAAAAGATATTAAATCGCTTCCAAAGAAGTCTTTAATAATTAAGGTATCATTAGTTATTTTGCTTATAATATCCCCAGATTTGTTTTTCTCAAAAAACCCCATATTAAAAGTGAATATTTTTTCGATACCCTTCACCCGTATAGATTTGACTACTTTTTGTCCAATACGGTTCAAGAGATACAATAAAATACCTGAAAGAAAGGTTTGGAATAGCAATACTAGAGTTAAAACAATAATCTTAGTAAAATCAAGACCTTTTGAAAAACTATCCACCAACTCCCTTGTAAGAAGTGGTATTGATAAGCTAAATGCTGTCTCCAGTAAACTCAATAGTAAACATATCATCAATACATATTTCGGTAATTCTATAACCTTTAATAACTTGTAAACTTGTTTCACAATATCACCACAAATTTGAATTTTGTAAGCCTTCTAAATATAGAAGGCCTACAATATAGGTTGCTCTAAGGTCAGGATGTTCGGCATACCTAAAAAGTCATTTCCATAAAGTAGGGCATATCCTACTCCTGCAGCTCCTGTCATTAATCCAAAGTCTAGTTCAAATTTTTGTTTAATACTATTTAAATTCAGAGACCTTTCTATTTCCTCTATAGTATCAGATACTAAATGAATTAACGTTTGATTATTTTGTTTTTTTGCTAATTCCAAAATTATCAATTGAACTCCTAACTTCCCATGACATAGAGTTATATCTTTATATTTTTTAGATAATAACTTATCTATTATTATTTTTTGTTCTGCTCCGTCAAAATTTATATTCATATTACTTCTAGCTAATAAGATGCCAGGTGCTCCATGGCACCAGAAATTTTGATATTCATTATTTAGATTCCTTAAATCTCTCCAATTTTTCTTTTCTTTTGAATAATAGTAATCCTCGTATTCTATTAACATATTGATGTAATTTTCATAGATCTTATCTCCGGTAACGTTTTCAAGCTTTTTTAGAGCTAAAGCGATACCCGAGGCACCATGAGAAATTCCTGTAAGCATTTTAAACTCATCGCTTTCAATACTACTGTCTATATACTCAAGAACAAAGTTACCAAAAGATTTTGCCAAACTCAGTGCATCTTCTATACGTAATGTACAGTAGATATTCAATAGAACAATGATAGATCCTGCATAACCACCTATAAAATCAAGTTCATTATTATAATTATCTTTAAAAGAATCAAGTTTATTAAGAATCATCTTTATATCTTCAGCAAATTCTCTCTTTTTTTCAGGAAAAAAGTAAATGTAATGGTTAAGAACATATAAGTATGAGCATAATCCATAAAACGCTGAAATATTTTCGTTCTCGTGAATTTTAATTTTCGCACTATTTATACACCTCAGTGCCATATTTTTATATTCATCTTTATTATATTGTCTATTTAAGTAAAGAAAAAATAAACCGATGCCTAAAAGGCCCTCATACAAACTTTCATCTATCGGAGATAATATGAACTTTTCACTATCTATTTGTTTTTTTGAAATAAAAGTTACAAAATTATTATCAATGTCTTTGATGGACTTGCTTATAAGAAAATCACCTATTAATTCTGGAAGAGTTTTACCTACGCTTTTTTCTAAATTCTCGCTGTGTTTTAAATTGGATTGGGTTTCGCTTAAATTAGAAAAACACTGTCTTATAAATTCAATTTGATGCTTGCAATCCTTTGTACTAAGTTGTTTTATTCTTTCTTTTACTATAGTTAAAGACTCTTTCTCAAAAAACTGTGAAATTCTTTCTCCTCTTGATGTAATTAGGTCTTTTGAATTAATACCTGCGTAAAAGTAAGGTATATCATGGTTTAATAAATCATTATATTCACTGAATATAATATCTAAATTTTGAAGATATTTCTTATTCCATATATTTTCAAAAAGCAGACTTCTATCTAAACCGTTCATTAAATAATCAGGATGTAAACTCCATTCTAAGAACTCAGCATAAGTCGCTGTATTCCGATAAATAAATCTAAAATGTACGTCTTTAAAAGCTTCAATAGGCCCATCTTCATTTAAGAGTTCTTTTTTGTTTTCTTTAAACAAATTATATAAGGATGTAAAGCCCTTAATAATTGAGTTTATGTATTTACTAGGCTGAATCGCGTCATTTGAAGTAAGTGGTTGATTTTGAGAACCTTTATACTCCTGTTTTGTTTTAACAAGCTTCATATTATCTGTTCCAACATTTTGAAAATCAAACGACTCAAAAGGAAGTTCTTGGTTTCCACTTCCTCCAATTCCACTTAAATCAAATTCAACACCTGTATAATTACTAACAGGTAACATCCCTGTTAAAATCACTGAATTATTAATTTTATCCCAAGCTAATTCATCAACTCCATTATAACTTTTATGTTCAATCTTATTTTGGAAGAGCGATTCAAGGTCAACTAAAATAGGGTAAGCAGAATGGGCAATCATGTTTTCCAAATGGAAATCTGTAGCATTAAGTATATATAATAAGGCAGTATATGCACCTTGCCGTTCATAAAATAATTCGATGTCTTTTTCTTTATTACATGCTCTATAATTAATAAATTTCTGCCATCCGTAGCTCTTTTTATCAATTGACTTAGCATATTTTAATTCAGGTTGAAAATTTTTTTGATTAATCCATGTAATAAGTTCTTCAAATTTCTTATCCATATGTAATGATCTTGGTTTATAGATGAGTTTATGACCGTTATCAAATTTTAAACACATTATACTTCTACCATTATTATGATCATCACCCAATCCCTTATTTAAAGAAACAAGAATGCTATCTGAAATGAACTTTTTCTCTATAAGATCACGTCTATCACTAATGTAACGGGATAAGGTCTCTTTAAAATTATTTATATTTTTTTCAACAGAGCTTACAATCAATCTCGCTAAAACTGAATACTCTTTCAATACTTTTAAGATTTCTTTTGGACTCTCTAAAAATTTTTTTGAATAGGAATGATACCTTTCATCTGAGGTTTTTCCAACTAAGTTTCCTTTTAACCTTTCAATATTTAGATCAAGTATAAGAGTTCTTGAAACTAGTGAATCCAGGTTTTCTTGTATTGCGTTTATTAAAGAATCACGTAACTTTACCGCGTTAATGTAACTATAGTCGAAGATATGTTTGAATTCAAAGTCTATTTTTCGTAATGCCCAATCTAAAAATGGATAAGTAAAGTAGTAAAAAACTGATTGTTTATAGGAATGGTTACCATTATATTTACAAGTTTCTTTAAAAATTTCATTTAACCTATCTATCCACAATCTATCACTAATTTCAAAATCACATCTGGAAGAAATTATCTTACTAAAAATGTTGAAACCCTTATAATATTTCTCTATTTTCTCTTCAAATACTTCTTTTTTTAAACCTGAAGTTAATACCCATTTTTCATATTGGTCATGGATGATTTTGATACCTCTATCCGGAATTCTCTCACTTATATATGAACCATTTTTGAATTCATCAAATAAATTAGACATATGAACATTCTCCTCTCAAAAAAGAGGACTCCACGAGCCCTCTTTTTAAGTAAGTTTTAAACTTTACATTTTATTTTAAATGTAGGACAGACTTTCAAACTTACTCGAATAACTACAGTTGGTGCAGGACTAACTGGGGTTGTCATAGGGTTAACATTATCCTCACTACCAAGCATTGATAATTGGCGAGCTTCAATAGACCCAGATGGATGATCTGCTACATCCGATAAAGTTTTTCTAAATTCAGGATCTTTCCATGCTCTAATGGTTCTTTCAATCTGCTTTTCTGACATATTTTTACCTCCCTGTAATTTGATACAAGAAAATTATAATATATTCCCAATTAAATCGCAACAATTATCACAAAATTCTATTTTTAGATTAGTGCTTCTATCCCTCGCTTCCTATTTACTGACTGATGGTTTCATATGTTCACACACTTTAACCTTGTGCTAACGATCTAACACTTAATAATAACTTTACCTTTTAAAAAAGACGTGCAAGATTAGCTGCACGTCTTCTCATATTTAATTTAATAACATTTTAAGCATCCGTTTTAGCAGTTGTTTTTACGACAAATTCGCCGTCCTCAACATCAAGAACAATGTGCTGGCCTTTATCAATATTGCCTCTGAGGAGTTCTTCTGATAATCGGTCCTCCACATGCTTTTGAATCGCTCTTCTTAACGGACGTGCGCCGTATTCCAAATCGACGCCCTCTTCTGCTACTTTTGCTTTGGCAGCATCCGTCAGCTCGATAGAGAGATCTTGTTCTTTCAGACGTTTTGTTAACTGATCAGACATAAGCGACACGATGTCTGTAAGATGTTTTTTCTCAAGGGAGTGGAAGACGATAATTTCGTCAATCCGGTTGATAAACTCAGGTCTGAAGGCACGCTTCAGCTCTCCCATGACTTTGTCTTTCATGTCTTTATGGTTTTGTGATTCATCCTGGACATTGAAGCCTACATATTTGTTGCGCTTCAGCTCGCTCGCCCCGACGTTTGACGTCATAATCAGGATCGTGTTGCGGAAATCCACAGTGCGTCCTTTTGAATCAGTCAAGCGTCCGTCTTCAAGCACTTGCAGGAGAATGTTAAACACATCAGGGTGCGCTTTTTCAATTTCATCAAGCAATACGACAGAGTAAGGTTTTCTTCTCACTTTTTCTGTCAGCTGGCCGCCTTCATCATAGCCGACATATCCCGGAGGAGAACCGACAAGACGTGAAGTCGAGTGTTTCTCCATGTATTCGGACATATCCACTCTGATCATCGCTTCCTCATCACCGAAAATGGATTCCGCCAGCGCTCTTGCCAGCTCTGTCTTCCCAACGCCTGTAGGGCCTAAGAAGATGAATGAACCAATCGGACGTTTCGGGTCCTTCAGTCCGGCTCTTGCACGTCTGACAGCCTTTGCCACGGCTACAACGGCTTCATCCTGGCCGATGACGCGGGAATGCAGAATGCTTTCCATATTGAGAAGCTTATCTGTTTCCGTTTGGGCAATTTTAGATACGGGCACCCCGGTCCAGCTGGATACAACCATCGCGATATCCTCTACAGAAACTTCGGAGTTCTCCTGGCCTTGTTTTTCTTTCCAGGTTTTTTTCGTGTCTTCCACCTGTTCTCTCAGGCGCTGCTCCGTATCACGAAGGGAAGCCGCTTTTTCAAACTCCTGGCTCTGAACGGCAGCGTCTTTTTCCTTGCGAACTTCATCGAGTTTCTGCTCAAGCTCTTTTAAGTTCGGAGGCGTTGTGAAAGAACGGAGACGCACTTTTGAACCGGCTTCATCAATTAAATCGATCGCTTTATCCGGAAGGAAGCGGTCAGAAATATAACGGTCGGACAATTTAACCGCGGCTTCGATCGCTTCATCGGTAATGGATACGCGGTGATGCGCTTCATAGCGGTCACGGAGCCCTTTTAAAATTTGAATGCTTTCATCGGCTGACGGCTGATCCACTTGAATCGGCTGGAAACGGCGCTCGAGAGCCGCGTCTTTTTCGATATATTTACGGTATTCATCAAGCGTTGTGGCACCGATGCATTGAAGCTCTCCGCGGGCCAGTGAAGGTTTTAAGATATTCGATGCATCAATCGCACCTTCTGCTCCCCCCGCTCCGATCAGTGTATGCAGTTCGTCAATGAATAAAATAATATTGCCGGCCTGACGTATTTCATCCATTACTTTTTTCAAGCGGTCTTCAAATTCTCCGCGGTATTTCGTACCGGCTACAACCGTACCCATGTCTAACGTCATTACGCGTTTATCACGTAAAATTTCCGGCACTTCATTATTGATGATCTGCTGTGCGAGGCCTTCAGCAATCGCAGTTTTACCTACACCCGGTTCTCCGATAAGAACGGGATTATTTTTCGTTCTGCGGCTTAATACCTCAATAACACGCTGAATTTCTTTGCTTCGCCCGATAACCGGATCAAGACTGTCTTCCTTCGCAATCGCAGTTAAATCACGCGCCAGACTGTCAAGCGTCGGCGTGTTTGCATTGCTGTTGGCACCGGATGCAGAAGACCCCGTCTCATTGCTTCCCAGAAGCTGCAGCACTTGCTGTCTCGCTTTATTTAAGCTGACACCGAGATTATTCAGAACTCTCGCCGCCACGCCTTCTCCTTCACGGATCAATCCGAGAAGTATGTGTTCTGTTCCCACATAAGAATGTCCTAGCTTTCTGGCTTCATCCATTGATAGCTCTATTACCTTTTTGGCTCGAGGTGTGTAATGAGGAACAGAGGTGGCACTTTCCTGCCCTCGACCGATCAAACTTTCCACTTCTTTCTGCATTTTATCTGAATTAAGGCCAAGAGCTTCTAAAGCTTTAAATGCGATCCCTTCACCTTCACGGACTAACCCTAATAGTATATGTTCAGTTCCGATATTTGTATGGCCTAAGCGCAGTGCTTCCTCCTGTGCCAGTGCCAATACCTTTTGAGCTCGCTCTGTAAACCTTCCAAACATCATATCGAATCATCCTCCTGTCTATTTGCACTCATTTCTAAATGCAGCCTTTCCCTGATAAGAGCCGCTCTTCTCGCGTCTCTTTCGTTCGGCCGTAATGCACCGCCCGAATATTGCTGGAGAAAACCCGGCTGTGTCAAAATCATCAGTTCATTAAGTATATTGCTTGATAGCCCTTTGATGATCCCAAGGTCTATCCCCAGCCGAACGTCAGAAAGGCATTTCGCCGTTTCCTTTGATTCAATCATACGGCAGTTCGATAAAACGCCGTAAGATCTGAATACCCGGTCCTCCAATTCAATTTTCGAAGTTTGGTAAAGCGCTTCTCGGGCTGAACGTTCCTGCTCAATCAGCTGGGCAGCCACACTGTTTAAATCATCTACAATGTCCTGTTCTGATTTTCCGAGTGTGATTTGATTTGAAATTTGAAAGATATTTCCTAATGCTTCGCTGCCTTCACCGTAAATTCCTCTAACAACTAAGCCTAATTGGTTAATTGCCGGGATAATTCGATTCATTTGCCTAGTTAATACAAGGCCCGGCAAATGCATCATGACTGAAGCCCTTAGTCCCGTCCCTACATTTGTAGGACAGCTTGTTAAGTACCCTCTCTTCTCTCCAAAGGCGTAATCCACTTTCTCCTCAATCCAGTCATCAACCTGGTTTGCCGCTTTTATGGCATTGAGAAGCTGGAAGCCGGGGAAGAGGCATTGAATTCTGATATGATCTTCTTCATTTAACATAATGCTGACTTCTTCATTTTCAGAAAGCAGACAGCCGCCAAAAGGAGATTCCGTTAAATTCGGGCTGATCAGATGTTTCTCCATCAGCACCCGTTTTTCCAAAGGCTGAGCTTCACTCATTCTGATTAAATGAAATTGACCGATATCAGGCAGTTCCTTACCTGAAAAATGATCTTCGAATTGCTGAATGATGGATGAG
>NZ_CP027061.1:3802500-3805000 GCF_003047165.1 Bacillus sp. ZY-1-1
TAGCCCAGGTCATAAGGGGCATGATGATTTGACGTCATCCCCACCTTCCTCCGGTTTGTCACCGGCAGTCACCTTAGAGTGCCCAACTGAATGCTGGCAACTAAGATCAAGGGTTGCGCTCGTTGCGGGACTTAACCCAACATCTCACGACACGAGCTGACGACAACCATGCACCACCTGTCACTCTGCCCCCGAAGGGGACGTCCTATCTCTAGGATTGTCAGAGGATGTCAAGACCTGGTAAGGTTCTTCGCGTTGCTTCGAATTAAACCACATGCTCCACCGCTTGTGCGGGCCCCCGTCAATTCCTTTGAGTTTCAGTCTTGCGACCGTACTCCCCAGGCGGAGTGCTTAATGCGTTAGCTGCAGCACTAAGGGGCGGAAACCCCCTAACACTTAGCACTCATCGTTTACGGCGTGGACTACCAGGGTATCTAATCCTGTTCGCTCCCCACGCTTTCGCTCCTCAGCGTCAGTTACAGACCAGAGAGTCGCCTTCGCCACTGGTGTTCCTCCACATCTCTACGCATTTCACCGCTACACGTGGAATTCCACTCTCCTCTTCTGCACTCAAGTTCCCCAGTTTCCAATGACCCTCCCCGGTTGAGCCGGGGGCTTTCACATCAGACTTAAGAAACCGCCTGCGAGCCCTTTACGCCCAATAATTCCGGACAACGCTTGCCACCTACGTATTACCGCGGCTGCTGGCACGTAGTTAGCCGTGGCTTTCTGGTTAGGTACCGTCAAGGTGCCGCCCTATTTGAACGGCACTTGTTCTTCCCTAACAACAGAGCTTTACGATCCGAAAACCTTCATCACTCACGCGGCGTTGCTCCGTCAGACTTTCGTCCATTGCGGAAGATTCCCTACTGCTGCCTCCCGTAGGAGTCTGGGCCGTGTCTCAGTCCCAGTGTGGCCGATCACCCTCTCAGGTCGGCTACGCATCGTCGCCTTGGTGAGCCGTTACCTCACCAACTAGCTAATGCGCCGCGGGTCCATCTGTAAGTGGTAGCCGAAGCCACCTTTTATGTCTGAACCATGCGGTTCAGACAACCATCCGGTATTAGCCCCGGTTTCCCGGAGTTATCCCAGTCTTACAGGCAGGTTACCCACGTGTTACTCACCCGTCCGCCGCTAACATCAGGGAGCAAGCTCCCATCTGTCCGCTCGACTTGCATGTATTAGGCACGCCGCCAGCGTTCGTCCTGAGCCAGGATCAAACTCTCCAATAAAGTAGTTTGACTGACTACGCACATCGCTGTGCGATTTATTTAAAACTTTGAATTAACAGGTACGTTTTGTCTTGTTTAGTTTTCAAAGATCATTTTGTTCACTTTCTCAAGCAACTTTTTAAGTATATAATAAGTTTCTCTTAAAGTCAACATGTTTTTTTTATAAATGGTGGAGCCTAGCGGGATCGAACCGCTGACCTCCTGCGTGCAAAGCAGGCGCTCTCCCAGCTGAGCTAAGGCCCCGAAGTGGTCGGGAAGACAGGATTCGAACCTGCGACCCCATGGTCCCAAACCATGTGCTCTACCAAGCTGAGCTACTTCCCGATTTTTAAAAATATTATGGCGCGCCCGAGAGGAGTCGAACCCCTAACCTTTTGATCCGTAGTCAAACGCTCTATCCAATTGAGCTACGGGCGCATAATAATGAATGCCGAGGGCCGGACTTGAACCGGCACGGTAGTCACCTACCGCAGGATTTTAAGTCCTGTGTGTCTGCCAATTCCACCACCCCGGCGTGGATGGTATAGTTGGAGCGGAAGACGGGATTCGAACCCGCGACCCCCACCTTGGCAAGGTGGTGTTCTACCACTGAACTACTTCCGCATACAGGATAACTATCCTGTATAATGCGGGTGAAGGGACTTGAACCCCCACGTCATAAGACACTAGATCCTAAGTCTAGCGCGTCTGCCAATTCCGCCACACCCGCGTAACATGGTGAGCCATGAAGGACTCGAACCTTCGACCCTCTGATTAAAAGTCAGATGCTCTACCAACTGAGCTAATGGCTCTTTTTAAAAGACTTGTGTTATTATCTTGTCCAAAAATGGTGCCGGCCAGAGGACTTGAACCCCCAACCTACTGATTACAAGTCAGTTGCTCTACCAATTGAGCTAGGCCGGCAAATATGGTGGAGGATGACGGGCTCGAACCGCCGACCCTCTGCTTGTAAGGCAGATGCTCTCCCAGCTGAGCTAATCCTCCGTATATTACACTTACGTGTAATAGCTTGGCGGCGTCCTACTCTCACAGGGGGAAACCCCCGACTACCATCGGCGCTGAAGAGCTTAACTTCCGTGTTCGGCATGGGAACGGGTGTGACCTCTTCGCTATCGCCACCAAACCATTGAGAGTGTTCTCTCAAAACTAGATAACAGTAAGCATACATTCAAATTGGTTAAGTCCTCGATCGATTAGTATCTGTCAGCTCCATGTGTCGCCACACTTCCACCTCAGACCTATCAACCTGATCATCTTTCAGGGATCTT
>NZ_CP027061.1:3807500-3865000 GCF_003047165.1 Bacillus sp. ZY-1-1
TCTTCATCTACCTCGTTCCTTTGTAACTCCGTACAGAGTGTCCTACAACCCCAAGAGGCAAGCCTCTTGGTTTGGGCTGGTCCCGTTTCGCTCGCCGCTACTCAGGGAATCGCATTTGCTTTCTCTTCCTCCGGGTACTTAGATGTTTCAGTTCCCCGGGTCTGCCTTCTCATATCCTATGTATTCAGATATGGATACCACTCCATTACGAGTGGTGGGTTTCCCCATTCGGAAATCTCCGGATCAAAGCTTGCTTACAGCTCCCCGAAGCATATCGGTGTTCGTCCCGTCCTTCATCGGCTCCTAGTGCCAAGGCATCCACCGTGCGCCCTTTCTAACTTAACCGTTAAAAAGAATCACTACGTGATATCTTGCATTACTAATTGAATGTGAATTACTTCTGTTATCTAGTTTTCAAAGAACAACATCTCGAAGAATCGAATGATCTTCAAAACTAAACAAGACAGGGAACGTTCTGTTTATAAGACCCAAGGTCTTATATTCCGTTAAAATCCTTAGAAAGGAGGTGATCCAGCCGCACCTTCCGATACGGCTACCTTGTTACGACTTCACCCCAATCATCTGTCCCACCTTCGCGGCTGCTCCTAAAAGGTTACCTCACCGACTTCGGGTGTTACAAACTCTCGTGGTGTGACGGGCGGTGTGTACAAGGCCCGGGAACGTATTCACCGCGGCATGCTGATCCGCGATTACTAGCGATTCCAGCTTCACGCAGTCGAGTTGCAGACTGCGATCCGAACTGAGAACAGATTTGTGGGATTGGCTTAACCTCGCGGTTTCGCTGCCCTTTGTTCTGTCCATTGTAGCACGTGTGTAGCCCAGGTCATAAGGGGCATGATGATTTGACGTCATCCCCACCTTCCTCCGGTTTGTCACCGGCAGTCACCTTAGAGTGCCCAACTGAATGCTGGCAACTAAGATCAAGGGTTGCGCTCGTTGCGGGACTTAACCCAACATCTCACGACACGAGCTGACGACAACCATGCACCACCTGTCACTCTGCCCCCGAAGGGGACGTCCTATCTCTAGGATTGTCAGAGGATGTCAAGACCTGGTAAGGTTCTTCGCGTTGCTTCGAATTAAACCACATGCTCCACCGCTTGTGCGGGCCCCCGTCAATTCCTTTGAGTTTCAGTCTTGCGACCGTACTCCCCAGGCGGAGTGCTTAATGCGTTAGCTGCAGCACTAAGGGGCGGAAACCCCCTAACACTTAGCACTCATCGTTTACGGCGTGGACTACCAGGGTATCTAATCCTGTTCGCTCCCCACGCTTTCGCTCCTCAGCGTCAGTTACAGACCAGAGAGTCGCCTTCGCCACTGGTGTTCCTCCACATCTCTACGCATTTCACCGCTACACGTGGAATTCCACTCTCCTCTTCTGCACTCAAGTTCCCCAGTTTCCAATGACCCTCCCCGGTTGAGCCGGGGGCTTTCACATCAGACTTAAGAAACCGCCTGCGAGCCCTTTACGCCCAATAATTCCGGACAACGCTTGCCACCTACGTATTACCGCGGCTGCTGGCACGTAGTTAGCCGTGGCTTTCTGGTTAGGTACCGTCAAGGTGCCGCCCTATTTGAACGGCACTTGTTCTTCCCTAACAACAGAGCTTTACGATCCGAAAACCTTCATCACTCACGCGGCGTTGCTCCGTCAGACTTTCGTCCATTGCGGAAGATTCCCTACTGCTGCCTCCCGTAGGAGTCTGGGCCGTGTCTCAGTCCCAGTGTGGCCGATCACCCTCTCAGGTCGGCTACGCATCGTCGCCTTGGTGAGCCGTTACCTCACCAACTAGCTAATGCGCCGCGGGTCCATCTGTAAGTGGTAGCCGAAGCCACCTTTTATGTCTGAACCATGCGGTTCAGACAACCATCCGGTATTAGCCCCGGTTTCCCGGAGTTATCCCAGTCTTACAGGCAGGTTACCCACGTGTTACTCACCCGTCCGCCGCTAACATCAGGGAGCAAGCTCCCATCTGTCCGCTCGACTTGCATGTATTAGGCACGCCGCCAGCGTTCGTCCTGAGCCAGGATCAAACTCTCCGATAAAGTAGTTTGACTGACTACGCACATCGCTGTGCGATTTATTTAAAACTTTGAATTAACAGGTACGTTTTGTCTTGTTTAGTTTTCAAAGATCATTTTGTCTTTCGTTCAAGCGACTTTATTATTATATCTTATCAATCTCTTGAAGTCAACAACTTTTTAAATTTCTTTTTTTCGTCAGCGCCTTGTTTAGCGGCAACGAATAATAATATACCACCTCACAAATAATAGTGCAATAGTTTTTTAAAAGAAAATCAAAAAAGTTTTACGAGCGGCTTGTTTCTAAAAAAGCGCCGCACTGCGATAAGCAGAAACGGCGCCTTCCCTTTTATTAGCGTTGTCTCATTTGAGGGAATAATAAAACGTCTCTGATAGACGGAGCATTTGTTAACAGCATGACAAGGCGGTCGATACCGATACCCAATCCCCCGGTCGGCGGCATGCCGTATTCAAGAGCTTCAACGAAGTCTTCATCCATCATATGCGCTTCATCGTTTCCTTCTTCTCTTTCTTTTAATTGCGCTTCAAAGCGTTCCCTCTGGTCAATAGGGTCATTCAGCTCCGTAAACGCATTAGCGTGCTCACGGCCGACGATAAACAGCTCAAAACGGTCTGTAAAGCGAGGGTCCTCCGGATTTTTCTTAGCAAGAGGAGAAATCTCTACAGGGTGGCCGTAAATAAATGTAGGCTGAATGAGTGTTTCTTCAATTTTTTGTTCGAAGAATTCATTGATGATATGACCCACCGTCATAGAGTTTGTGATCTCGATACCATGCTCTTTTGCATGACCGCGCGCTTCTTCAACAGTCATCTCATTCCAGAAATCTACACCTGTCGCTTCTTTGACCGCATCTACCATGTGGAGTCGTTTCCACTCAGGTTTCAGATCAATCTGCTCTTCGCCGTACTGGATTGTGGTGCTTCCAAGCACTTCCTGCGCAATATGTGCTACGAGGTTTTCCGTAAGACTCATAATATCTTTATAATCGGCGTACGCTTCATACAGCTCGATCATCGTGAATTCAGGGTTATGGCGTGTAGAAACACCTTCGTTACGGAACACGCGGCCGATTTCGTAGACTTTTTCCAATCCGCCGACAATCAGGCGTTTCAGGTGCAGTTCAATCGCAATACGCATATAAAGAGGCATGTCTAGCGCGTTATGGTGCGTGATGAACGGGCGTGCAGACGCTCCTCCCGGTATGCTGTGCATCGTAGGTGTTTCAACTTCTAAGTATCCATGGTCATCTAAGTATCTTCTCATCGCTTGGATGATTTTGCTGCGTGTGATAAACGTTTGTTTGCTGTCAGGGTTTACGATGAGATCGAGATAGCGCTGGCGGTAACGCTGTTCAACATCTTTTAACCCATGATATTTATCAGGAAGAGGACGCAGTGCTTTTGTCAGCAGTTCAAAAGATGTCGCTTTGACAGAAAGCTCGCCTACGTTTGTTTTGAAAACTTTCCCGGTGATGCCGATAACGTCTCCGAGGTCTGAAGATTTAAAGACTTCATATTGTTCTTCGCCGACACTGTCTTTTCTTACGTAAATTTGAATTTGACCTTCTAAGTCCTGCAGATGCGCAAAGCCGGCTTTCCCTTTTCCGCGCTTTGTCATCATACGGCCTGCAATGGTCACTTCGATCGCTTTTTCTTCCAGTTCTTCTTTAGAAAGCTCCTGGTAGGCGTCAATGATTTGTTGAGATTGATGCGTTCTCTCGAAACGTTCGCCGAAAGGGTCAATGCCGTTTTCTCTCAGCTGGTTCATTTTATCTCGTCTGACTTGCAGCTGGTCGTTCAATTCCTCATGATTTTGCTCTTCTTGACTCATTGGTATCACTCCGTTACATTTTGATTTCACGAAAAAGCAGAAAAACTGCCAGCGGTAAGCTGGCAGTGAGCAGCAATAGAGGGTGTATATTAACCTACTTTTGCATCTTGAAGCTCTTTTGCCTCTGCTTCGGCGGTAAATGCATCTAAAAGCTGCACAAATTTTTCACGCGTCTCACATTGGTTAATTTCATTGCGTACATTCGCATTGCCTCTGACACCTTTCAGATACCAGGCAGCGTGTTTTCTCATTTCTCTGACTGCCACATTTTCGCCTTTTAACTTAATCAGGCGGTCTAAGTGCAGTTTGCATACCGACATTTTTTCACGGACTTTCGGCTCGTCTTTTAACTCACCGGTTTCAAGGTACTGCACCGTACGGTAAATCATCCACGGGTTGCCGAGTGCGGCCCGGCCGATCATGACGCCGTCAACTCCTGTTTCCTCAAGCATGCGTTTCGCGTCCTGAGGCGTTTTGACATCACCGTTTCCGATGACGGGAATGGAGACGGATTGCTTCACTTCTTTAATGATATCCCAGTTCGCAGTGCCTTCATACATTTGCACTCTTGTGCGGCCGTGAAGGGCAACGGCTTTTCCGCCGGCACGTTCAACGGCTTGGGCGTTTTTCACCGCATAAATGTGATCTTCATCCCAACCCATTCTCATCTTCACTGTAACCGGCTTATCAACAGCATCTACTACTGCGGATACCATTTCATAAATCTTATCAGGATCGAGAAGCCATTTGGCGCCCGCATCACATTTTGTAATCTTAGGTACGGGACAACCCATGTTAATATCAATAATATCAGCAGTCGTGTTTTGATCTACAAACTTCGCCGCTTCCACAAGGGTTTCCTTTTTTCCTCCAAAAATCTGAAGGCTGAGCGGTTTTTCACGTTCATCAATGTAAAGCATCCCCATTGTTCTTGCGTTGTTGTAAAGGATCGCTTTGTCACTGACCATTTCAGCGCATACCAATCCGGCTCCGAATTCCTTTACAGTCAATCTGAACGCTGAGTTGCAGACACCGGCCATAGGGGCAAGCACAACCCGGTTTTTCAATTGAATATCACCGATTTTAAACATTTTTCCCCTCCTCTCATTATTTGTCTATTTTTCAGGCGGGGCCAATTCGTCCGCACTTATATTTAAAACATCTGCCGCATCTTGAATGATGGCATCTGACGGCAATCGGTTTCCGCGTTCAATTTCACCGACAATAGAAACTGATATACCTAATGCTTTTGCAAATCCTTCTTGAGTATAACCTTTCAGCTTTCTGAATGCACGAATTCGCCTACCCCAGATTTCTGCTTCCATACTCTTACACCTTCTTGGTTTGTTTCAGCGCTTATCGTGATATGATCCGCCTGCGGACATATTTCTTTTAACGGCGCAAGGACAAATAAGCGCTCATACATTCTCGGATGCGGAACAATCAGCCGCTCTGTTTCAATATTTTCACGATTATACAGCAAAATGTCAAGGTCTGCCGTCCGCGGTCCCCAGCGAATCTCTCTCGTTCTGCCTAATTCAGCTTCAATGGACTGTGTTACATCTAGAAGTTCAAAAGGAGATAACGACGTTTTCACTTCAACCGCCATATTGAGAAACTGATCCTGATCCTCATAACCGACGGGATCTGTTTCATATATAGAGGATATCTTTGACACCGTCACGCCATCATGCCGGGTGAGCATGGCCACTGCCTGGCGCAAATAATGTTCACGGTCGCCCATATTGGAACCGAGGCCGATATATGCCGTATTGTTCATGATTTCTTTCTCGTCATTTCTATGGCTACTGATTTATAATGGCCGGGAATCGGCGGGTCAGGCTTAACAACCTTTACCGTACATTGCTGCACCGGCGCAAATTTCTCAAGGACGGTGTCTGCGATCCGTTCCGCAAGGGTCTCGACCAAATTAACGGGCTCGCCCTCAACGATGCCGCGGCAGACACTGTACAATTCCGCATAGTTAATGGTATAAGAAAGGTCATCCGTTTTTCCCGCTTTGCTCAAATCCAGTTCGGCAGTCAGGTCTACTTTGAAGCGCTGGCCGAGTTTGTTTTCTTCCTCGAACACGCCGTGATATCCGTAAAACTCCATACCTTCCACATATACTTTATCCATAATGCGCGCCTCCTTTGTTCAGCATAGCATCCATCATCTTAGTCATTCTTGCGATCTCTTTGACATCGTGCACCCTCACAATGTCGCAGCCTTTTTGGACGCCAAGGCATACTGTCGCTCCCGTTCCCTCGGCACGTTCTTCAGGGGGAAGGTCAAGCACACGGCCGATGAACCTTTTTCTCGATGTCGCCAGGAGCAGCGGATACCCTAACCCGCTGAACACCTCCAGCTTGTTCATGACAGCCAGATTGTCCTCATAGTTTTTCGCAAAGCCGATCCCCGGATCCAGAATCATGTTTTCATCTGTGACGCCGGCTTCTGCGGCAATTTTTACGCTTTCCATCAAGTCTGCAAGCATATCAGGAATAAGATCGTTATAGTTTCTTTCCATACGATTATGCATTAAGATAATCGGAACTCCGTGTGCGGCGGCTACTGACGCCATGTCAGGGTCACCTTTCGCCCCCCAGATGTCATTAAGGATAGAGGCTCCCGCTTTGACCGCTTCGTCTGCCACGGACGCTTTGTACGTATCGATTGAAAGAGGAATGTCCAGCTCGCTTGTAATCCGTTCTATGACGGGGATGACTCGTGACATTTCCTCATCAGCCGAAACGAGTGATGCGCCGGGCCTTGTCGATTCGCCGCCGATATCTATAATATGCGCCCCTTCTTCAGCCATCTTCGCCGCATGCAGAAGCGCCCTTTCCGTACTGTCGTATTTGCCGCCGTCAGAGAAGGAGTCTGGCGTTACATTTAATATCCCCATAACGAGCGTCTTCTCTTTATAGGACAGAGCGCCTTTTTTTGTATGAATCAGTTTAGGCTGTTCAATTGTTTGCTGCGCCATTTTGTTCCTCCTCCTGTACATTCATTTTGTTTATTTCCTGCTGATACTGCTTACGGAGCAATTGCACCGTTTTTCCGCTCATTCCGGGCAGCGGCACTTCCTCTATTTTAGAAAACGGGATGATTTCAAGCACGGAGTTTGTCAACCATGCTTCATCTGCTTCAAGCATTGATTGAAAACGGAATCGGCCTTCGGTGACTTCTGTCCCCTGCCGTTTCAATTCATCAATGACAAACTGTCTTGTTACCCCATCGAGAATTCCCGTATCCAAAGATGGCGTAAAGACCTTGTCTCCTTTTCGCCAAAACACGTTGGAGACAATGCCTTCCGCGACATCTCCTTCTCCGGTCAGGAAAATCCCTTCAAGATTGGGATCATTCCCGATCTCCCGTTTAGCGTACATGTTGTTTAAATAGTGATGGGATTTTAACCGGAAAGATCCTTCAGGCGTATTTCTCCGGACAGAGAGAAGCCTGCCTTCTTTTTGAACAGGCAGAGTTTCCGGATTGAGCCGGTTGACGAAACAAAGGACGGTCGGCTTTTCATAAGTCTGCGCGGCAAATCCCTTATCGCTGACGCCTGCCGAGATGTTAAGCCGGACACGCGCGCTGCCGTCCTTTATGTCATTGAGAAGCAACAGTCTCCGAAGCATATCAAGCAGCTCCTGTTTGTTCACCTCGAATGCAATCTGCAGATCCCGAAGCGCCCTGTTGAGCCTGGCGACATGCGCATCCGGCAGAAACGGCCGGCCGCTGTAAAGCCTGAACGTCTCGAACGCTCCGATCCCGTACAGATAACCATGGTCAAAAGGAGAAAGCGCCGCTTCTTTCTCCTCTATATATTGACCATTCAAATATATAATCACACCGATACTTCCTTTTTGCGGTGTGTCTCTATAAAGTTTCTGAGCATCTCTTTGCCGAAGGAGGTCATGATGGATTCCGGATGGAACTGAACACCTTCAACAGGCAGCTCATTATGGCGGATTGCCATAATTTCTCCTTCTTTGGTTTGAGCGGATACCGTAAAACAATCCGGCAGCGTGTCCGCTTTGACAATAAGTGAATGGTACCGGGTGGCGACCAGCGGATTTTGCAGGCCGTTAAAAATCGTCTGGCCGTCATGCATAACTTCTGACGTTTTGCCGTGCATGAGCCGCTCTGCTCTGACGACATCGCCGCCGAATACTTGCGCAATCGACTGATGCCCGAGACATACGCCGAAAATAGGAATACTGCCGGCAAAATGTTTGATGGCTTCGAGGCTGATCCCCGCTTCATCAGGACTGCACGGCCCGGGAGAAATCATTAAGAAGTCCGGACCCAGCTCTTCAATCTGCTCAATCGTAATCTCGTCATTCCGTCTGACGATCAGTTCCTCCCCGAGCTCACCCAAATATTGAACCAAGTTGTACGTAAATGAATCATAATTGTCAATCATTAAAATCATCTCTGCTCACCTCGTCTGATTTTTTGTCTCTTCTTCGCTCAGCTCTAACGCCTTTTTCATCGCAAAAGCTTTTTTGAACGATTCCTTGTATTCATGCTTCGGAACCGAATCAATAACCACTCCTGCTCCGGACTGCATAAAAGCATGTCCGCCGGCTGCATAGATCGTCCGGATCACAATGTTAAACTGCAAATCTCCGTTGAATCCGAACCAGCCTATAGATCCAGTATAAAGCCCCCGTCTTGTCGGCTCAAGCTCTTCTATAATTTCCATCGTTCTCACTTTGGGCGCTCCCGTGATGGTGCCCCCCGGGAACACCGCATGAATAATGTCTGTCGCGTCATATCCGTCCTGCAGCTCTCCCTGTACGTTTGACACGATATGCATGACGTGGGAATATTTTTCGATCGCCATAAACTCGTTAACCCGCACGGAGCCGTAGCGCGATACGCGCCCGAGGTCATTACGCTCAAGATCAACAAGCATGACGTGTTCCGCACGTTCTTTTTCGTTGTGAATTAATTCATCAGCCAAAGCCTTGTCTTCAGCATCGTCTTTTCCTCTTGAACGCGTACCCGCGATCGGTCTCGTTTCAAGCTTCTTCCCCTTCTTTGTCACCAATAGCTCCGGCGACCCGCATATCACTTGAAACCCCGGTGTCTCGAGATAGGCCATGTAAGGAGACGGATTGACGTTTCGCAAGTGTTTATACACCTCATACGGATGAACGGATAAAGACTGAGACTGCCTGATGGACAAATTAACCTGGAACACATCGCCGCTCGCGATATATTGTTTAATTTGTTCTACAGCCTGTGAAAATCCTTCCTCGGTGAACGGAGCGGCGTACGATCCGTCCCCATTCCGATTCAGCGGTGAAAAAGGCTCGTCCGCCGTTTGGAGGGAACACCACATGTCCTCTAAGCCGGACAGCTTTTCTTCCGCAAGATCCGCTTCTTCCGCTTCAGTATGGGTAATGAGCCATAACGCCTCTTCCTCATGGTCATAAACGGCCACATCATCAAAAACAAGAAAGTAAATATCAGGTGTTTCCAGATCATCTAACGACAGCATCTTAAAATTCTCAATATATCGGGCATAGTCGTAACTGATAAAACCAATCGCACCGCCTTGAAAGTCCGGAAACTCAACGTTTGTTTCCGTTCCGAGCGTTCCAAACCATTCATGAAAGGCCCGCAGCGGGTCACCTTCTTTAAACAGTGTTTCTCCCTCATGCTTGATCGTTGTAATTCCGTCTTTCCCTCTGACGGACGCAATCGGATCTAGACCGGCTATACTGAATCTTCCCCCTCTCGCGCTTTCGAGCAGAACATGCCGTTTTCTCGATTTCGAAAGGTTTTCATATCGCTGTAAAAATGCTTGTTTCGTAAAAGGTATTTTTCTTCCTGCCGGTCTGCGTTGTGCCATCATATCAATCCTCTGCTTCGTTTTACTGTAGTTTTATTTTAAAGCAATCACACTGGTGAAAAAAGTGAATTTCACTTCCAACCATAAAATTCGAAACGTTTTTTGGATTTTCGATACTTCAGGCACAAAAAAACTCCCGGATACAGCCGGGAGCCGTGTGTATGTCTCTATTCAAACTGATAAAGCGGTGTGCTTAAGTAACGTTCTCCATTACTAGGGATGATCGCAAGCACTTTCTTGCCTTTCCCGAGTTTTTTCGCGATTTCCAGTGCCGCGTAAATGGCCGCTCCGGAAGAAATACCGCCGAGAATCCCTTCTTCTTTTGCCGTTTTACGGGCATATTCAAATGCATCCTCGTTTTTGACGGGAATGATTTGATCATAGATGTCCGTATTCAATGTTTCAGGGACAAATCCCGCTCCGATACCCTGAATTTTATGCGGACCCGGTTTTCCGCCGGAAAGAACTGGAGAATCCGCCGGCTCTACCGCATAGATTTTGATGGATGGATATGCTTCTTTCAGCACTTCGCCCGCTCCCGTGATGGTTCCGCCGGTACCGATTCCGGCCACGAACGCATCAAGCTGGTCGTCACCAAACTGTTCTACGATTTCTTTCCCCGTCGTTTGGCGGTGAATTTCCGGGTTTGCCGCATTGTTGAATTGCTGAGGCACAAAGTATCCGTGTTCCTCCGCAAGTTCTTCCGCCTTTTTAATGGCGCCCTTCATTCCTTCTGCGCCGGGAGTCAGCACAAGCTCCGCTCCGTATGCGCGCAGCAGATTGCGTCGTTCCATACTCATTGTATCAGGCATAACGAGAATGGCTCTGAGACCTTTAGCCGCTGCCACCATCGCAAGACCGATTCCTGTATTTCCGCTTGTCGGTTCAATGATTGTGTCGCCGGCTTTTAATTTTCCTTCTTTTTCAGCCGCTTCAATCATCGCCGCTCCGATACGGTCTTTTACGCTGCTGCCCGGATTCATGTATTCAAGCTTCAGATATACATCTGCACTGTTTTCATCCGTCAGGCGATTCAATTTCACAATAGGAGTATTTCCGATTAGTTCAGTAATAGAATTTGCAATACGCACCATGTTGGACACCTCAATTTCCGACTAAATTTATTGGTATTATAAATATAAGTTATCAATTTCAAAATTTTTTGTCAATCATTTAGTTCTTTTTTCCCCGTAGAACCAAGAGACCCCCGCCTCTTTCCACAGCGTTTTGACTGTCGCCTTGTCACCTAATTGATCCATCGCGATCTGGCGTCTGATTTGACTCTTCACTTCATTGTATGAGAAAGTTCTCGCTTTAAGCTTTTCTTTCAGCTGAATGACGGCATATCCTGAAGAAACTTTAATCGGTTCAGCGGACCATTCATCTTCTTTGAGATTTTTAGCTTCTGTGATATATGCCTGCGGGATATTTTCCTGGTTTTCTGTCACAAAGCCGAGGTCTCCGCCATACTGAGACGTGTATCTGTCCGTGGAACGCTCAGCGGCGACGGCTTCAAAGCTGGAACCGCCTTTCAAATCAGCAAGCACCCTGTCCGCCTCTTCCTTGTTTTTGACGACAATGTGCCTGATTCTGTAGGAATCATCGAAATGGTACAGTTCTTTATTTTTATTATAAAATGATTGCATTTCCTTATCCGATATATCGATGTCCTTCGTCAGCAGTTCTTCAAGAAGAATGTTGTAGCGGATCTGGTCTCTCCATTCTTTTTCGGTAATATGGCTGTCTTCATAAAATGAATTATTCACCGCTTTGATTAAAAGAAATTCACGTTCCAATTCGGTGTTTGAAACTGTGAGTTTATTCTTTTTCGCAAGTTCTTCCACTACTTGTGCATTAATCATGTCTTCCAGAGTTGATTTTCCGTACTCGTCTTCCATCTTTTTCATCCAGTCCTGCCGTGTGATATGTTTATCACCGATTGTCGCGATGGATTCTTCAGATGACCCCGCGGCTTGGGATTTTGTTAACTTATACGCCACTGCTACACTGCATACCAACAGCGCCGCTACAATAATCGTCAAAAGTGTTCTCGATTTCAAAATCTACCCCATCCCTTTTACAAAATAGAACAACCCGCTAAAGAGCTAGCGGGTTGTTTCGTCACGAAGCTCTTCCAGTTCTTCTTTTGTAAATAAATATTTCTCATTACAAAAATGGCAAACCGCTTCGGCTTTTCCGTCTTCTTCTATCATATCTTGTATTTCTTTTTTGCCTAGTCCTAAAATGGCCGTTTCGAATCGATCTTTTGAACAAGAACAGTGAAATTTGACCGGCATTGTTTCGAGAACGTCCGGTTTTTGACCCAGAACTTCTTCTAAGATTTCTTCCGGTGTCAGGCCTTTTTGAATCAATTTTGAAATCGGTTCGATTTGAGATAATTGCTTTTCAATTGTTGAAATGGTTTCTTCATCAGTCCCCGGAAGAAGCTGAATGATGAACCCGCCCGCAGCGAGAATCGTGTTATCAGGATTTACTAGAACACCTACCCCGACAGATGAAGGGACTTGTTCAGAAGAAACAAGGTAATACGTGAAGTCATCACCGAGTTCACCCGAGACAATCTCTACTTGCCCCGTAAAATAATCACGCAAGCCCAAATCTTTTACGACACTGAGTGTTCCGTCAGTTCCGACCGCCCGTCTGACATCCAGTTTCCCTTGTTCATTGAGGTCAAAATGAACGTGCGGATTTGATACGTATGCTCTTACCTCACCCTTTGCGTTCGCATCTGCGACAATGGCTCCGATCGGGCCGCCGCCTTCTATTTTGACTGTCAGCTTATCTTCACCCTTAAGCATCGCTCCGAGTATCAGAGACGCTGTCATCGTCCGGCCGATTGCGGCTGATGCCGTCGGCCACGTGTCATGCCTTCTTTGCGCTTCATTTACCATATCTGTCGTTCTGGCTGCATAAGCCCGCACTTTACCGTCATATGCAATTGCTTTAATTAAATAATCCATCGTTTACCTCCTATATGTGACCCACGCGATTTCGCTCATAAATGATTTCCAGCCCTTTTAAAGTAAGAAACGGGTCAACAATATCAATACAGTCTGATTCGTTTGCGATTAATGACGCAAGCCCCCCTGTCGCAATGACTTTCGGTTCTTGTTTGGCCTGCCATTTCATCCGCTTTACAATGCCTTCAACTTGTCCGACATAGCCGAAAAGGATGCCGGACTGCATGGCGCTTACCGTGTTTTTGCCGATGATATTGTCCGGTCGGGCGATTTCAATTCTCGGAAGCTTGGCCGCGCGTGAGTACAGCGCTTCCGTTGAAATTGTAATGCCGGGAGCAATCGCACCGCCCATGTATTGTTTGTTTTCATCAATGTAGCAATACGTCGTCGCCGTTCCGAAATCAACAACAATTAAGGGGCCGCCATACTGCTGGATCGCCGCAACGGCATTGACGATCCTGTCAGCTCCCACTTCTTTCGGATTGTCATATTTTATATTTAAACCTGTTTTCATTCCCGGGCCGACAACCTGCGGCTCGATGTGAAAGTATTTTGTGCACATTCTTTCTAAAGAGAACATAATCGGCGGCACTACGGATGAGATGATAATCCCTTCAATCTGTTCAAACATCAGTCCGGAATGTTCAAATAAGGAGCGGAGCAGCATGCCGAATTCGTCTTCTGTTTTGTGTCTGCTCGTTTCTATGCGCCAATGATATTCTAATTCCCCATCATGATATACACCAATCACGGTGTTGGTGTTCCCCACATCTATAACCAGTAACAACCTCTATCACCACTTTTGAATAGTTTCTAATCATAACATTTTCAACATTCTACAATACCATACACGATCTGCGGCTCTTTTGTAAACAAAACGGAACCAGTAAAAAAACCGCCGGTATACGCCGGCGGTTTTCATATCAGAAAGCGAACTATTCTTTCGGCTCGTCTTTCTTTTCGTCTTCTGTTTTAGACAGAATGTTTACTTTCACATCGTCTTTTTGAAGATGGTCATCTGAGAAATTGCGCTCAGGGAGTTTTCCGTGATCCACGAGATGCTTGATTTGTTCCGCATCTAATGTTTCCACATCAAGCAATGTCTGAGCAATCAATTCAAGCTTATCGCGATTTTCAGTCAGGATGGTTTTCGCACGCTCATAACATTCTTTAATGATGCGCTGAATTTCCTGATCAATTTCGTAAGCGATCTGATCACTGTAGTTTTGCTCGTTGTTGAAATCCCGGCCCAGGAATACTTGACCGCCTTGAGATTGACCGAACTGAAGCGGTCCGAGTTTTTCTGACATACCGAACTCTGTCACCATTCTTCTGGCAATGTTCGTTGCCCGCTGGAAGTCATTGTGAGCCCCCGTGCTGACTTCGCCGAAGATAATTTCCTCGGCAACACGTCCGCCCAGAAGACCGACAATTTTATCGAGAAGTTCAGGTTTTGTCTGGAAGTAACGGTCTTCTCTCGGAAGCATGACTGCGTATCCGCCTGCCTGCCCCCTCGGAACAATCGTTACTTTATGAACCATATCGGCTTCATCCAGCACAAGTCCGATAACAGTGTGACCGCCCTCGTGGTACGCCACGATATTGCGTTCTTTTTTCGAGATGACGCGGCTCTTCTTCGCAGGACCCGCAATGACACGGTCCGTTGCTTCATCAATGTCGCGCATATCAATTTTCTTCTTGTTTTGACGGGCAGCAACGAGTGCCGCTTCGTTAAGAAGGTTTTCTAAATCTGCGCCTGAGAAACCGGGTGTTCTTGAAGCGATTGCTTTTAAGTTCACCGTCTCATCAAGCGGTTTGTTTCTCGCATGCACCTGCAATACGGCTTCACGGCCGATGACATCCGGACGGTCTACCGTAATCTGACGGTCAAAACGTCCCGGACGGAGCAATGCAGGGTCAAGAATGTCCGCACGGTTTGTCGCAGCGATAATAATGATTCCTTCATTCGCACTGAAACCGTCCATCTCAACAAGCAGCTGGTTCAGTGTCTGTTCGCGTTCATCATGCCCGCCGCCAAGACCGGCGCCGCGCTGACGTCCTACCGCGTCGATCTCATCAATGAAGATCAGGCAAGGCGCATTCTTTTTCGCATTTTCGAATAAATCACGCACACGGGAAGCACCGACACCGACAAACATTTCAACGAAATCAGATCCGCTGATGCTGAAGAAAGGAACGCCAGCTTCACCGGCTGAGGCTCTCGCAAGCAATGTCTTACCGGTTCCCGGAGGTCCGACAAGCAGCACGCCTTTAGGGATCCTGGCGCCAAGCTCGGCGAATTTGCGGGGATCTTTCAGAAACTCAACAACCTCAACGAGCTCCTGCTTCTCCTCATCCGCGCCGGCTACATCTTTAAACTTCACGCGTTTCTTTTCTTCCGTATACAGCTTCGCTTTGCTCTTTCCGAAGTTCATGACACGGCTGCCGCCGCCCTGAGCCTGATTGAGCAGGAAGAAAAACAGAATAAAGATGATGACAAACGGAATGATCGTCGTTAAGAACGTCACCCACCCGCTTGTTTCCTGTGCGGGATCAACTTTTACGTCCGTCTTTTTAATTGCGTCAAATATCTGGTCTGCTCCTTTTCCTTCAGGAACATGTGTTAAAAAGTACTGGTCTTTGTCGTATTTTTTCAGCTGTCCTTTTACCTCATAAACACCTCTGACAGGCTGAACCGATACGCTATCAACTTTCCCTTCATCGAGGTTCTTGATAAACGTACTGTACGACATATTTTCTGTTTTCGGGTTTGAGGTCTGGAAGTAACTCACAACCCCGATTACTACTAATAAAATAAGTAAATAAAAAATGGTATTACGGAAGACCCGATTCATTCCTTACCTCCTCCCACAGTAAGCACAACTATGTTCAATAGTACCATAGAAAATCATTCCAATACAACCGATAACCATCTCGGAAGCAGGCAGCCGATCAGCTTTCATAAATCGCCGGTTTTAATACTCCGATGTAAGGCAGATTGCGATAGCGCTCGGCATAATCAAGTCCGTAACCCACAACAAACGCGTCAGGAACTTCAAAGCCTACGAAGTCTGCTTTAATGTCCGCTTTTCTTCCGCTTGGTTTATCCAACAGGGTAACAATCTTAATTGATTTCGCTTTACGATATCGGAAGAGTTCTACGAGATAGCTCAAGGTTAACCCACTGTCGATAATATCTTCAATGATTAAGATGTCCCGGCCTTCTACAGATGTATCCAAATCTTTGATGATTTTGACTTCTCCGGAAGAAACCGTGGAATTTCCGTAGCTTGATACATCCATGAAGTCCATTTCCAAATATGTATCAATATGCTTTATAAGATCAGCCATAAAAGGAAGCGCTCCCTTTAACACACCGATTGCCAACGGAAACGTGTCGCTGTACTCGCTTGTTAATTGTTCTCCAAGCTGTTTTACTTTCTGCTGGATCTCATCTTCTGAGATCAGCACTTTTTCGATATCCTGTTTCATGTTAATGCTTGCCCCCTACACTTTTCATGCTGTCTATATTGTAATACAATGCGGTCACTGTTTGAAATCACAAGATCGTCAAAGATGGATTTTTTCAAGCCAGGCAGCCAGATAATTTCACCGTTCGCATCCGTTACAATCGGCCATTCGTCCCGATCCCGCAGAGGCAGTTTATGATCAATAAATATATCTTTTACCTTTTTCGAGCCATTCATCCCTTTAAGTTTAATCCGGTCGCCGATTTTTCTCGTCCGGATTGTTAAAGGAAATTGCACCTTATTTCTGCTTGTCATAAAAACAGCATTCCCATTTTTGATATGAGGGTCAGCCTGATCGGCCACCTCTATCATAAAGCCGTTGGGGAGAACAGCAGTCTCGCCTTCCGCTCCTTGCAGCTGCAGCTCAAAGGGAACCTTTTCACATTGCCATTGTTCAAATGTAAACAAACATGTCTGATATGATTTGACCACCTTCAGCCCTTTCGGAAAATCAAGCACTCCCGAGGCGCTTCCATTTTCCGCCCATTCCAGAAACTGCTGTATGTGGCGGGCGGAAAACGACGATGGAACGTTTTCATAAAGATAGTTTAATATTAGTTGAACTCCTCTTCTTTGTAAAGGTATCGGAAGGGCAAGCAATTGAGAGGAATCGACTTCAACCGATGTGTCAGACTTGCTTGTAATAACCTTATTCATTCGTTCTTTCGTTAATGACTGCAAGTATTGTTCGTCTTCTGTCAGTGCTTCACTCACCTTTTGAAACATTTTATGAACGTCAGGTGATTCTTGTTTTAAAAAAGGAAGCACGGTCTTTCTGAATCTGTTTCTTGTATAATCGTCTTTTGCATTGCTCTCATCCGTTCTGTAGCTGAGCCCTTCTTGACGGCAGTATTCTAGGATTTCATCCTTTTCCGCATAGAGGAAAGGCCTGATCAGCCAGCCGGATGCAAATTCGCGGACGGGCTGCATTCCCGCGAGCCCTGCACCGAGCGTACCTTTCGCAAGCCTCATGAGCATTGTCTCAACCTGGTCATCGCCGTGATGAGCCAGCGCCAAAAACTTCGCTTGGTGTTTTGTCATCAGATCTTCGAAAAACTGATATCTGCAATCACGCGCGGCAGCCTGCTTGTTCAGCTTATTCTTCTTTGCGTATGCAGAAACATCAATCTGTACCGTTTCGCAGAGGATGTGTTCCGCTTCGCAATATGACTGCACAAACTTCATATCTTCTTCAGATTCAGGACCCCTGAACTGATGGTCGACATGCGCCGCTATGATAACGGAAGAATGCCCGAAGTGCTTATTCAGCATACTGAGAAGCGCCATTGAATCAGGGCCTCCGGAGACCCCGGCAATAATCGTTTCTCCCTCCGCCTGAAGATGATATGTTTTGAAAAAATCTTCCACGCTTTTCACAATGTCCCCCTCACAATGAGCAGGTTTTTTAAAGATATACATATCCTATCACTTTCATTCCCTCCAAGCAAAGAAGAAGCATGAGCGCAGGCGTCCGGCCGGCATTAGATGAGAAAAAAGACGATGTAAGCGAAATAAAGGGCGAGAACGCTGATTAAAATAAGCGTTGTTTCAAACAAACCATTATGCTTTGCGGGTTTTTGTTTAGGTTTATACCGCGTTTGAGATACAGTGCCCTGCCGCGGTTTTGATTGCGGCGGCTTAGGCTTGGCGGCGGCTTTCCTTTTACTCCCGGCGCTCTGCCCCGCCGTCAGGATGTCATGCTTCATGGCTTCCGCAGACGGATATTGGCCGTTTAAAGCAGAAAACAGAACCTTCTTATACTTGTTCAGAAACGGGTGGCCTTCAATGATAGAACGAAGCTGTTCTTTCGGCTGTCCTGACTTTTTGCACTCTTTCTTCTGGACACAGTGAATCATGATCATTGCGACAGCAAACAGGTCATAGGATGGTTCTGCTTTTCTTGTTCCATACCCCCAATAGCCCCTGTCGTAAAACTCCGTATACTCTTTAATCGCGCGGCCTTGTTTTGTCGTTCCCCCTACATCAATGCAGCGGATGGCAGCCGGCGGTCCGGTTACAATAAGATTTTCCGGTTTGAGGTCGCCAAAAACCCATCCCTGCTGATGAAGGACTGACAAGCTGGAAAGAAGCTGCACCATCAGCACCGGAATCCACTCCGCTCCCTTACTGCTGATATATTGCGGAAGAAGCGGCCCTTCTATGTACTCCATCACGTAAAAAGAGACATTTTTATTCAGCTGCGGAATAAACGCATCGTCCGCATCAAAAAAAGAAGGCCCCATCGTTTGCGACCGGGCCTTTGAAAAGGATTTTAAGACATTCACTTCAGAGGTAACAGACATGCTGTCGCTGCTTATTTTCAAAGCGACCTGTCCGCCTGATGCTTCTGCCAGATATACAATACCGTTAGCCCCTTTTCCAAGCTGTTTGAGCAATCTGTAGGATTTGCCGTTCCATTTGCCCTGAATTGCCGTCCCCGGTGCCAAACTACATGCCAAACTCGTTAAAGCGTCGTTCATCATCTGCCAACATGCTCCTTCTTGAGCGGATTCTCTCAAACTGCTGCGTCGCTTCCCTGATAGCGGGGCCCGTAGGGGTGATACCGCCGGTCGACAGCTTCGCAAAGAGCGCGGAAAGGGATTCAAGCTTCGGCGTCCAATTCAGCACAAGCTCAACTTCCTGGCTTTTCCCGGGAAATATACACATGGCAAATTCATTTTGTCCGGCCCGGGAATTTAAACTGATGGAAAGATCAATCAGCGCTTCTTTCACCGTCGGCAGTTTCGGCGCCATACTCGCACTCGTATCAACCAGCACAAGCACCTGCAGATGAACTGTTTCTCCGAGTTCATCAACCACTTCCATCACTTCGCCGCGTTTTTCCGGAGAAAGCTCTTCCATTTCAACGTTTTTCCCTAAGATTTGTTTAAGCTCTTGATTGACGACACCTTGCAGCGTCTGGGTCATTGCTTTTTTCGTCACCATTTGAACCGTCTGAGACAATTGTGACGCATATACAACTTGATGGACGCCGCCACCGGCCATGGCGATGCCTTCAACTTCCTTCATTGCCTCTTGGTCAATCGCGTTTTCTTCCATAATCCCTATAACATTCACCGTAATCCCCTGCTCCTTGGCGAAAGCCGCCATTGCAATCGGGTCTTCACCATGATTGGAGCAGCCATCTGTAATCAGCAGAACTTGATTTAAATGTCCCTTATTCACATACATTCCTCCCGGTGATACGATTAGTCCCATCTTCGCCAGAAGGAAAGTGATTTATACGAAAGGATTAAGAAATCTCCTTTTTATTTTGGAATACCGCCGGCACCGGTATGGAAGCCCATTTCGGCGTGTTGTGATCAATCCGGACAACAACCACCGTCATGTCGTCTTCGATTTGGCCGGAACGCGTTCTGATGACCTCTTCCATTAATATATCAGCGATTTCCTGCGGATCTTCGGTTTTCAGCCCTTTCATTTTCCGTTTCATCCACAGGTCGTGGTTTTCAACGTGCTTCGGTCCTTCAAAAATACCGTCACTCATCATGACGAGCAGATCTCCCGCTTTTAACTGTTCACTTACAACCTCCACATCAAATTCATTGATGATACCGATCGGCAGATTGCTGGCCTGCACTTTCATGACTTGATCTCCCCGCTTGATAAAACTCGGCGTTGAACCGACCTTCAAGAATTTGCAGCTTGCATCCTGAAGATCAATGATAGAAAGATCGAGAGTTGAGTAGATTTCGTCTGTCGTCCGTAAAGACAGAATACTGTTGATCGTTTTGATCGCTATTTTTTCATCAATACCTGATTCGAGAATTTTTTCGAGCAGCTTAATCGTTTCGTTGCTCTCATAATGGGCCCTCGCCCCATTGCCCATGCCGTCACTGATCGCGGCCGCATACTTTCTCGCCCCCAGTTCCATCATGCTGTAGCTGTCGCCGGAGACAAGGCCGCCGCCTTTTGCCGCATGAGCCGCGCCTGTCGATACCCGGTATGATTTGGTCGAACCGAACGCAACATGGCTGTAGCCATTCGGATGAGCCGAGTGCTGTTCGCTTTTGACAAGTATCTGCTCCTCAAGAATGTCAGACAGCATCGGGGCGATAATTTTCTCACTCTCGCCGTGTCCTCCGCTGAACGGGATTGTCATTTCGATATCAATATTGCCCTGCTCCAAGCTGTATATCTCGACATGCTGAATCTCGATTCCGAAATGCTGAAGCGCCTCTATCATTTGTTCTTCCTGAATAAAATGCTGCTCCCTCTCCCGTTTTATTTCCCGAGAAAAGTCCGCCATGACCTCAGAAACCCCCAACAGCTGCTCGGCAACAAGCCTCCTGCTGTCCTGAACTTTTCTCTTCAGTGTCAGATGGGCGTGATGGTGGGCAAGTTCGTCCTCAATCAGCTCTTCCACCTGTCTGGATTTGGAACAGTGCTGTTGAAACTCTTTTTTCAATCTGCGGTTTGAGGCATACTGCTTTTCTTCTGTTTCATGCATAACTTGTTTCATTAAGTCATATGTTTTATCAAAGTTTTGAACCCAGCATTTGCTTTTCTTATAGCAGGATTGGCAGGAATGCTCGGTGATTTTGCTTAAAAAGAGATCCACTTCCCCTTCTTCCGCCTGCTCATCGGAAGACGTCTGATGAAAGGTGGCGAAGCTCTCCGACAAGGCATGAAACACATTGGAGAACTGGTCTACTTTCTGGGCGGTGACATCTCTGATTTTCCTCGCGTACTGCTGCTGCTCCTGACTGTGCTCAGCAGTGCCCGGTATGTATCGCGCCACCTTTTTCGTAATCGATTGGGGCGTAATCAAAAACAATACAACGGCAATCAAAGATTCATAAAGAGTGGTCATTAATCCGGCAGACCCTTCACCATATAATGAAATCAGCAGTGAGCCGATCACCAATCCGACTGCGGCGCCGGCTTTCTTTCCTTCTTTCAGCAGCCCGCCAAGAAGCCCGGAAAACGCAAGCAGACTCATTTGATAGAGATTCCCGATATTCGCAAGCCCGAGGATCAGTCCGGTCACAACACCGACCGTACAGCCGATGCTTGCCCCGCCGACAAAGGAAAAACTCAGCACGACATAGCGGGCCAGGATATGTTCAGCCTGCATTCCCTGAAATGAAACACCGGCAAGCCCGGTTAAAACGGATGCGATCAAGATCATAAAACAGATGATTTCTTCTATTTTTAACGATTGCTTCACTTTTTTGATCGTGAAAATCGGCAGGCTTTGTAAAAAGATCAGCGTCAAAATAAAGGCCAGGCCCGCCTCGACAACAGCCATCACATAATCATAGGTGGTAAAAGCGCCGCTTTCAAAATAAACAAATCCGATTCTCGCGGCAGCCATAGAGAAAAACACCACGATCGGCAGCATCTTCACCCGGTCCTGCACGATATATGTACCGATTTTTGAAAATAGAGTGAAGACGGCCAAAGCTGTGAGAATCAATAAAGAGTGTTTCGGCGAAATGGTTAAAGCGCCCGCAAGTAAAGACAGACAAGCATAGAAGGCTTTATCTCTTCTGATCAAAAGCATCGCTCCGAAAAACGGCAGTGCAAATGGAAGAACCTCAGATAATATGAAAGCCCGTCCAAGTAAAAAACCGATCACGACATAAATGAAACCCTTATAGAAAAAAAGTGAATGCGCTTGATGGACTGTAAGCTTTGCCGCCTTTTCAAAAAACGATTGCAGTTTTTCCAGAGCTTGTCCCGCCATCGGCCCGTTCACTCTTCTTTCCGCTTTTTCCATTGCTCTCATCCCCCACCTGTTTTATTCGTTGCTTGTCATTATAAATGAAAGCCCAGATAGGATTTTGTCAAAAGAAGGTAACAATTCCAAAGAACTCTTCGACGCTTTCTCCCTTGTTCCCCTTTCCTTTTGTATTTCCTCCGACATTTCTCAAAAAGTTGTCTAAATATGAAAAAATCGGCTTCTGCAACAGAAGCCGATTCGCTTGATGACCCGTACGGGATTCGAACCCGTGTTACCGCCGTGAAAGGGCGGTGTCTTAACCGCTTGACCAACGGGCCATATATATGGTAGCGGCGGAGGGGATCGAACCCCCGACCTCACGGGTATGAACCGTACGCTCTAGCCAGCTGAGCTACACCGCCATATAGGTGCTTATAAGCACAAGTTATATAATACAAAGGTTTCTTCATTCCGTCAACAGAAACTTTAAAGTTTTAATTTTCTGACTACATGCGCGTATACAAAAAAAGCACCCGCTGGGATAGACGGATGCTCCATGTATTTATAGAAAGCAGCAAGTTATCCTCTTCTTGCTCCGCGCCCTCCACGTTTTGATTCCGTGTTTCGTTTTAAAGATGATAAGCGGTCTTCGCTATCTTTAAGAAACTTGTTCATTTTCTGTTCAAAAGATTCTTTCGGACGGAAATCATTTCTAGGTCTGGCTTGCGGACGGTCTTTAGCTTTTTTAATTGATAAACCAATTTTCCCGTCTTTTTCAACGTTGATGACTTTCACTTCAACTTGATCGCCGACTTTTAAATGCTCGTTAATGTCTTTTACATAATTATCGGCTACCTCACTGATATGAACGAGACCGGTTGAGCCTCCAGGCAATTCAACAAATGCTCCGAAATTTGTAATACCTGTTATTTTCCCTTGCAACTTGCTGCCAACTTCAATCGACATAAAAAAAGTGCTCCTCCTTAGGCTTATAAAAAGATCGTTTGTTTAATTATACCTAAATAAAAATTTAAGTGTCAACAAGGCTACTTGCTCTTCTTTTCTACATTAAAGAGAATCTCACCATTTCCTGACATAAACAAGTCTCTTCTGGCAAGCTCTGTGACGTAATCCTCATCCTTTAATTTGGAAATTTCATCTTTTAAATCAGCCTGTTTCGCATTCAATTCTTTAACTTGTTTTTCCAGCTGAGCCTTTTTTTCTTCGTTTGCGCTAAGGGAAGAGGTCTGTGACCACAGAGAACCCGCTAAGACAATAGCCGTCAACAACACAAGGGCGCCGAATACGATCAACCGTCTGAAAAGCCCTTTCCGCCTTCTTTTCATAAGCTGGGATTGCCGTTCAACCTGCTCTTTATAGTCGTTTTGAATTTCAGTTATTGTACGTTCCCTAGATAGATTCAAACCAGACGGTCCTCCTTTCACCTTTTCAAAATACGTATCATGGTCGATCTGATTGTTATGATTAGTTTCTTGCTCTTTTGTAAAAATCCTGCACTTTTTTGAAAATATCGTTTGAAAGTAAGACGCCACTTTTCAGGAAGAAGTTTCAATAATTGTTTCAACAGGAAAAACAGCGGATACAGCAAAAACGCTACGATCTTAAAAAGACACTTCGCAAAAAAGGCACTCACCCGATAGGAGTATAAAGAAATAACCGTGATCAGCCCGATGAGCAGCTTAAAGAGCAGAAGCACCGGACGGAACAGCACGTGCTGAATGAGCTTTTTTGCGAATTGGTAAAGAGACACCGCAAGATGAATGGCAAATTTCAGTATTTTTATATACATTCGTTTAAACAGGCTTTGGTACGTCGCAATACCCAGTAAGACAGCCAAGAAAATGTATACCCTGAGTTCCCCTTCATTCACGTTGAGCAGCACATAGAAAAACAGCAGACCTTGTACAATCCAAAAGAGAATGTCATGAATGAATAACAGCCATCTGGCCGTTTTGGCGCGGCTGACAAACAGCCTGTATGTATCAAGCGACGCTCCGAGCCAGGCGCCCATACCGGTCATTGCCAGCATCGTATAAAATTGGGTCGTCAGCGTCATTTAAACAACTTGCTAAAAAACCCTTTAGCTTTATCCCCTTGCTGCTCGTCTAAATATACAAGGTCAAACACCCTGCCTTTTATAGATACAATCCCTTTTTCCACATCAAGGTTTTTCATCTGCAGATTCTCGCCTCTGACGGAAAGCATTCCCATAACCGTTTCCAGCAAAAACTCTTCGTTATCAAAACTTTCCACATGCTTGACGCCCGAAATGTCTAAATGCTTTCTCCCTTTCATCGTTACATCATGCTGTTCCGGAACAGAAGAAGAACCTTTTTGCTCATAATATGAATTCATCTATTCAGCCCCCATATCCTCGATACTTTTAGCATTATTACTGCATTGTATGAGGCGGGAGCCTTGTTTAGAACAAGCCTATTCGCCGAGTTTTTCTTCTTTGACGATTGTATACATGCCCGCGGCTTCTTCTTTTTTCGTTGTTTCTTTCAATTCATTTACCTTCACGGTGACAAGCTTCTGCCCGAAGCGGACCTTCAGTTCATCACCGGCTTTTACGTCTGAGCTGGCTTTCGCCTGATTCCCGTTAACGGTGATTCTCCCTTGATCGGCGACCTCTTTCGCCAATGTGCGTCGCTTAATTAATCTGGATACTTTTAAAAATTTATCAAGTCTCATATCAGAATCTCCTCTCCATTTCTTTTGCTTCATCCCACAATTTGTCCATTTCCTCAAGTGACATTGCGGTCAATTCAAGGCCCTTTGCTGCCGCTTCTTTCTCAATATAAGCAAAGCGTCTGCGGAATTTGTCATTTGTCATGGCGAGCGCTTCCTCAGGCTCAATTTTATAGTATCGGCCGATATTGACCAATGCAAATAAAACATCGCCGAATTCAGCTTTTAAGCTGATTTCATCTGCTGATTCGGCGGAAGCCTCTGCAGAAAATTCCTTCAGCTCTTCATTTACTTTATCCCATATATCCTGAACGTCATCCCAGTCAAAGCCGGTTTTTGCGGCTTTTTTCTGAAGCTTGGCGGCTTTCGCAAGAGAAGGCAGTGTTTTCGGCACGGCATCCAGCAATGAAGAGGATGTTGTTTGCTTTTCCGCCTTTTTGATTTCTTCCCAGTTGGCGACGACATCATGTTCATCCTGAACCTTAACATCCTTAAACACATGCGGGTGCCGTCTGACCATCTTCGCACTGATGTCTCTGATGACATCATCAATTGAGAAATACCCCTCGTCTTCTCCGATCTGGGCGTGCAGCATAACCTGAAGCATGACGTCCCCGAGTTCTTCTATCATGTGATCCGTGTCCTCTTCGTCAATGGCCTCAAGCAGTTCGTAGCATTCCTCAATCATATATTTCTTTAATGACTGGTGTGTCTGCTTTTGATCCCACGGACAGCCGTTCGGCCCGCGAAGCTCGCGAATAATACTTCGGAATGCAGAAAATTCCTGGTAAAGGAGTTCTTCTTTTTTAATCGGCGGAACATACACGCTTGTTAAGTTATTTATTTCTACATTGCGGTCAAGTTCAAACAAAGGCACCTTGATCATCTTTTCTCCCTTGCTCCCGGCTGCCGTAACGATGACCACTTCATAGTCGTCAGGCAATTTCTCCATGAGCGTCAGCTTCACCTCAGAGGCCGTCATTTGGTCATAAACCTGGCAGATGATCAGGTGATGCCGGAGTTCGAGCTCATCCGGCGTCATTGTTTGCGCATCCGTAAATTGAAACCCTTCAATCGGATCAATTCGCAACGCATTAAAAGTGGCATCCAGAAAGCTTTGCCCTCCGGCAGTATGAACATCTATCTGTTGTTCTTCCCGGCGTTCAAATAACAGCTGAACGGTTTTCTCAGCGACAAACGGATGCCCGGGTACAGCGTAGACGACATCCTCTTGCTTCGCTTTTTCAAACAGAATGTCCGTGATCTCTTCATAGACCGCTTCAAACTGATCATGTTTTTCATAAATATCATCAAAATACCGGATGTCCGCTTCTGTCTCTTGCTCTAATTCCGAAATCAAAGGGTGGTCTTTCGTTCTTATATATAAATGCTTCGCCTGAGTCAGCAGCTTATGTACGCCCACTGTCAACTGATCCATGTCTCCGGCGCCGAGGCCGACGACCGTAATATTACCTGCCATGTTTTTCTCTCCTCTTTTTCAATTTGCTTAAAGCACTGCCGAAAGGAAGACCGCTCAGCTCTTCGTCCGTGAAAATCTTCATTCTTATCATACAATAAATAAACAATAGCCCTCCGATGATTGACGCAGACAGACTCTCACATACAGCTCCGCCCCTGCTGACAGGAACAAATAACTGCCAAAGCTTCATGTATACGACCAAAAAGAAGACCATCAGCAGACTGCACCAGCACAGACGGGCAATCACGCCTCCGATATTCGTCAGCCATCCCTTCGACCAAATTCTCCGGAGATTCAGGCACGCAACTGCGGCAAATGCCAAGACGGTCGCCAGTGCCGCTCCTGTAATACCCCAGCCGGGGACCAGCCAAACATTCAGCACCCATTTCAGCGCCCCTCCCGCCAAAACGGATACGGCGGGGAAAACGGTATGTCCCGCTCCTTGCAGAATCGCGGCTGCCGTAAGCGCAATCGAGGCAAAAAAGATAGATAAGCTGAATATTTGTAAGGTCGGCGTCCCCTCACTGTTTTGGAAAAGCATGATATTCACCGGTTCTAAAATGCAAAAAAGCCCGGCTGATGCACCGATCCCTACCGCAAGGCAGAGCTTGACGGCAGATGACGCTTTCTCTTTTATGATAAACGGCTTGTTCTCATGCACCGCTTTTGAAATTGAAGGAACCAAGGACGCGGCGATACTGACGGCAAACACGGTTCCCAGCTGAAGGAGCGGCTGTCCGCGGTCATATATGCCTTTCAGCTGTTTCGCGGCATGGCTCTCCGTCCCGTCTGAAAGCAGTGAATATAAGTTTAAGGCGTCTACAAGCTGAATCAAAAGCATGAGTACACTGCTGATACAGATGGTGACTGAATAAAGCAGCAGCTTTTTTACAATGACGGCCGTTTCGATATGTCCGCCGTCTTTCTTTGTTTCTTCCCGCTTATACCAGAAAACAGCCAATACACAAAGGGCCGCAAAGCTCCCGGCAATTGATCCCGAGGCCGCCCCCGCACCCGCCGCGTATAATGAACGCCCGCTTTTCAAAAGCCAGAAGGATAAACCGAGAAGCACCGCCACCCGAAGAAGCTGTTCCGTAATCTGGGATAAGGCTGACGGCATCATATCATGCACGCCTTGGAAATACCCCCGGAAAACCGCCGTAAACGGAAACAGTATGAAAGCGAACGCCGCGACCCTTATCAGCATCACAAGGCGGGCGTCACCCATAAAACCGGCCAACGGCGCCGCGCCGGCATACATGAGCGCAAACAGAACAAGTCCGGCCGCCGTGACATAAAGGGCGGAAATTTTCATTATTTTTTGTTTATGATCGCTATAATCGTTCATTAATTTTGAGATGATCACCGGAAAACCGGATGTTGACAGCATGACCGCGATCCCTAAAAACGGATACACCTGCTGATAAATGTAAAATCCGACGTCACCGACAATATTCTGAAAAGGAACCCTGTACACGGCGCTTAATATCTTCGTCACGATGCCCGCAACGACGAGCACAAAAGCACCTTTCCATGCCGATTGCCGCTTGGCGCCAACTGAATCGTTCATCCAAAAGCTCCTTCCAGCCGCTAGAAAATTACGTCTATAAAACGAGCTTATTATATCACAATCCTAACGGCCGAACCGATAGAGAGCACATATGAATATGAAAAAGAACAGCACTTGTATAAGAGCTGTTCTTCCCCCGTTTTCTTATTTCAATAATGGTAATAAGACCTACTGCTCCATTTGTCTCGCCAAAAAACTGGCTGCCGTTTCTACCGCTTTATGTTCTACTTCTCCAAGCGCCTGTTCCTTGGAAAAGATGACCACGGCACCGATAGGATCGCCATTTGCCACGATCGGAGCGATTGTATAGGAGCTCATATCTTCATCAATGTCATTCACAAGCTGCGCGGACTTCACGTCGTTTTCTACCACTGAGCTGCGCTGATCCATCGTTTTTTCGAGCAAATCGCTGATGGCTTTATTCAGAAATTCTTTTTTCGAACTGCCCGAAACGGCAATATACGCGTCACGGTCGCAAATCAAGACGGAATGGCCGAGACTGTCATACAATGCATCTGCATATTCTTTCGCAAAATCGCCAAGCTCACTGATAGGAGAATATTTTTTCAATATAACTTCTCCGTCGCGGTCAACGAATATTTCAAGCGGGTCTCCTTCCCTGATTCGCAGTGTTCTCCGAATTTCTTTAGGAATGACGACCCGTCCTAGATCATCAATACGACGTACGATACCTGTAGCTTTCATCTCTCTGGTGCCTCTCTTTCATGTGATGATATTTAAGGGAAAGTACTAAAGCTCTTTACTTTATGTAGCTTCCGCCACTCGCTTGAAATTAGTATCCGTCACATCAAATGTAATATACACCAGAGAGTAACAATTTTTATGAAGACGCGATTGTTTCTTTCTTCACATTCTGAAGGCCTTTCAGCATGCCGAGCACGGTCTCCAGCCACTCTTCCGTTTTGCGGCCTTTCGTCTGTACTGAGATTTTCAGCTTTTTCCCTTCCATTCCCAGTCCGATCTGCCGGCCGTATTTATTGCCGAGTTCGAATAATTTCTGGCCGTCAATCTGTGCGCTGGCCTCTTCAGAAATGGTAAATCTGATCGCGTCTTTATCCTGCTTGATGAGTTCGACGCGTTCATATTTTCCGTATACCTTCATCTCAGCAACCGTAAACAGCCATTCAACTTCTTTAGGATAGCTGCCGAACCTGTCGATGATTTCATCTTGGAGCTCATTTTTCTCCTCAATTGTGGCGATTGACCTGAAGCGTTTATACATGTCGATTTTTTGCTTGCCGTCTTGTATATAGTTTTCAGGAATATACGCGTCAAGCTCGATATCGATTTCTGTCTCAAACTGTTCGCTTTTCGGAATATCGCCTTTCCGCTCTTCAATCGCTTCCTTGAGCATTTGCGAGTACAGGTCAAAACCGACTGAGTCGATAAAGCCGTGCTGCTGGGCGCCGAGAAGGTTCCCCGCTCCCCTGATCGTCAAGTCACGCATGGCGATTTTAAAGCCTGATCCCAGCTCGGTAAATTCTTTAATCGCCTGCAGCCGTTTTTCCGCCACCTCAGTAAGCACTTTGTCTCTGCGGTACGTAAAATAAGCGTAAGCGACGCGGTTGGAACGGCCGACCCGTCCTCTCAGCTGATACAGCTGAGACAGCCCCATTTTGTCTCCGTCGAACACAATCAAGGTATTGACATTTGGTATATCTACGCCTGTCTCAATAATAGTCGTGCTGACAAGGACGTCTGATTCCCCTTCCAGAAAATTGAGCATGACGCTTTCCAATTCATTTTCGGTCATTTTTCCGTGGGCATATGCCACTTTCGCATCGGGAACAAGCATGGAAATTTCATCAGCCTTCCGCTCGATGTCATCCACGCGGTTGTACAGGAAATATACCTGTCCTCCGCGCGCCAGTTCTCTTTCGATAGCTTCTCGTACAAGCGCGCCGTTGTATTCCACGACATATGTCTGAACAGGGAAACGGTTTTCCGGCGGCGTTTCAATAACGGATAAGTCCCGCACACCGAGCATGGACATATGAAGCGTACGCGGAATCGGCGTCGCTGTAAGAGTCAGTACATCGACATTGGCTTTGATCTGTTTGATTTTTTCCTTATGCGTTACGCCGAAGCGCTGCTCTTCATCAATGATGAGCAAGCCGAGATCTTTATAGACGACGTCTTTAGATAAGAGCCTGTGGGTTCCGATTACGATGTCTACCGTTCCGTTTTTCAGGCCTTTAATCGTTTCATTGGATTCTTTTCTCGTTCTGAATCGGCTGAGAAGACCGATGTTAATCGGATAGTCCTGAAAACGCTCCGTAATGGTTTCATAATGCTGCTGCGCGAGTATTGTCGTCGGCACAAGAAGCGCGACCTGCTTTCCGTCTGCGATCGCTTTAAAGGCCGCTCGGATGGCTACCTCCGTCTTCCCGTATCCCACATCACCGCAAAGCAAACGGTCCATCGGGCGCTCTCTTTCCATATCCTTTTTAATCTCCTGGATGGAACGGAGCTGGTCCTCTGTTTCCTGATAAGGGAAAGCAGATTCGAACTGCCGCTGCATTTCATGATCGGGCGAGAACGCATAGCCTTTGCTTGCTTCCCGTTCCGCATAAAGCTTAATCAGATCATCGGCAATATCCTGAACGGAGTTTTCAACTTTTTTCTTCACCCGTTTCCATTCACTGCCGCCCAGTTTATAAAGCTTCGGTTCTTTTCCTTCAGAGCCGACATACTTCTGCACCTGATCGATTTGTTCTACAGGGACGTACAGCTTATCGCTGCCCTGATAATGAATGTTGAGGTAATCTTTATGAATGCCTTTGATTTCCAGTGTTTCGATTCCCAAATACTTACCGATCCCGTGGTTGACGTGGACGACATAGTCACCGACCTGAAGCTCGGAATAGCTTTTGATCCGTTCGGCATTTGTCAGCTTCTGCTTTCTCGGCTTTTTCTTGATTCGGTTTTTGAACAGCTCTTCCTCCGTAATGACGGCCAGCTTCATCAGCGGCAGTTCAAAACCGGATTGCAGCTCGCCTTCCATGACATAGACCTGTCCTTGCACAAGCGCTTTGGAGCTGTCCGTTTTTGCGGCCTCAATTTCGTAATCAGCCAGCACGGATGCCAATCTGTCGGTTCTGTCCTTATTTGCGCCTAAAAAGACGACGGTGAAGTTTGATTTCTTAAAGCGCTCCATTTCACCTGCGAGGACATTCATCTGCCCGTGAAAACTCTGCATCTGCCGGCTTGTCACATTCACGATATTCTGAGGGCTTGTATGCTGGACATGACGCAAAAATAATGAATAATAAATAGCCGGGCGCCGCTTTTCGCTCATAAGCTCCTGAAAGCTGAAGGATAAATGAATGTCATGCAGAATTTTCCCTTCCTCGAGCAGACTTGTCGTAAATTCGGCCTCTTCTTTTTGCAGCTGATCCTCCATTTCATGAATGCGGCTGACCTCGTCTAACAATAACAACGTGTCTGCCGGTGTATAATCTAGCAAACTAGCAGGTTTTTCGTAAAAGTACGAGAGATACTTCACAAGTTCCTGATCAGTCTGTCCCGTTGATAACCGTTCTTTATCATGTGAGATATTGATATGAAGCATTTCCTTTTGTTTGTCCTGCTTCAGCTTTTTCAGACTGTCGGCAAGCCCTTTATCGAGCCTTTCCATTGCCCGGGCTTTTTCTTCCGCCCTGATGATCAATTCCTTCGCCGGTCCGATCGCCACATGTTTGAGCGTCTCGATTGATCTCTGGTCATCAGAATTGAAGCTTCTGATGGAATCGACCTCCGTATCAAACAGTTCAATTCGCACCGGATGCTCCGACGTCAGCGGATAAATGTCGATAATTCCGCCGCGAATACTGAATTCACCGGGTGCAGAAACCATATCGGAACGCTCATACCCCACCTCTACAAGGCGCGCGGACAGCTGATCCGGTTCTATATCGTCTCCGAGTGAAATGACGAGCTGGCTGCTTTTCCACAGCTCCTTCGGCGGAAGCATTCTTCTCACTGCCGCAACGGGCGCCACAACGACCGGCGCTTCTCCGTTTGTTAATCTATTAATGACATCAAGCCGCTGAGCGCGCAGTTCAGGACTCGCTACCGCAATTTCTGAAGAAATCAATTCATTCACGGGGTATAAAAAAACAGATTGATCCCCGAGAAGCGCCGTCAGATCTTCCGTCACTTTTTGGGCCTGATATAAATTATGGGTGATAAAGAAAATCGGCCTTTTCGTTTCCTGTGCAAGGGCGGAGGTAAAAACAGAACGCGCGGAACCTGACAGACCCGCAAGCAGCTGTTCCTTCAGCCCCTCATGTAAACCGTTGACAATGGATTTAAAATCATCGCTTTCTTTAATAAAGGTTTGAATGTTGTCCATATGGGCCCTCCTCTCTATTTTCTGCAAGAACAGAAAAACGCTTTGGTCTAGAATCTACACCAAAGCTTCTTATTGAATAAATGTGTTGTGTTCATGGTAGTGCGGATTGCGTTCCAGCGCCTCTTGGCAGTCTTCACAAATTGTAAGAACATGGACATCTCCATTGTCTTTATATGAAATCATATCGTTTCTTTCCTCATTTGTTAAGTGCTGAAATCCAAGTGACTGTGTCGGCACCGTCGAATATTCCAGGCTCCCTACCTTAAAGCCGCAGTGGCGGCAGAAATAATGCAAAGCCATACGTTGGACCTCCTGATGTGAAAAAATCATTTTTCCCTAGTATGGTCTCCCATTATTTATCTTATACATTTGCATTAAATTCGTTCATGACTTCTAAAAATGGTTTCGTTAAGGAAGCTTCGCAGGCTTTTACGGTTTTTGAGACGGCATCATTGATATGCGGCGCTTCTTCCTTCGTAAAAGCTCCCAGTACATAGTCAACGACTTTCATTCCGTTAACGGGGCGGCCGATTCCGATTCTGACCCGGTCAAATTCAGGGGTTCCGAGGTGCTGTATAAGCGATTTAATTCCGTTATGTCCCCCTGCGCTCCCCTTCGTCCGAAGCCTGATTTTTCCCGTCGGAAGATCAAGGTCATCGTATATGACTTTCAGATCTTCATGATCGGCATCATAATAATCCAGCAGCGGCCGCAAACATTCTCCTGATAAATTCATATATGTAAGCGGTTTAACAAGTAGAACTTTTTTTCCGGAAACAAACCCCATTCCGTAAAGTCCGTTGAATTTCGTTTTATTCAGTTCAATATTCCATTCTTTGGAAAGCTCGTCAATGGCCATAAAGCCGACATTATGTCTCGTGTTCTCATAGGTTTTTCCCGGGTTACCGAGACCGGCAATCACAAGCATCGTAAATCCTCCCTCAACATCGCTGTAATTCTTCTCATTCTAGCACAAAAGACGTAACCTCGGGCGGGTTACGTCTTAAAGCACTTATTGATTTTCTCCTTCGGGCTCTTCCTCAGGAGACGGTTCTGCATCTTCTTCGAATGCTTCCTGCTTAGGAGGAAGGATGGAAGCCACGACTTCTTCCGGGTCGTTTGTAAATGTATAATTGCCGTCAGCAGTCAGATCTGCGATGGTCAGCACATCATTCATTTCAAGCCCGGAAATATCAACATTGATTGTCTGAGGGATGTCCTTCGGCTTAGCCTTGATCGAAAGCTCATGCAGCGGCTGCTGGATAACGCCTCCGTCTTTGACTCCTTTCGCCTCTCCCGTCAGCTGAATCGGCACCTCGGCCTCGAGCTCCTCACTCATATTCACGACTTGAAAATCGGCGTGCGTCAATTCGTTTTTGAGCGGGTCTGTCTGAAGATCAGTCACCATAACCGATTGCTGATTTCCGTTGACATCAATTGTGATAATCGTGTTTTTTCCTTCGTCCCGCAATGTTTTAAGCAATTCGACACTGTCTAAAGAGACAGGCGTATTCGTTATTTCTTTACCGTATATAATCCCTGGAACATGTCCTGAATGACGGATTTTCCGAAGCGTCGAACGTTTAAAATCTGTTCTTTCATTTGCTTTTAAAGTTGCCATATTCAGCACCATCCTAATTATCGTTTTATCGTCCTATTAGAACAATACCCACAATAACTGGGATTTAAACCTTAAAGTTTCGGTTTAGCTGAATAAATAGCTGACAGATTGTTTCTCGTGAACGCGGATAATCGCTTCAGCCAGAAGCGGTCCGACAGAAAGCTGCTTAAAGCGGTCGATTTTTTTCTCATCAGGAAGCTTAATGCTGTTCGTTACGACAAGCTCCTTGATTTTAGAGTTATTGATCCGCTCAACGGCAGGGCCTGACAATACAGGGTGCGTACAGCATGCATACACTTCTGCAGCTCCGTTTTCAACCAGCGCGTTAGCGGCAAGTGTGATTGTGCCGGCCGTATCAATAATATCATCGATCAGAATCGCTGTTTTTCCTTCCACGTTACCGACGATGTTCATCACTTCTACCTCATTCGGTCTAGGACGGCGTTTGTCGATAATCGCGATCGGCGCTTTCAGACGGTCCGCAAGTTTGCGGGCGCGCGTCACACCGCCGTGGTCAGGAGAAACAATAACGATATCTTTCAAGTCTTTACCTTCAAAGTAATGGCCTAAAATCGGAACACCCATTAAGTGGTCAATCGGAATATCAAAGAAACCTTGAATTTGCGGCGCGTGTAAATCAAGCGCAATCACGCGTGTCGCACCCGCTGTTTCAAGCAGGTTTGCAAAAAGTTTTGCCGTAATCGGTTCACGTGATCTTGCTTTTCTGTCCTGGCGCGCATAACCGTAGTACGGAATCACAATATTGATTGTTTTCGCGGAAGCGCGCTTTAGAGCGTCAACCATAATCAGCAATTCCATAATGTGCTCATTAACCGGCGCACTTGTAGACTGAATGATATAGCAATCACAGCCGCGAATACTTTCTTCTATGTTGATCTGGACCTCTCCGTCACTGAATCTTGTAACAGAGCACTTTCCTAATTGAACCCCTACATTATCCGCGATTTCTTTTGCAAGTTCTGGATTTGAATTCAAAGAAAAAATCTTTAAATTCTTATCTCCGTATTCGTTAGACATGGTAAACCTCCGATTTTAGGATTATTTTTTATGAATATTTTTCACATAATCTTCTTTATTTACTTGTCTTGCTCTGGCAATGGCAAGCGCTTCGCCCGGCACATCTTCAGTTACGGTTGAACCCGCAGCGACGTACGCGCCTTCTCCCACTGTGACAGGAGCGACCAGATTGGAGTTGCAGCCTATAAAAGCGCCGTCTTCAATCTTGGTTAAATATTTTTTCTTCCCATCATAATTGACCGTGATGGAGCCGCAGCCCAGATTCACATCCGTGCCCACTTCGGCATCACCGATATAGCTTAAATGAGATGCTTTGCTTCGGTCGCCGAATTGTGTTTTCTTGATTTCAACAAAGTTTCCGATCTTCACTTCATTGCCGATTGCGGAATCGGGTCTGATGTGAGCAAAAGGACCGATATTTACATCATTCCCAACTTTGCTGCGGTTGACAACGGATTGTTTAATCACAGTGCGGCTGCCGATTGAACTGTCCTCTATCTCAGTGTGAGGGCCGATGACACATTCATCGCCGATTTCAGCTTGTCCCTTTAACACAGTTCCGGGATAAATAACTGTATCTTGTCCGATACGCGCGTCAGGTGAGATGTACGTATTCATCGGATCGATTAAAGTGACTCCGTTCTGCATATGCCGTTTGTTAATACGCTCTTTCATATACATTTCAGCCTGAGAAAGAGCGACTCTATCATTCACTCCGAGCGTCTCTTGGAAGTTACCAGTCTGGTAAGCGGCAACAGTTTCGCCTTCGTCTTTGAGGATTTCGATCACATCCGGCAGATAATACTCGCCTTGGGCATTTTCATTCGAAACCTGTTCGATGACACGAAAAAGAGCCTCGTTATCAAAACAGTACGTTCCCGTGTTGATTTCTTTCACAAGACGTTCTTGCTCCGAAGCATCCTTGTGCTCCACGATTTTTTGAACGGCGCCGTCTTCACTGCGGATGATTCTTCCGTATCCGGCGGGATCGTCGGCAACGGCCGTTAACACCGTGGCTTTTGCACCTTTGTCTGTATGTTCATTCAGCATGGCTTCCATCGTCTCCGCCGTCAGAAGCGGTGTATCGCCGCAAATAACGATCGTGACACCCTTTTCTCCGTGAAGAAATGGTTTTGCCTGCTTGACCGCATGAGCCGTACCGAGCTGTTCTGCTTGGAGAGCGTAATCGCTTTTCTGTCCGAGCTGCTTCTTCACATCTTCGGCGCCGTGTCCTACGATGGTGACAAGCTTCGCTAAAGATAATTTCAGAGCTTCGTCTGCGACGTGCTCTACCATAGGCTTTCCGCATACCGGATGAAGGACCTTATAAAGCTTCGATTTCATTCTCGTTCCTTTTCCGGCAGCTAAAATCACTGCAAACCGCTTATCCATTTAATGGCCTCCAATATCCCTTTTATCCATAGAAAAATATATCCTAAATAGCTGTTGATTTCAAGAAGACATCAAAAAGTGCAAGAATTTTCTATGTAATCGCTTTATTACTGAAAAATCAGATTTAAAAAAGGACTGCCGGAAAAGGCCTTGTGTCAGCCTTTATCAGCAGTCCTTACATTTTGTTATGTTTAAGAAGCCCCGGCTTCTTCATATTCTAATGCTTCAGAATCACCCAAACGATGATACTCATTTAAAACAGCATCCTGGATCTTGCCCCGCGTGCTGGAATTAATAGGATGAGCAATATCGCGGAATTCTCCATCAGGGGTGCGTTTACTCGGCATCGCAACGAAAAGACCATTGTTTCCATCAATCACACGAATATCATGTACGACAAATTCGTGATCCAGCGTGATGGATGCAATCGCTCTCATGCGACCATCGGTATTCACGCGGCGTAATCTTACGTCAGTAACTTCCACAGTAGTTCACCACCTTTTCCCTATATAAAAGCATTAGTCTAACAATTCCACGATTCTTTTTAAATTCCTGCACGTTTCAAAAAGTTTTTTTGAAAATATAGGATATACATACACAATTAGGTGATAAACCATATTTGGGGATCATATACTGCATAAAAAAAGTGATCCCGGAGACCGGAACCACTTTTCTGAGATTTAAGATTTTACCAGCGCAATGACTTCAATTTCCACGAGAGCGTCTTTCGGCAGTCTCGCCACTTCCACACAAGACCTTGCCGGCTTATGTACATCAAAGTATTGTCCGTACACTTCATTCACTTCCGCAAACTGCTCCATATCAGCAATAAATACCGTTGCTTTGACAACCGTCTCGAGAGAAGCGCCCGCTTCTTTCAGCACAGCTTTTAAATTGCTGAACACCTGATGCGTTTGTTCTGTGATATCACCGTTTACCATTTCTCCTTCAGCAGTAAGAGGAATCTGGCCTGAGCTGTAAAACATGTTGTTTACGATGATTCCCTGTGAATATGGCCCGATCGCTGCCGGCGCGTGTTTCGTATGGATTGCTTTAGTCATTTTTCTGTCTCCCCATTCTTTAAATGCTGTTCTTTAAAAAATCGCAGAAAATTGCCGTTTTGAATCTCAATCGTTTTGTCTTTCATATTGATGGTTGAAAGCGTGAGCAGTGACATGTATTCATCGACAAGCCGTTCATTCACTCCCTCGGCTTCAACCAAGACGCCTATCCCCGCGACGTTTGCATTAAACTCATCAAGCAGGCTGATCATGCCGTTAATGGTGCCGCCGGCTTTCATAAAGTCGTCAATAATCAAAACGTTCGAACCCGTAGCCAAACTTCTTTTCGCAAGCGACATTGTTTGAATGCGGTTAGACGATCCTGATACATAATTGATGCTCACCGTGGAGCCTTCAGTCACTTTATTGTCCTTTCGTACGATGACAACCGGAACGTTCAGATAACTGGCCGCTGCGTAAGCAAGAGGGATTCCTTTTGTCGCAACGGTCATCACCACATCAATCTCCCGCTCCGCAAAAACGGAAGCAAAAAGCCTGCCTACATGAGAGAGGACAGATGGTTTTCCTAAGATATCCGTTAAATATACATAACCGCCCGGAAGGATACGCTCAGGATTTACTAAAGACTGTCCCAGCTCCTGTATAAACGCTTCTGCTTCAGCCTGTTTCACTTTCGGAATGTATTTGACGCCTCCGGCAGCTCCCGGCACTGTAAGCAGCGTCCCAATGCCTTGCTGTTCAAAGGTCTGTTTAATAATCGTTAAATCTTCACTGATTGATGACTTTGCTGATTGATACCGTTCTGAGAAAAACGTTAACGGTATTAATTCATGCGGATGGGTTAACAAATAATTTGTTAAGTCCACCAATCTGCCGCTGCGACGAAACTTCATGAACTTACCCCCAAAATCCGAATAATTTAAAAATAATATAACTTAACATACGGATTTAATCAAGAGCATTCTGTTCGCCGATCATCCGCACCGCGTACACTTGATCACAGAAACCTCTTAACCCGTTATAAATCCGCTGCACCTTTGATTCGTATTGAACCAAACCGAATACAGTCGGTCCGCTTCCGCTCATTAACACCGCATCAGCGCCGAAGCGTTTCATTTGATTTTTAATCATCGCCACCTCGGGATGGAGGCTGAGCGTAACCGACTCCAATACGTTTCCTAATTGTCCGCATACCTTTTGGAAGCTTTTTTCTTCAATCGCGTCAATCATCGCCTGCACATCAGGATGCCGAACCTGCTGTAAGTTCAGCCGGCGGTACACTTCGGCAGTCGATACCCCGATCGTCGGTTTGGCGAGCATGACCCAGCAATGAGGCGGAGCACTGATGTGCCTGATCTTCTCACCGCGTCCGGTTGCCAGGGCAGTGCCTCCGTATACACAGAAGGACACGTCTGAACCGATTTCAGCTCCAAGCTCTGCAAGCTCTTCGACAGAAAGCTTTAAATCCCAAAGCCTGTTCAGCCCTCTGAGCGTAGCTGCCGCATCGCTGCTTCCGCCGGCAAGCCCTGCCGCTACAGGGATCACCTTTGTAATCATAATCGAAACGCCTTTTTTAACTTGAAACCGTTCTTTAAGCAGTTTGGCTGCCTGATAAGCCAGATTCCTTTGATCATCCGGAACAAAGCGATTATGCGACGCCACTCTGATAACGTTTTCGGGCAGTTCTGTCAGTTCAATCCGATCTGCCAAATCAATTGTCGTCATGATCATCTCCACTTCGTGATAACCATCCGGGCGTTTACTCGTCACATCGAGGGACAGATTGATTTTGGCCGGCGCTTTTTCTAAAATACGCATAGCTTTCACCTACTTCTCCATCTAAACATAAGTATGAACATTGTATCACATTTGGAGACCCGGAGGTACTTATCCGAAATTGACGCCGGTTTTGACAGCCGATAGAAAAAACCGGGGAACGGATTGTCCCCCGGGCCACTGCATTATCGGTTATTTTGGTTCTGAGCCGCCATCTGCTGTTCGGCAATCTCGATCGCGCGCTTTACCATATTCCCGGCGTCACGCGCCCGAATGCCTCCCCAGCCCTCGTTTTTCACCGTATCGTAAAAACCAAGGTCCTTCGCCAGCTCATATTTGAACTCATCTGACATAACTCCACGACGTCTGCCCAAACGAAACAACCCCTTTTATAGAATTGATCACCATTCGTGCACGCCACGATAAAACATGTGACACCTATAGCTTCCGTTTAATCGGCTGAAACTTTCGAGGGAATAATTAGAAGAGCTTTAGAAGGCAAAACAAAAAGCAGTAAACAAAAGGTTCACTGCCCATTAAAATGCTACTGAGCTTGCCGCATCGTCATTGAATGTCAATTCAACAGTCTCAGTCAGAATATCAGCATAACTGTATGAAACTCTTTCAAACGAATTCTCGTCTTGATCTAGTTGTATCACAAAAACAGAAGGGTACGTCTCAGCTAAAATGCCCGAACGCTCAATCGTTTTTCGGCGGCCGCCGTTTGCTTTTAACGTAAGCCGTTTACCTAAATTCCCATCAAGCGATCTTTTTATATCGGACAACGTCTTCGCCATTGCATCCACCTCACTACATTTATTGTACAACAAGAGCCCAATTTTGTCAAATAAAATTTAAATTATATCAACGTTAATAAGTCATTGTCAACAAAATTATTTTGACAAAATTCTATTGATTTCTGCGTTATTTTTCACAAGTTCCGGAAATTTATGTATCAATATGTAAAATAATTAACCCGCATAGCGAAATATATGCGGGTTTTATCACTCATCCATTTGATTTATACGGCATACCGACACGCAGCACACCCTTCGTTTCAATTCCTCCCAGCCCTTTCTCTCTCGTCAGCGTATTTCTCAGGACATCCCATACATTGATCCGCTCCATAAACGGAGTGAAGCTGATTTTCGCGACAATATATACCGGGTCAAGCGCATGAATATTGACGCGTGACGGCGAACTTGCGAAATTCGCGCCCGCTCTGATTAAAGACTCAAAATGAGATTGGCACGCCCCCGCGAATATGACCAGCTGATCCAAATGAGGGACTTTACGCCTCGCTCTCTGAACGGTTTCGACAAAGTGTTTGGAATGCCTGTAGGCGCTTAAATCGTTCACGCCTCCCTTATGCTTGGAATATGCATCATGGCCGGTGATGACTAAAATATCCGGCCTGTATTTATCAAGCAGCTCGTCAATTGACGCCGGCATTTTTTTCTCATGGCAATGAATTCCGTATACCGGCACACCGATTTTTTCATAAAAGTTCAGGCACTTTTTCAAATAGGCCTCATCGCCGTCCAGATGCAATACCTTTCCGGGCATATGAAAGTAGTGCTCCTGATGCTGATATTGATTTGTCGCGTAATACTCCTGTTTTTCCCGAAGCAGCTTATAATCCTGGCGGAGCAGCTCGAGAGATTCATTCATCCTGCTTTCATCTCTTTTCTTTCTCATGGCCTGTTCGTCTTTTCTGACAGGCTCCAAATCAGAAAAATCAGCATCCGCAATCAATCTGACTTCGTCACCATGCAGGATGGCAATTGAATTTCCATTGCTTGTTTGCTCTATACCGATAATGCGAAATAAAACATCCATTTGATAGGATTTCCTGGCTACCATATCTCCTATTTGAAATTGCACGTTACCCACTCCACAAATAGACTAAGCCTCATCATGAAAGAAGTCTTGGCAAATGCACCTCTTTCCGCTGCGGCGCTTGATGTTTCAAGCTTTTCTTGCAGTTGAATGAATAAGGTTCTCCTCTAGCCTATGTAGCGGCAGTCCAAGTGGTGACGCAAAACAAAAAGCCCTCTTAGAAAAGGGCTTTATGCAATCCGTTGGACAAGAGCGCGAATTCTTCTATGGACAGGGATTCACCGCGCCGCTTTCCGTCAATATTCGTCTCTTGAAGAACTTCTTCAATTTGAGCTTTTTTCTCTTTTCCGCCCGGAAGATTGTTCACAAGGTTGTTCAGCAAGGTTTTCCGGCGCTGTGCGAAGCTTGCTTTAATCAGCTGGAAGAAAAACGGTTCATTATCGACGTCAACCGCCGGGCCGTCACGAAGCAAGAGACGGATGACGGCGGAATCGACATTAGGCTGAGGCACAAACACTGTTTTCGGGACGGTCATGACGGTTTTGGCCTCCGTATAGAACTGAACCGCAATGGAAAGCGATCCGTACTCCTTAGAGGAAGGATCAGCGGCCATCCGCTCAGCGACCTCTTTTTGCAGCATCACGACAATTCCTTTTAACGGAAGATGTTCTTCCAAAAGCTTCATGATGATCGGCGTCGTCACATAATATGGGAGATTCGCCGTCACCATAATTTCATCACAATCCTGAAACTGCTCTTCAATGACGGATTTGACGTCTGCTTTCAGCACATCTTGATGAATAATCGTTACATTGTCATATGGAGACAGCGTATCATTGAGAATGGGCAGCAGGCGCTGATCAATTTCAAACGCGACGACCTTTTTCGCCCGTTTGGCAAGCTGCTCTGTCAGCGCGCCGATTCCGGGCCCGATTTCAATGACTCCGGTCCGATCCGTAATTTCCGCATGGTCCACAATTCTGTCCAATATATTTGTATCAATTAAGAAATTCTGTCCCAGACTCTTTTTAAAAGAGAAACCGTACTTTTTCAGAATTTCCTTCGTTCTGATAGGTGTCGCGATATCTTTATTGTTCATCCTGTTCCTCCTGCCTCATAGCATCGAGCGCATCAATAAAATCACTTCTTTTGATTTGAAACATTTGCAGCCGTTTTTGAAGCTGCTTGCCGTTTGTATAGCCGATCTTCAGCAGGTCGCCCAATCGTTCGCGCCGTCTTTTGGCAGCCGGTCCGCCGATCAGACCGGCCTGTATGACATCTTCAGCTGAAATCTCACTCGGCTTTGCCTCCATCTCTTCATGCACATTTTCCAGACATGCTCTGATGCTTTCAATGGATGCGTGCTCAACGCCAATGCCGCGCTTGTTTTTCGGTTTGGCAAGATGTTTGGGCAGAAATGCGTGTTTACAGCCGGGTACTGCTTCAGAAATGGTTTTCCGGATCTTCTCCCCCGGAAAATCCGGGTCCGTCAGCACGATGACCCCTCTCGTTTCCTGCGCCAGCCGAATCTGCCTGATGACTTCGTCTCCGATTGCGGAACCGTTTGTCTCGATCGTATCCGCATCAACGGCAAGTTTTATGCGCGCAGTGTCATCGCGTCCCTCGACTACTATAATTTCTTTAATTTTCATTACTTCCTCCAAAAAAACTTTTTATATCCAAAACGAAACCTTTGCTTGCATGTCACGTCTAATATACTGAAAATACACTTTACCTATTATAACGAAAAAAACAGAGGGCGCAAAACCCTCTGAATGAATCGGAATTAATTTAAGATTTTTATTTTGACCTGTTTCTTTCCCCAGCGGTAAGCTGAAGATTTTTCAGGGAAAAAGACATCAATCCGTCTTCCTTTAATGGCTGAGCCTGTATCAGCGGCTACGGCATCCCCGTATCCGTCTACGTGGACTCTTGTGCCGAGCGGGATGACGCTTGGGTCTACCGCAATGACTTTGGCATTCGGATTGCTTGTCAGGTTAACGCCTGTAGCCGTTTGGCCGGAACAGCCGCTGCAGCTTGCGGTATAAGCCGTGGAAGACACGGTAATCACTTTACCGGAAGATCCGGTTTCGCCCGAAGATGCCTTCACAGGTGCACTGAGCTGCTCAATCTTGGGACTGTGCCGCTTTGTGCCGACCGCAATGATCTGATCTTTGCTTTTTTCAGATGTTTCTTCTTTGACAAGCTTTCTTGATACTTCTTTTCCATTTTCTTTGACAACATGAAAATGCTTTTTAAGTTTGCCTTCTTTTCCTTTTTGAACGATCTTTTCTTTCCCGCTGTCGAGAGACGCATCTTCTTTTTCTTTCACTTGATACGCTATTTTTTCCTCAACTACATCGGTGACTTTTTCGATACGAGTGATTTGTATGCCGGCCTGATTTTTTGTGAGCTTTTCGTGTAATGCCGGTTTTACTTTATCTTCGTCTTTCATGTCCATCTTATGCTGCGTTAAAAAGTCAGCGACCGTAGTCGAAGTCGTCCATATTTTCTTTTTCTTTCCCGCATCATTTACAGTGACCTGAAAAGCCGGGTCGACCGTGACTTTCATGCCGTTTGTCACTTTCGTATCTGCTGCTGGATCTATTTTATCGTGCTGATTCACAGGTGTATGCTGTTCGTTCAGAAATGCGCCGACTGTTTTTGCCGTTGACCATAAAGTCTTTTCTTCTCCGCCTCTTGTCACACGGATCTGCTTTGCAGCATCATACACGACATTCATGTTGTCTGCCAATGCTGTCTGCTTAGACGGGGTAATCCGGTCTTCATTTCTCGTCTCTATATGTAAATCTTCCAGAAGTTCCCCAACCGTTTTTGCATGAGTGCGTATTTGCTTTTTCTTGCCGTTGATGGAAACAGAAACTGATTGTTTTGAGAGCTCATGTGCCCCGTATGCAGTCCCGGTTCCGCCCAGCAGAATAATAGCTGCAATCAGAATAACCTTGCTTTTACCAAGCTTTACGGAAAACAGTTTTTTCATTTTTTGTGTGATGAAAAACGCCTCCTTCTCCTCGGAGAGATTATATAGAGTATCTAAAATGCTGTCAACCCTCCCATCTCGAAGATGAAAAACCTTCAGCGTATCCCTCATTATGCAAAAACAAAGCAAAAAAAGGAAGAGAGACATATCGACAACCTATCTTATGAGGAGAAGGAAGCTTGTAGAACCGTTATACATATCCACTGAATCGGACAAGCTTTTACACGTTATGACAGCGCATTCTGTCAGTTCATGCGGAAAAGTCTTTTTGCGTTTTCGGTTGTAATTGAGGCAATTTCTTCATATGTCAGCCCTTTTAATTCAGCGAGCTGTTCAGCAACATATTTTACGTAGCTTGGCTCATTTCGTTTGCCGCGGAAAGGATGCGGTGTCAGGAAAGGACAGTCCGTTTCAATCAGCAAACGGTCATTCGGAATTTCCTTTGCTACTTCTTTTGGTTTCTTCGCGTTTTTGAAGGTAACCGGTCCGCCGAATGAAATATAGAAATTCATATCCATACACTGCCGCGCAACCTCCGCGCTCCCCGTAAAGCAGTGCATAATGCCGCCGACTTCTTCCGCTCCCTCTTCTTTCAAAATTGTGACAACATCTTCCGTTGCATCACGATTATGAATGATAATTGGAAGGTTCACTTCTTTGGCGAGAGCGATTTGTTTCCGGAATACTTCTTTCTGAATGTCTTTTGGTGATTTATCCCAGTGGTAATCAAGGCCCATCTCTCCGATCGCCACGACTTTTTCGTGAGAGGACAGTTCCTTAATCCATGATAAATCTTCCTCTGTCATGTCAATTGCGTCTACCGGATGCCAGCCGATCGCAGCGTATATAAAGTCATATTCCTCAATCAGCTCCATCGCACGCGTGATAGTGGGTTTGTCGAATCCGACAACGACAATTCGTTCAACTTTTTCAGCCTTTGCACGCGCAATGACTTCCTCTAAGTCTGTGTCAAATTGCTCGGCATTTAAGTGCGCATGTGTATCAAAAAGCATCATAAAAACTCCTTTCTTGTTGAAAAACAAAAGGTGTTCGACGGAATGTTACACGTGAAACACCTTTTGCCCCTATTATTTAATTCGAGTGCCTTTCGGTAATGACTGGTCGACAGCTACAACTTTGAGAACGCCGTCCGATTCTCCCGCCAGTATCATTCCTTGAGAAAGCTCGCCTCTCAGTTTTACCGGTTTTAAATTCGTTACACAGATGATCTTCATTCCCACAAGCTGATCCGGTGTGTAATGCTTCGCGATACCTGATACAACTTGGCGCTGTTCAAAGCCCAGATCAATTTGCAATTTCAGCAGCCGATCTGCTTTTTTCACCGGTTCTGCGGACAAGACTTCTGCGACGCGAAGTTCTGTATCCATAAATTGATCAAACGTAATTTCAGGAAGACGCTCTGCTTCTTGCGGCTCTTCCGCCTTTTCTTCTTTAGCAGGAGCAGTTCCTTGCATTTTTTGCTTGATGTAAGCTACTTCTTCTTCAGCTTCAAGACGAGGGAAAAGCGGTTCCCCTTTTTTCACTTTCGCATCCTTCAATTGGCCGAATGTCTGAATGCTGTCCCAAGCTTTAAGAGACTGATCCTCAACTCCGAGCTGGGCAAACATTTTTTCAGGCGTCTGCGTCAAGAAAGGCTGTAGCAATACGGCCGAAATACGCAATGATTCAGCTAAATGATACATGACAGAACGTAATTCTTTTTCTTTTTCCTGATCTTTAGCAAGCACCCACGGAGCAGTTTCATCAATATATTTGTTCGTACGGCTGATTAATTGCCATAGCGTTGATAAAGCGACTGAAAACTCCATGTTTTCCATTGCCTTTTCATAAGCTTTAACCGTTTCACCGGCTACGGAAGAAAGCTCTGAATCAAAATCGGTCACATTTCCTTCATATGAACCAATCTCGCCGTCAAAATATTTTTGGATCATTGCGACTGTACGATTCAGAAGGTTTCCTAAGTCGTTCGCCAAGTCATAATTAATCCGTTCTACGAAACCTTCCGGCGTAAAGACACCGTCTGAACCGAACGGTACTTCGCGAAGCAGGTAATAGCGAAGTTCATCCAAGCCGTAGCGTTCAATTAACGTTACCGGATCAACGACATTTCCTTTTGATTTCGACATTTTTCCGTCTTTCATCAATAACCAGCCATGCGCGAATACTTGCTTAGGCAGCGGTAGATCAAGCGCCATCAGCATAATCGGCCAGTAAATGGTATGAAAACGGACAATTTCTTTACCGACAAGGTGGACGTCAGCCGGCCAGTACTTTTTGTAAAGCTCATCATTTTCCGTATCGTAACCGAGTGCTGTAATATAGTTGAACAGTGCGTCAATCCATACATACACGACATGCTTCGGATTTCCCGGTACTTTTACGCCCCAGTCGAACGTCGTTCTGGAAACGGCCAAATCTTCAAGCCCCGGTTTAATGAAGTTGTTAATCATTTCATTTTTGCGTGATTCAGGCTGGATGAAAGAAGGATTTTCCTCATAAAACTTCAGCAGGCGGTCTGCATATTTGCTCATGCGGAAGAAGTATGACTCCTCTTTGATTAATTCGACCGGGTGGCCGCTGTCAGGGCTTTTTCCGCCGACAACCTCACCCTTCTCATTTCGTTCCACATCCACCAGCTGTGTTTCCGTATAGAATGTTTCATCAGGGATGCTGTACCAGCCCTCATACTCATCCAGGTAAATGTCACCATTATCAAGAAGTTTTTGAAACACTTTCTCGATAATTTCTTTGTGCCGGCTTTCCGTCGTCCGGATGAAATCATCGTGAGAAATGTCGAGCTGCTTCCATAGTTTTTGGATTTCAGCAACTGCGCGATCCACATAAGCTTGAGGCGTGATATTCTCTTCCTCCGCTTTCTGCTGGATTTTCTGTCCGTGCTCATCCGTTCCGGTTAAGTAGCGTACGTCAAATCCCTTTAATCTTTTGTAACGCGCCATCGCATCGCCGGCCACGGTAGTATAAGCATGGCCAATATGTAATTTTCCGCTCGGATAATATATCGGGGTCGTAATATAAAAAGTATTATTGTCTTGCGGCATGTTGCAACCTCCCATTCAGAATGTCGAAAAGCTCACGCCCAAAGGACGAGAGCGGTTTTATTTGATATACAATATTGATATTTGTCCTCTATCTATGATACCATCTTAGCCTTTAAGATCAAGGATATATACGTACTGCGCGTAAAAGAGTAAATAAAATTAAAAATTTTTATTGAAATTAAAAAAAGTCTTAACATGTCGAAATTTGTCGTATATAATCTACTAATATAAAACATCTTGGTTCGAAAGTCTTGATTTAAAAGGATTTTCAGTAGGATAATAGGTTCGAAAAAGCAGTCAAAAAGCCTGTTATTTCAGGATTTCCAAGGCTTTACTTACTATAAGAACTAATTCTTACAAACAATAGCAAACAAAAAGATTGACGATTATTGGAAACCTTGTTATGCTAGGAATGTAAGGAATTTTGTCGAATAATGACGAAGAAAAATATAAACTACAAATAATTATCTCTCGGGAGGAGACTGTTAATGAAATCTACTGGTATCGTACGTAAAGTTGATGAACTTGGACGCGTCGTTATCCCTATCGAACTTCGCCGTACACTGGGCATCGCAGAAAAAGACGCTCTTGAAATTTATGTTGATGATGAAAAAATCATCCTTAAAAAATATAAACCAAACATGACTTGCCAAGTAACTGGTGAAGTTTCTGATGATAACCTTAAACTTGCCGGCGGCAAATTGGTACTCAGTAAAGAAGGCGCTGAGCAAATCATCTCTGAAATTCAAAACCAGCTTCAAAACCAAAAATAAGCTATTTCATACAAAAACCGTTCTTGTTACGACACAAGAACGGTTTTTTTTATGATTGAATGTGATAAGCGTCATAAATCTCGCGTTTCGGTACGTCCCGATCTACCGCTGTTTGTTTTATGGCCTGTTTGGAAGAAGATCCTTCATTTATGTAATGCTCCACATGTTCTTTCTCAGAAAGCTCCGTCCACCAAGGCTTTTCCTCTTCATCCGGTTCAGCGCCTTGATTGCCTTCGACAACGAGACAGAACTCACCGCGGATTTGATCTTCATTTGCCCATTCAAGCACCTCGGCGATGGTTCCTCTGATGAATTCCTCGTACTTTTTCGTTAATTCCCTCGTGACGGCGATGGTTCGATTCCCCAAAACGTCATGCATTGCTGTTAATGTTTCTTTTAATCTGTGCGGCGCTTCGTAAAATATCATCGTTTCCTGCCGTTTTTTCAGGAGTTCGAGTTCTTTCTTCTTTTCTTTTTTCTGTCTGTTTAAGAATCCGTAGAAGAAAAACGGCTGCGGGGTGATCCCTGATGCGGTCAGCGCGGTTAATGCCGCATTTGCACCCGGAAGCGGAACGACATATCCGCCGATTTGGGTGAAATCTCTCACAATCTCAGCCCCCGGGTCGGAAATTGTCGGCATACCGGCATCACTGACCAATGCCACATTCTTTCCGCTTTTCAGCCATTCAATGATTTTATGGCCGCTGCTTTCTTTATTATGTTCATGATAGCTGATGAGAGATGTTTCTATGTCATAAACATGGCACAGCTTTTTCGTCTGTCTCGTATCTTCGGCAGCTATGACATCGGCCGATTTCAGCGTCTCTACTGCACGAAAGGTCATGTCCTCCAAATTGCCGATCGGTGTAGGAACAAGGTACAGAGTTCCCATTTCAGATTTTCCGTTAAAACTCATCTGGCGTCTTAACATATACAGCCTCCTTGCTGCGTCGTTTTTCTTCTATATATTGCTCTTTTTTCTTTCGGGTCAGCTGCTTAAAACGGTATTCCGCCTGCATCGCTTCCCGTTTTGTTTCAAATGATTCCGCATGGCATAACGAAACCGGCCTTCTCGCCCTTGTATATTTCGCGCCCTTTCCCTCATTGTGGGTTTTCAGCCGTTTTTGCAGATCATTTGTATAACCGGCATACAGACTGTTGTCATTGCACAGCAGCACATAAAAGAAATGACTATTTGTCTCCATATAAAATCGTGCGGATCTCTTTCGTATATTCATTTTGTTCATTATATACAAAGAGCGGGGGAAGAATTTTGAGATCAGGGCGGCCGCCTTTAATTCCTTCAACCAAAATGGTATTCGCTTCTTTACCTTGTTTCGGATAAATAAACTGAACCCGTTTCGGTTCTATTCGGTATGCTTTCATTAGTTCAAAGATTTCCAGAAGCCTCCCCGGCCGATGAACGAGAGCCGCTTTTCCTCCTTGCTTCAGCAGTTTGCTGCTGACGGAAATCACATCTTCAAGCGTGCAAAGGATTTCGTGCCTTGCGATTCTGAGATGCTCGTTCAGGTTCTGCTCCGCCTCTTTCGGTGTTTTAAAATAAGGCGGATTGCAGGTGACAACATCATATTTATTATGTCCGAGTCTTTCCGGCATATTTTTCAGATCATCATGAATGAGACTGATCTGACCGCCCAGCCCGTTGTATTCCACGCTTCGAAGCGCCATATCATACAAGCGTTCCTGAATTTCAACCCCGGTGATATCGGCTTTTGACCTTGTGCTGAGCAAAAGCGGCACAATGCCGTTCCCCGTGCATAAATCAACAATGTTCCCCTTTTGAATCGGAACGTATGCAAACTTAGACAGCAGCACGGCATCTAATGAAAAAGCGAAAACCGTCGGACTCTGTACTATTTTCATATCCTCTGCTAATAAGTAATCCAATCTTTCATCATCACGTAATGAAACCATAATCTTATTCCTTTCGGCACTCTTTGAAAAAGGCTTCCGACATCAGCGGAAGCCTTTTCCTTATTTTTTATTTAAGAAGGACAGACAAAAAAGGCAATCTCCCTTGCGGACGCTCCCATAATGGACGTTGCAAATATGAAAGCCTTCTTGATACAGCCGGGCCAGATTGTCGTACCCTTCTCCTATATCACTCTGCTCTGCCTTCTGTGTTTTTGTTTCTTTCTGATCGGCTTTGAACTTCTCAATTTGCTCCGTCGTGTCATCAAGCCGCTTACGCAAATGCTTATTTTCAAGCTGAAGATGGTGATTCTCTTCAATCATTTCGCCGATATGCTGCTTTAAGTCACCCAGCTGACGGTACAGCGAACCGATTTGTTCCTCCAGGTTTATGACAGTATCAAATAACTCTTTTTTATCCAAGGTTCCACACCTCGTTAATCTGTGGTTTGTGCGGATACGACGCCCTCTTCCAAGAGCTCTTCCCAAGTATATTCTATCACTTTTTCACGATTCTTCAGTTCCACCTGAAGCACCCGTTCCAGAATATTAAGACCGACAACCTTTGCGGGGCCGTTTGCCGTCGTAATCATTTCGCCTAAATCCGGCAGCTGTTCTTTTGCCGTCTCATACTCATCATTTTCATACTTCAAACAGCACATCAAACGGCCGCACAGACCGGAAATCTTCGTTGGGTTCAACGATAAATTTTGATCCTTCGCCATTTTGATGGACACCGGTTCAAAATCACCGAGGAACGTGGAGCAGCAAAGCATTCTCCCGCATGGTCCGATACCGCCGAGCATTTTCGCCTCGTCCCTTACCCCGATTTGGCGCAATTCGATTCTCGTTTTAAAGATAGAAGCCAAGTCTTTGACCAATTCCCTGAAATCAACCCGTCCGTCTGCCGTAAAGTAAAAAATGACTTTATTGCGGTCAAACGTAAATTCAACATCAACCAGCTTCATATCTAAGCCGTGGTCAGCCACTTTTTTCTGACAGACTTCAAAAGCGGACAGGGCCTCCTGTTTGTTTTCTTCTACAATGAGAAGATCGCGTTCATCAGCAACGCGAATAACCTTTCGAAGCGGAAGCACAACATCATGCTCGTCCACTTGTTTATTTGCGATGACAACCTGCCCGTATTCTACACCTCTTACGGTTTCAACAATGACGCAGCTGTCTTGTTCTATATCAAATCCGTTCGGATCAAAATAATAAATTTTCCCCGCTTTTTTAAAGCGGACGCCTATTACGTTGTACAAGCTTATCCCTCCTGCAACGTTAACACCAAGTGCTCCATTAATCCCTGCACATTCACATTGGAATGAAGCCGTTTTTTTGCTTCTAAAACAGCGAGAATTTGGTTCGTAACGCTTTGTTGTGTAAATTGCAGCGCATGCTGTTTTATTGATTGGAATAAGTCTTGATAAATCAGTTTATCTTCATTTCCAATTTGGATGGATAATACATCACGGTATATCAATAAGAGCATATCAAGACCCATTTCTTGATGGGTTTTTTCTTTGAAAAAGGGCACCCACTGATCCTGAATGAAGAAAAAGGCATGTCCTTTCCGCTGATGTAAGACTTCATACAATTTTATCACTTTCGCTCTGGACTCTGCAAACTCATCATTTCGACTTAATTCGACTGCTTCCGCAATATTATTTGTCATATTTGCTAAGAGCCGGGCCATGTGAGGGCTCACTTCCTGTTCAATCAGTCTTTCTTCTATGGCTTTCGGCTGAAGCGGCTGGAACGGGAGAACCTGACATCTCGAAACGATGGTATCCAGTATTCGGTGGAGCTGCTCAGTAATCAGAATTGCGATGGTGTCTTGACTCGGCTCCTCTAAAAACTTCAGCAGACTGTTTGCCGCATTTGTGGTCATTTGATCCGCATGGGATATAATGTACAGCTTTTTATGCGATTCCAGCCCCGTTTTGGAAAACTCTTCCTGAAGCGATTGGATCTGAGCCTTTTTAATGGATAATCCGTCGGGCTGAACCACATGCAGGTCGGGATGGTTTCCGGATTCGATACGCTTACAGTTCCGGCACTCTCCGCAAGGCTCAGTCCCGTCTTCAAGGCAGAAAAAGCTTTTTGCGAGAAGCAGTGCGGCATCCAATTTGCCCGTACCTTTTTTGCCTTCAAACAGATATGCGTGAGAAAGCCTTTTCTTTTCAATGCTGTTATGCAAAAGCCGCATCACTCTGGGCTGCTGCCCGGTCATTTCCTTCCATGATATTGCCATTGTATCACTCTCTATGTGTAAAGGTTAATCAATAAACCTTTTATTTCTCCGATTCGATCCAGCAAATCAATTGCCGGTTTTTCCTGATCTAACATTTCTTCCGTCAGCTGAAGCAGTTTTTCATCTATTTCTTTCACAAGCCCTAGGGTCCGGCTGCTGCCGTACAAGTCAAAGCTTTTCTCCGTCTCATGCGATAATCCGCTGTCTACGGCCTCTTTTACAAAACGTTTTACCAATCCTTTGAACTTCGCTAAGTCTTTGAAGTTTCTCGACTTCGTCAGCCTTTTCCCGAACGTTTCTATATCCGTTAAGAACCTGCTCAGCTGATCAAATTTCAGCTTGCTGCTTTGGCTGTCCATTGAACTTTTAAACGTTCCGGAAAGCTCTGCCGCTTTATAAGCAGGCTGCTGCTTTTTCTCAATAAATGTACGTAAGTCAGAATTTATTTTCACGTCGTCAAATCCTTAAAATTGATGAAATTCATCGACCGGGAGGACAAAGACCGTCGCTCCGCCGACTTCCACTTCGACGGGATATGGAACGTAGGAATCCGCATTCCCGCCCATCGGGGATACCGGGGCAATCATCTGATCACGTTTACAGCCATTCTCTTTAATGAGGCTGAGCGCTTTATCGACACGGATATCTTCCACCCCGATCATAAACGTCGTATTGCCTGATTTAAGGAATCCGCCTGTTGTCGCAAGCTTCGTCACCCTGAAGTTGTGGTCGGTTAATACTTTCAAAAGCCTGTTGCTGTCCTGATCCTGCACCACTGCCACTATTAATTTCATTCTCTAGGCCCCCTTTAGGTTGGAAAGAACATTGTCGTTACATTCATTATAGCAACTTATGAGAAACAGGTCACAACTGAATTTTTTTCAATGCTTCATTTATCACTTGAAGTGCGTCCTGAATGACGAGTTCCTTCTTTTTCGATGCGTCGATTGTATGGAATCTTTCCGGAAAACGCTGCATAACCTTTTGGTATCCTTCCCGTACTTTCGTGTGAAAGTGCAGAGCCTCAAGATCGAGACGATTCTTTTCTCTTGAATCATTCGACGTAATCCGTTTCAACCCTTCTTCAGGCTCAATAGAAAAATAGATGGTGACATCAGGCATCGTATCGCCGATTGCAAACTGGTTGATAGAAAGAACTTCATCAATGCCGAGCCCTCTCGCATAGCCTTGATAAGCCAGCGAACTGTCGATGAAACGATCACACAGCACAATGCGCCCTTCTTTCAATGCAGGCTGCACCTTTTCGGTTAAATGCTGTCTTCTCGCCGCGGCGTAAAGCAGCGCCTCCGTTTTTGCATCCATCAGTGTATTGTTTTTATTTAAGATCACTTCTCTGATCTGTTCCGCAATGTCGATGCCGCCCGGTTCTCTTGTCGCTGTCACCGGGAGCCCCTCTGCCGACAGAATCTCTTTCAGTTCCTGAAGCACAGTCGTTTTCCCTGCACCTTCAGGACCTTCAAATGTTATAAATAAACCGCTCATGATTTCTCCTCTTCTATATAGACAAGTAATTGTTCCCCGTTTAACAAGCCTTGAATATGCGCGTCCATGCCGATTAAACGGGAAAGCTTCTGTACGATCTCTTCTGTTATCCGTTCGCCGTCCATGATCAGCGGAATTCCCGGCGGATAAGGAATAATGTTCCCCGCATGCAAGCGCCCGGCCGCCTTATTTATATCTGCAGGCTCTTTTGTAAACTTCCGCATCTCATTTTGCGGATATTCAAGTGTCGAAATGGACGGAAATGTCCAATTCACGGCATCCGGCAATTTATCGGGCGGTGTATTCTCCAGTTTCTGCTGTATGTTTCTTACGGCTGCCTGTTCTATCATCCGCCGGCCGCCAATCGGCAGTACGAGCAATACTTGGTACTCGTCAGCCAGCTCGGCAACAATGCCCTCACTCTCCAAAATGCGTTGTAATGAATAGCCGGAATGTCCGAGCTTTGACCGAAGTATTAATTTTAACGGGTCCGCCCGCAGCCCATATCCGGAAGGCTCGATTATTTCAATAGAAGAAATTGATGCGAACCTTCGTTTGATTTTCTCAATGTGCTCCATATGGACGGGAAGTGTCCCTTTTTCAGCAATATCCTGCACATAAGCACGCGCCGTATCTAAAGATGCCATAATCGGGTATGACGGGCTGCTGCTTTGCAAACTGCTTACATAATAAGTTAATCGATCTCTGTCAATTCGGGTGCTGTTTAAATGAAAGTAAGATCCCATCGTCATAGCCGGAAGCGTTTTGTGAGCCGATTGAACAACGGCGTCCGCCCCCATAGCCAATGATGAAGGCGGGAAAGGCTGCCCTAACACAAAGTGAGCTCCATGAGCCTCATCCACCAGCACAGGAACACCGTATGAATGGGTTTTTTTAACTGCCGCAGTCAAATCGGCGGCGTGTCCGTAATAAGTCGGATTGGTCAAAACAAGTCCTTTCGCGTTCGGATATGACGCCAGCGCTTTTTCGATGACTGAAAGGGATACATGTGCCGGCACATGCATGTTTTCATCGATTTCCGGCGCCAAATAAACCGGCTTGGCTCCGGCCAATGCCACCGCATGGAAAACAGACTTGTGACAATTACGCTGGATCAGAATGGGTTCACCCGGTTCACAAACAGCTAAAATCATCGCCAGATTGCCGGCGGTCGTTCCGTTGACGAGAAAGAAGCTTTCCTGAGAGCCGTACAATCTGCTCACCAAATCCTGCGCTTCCTTAATGACCCCTGTCGGGTGATGCAAGTCATCAAGACCCGTGATCTCAGTCATATCAATAGATAAAAGAGATTGATATACAGATTTCGCTTCATCAAAAAAGACATCTCCATTGTGATGTCCCGGAACATGAAAAGAATACGTATTTCGGTGCGCATGCTTCATCAGCGCTGTATATAAAGGTGTGTCCATTTTTAAACAAATCCTTTGCCTGTCTTTCTTATTATATCGTGCCTGCGAGCCAACTTAAAGCTAAGACTTTTTGCCATCTAGCCCGTTATCCCGGCCGGACTTCATATCAAGCAGTTTCTTTTTTAAATCGCCCTCCATGATAACAAGCTCCTCCTCGGCACGCCTGCGTTTCATCCTGCCTTCTTCTTGAATAGACATGATTTCTTCAAGTGTGCTGACTAAGCTTTCCTGCACTTTTTTGAGGGTGTCTGCCTCAACAAGTCGGCGCTCATTGGCTTTGGCCGTCTCGACTGTGCTTGTTTTCAGAAGTTCGGCGTTTTTCAGCAGCAATTGATTTGTCGTATCCGCCGCCTTCTGCTGCACATCTGCCGCACTCCGCTGCCTCATAAGCGTCAGCGCGATGGCGACTTGATTCTTCCATAAAGGAATAGCCGTAACAATGGAGGACTGAATTTTCTCTGCCAGTGCCTGATTCGTGTTTTGAATCAGACGGATTTGCGGCGCACTCTGAAGCGTAATCTGCCTGCTCAGCAGCAGATCATGCACCCTCTTATCCAGACGGTCGGCAAACTGGCGAAGATCATTCACTTCCTGCGCGGCCATTTGATTGTGTTCTCGTAATTCGGCTTTTCTTGCCGCTTCGGGAATAAGCTTTGTTTTCAGCTCATCTAATTTTAATTCACCCGCTGCTATATACATAGTTAAATCAGAAAAGTATTGTTTATTTTGGGCGTACAGCTGATCTAACCATTTATTGTCACTCAACAGCACATTTTTAGAATGTTCCAGCCTTCTGCTGATACGGTCAATCTGCACACTTGTCTTTTGATATTTCGAAAGCACTTCCTGCACAGATCCGGATACCCTTTTAAACAGCCGGGCGAAAAACCCTTTGTTCTTTACCTGCAGATCATCGGGGTTTACCTGGTCAAGCTTCAGCATCAGATCAGCCAATATCCGTCCCATCTCTCCTGCATCTTTTCTTTGCACGTGCTCTATCATCGTGTGGGAAAATTCCAGAAGATTCGCCTGCGCCTGTGAACCAAACAGAACAATGCTTTGCATGTTCCCAGGGTCCAGTTTTTCAGCGAGCTGAAGTGCCGCTTCTCTTTTTTCTTCCGGCAGCGTATCTGCAAGCTTTAGATGAGTCTGGTCATTTTGGGCGCCCATACTGTCATCGGAACGGTCTTTGGCCATTTCCTTCTTCCTTTCTTATTTTCTCAGTGAATGCTTTGCCATATCTAATTCAAAGTGCAGGTCGTCGATGTCCTCCTTCATCAGTTCATGAAGATCCTCTTCCAGCCTTCTGGAAAGCTCCGCCAGAGTCATCCTCGTCTCACTCAAGGACATTGATAAATCTTTATTTTTTCGCGGCTGTGATGAGAGCAAAGCATACTTTTCCGTCAGTTCCACAACAGAATCAAGCGTTTGATAATAGAAACGCTCTGCCTGATAAAAACGCTTCGGCTCCTGCTTTGTGAGCAGATATATTCGTCGGGTTATCCGCAGTATCTCTGCATTCTGCTTCAGCATTTGTATACTTTTCGAGCGGAAAAGCGCCCTGCGTAATCGGATGATTTTACCCTTTGCTTCCTCGAGATTTTCCTTGATATAAGCATATTCTTTTCTTGTCAGCCGGTGTTTTTTTAAAAAGAGACGCTTCGCATTCCACAAGCCGGACGCACTGACTGCGGCTCCGCCGGCTGCCCCGTATAAAAGCGAATACAGAAAAGGCTGATGCCCTATCGTAAAGAAGGTTATCCCCGCTAATACAAAAACTGTGCTCCCGCAAAATGTCCATTTCATATATTGAATAAACGGTTTCATACTTGATCGACTCCTATTTATTCACTTTTATCAGTATTATCTATTACATTCCATGTCTAAACAAGTTCCTCTTCTTATCGTATCAGTTCTTTTATAAAAAGTGAAAAAACTCCTCTGATTTCAGGCAAAAAAAAGACCCTTTTCAGGGTTAAGAATATAACGTCGGTGTATGAAGGCTTTTCAATTTACGAACGAAAAATTCATAATTCGGATCAGAGGTCGGAGTGGAAACTACTTTCTTCTCACACTCTAAACATATAAATTTCGTATAAATATGGATTCCCCTGCTTTTCTTGGTTTCACACACAATACATGTTTCTTCATGGCCGGACGTTTCATTCATTTTGCCCACCTCCGTATGAATAGCCTTCCCTTAAGCTGTTGATTGTATACACAATTTGGACCTTTTTGAAGTTTGCAATTAGTATATGGGCGTTGCCGTATTTCGGTGTTTGTTTTGTTTTTATTCAAAAACAAAAAGGCAGCTCATGATGAGCTGCCTTTACCGTAAATATAGCTTGGCGGCGTCCTACTCTCACAGGGGGAAACCCCCGACTACCATCGGCGCTGAAGAGCTTAACTTCCGTGTTCGGCATGGGAACGGGTGTGACCTCTTCGCTATCGCCACCAAACCATTGAGAGTGTTCTCTCAAAACTAGATAACAGTAAGCATACATTCAAATTGGTTAAGTCCTCGATCGATTAGTATCTGTCAGCTCCATGTGTCGCCACACTTCCACCTCAGACCTATCAACCTGATCATCTTTCAGGGATCTTACTTCCTTGCGGAATGGGAAATCTCATCTTGAGGGGGGCTTCATGCTTAGATGCTTTCAGCACTTATCCCGTCCGCACATAGCTACCCAGCGATGCCCTTGGCAGAACAACTGGTACACCAGCGGTGCGTCCATCCC
>NZ_CP027061.1:3870000-3885000 GCF_003047165.1 Bacillus sp. ZY-1-1
AACTTAATGGCAGTCACACCAATCCACCTTAACGGTTTTGAAGATACTCCCCATAAAAAAAGCAAAGCAACCAGACCGACAATCAAACCGATAATGAAAAAAGGCTCCATGAATCTTCCCCCTCGCTTGTTTAGTACAAGCTTATGAGAAGATTCCGGAGAATAGACCTCTTACTTCCATCTGCTCATTTTCAAATTCCGCTGCTTCGCTTCTTTCAAATAAAAAAAGTACTTAGATTCAGCGACTTTCAGCTCAAACAACACCTCAGCGGAGGGCTCTAGACTTTTCTCGACCAGACTCTTCTGTCTGTTCCATTCTTCTTTTTGTTTAAAGAGCTGTTCTATCAGCTTCTCGTCAAACTCTTTTCTTAATGTATTTCTGCGAAGAAAACCCATGCCTTGCCTTTTCCTCCCTTACAATTCACGTCTTCCTTCAAGAGCTTTTGAAAGAGTGACCTCATCAGCATATTCCAAATCACCGCCGACGGGCAGACCGTGGGCAATACGGGAGAGCTTGATGCCTGAGGGCTTTAACAGCCTTGATATATACATCGCTGTTGCTTCCCCTTCAATATTAGGGTTGGTTGCGAGAATAACTTCTGTCACTTGATCATCCTGAAGACGTTTCAGCAGCTCCGGAATCTTAATATCCTCCGGGCCGATGCCGTCCATTGGTGAAATCGCGCCGTGAAGAACATGATACTGGCCGTTATATTCCTTCATTTTCTCCATCGCGATCACATCCTTAGGGTCCTGCACGACACAAATAACAGACTTATCTCTTCTTGTGTCCTCACATATATAACAAGGGTCCTGATCTGTAATATGTCCGCAAATCGAGCAATATGTCAGATTCCGCTTCGCATTGACAAGCGCCTTAGCAAAATCCAATACTGTGTCTTCTTTCATACCTAGAACAAAAAAAGCCAGACGAACCGCTGTTTTCGGTCCGATCCCTGGCAATTTCATAAAGCTGTCAATCAGCTTTGATATTGGTTCAGGATACTGCATGTTTATTTATCCCCCTAGAATAAACCCGGTATGTTCATTCCTTTTGTAAATTGTCCCATTGTCTCATTCGTCATGTCATCCACTTTTTTGAGGGCGTCGTTTGTCGCAGCAAGAACCAGGTCCTGAAGCATTTCGATATCTTCCGGATCAACAACTTCTTCTTTAATGGCAACGTCTACAACTTCTTTTTGGCCGTTGACTTTTACAGTCACCATACCGCCGCCCGCTGTGCCTTCGAGCACTTTTTCAGCAAGTTCCTCCTGAGCCTTCGCCATATCCTTTTGCATTTTTTGCATTTGTTTCATCATTTTTTGCATGTTTCCCATTCCGCCACGCATATTCAATCACTCTCTTTCATCTTATTAGTCTTTTATTTCGATTAAATCCGCTCCGACAAGTTTTTTCGCCTCTGCAATCAGCGGATCTTCTTCAGCCGGTTCGTTTGATCCTTCACTTTCCTGCTGGTGATCATTTAAAAATTCTTCTCTTATTTTACCCCATTGTGCTTCCGGAACGCCAATCAAATCCATTCTTTTCCCGAGCATTGATTCGAGAATCTGTTCAAGATTCGTACGGACTCCGTTATTGTCTTCTGCAACCATTTTACAATGGATTTCGTATTTAAATTTAAGCACAAATGCCTTTTGAGCAGCGGCCACCGGTTCACTGTCATTCAAAAGAGCCGCATGAGACACCTTATTCTGCTGTTTCAGGTGTGCCAGCAGCTTGCCCCAGCTGCTTTTAAGCTGTTCAAGATCAGGTCTTGTGGCTTCCTTCAATATCTCATGAATTCTTCCGACCGGGGCTTTATAATGGCTTTTTCCGCCTTTTTGAGGACGCGGAGCTTCTTTCGGAGCGCTTTCCATCTGAACCTTCACACCGGAGGTTTTCAGCCTTTCTACTTCCTGCTCAAGCTGCTGGATCTTATTCATCAGCATGCCGACCTCAGGGATGTCTCCGGCGGATTGCTGTGCCGTTTGGCATATTTTCACGACAGCCACTTCAAAAAAGATTCTTGGGTGGTTCGTCCACTTCATTTCCTGATGGCTTTTATTCAGGATATCAATCATCTCATATAAAGCGGGGGCCGGTATGTCACCGCTCAGATTCCGAAACGTTTCATCGACCTTCACCTTCTCCAGGACTCCTTCTAAACCGGGAGCGGCCTGGTACAAGAGCATATCCCTGAAATAGAAAATCATATCTTCAATCAGTTTGGCCGCATCTTTCCCCTGCTGGAGCAATTCATTCAGTGTTTCCAATGCCTCGGAAACCTGTTTGCGGTGAAGAGCAGATGCCAGTTTTCCAATATAGTGCTGAGAAACGGCTCCGGTAATGAGCAAAGCGTCATCCACCGACAGCTCCTCGCCGCTGAATGATACAGCTTGATCGAGCAGGCTCAGCGCGTCCCTCATTCCTCCGTCCGCAGCACTCGCTATGATATCAAGGGCTCCTTCTTCCACCTTCAGCTGCTCTGCATCGACGATTGTCTTCATTCGTCCGACAATTGCTTTGGATGTAATCCGTTTGAAGTCAAAACGCTGACATCTGGAGATAATGGTTAAAGGAATCTTATGAGGCTCAGTCGTAGCTAATATGAAAATGCAATGTGCCGGCGGTTCTTCCAGCGTTTTCAGAAGCGCATTAAATGCGCCGATAGAGAGCATATGCACCTCATCTATAATATATACCTTGTAAGTAACGGCCGACGGGGCAAATTTTACTTTGTCACGGATGTCGCGGATTTCGTCTACGCCGTTATTCGACGCCGCATCTATTTCAATCACATCTGATATAGAGCCATTTGTGATCCCCTTGCATGCCGCGCACTCATTGCACGGTTCTTCTACAGGGGCGTGCTCACAGTTGACTGCTTTCGCAAATATTTTAGCTGCACTGGTTTTTCCCGTTCCCCGCGGTCCAGAAAACAGATATGCATGAGAAAATTTCTTTTGCAAAAGGGCATTTTGCAGCGTTTTCGTAATGTGTTCCTGTCCGACCACATCTTCAAACTGCTGAGGCCTAAATACTCGATATAAAGCTTGGTAACCCACAGGATGCGCCCTCCTCTGTTATTCATCATGTTTATTATACATGAACGTGCTTTTAACGCCAAAACCCGTTTTTCATATACGAAAAAACTCACCTGCCATAACAGGTGAGTCTGAAATTTGATGATTGATTTACCGTGCACCTTCTGTCGATTCGCTACCCTAAGCGTTACTTAAGCAGTTAGCTCAGCCCAGGCAACCCTGCGGCACATGAGAGGTTTCACTTAATGCTGCTTCCTTCCGGACCTGACATGGTTCATGAATTCCCATTGCGCAGGACCCAGACGTCAACGCCACTTACTTAAGGCAGACCTTACAGTAAACGAACCTCGAGAAGGGATTCGGCCCCGCTAGAGCGGATTGCGGGTACAGGGCACCGCTACCTCCCCGCTTAGCACGGCAAAATAAATATCAAATTTTGATATGCGCACCATTCATGATGCACACATAAGTATATCTGCTTCAGGCAGAAAATGCAACCGTACTACTCAGACAACTTTTTCCTCATGTCTTTCTTTTGCCGGCGCAGCTTTCTGAAAAAAGCGCTGAGCATTTCTCCGCACTCTTCTCCGAGCACGCCGCTCACCACTTCCGCTTGGTGGTTGAACCGCTCTTCCTGCAAGAGGTTCATCAGCGTTCCTGTACAGCCCCCCTTGGGATCAAATGCGCCGAATACGACCTTATCGACTCTCGAAAGCACGACGGCTCCCGCGCACATCGGACACGGCTCCAAAGTGACATAAAGAACGGCATCCTCAAGTCTCCATGTCCCCAGCTTACGGCACGCTTCGTCTATCGCCAGCATTTCGGCGTGGGCAAGCGACCTCTGTTCAGTCTCCCGCAGATTATGCGCCCGCGCCACGATCTCATCGTGCAGAACAAGAACTGCTCCGATCGGCACTTCACCTTTCTCTTCGGCTTTCTTCGCTTCTTTTATGGCTTCTCTCATATAATATTCATCATTCATCGGTTCGAGCTCTCTTCTTAAGTTTTTTCATGTCTCATAAAGGTTAAAATAGGAATACCCCAGCAGAAAGGAGTTGCCGGTATTGTCTGAACCTAACAACACAGCCCTTCTGATTGTCGATATGATCAACAATTTTCAATTTGATATGGGCGAACGTCTTGCTGAAAAAACCAAACAAATTGTCCCCCGTATTTTATCATTAAAGAAGCATGCAAAACAAAGCAACTGGCCGATTATTTATATTAATGATCATTACGGGCTCTGGAAGGCTGATATTGATGCCATCAGGGAGGAATGCAGCAACGACAGAAGCGCCTCCATTATAAAAGATATTTCGCCTCAGCCGGATGATTATTTTCTCATTAAACCGAAGCATTCCGCTTTTTACGAAACGGCGCTTCACACCCTTCTGACCGAATTACAAGTGAACCGATTAATCATCACGGGGATTGCCGGGAACATTTGTGTGCTGTTCACGGCCAACGACGCTTATATGAGAGAATACAGCATTGCCATTCCGAAAGACTGCACCGCTTCCAATAACGACGAAGACAATGATTTCGCTTTGACCATGATGGAGAATGTTCTCTTCGCAGAAATAACCACGGAAAAACAAATTACCGCCGAAAAATAAACATGATCAGCCTCCTTTTTTCATATATTTGATAGCGGATATGAAAGGAGGCGTTTTTCATTCAGATCTATATAGTGAAACGGGGCGACACGCTTTCCGCTATTGCGGCGCGCTACCGGACAGCCGCAAATGTCATTGCGGAAGCAAATAAACTGCCTAATCCCAATACATTGGTTGTCGGACAAACCCTTGTCATCCCGATTGAGGGTCAATATTACGAAGTAAAACAAGGTGATACTCTCGCGTCAATCGCCGGCCGTTTTCATATATCGGCCGCGGAGCTTGCGAGGGTGAACGGAATTCAGCCCGGCACCACATTGAGAGTCGGAACCCGCCTTTACATTCCGCAGCAGGCGAATAAGCCCGATATCGAATCAAACGCATATATAGAACCGCGGGGAACGAGCGTAAGCGCTAATCTGCAGCAGGCGGCAAGGGAGGCCTCTCCTTATTTAACATACCTCGGCGCATTCAGTTTTCAAGTGCAGCGGAACGGAACTTTAAAGGAACCGCCTCTGACCAATTTAAAAAGCATCAGTGACAGGCACAACACCACACTGATGATGATCATCACCAACCTTGAAAATGACGCATTCAGCGATGAACTCGGGCGGCTCATCTTGAACGACAATACAGTGAAAACAAAACTCTTTCAGGAAATCGTCTCCACGGCTAAAAAGTACGGCTTTCGCGATATTCACTTTGATTTCGAATATTTACGCCCCCAGGACAGGGAAGCCTACAATCGTTTTTTACGTGAAGCGAGAACGATTTTTCATCGGGAAGGCTGGAAGATTTCAACGGCGCTTGCTCCGAAAACGAGCGCGACTCAGGCCGGCAAATGGTACGAAGCTCATGACTATAGGGCACATGGAGAAATCGTCGATTTCGTCGTGATTATGACATATGAGTGGGGGTACAGCGGAGGCCCGGCTCAGGCCGTATCACCTATCGGCCCTGTAAGAAATGTCATTGAGTACGCGCTGACGGAAATGCCTTCTTCAAAAATCGTCATGGGCCAGAATATGTACGGCTATGATTGGACACTGCCTTTCAAACAGGGAACGACAGCGAAAGCCGTCAGTCCTCAGCAGGCAATCGCTCTGGCAGCACGCTATAAAGTCGACATTCAATATGACGAAACCGCCCAGGCTCCCTTCTTCCGATACACGGATGCAAATCAGAAACGGCATGAAGTATGGTTTGAAGACGCACGATCCATTCAAGCGAAATTCAATTTAATTAAAGAACTTCATTTAAGAGGAATCAGCTATTGGAAACTCGGCCTTTCTTTCCCGCAAAACTGGCTTTTGCTCGGCGATCAATTTCATATTGTAAAAGAGACGTTTCGTTAATTGGAAGCGTCTTTTTTCATGGGCTTTTCTGTGAGTGTGATACAATATAAAGGCCGGCAGCTGACGGATGTTTGCAGAATTAAGGAGGATTTTCAATGAACAGAGCCCCTTTTATCGCGGTAGAAGGTCCTATCGGGGCAGGAAAAACGACACTCGCTACGATGCTTTCTGAAGAGCTCGGTTTTCCTATGATTAATGAGATTGTGGAAGACAACCCTTATCTCGATAAGTTTTATGACAATATCGAGGAGTGGAGTTTCCAGCTTGAAATGTTTTTTCTATGTCACAGGTATAAACAGCTTGAAGACACCGATCGAGATTATTTAAAACAAGGACAGCCCGTTTTGTCCGATTATCATATTTATAAAAATGTTATTTTCGCAGAGCGTACATTGCACGGCCAAAAGCTTGAGAAGTATAAGCAGATCTATCATCTGCTCACTCACGACCTGCCGAAGCCGAATATCATTGTATACATAAAGGCAAGCCTGCCGACATTGCTTCAACGCATTGAAAAACGCGGGCGCCCGTTTGAGAAAAATATCGAACATCAATATCTGGAACATCTCATTGCAGATTACGACACAGCCATCAGACAGCTTCAGGAAGAAGATCCGGATATATCTGTACTGACCATTGACGGTGATACTGAAGACTTTGTTTTGAATAAGACAGACTATGAAAGAATTGCCCGTCAGGTAAAGGAGCTTATTAAATGAAAGACATTCATATTCCAAACAATGCCATTATAACAGTAGCAGGAACGGTAGGAGTCGGAAAATCGACTTTGACCAAAGCTTTAGCAAAACGGCTCGGGTTTCATACCTCACTTGAGGAAGTGGATGAAAACCCTTATTTAGAGAAGTTTTATCACGATTTTGAACGCTGGAGCTTCCATTTGCAAATTTATTTTCTGGCTGAGCGGTTCAAAGAGCAAAAAAACATGTTTGAATCAGGCGGCGGATTCGTGCAGGACCGTTCGATTTATGAAGATACAGGCATATTCGCAAAAATGCATGCCGATAAAGGAACCATGTCGCTGACAGATTACACAACATACACAAGCCTATTTGAGGCGATGGTCATGACGCCGTATTTCCCGCATCCTGATGTTTTGATCTATTTAGAAGGCGACCTTGAATACATTATAAGCCGGATTGAAAAGCGGGGCCGCGAGATGGAGCTGCAGACAAACCGCTCCTATTGGGAAGAGATGTATACACGGTACGAAGACTGGATAAGCGGTTTTAACGCCTGCCCTGTGCTGAAAGTACGCATTGAAGATTATGACCTTGAAGCTGATGAACAGTCACTGGAACCTTTGATCGAAAAAATCAGTCACGTGATCAACGGAAACAGAAACAAATAAAAATAGCAAAGCGATTTTCCCCGAACAGAGAAAATCGCTTTTTTTGCATATAAAAAATCCGCTGCATCACATGCAGCGGACAAAACAATCTCCAATATATGCTCGAGTTTCATTAGGTTTAAAATCAATATGGCGGAGGAAGAGGGATTCGAACCCCCGCGGGCTTTGACACCCCTGTCGGTTTTCAAGACCGATCCCTTCAGCCAGACTTGGGTATTCCTCCGTATCGACATTTAATAATATACCACATGACCCAAATTTCAGTCAAGCGCTTTTTCATATTTTTTATTTCATTTCTTAAACAGCTTTTCCGTCAGCTTTACTATCATACAAAAGTCTTGCGTCCAATTCAACCTCAGTATGCCATACGGGCAGGAAAACACAGTAAAAATCAAGAATAGATTCAAACAGATAACCTGCTCATAAAGGTGGAGAACATAATGAAAATCATCATTGCACCCGATTCTTTCAAAGAAAGCATGACATCAAAAGAAGCAGCTGACAGCATAGAAAAAGGATTCAAAGCGGTTTTCCCTGACGCGGAATATACCAAGATACCCGCGGCTGATGGCGGAGAAGGAACCGTTCAGGCTTTGACGGATGCCACTGGCGGAAGCATCATCAAAAAAACTGTGACCGGTCCGCTGGGAACGCCGGTAAACGCCGCATATGGACTTCTGGGAGACGGACGCACGGCAGTCATTGAAATGGCGGAAGCATCGGGACTCCATCTCGTTCCCCGCCATCTCAGAGATCCGTTGAACACAACGACAAGAGGAACGGGTGAACTGATAGCGGATGCAGCCTCCCGCGGGGCGAGTGAGATCATCATCGGGCTTGGCGGGAGTGCAACCAATGACGGCGGAACAGGAATGGCGAGCGCGCTCGGTGTGCGTTTCTTAAATGAGGAAGGTCAGGAGATACATGACGGCGGAGGCGCTCTGCACACCCTAGCTTCTATTGATATAAGCGGGCTCTCCCCTGATCTGAAACATATCCGTTTTCGTGCCGCATGTGATGTCGAAAATCCCCTGACCGGTGAAAACGGCGCGTCATATGTCTTCGGCCCGCAAAAAGGGGCGTCCGAGAAGACTAAAGTTGTATTGGATCGCAATTTATACCATTTCGCTGACGTATTGAGACGTCAGCACGATATCGAAGCGGATACCGTAAAAGGCGCGGGCGCCGCAGGGGGGCTGGGCGCTGGACTGATCGCTTTCTTACAGGCAGAAATTCAAAGCGGGATTGACGTTGTATTAGATACACTGTCCTTCTCAGATCAGATAAGAGATGCTGACCTTGTCATTACCGGAGAGGGCCAGATTGACGGACAAACGATATTCGGCAAAACCCCCGCCGGGATCGCCGCACGCGCAGCCGCTCAAGAAATTCCCGTTATCGCATTGGCGGGCTCCTTAGGCAAAAATTTTGAGCATGTTTACAGCGCAGGAATAACAGCTGTATTTTCTATCGTGCCCGGCGCTGTAAGTCTTGAAGACGCCTTAGCATCCGGCCGTTTTAACCTGGAAAGTACAGCCCGGAATGCCGCCGCTCTATACCGGGCAGCAAAAAAGGCGCGCCTCTAGGGCGCACCTTTTTATGGTTTGATGACTTCTTTATTTCCCATATAAGGACGAAGCACTTTAGGAATGATGACACTTCCGTCTTCCTGCTGGTAGTTTTCCAAGATGGCAGCTACAGTTCTGCCGACTGCAAGACCTGAACCGTTTAATGTATGCACATGCTCAGGCTTGCCTTTCGCTTCGCGTCTGAAACGAATGTTCGCACGTCTTGCCTGGAAGGCCTCAAAGTTGCTGCAAGAAGAAATTTCACGGTATGTGTCTTGGCTTGGAATCCATACCTCAATATCGTACTTTTTCGCAGCTGTAAAGCCGAGATCACCGGTACACATGCTCATGACGCGATACGGCAGTTCAAGCAGCTGAAGCACCCGCTCAGCTTGATTTGTCAGTTTTTCAAGCTCCTCATAAGAATCTTCCGGCTTCACGAACTTTACAAGCTCAACCTTGTTGAACTGATGCTGACGGATCAAACCGCGTGTATCACGGCCGGCGGATCCCGCTTCTGAACGGAAGCAGGCGCTGAACGCGGCATAATTGATCGGCAGGTTCTCACCGGATAAGATTTCATCGCGGTGCATATTTGTAATCGGCACTTCCGCCGTCGGAATTAAGAAATAATCCTCTTCTCTGATTTTAAAAGCATCCTCTTCAAATTTAGGAAGCTGTCCCGTACCTGTCATGCTCGTACGGTTTACCATATAAGGAGGAATGACTTCCGTGTAATCATATTCATCCACGTGAAGATCCAGCATAAAGTTGTAGAGCGCGCGTTCGAGGCGGGCGCCTAATCCTTTATAAAACACAAACCGGCTGCCTGTTACTTTTGAAGCGCGTTCGAAATCAAGAATGTTTAAGCGGTCTGCGATATCCCAATGCGGTTTCGGCTCATATGAAAATGCCGGCGCCTCTCCCCACTTGCGAATTTCAATGTTATCATCTTCCGTTTCTCCGACGGGAACTGAATCGTGCGGGATGTTCGGAATAGACAGAAGGATGGTTTCGAGCGTCGTTTCGACAGTACGAAGCTCTTCATCAAGCTTCTTAATTTCTTCGCCTACTTCACGCATCTCTTTAATAATATGATCAGCGTCTTTTTTCTCCCGTTTCAAAACGGCGACCTGCTGAGACACCTCATTGCGTTTTCCCTTCAGTTCTTCTACTTTACCGATAAGCTCTCTTCTCTTTTCATCCAGCTCTTCAAACTTGTCAAAGTCAGATAAGTCTTCGCCTTTTGGAATGAGCTTCGCTTTTACCTCTTGAAAATTGGCTCTCAGCACCTTCGTATCAATCATGCCTAACAACTCCTATCTGTTTTTATCGAAAATAAAAAAGAGCCCTCATCCCCTAAAAGGGACGAGAGCTCTCGCGTTGCCACCCTGATTGAAAACAAGCTCACACTTGCTTTCCGCTTTAACACATAACGGTTTTCCCGTAAATGCCTACTTGTTTTCAGCATTTCGCTCAAGGACGGATTCGGACAGCATCTTTCACCGATTCGCACCACCCATCGGCTCTCTTTGAAAGAGGGGCTTCCTACTGCTTCCTGTCAACGCTTTTCGATCTTTATTTGTGATTATAATGTACTATAAGTATCAGCGGTTTTCAACTGTTTTATACAGCTGTTTCCTGCTTATGCTTTTCCGCCATCTTCACAAACAGCTCTGTCACCCGGTGATCATCCGTCAGTTCAGGATGGAACGAGCAGCCGAGGAAATTTCCCTGCTTTGCAGCCACGATGCGTCCGTTATGCTCACAAAGCACTTCAACATCTTCTCCGGCTTTTAAAATATGCGGTGCGCGAATAAATACACCCGTAAACGGCTCATCAAGGCCTTTAATCGTCAGATCAGCTTCAAAGCTGTCGACCTGACGGCCAAAGGAATTACGCTCGACAACTACGTTCAACAGCCCTAAATGAGCGTTATCCGTTCCCGCTATCTCTTTGGCTAAGATAATCAGACCGGCGCATGTGCCGAACATCGGCTTGCCTTGAGCGGCAAACTCGCGAAGCGGCTCCATAAAATGATACGTATCCATTAAACGCCGCATCGTCGTGCTTTCCCCGCCCGGCAGGATTAAGCCGTCGATGTCATTCAGCTGTTCAGGACGCTTAATGACGACACCTTTTGAACCACATGCTTCAATTGAACGAATATGTTCTCTTACTGCTCCTTGAAGTCCAAGTACACCAATTGTTAACATGCTTACAGCTCTCCTATGGTTTTACCAGCCGCGTTCTTGCATACGCTGTTCCGGCAATAGATTTGAGATTTCGATGCCTTTCATTGCTGTGCCTAATTCTTTAGAAAGCTCAGCGATCAGTTTGTAGTCTGTATAATGAGTCGTTGCTTCAACAATTGCTTTGGCGAATTTAGCAGGGTTGTCTGATTTGAAAATACCTGAACCGACAAATACGCCGTCAGCGCCAAGCTGCATCATCAATGCCGCGTCAGCAGGCGTCGCTACTCCGCCGGCAGCAAAGTTCACTACAGGCAGTTTGCCGTCACGTTTGATCTGAAGAAGCAGTTCATAAGGAGCGCCGAGGTTTTTAGCTTCAGTCATCAGCTCATCATCGCTCATCGCAACAACTTTGCGCACTTGCGCGTTTACTTTTCTCATATGGCGGACAGCTTCCACAATGTTTCCTGTTCCCGGTTCGCCTTTTGTACGAAGCATGGAAGCTCCTTCGGCGATACGGCGCGTTGCTTCGCCGAGATCACGGCAGCCGCATACGAACGGGACTGTATATTCATTTTTATTTAAATGAAATTCTTCGTCAGCCGGAGTCAGAACTTCACTTTCATCGATGTAATCTACTCCCATTGCTTCAAGGACACGCGCTTCAACGATATGTCCGATACGCGCTTTTGCCATTACGGGAATGGATACAGCATTCATTACTTCTTCAACGATTGTCGGATCAGCCATGCGGGCAACACCGCCGGCAGCGCGAATATCAGCCGGAACGCGTTCTAACGCCATTACGGCAACAGCTCCCGCCTCTTCCGCAATCTTCGCTTGTTCAGCATTTACTACGTCCATGATGACGCCGCCTTTTTGCATTTCCGCCATGCCGCGTTTTACACGATCAGTACCTGTTTGAGCCATTATTTGGTCCCCCTAGTCAATGTATAGTTAGATAATGTCTATCTCTTATTGTATCCCAGAAATACAATATTTCATATGGGTATTCTTATTTTACAGCGAGATGAATAAGATAGATATCATTTTTTTACTAATAATTTGGTTTTTTCAGTATATTAAGCAAAAGAGCCCTAACTTTCATCAGAGCTCTTTCTTATTTCTTAAAACCAGCCTGTTACCGTGTCAACGGCGCTGTTCCAGATACCGGAGAAAAATCCGCCGATGCCGCGCATCATCTGAACAAACCAGTTTGCTTTATCTACATCATTTTTCGTTACAAGATTCACGCTGAACTCTTTGGATTTGAGGAAGCCATAGTCTTTGTCACTGCCTTTGTATGTAACTGTCAGCGTTCCGACTTTCGTTCCCTTTTTCACAGGAGCCGTGATTTCTTTTTTATCTATAGTCACTTCGGCTTTATAGTTCTTTTCATCCCCGCTTTTCACAGGAATAGAAAGCGCCTTGTCAGTAACAATATCGACTTGCTTGTCTTTCCCTTTTTCAACGTCAACCGTTTTGTGCCCCTTTACTTGAGAGCCTTCAGGGTAAAGATCTTTCATTGAGAAATTGCTGTTAAATGCGTAATCGAGCATTTTTTTCGTTTCATCAAAACGTCCGGTATGCAGGTTGCCTTTTGCGTTTAATACAACGGTGATGACCCGCATTCCGTTCCGCTGTGCTGTGCTTGTAAAACAAGATCCCGCAGAATCAGTAGAACCCGTTTTTAAGCCGTCAACGCCAGGGTATTCAGAAACAAGACCTTTTAACATGAAGTTCCAGTTCGGCATGTCCATTTCATCATCAGTGCCGGCTCTGAATTTCGTTTTAGCGATGCTTGTTGTTTTGAGAACTTCCGGATAATCAGTGATCAGGCGGTCTGCAAGAAGCGCCATGTCTTTAGCAGAAACTTCACTCTCTTCTTTAACGCCTTCTCCTTGCGGCTGTTTGCCGTGAAGATCTTCATTCACAAGCCCTGTGGCATTTTTAAAATCATAGTTTGTCATGCCTAATTCTTTGGCTTTCGCATTCATTTCAGCGACAAATTTCGTTTCAGTTCCGGCAAGAATTTCGGCAACTGCAATCGCGGCTCCGTTAGCAGAGTAAATCGCCATGGCCTGATACAGTTCTTTAACCGTGTATTTGCCGTCTTTTCGAAGGGGGACGTTTGATAAACTGTTGTCTTGAGAAATTTCATAGACATAATCATCAGGAGTATACGTTTGATCCCATTTCACTTTTCCTTCTTTAATGGCTTCCAGAAGCAGATATTCAGTCATCATTTTTGTCATGCTGGCAATCGGCAGTCTTTTGTCTGCATTTTTACTGTATAAAATTTTTCCCGATGAAGCCTCAATCATTATCGCAGCTGATGCGTTGACATCAATCGGGTCATTGCCGGCTGCCTCCGCTTTAGACATCGGAACAAAGCAAGTTGCGGCCAGTGCCAGTACCACTAATGACACCAACAGCTGTTTCCATTTCGTGATGTTCAATCTTACGACCTCCGTCATTCATTTTAAATCTATAATTAAGCCGTTAAGGACATATTCAAATTCAAAACACAACAGTATAAATTTTATCACACTCGATATAAAAAAAATAGACAGAGTCAGCGACCCTGTCAAATGTTTTTTATTTGTAACAATTATGAGATTGTGTAGTTTGGTGATTCTTTCGTAATTTGGACATCATGCGGATGACTTTCGCGAAGACCGGCACCTGTCATACGGATGAATTGAGCCTCTTCTCTTAAAGCGCGCAAGTCTTTTGAACCGCAATATCCCATACCTGAACGAAGACCGCCGACAAGCTGATACACTGTTTCTTCTACAGGACCTTTGTACGGAGTCCGTCCTTCGATACCTTCAGGGACGAATTTCTTATTTTCTTCTTGGAAATATCGGTCTTTACTGCCTTTTTCCATGGCAGCAACAGAACCCATACCGCGATACACTTTAAATCTTCTGCCCTGATAGATTTCAGTCTCTCCCGGGCTTTCTGAAGTACCGGCAAGCAGGCTTCCGAGCATTACGGCATGTCCGCCTGAAGCCAACGCTTTCGTAATATCTCCGGAGAATTTAATACCGCCGTCTGCGATAATTGTCGCGCCGTGTTTTCTCGCTTCAGTGGCACAATCATAAATGGCAGTGATCTGCGGTACGCCTACACCTGCAACGACGCGTGTCGTACAGATAGAACCAGGCCCGATTCCCACTTTGACAATATTTGCTCCGGCTTCAATCAGAGCTTTTGTCGCTTCAGCCGTTGCAACATTTCCTGCGATAATGTTCAGTTCAGGATATGTTTCACGGATTTTCGCAACTGTGTTCAGTACGCCTCTGGAATGTCCGTGAGCCGTATCAACCACGATAACGTCGACATTCGCTTCAACAAGCTTGCTGACGCGTGTCATTGTATCGCCTGTCACGCCTACCGCAGCGCCGACAATAAGGCGTCCGTGTTCATCTTTAGATGAATTAGGGAATTCGATAACCTTTTCAATATCTTTGATCGTGATAAGACCTTTTAATTTGTTTTGGTCATCCACTAACGGAAGTTTTTCAATTTTATGTTTCTGTAAGATTTTTTCTGCTTCGTCTAATGTGGTTCCCACAGGAGCCGTAACCAGCTCTTCTTTTGTCATGACATCACTGATTTTCATTGAATAATCAGAGATAAAGCGAAGATCACGGTTTGTAATGATACCGACAAGCTTTTGATCGTCTTTATTATCTACGATCGGAACACCGGAAATTCTGTATTTCCCCATCAAATGCTCCGCATCGAATACTTGATGATCAGGTGTTAAAAAGAAGGGATTTGTAATAACGCCCCGTTCAGAACGTTTGACTTTGTCAACATGTTCAGCCTGCTGTTCGATGGACAT
>NZ_CP027061.1:3890000-3899251 GCF_003047165.1 Bacillus sp. ZY-1-1
GCAGTCGAGTTGCAGACTGCGATCCGAACTGAGAACAGATTTGTGGGATTGGCTTAACCTCGCGGTTTCGCTGCCCTTTGTTCTGTCCATTGTAGCACGTGTGTAGCCCAGGTCATAAGGGGCATGATGATTTGACGTCATCCCCACCTTCCTCCGGTTTGTCACCGGGCAGTCACCTTAGAGTGCCCAACTGAATGCTGGCAACTAAGATCAAGGGTTGCGCTCGTTGCGGGACTTAAACCCAACATCTCACGACACGAGGCTGACGACAACCATGCACCACCTGTCACTCTGCCCCCCGAAGGGGACGTCCTATCTCTAGGATTGGTCAGAGGATGTCAAGACCTGGTAAGGTTCTTCGCGTTGCTTCGAATTAAACCACATGCTCCACCGCTTGGTGCGGGGCCCCCGTCAATTCCTTTGAGTTTCAGTCTTGCGACCGTACTCCCCAGCGGGTGCTTAATGCGTTAGCTGCAGCACTAAGGGCGGAACCCCTAACACTTAGCAACTCATCGTTTACGGCGTGGGACTACCAGGGTATCTAATCCTGTTCGCTCCCCACGCTTTCGCTCCTCAGCGTCAGTTACAGACCAGAGAGTCGCCTTCGCCACTGGTGTTCCTCCACATCTCTACGCATTTCACCGCTACACGTGGAATTCCACTCTCCTCTTCTGCACTCAAGTTCCCCAGTTTCCAATGACCCTCCCCGGTTGAGCCGGGGGCTTTCACATCAGACTTAAGAAACCGCCTGCGAGCCCTTTACGCCCAATAATTCCGGACAACGCTTGCCACCTACGTATTACCGCGGCTGCTGGCACGTAGTTAGCCGTGGCTTTCTGGTTAGGTACCGTCAAGGTGCCGCCCTATTTGAACGGCACTTGTTCTTCCCTAACAACAGAGCTTTACGATCCGAAAACCTTCATCACTCACGCGGCGTTGCTCCGTCAGACTTTCGTCCATTGCGGAAGATTCCCTACTGCTGCCTCCCGTAGGAGTCTGGGCCGTGTCTCAGTCCCAGTGTGGCCGATCACCCTCTCAGGTCGGCTACGCATCGTCGCCTTGGTGAGCCGTTACCTCACCAACTAGCTAATGCGCCGCGGGTCCATCTGTAAGTGGTAGCCGAAGCCACCTTTTATGTCTGAACCATGCGGTTCAGACAACCATCCGGTATTAGCCCCGGTTTCCCGGAGTTATCCCAGTCTTACAGGCAGGTTACCCACGTGTTACTCACCCGTCCGCCGCTAACATCAGGGAGCAAGCTCCCATCTGTCCGCTCGACTTGCATGTATTAGGCACGCCGCCAGCGTTCGTCCTGAGCCAGGATCAAACTCTCCGATAAAGTAGTTTGACTGACTACGCACATCGCTGTGCGATTTATTTAAAACTTTGAATTAACAGGTACGTTTTGTCTTGTTTAGTTTTCAAAGAACTTTTTCGCCCCTCTCGAAGCGACCTCTTAATCATAACATTTTCAGTTTGCTAGGTCAATACTTTTTTAAAAAATATTTTCGCTAGGCATGCCTTTCTATTAAAAAGACAACAAAAAGAATTATATCAGCATCATCACCATGTGTCAAAGCATTTTTTCATTTCTTTATATAGTAAAAGCGCAGCCTGTTGCAGCTGCGCTTTTTCGTTTATACTTCTTCCGTTTCTTCCGGCTCTTCTTCATTCTTTTCCACAAGCGCCACAGTGGCTACATGCTCTTGATCAGACATGCGGATCAGACGGACGCCTTGTGTTACGCGTCCCGTAGTGGAGATATCATTAATATCCATTCTGATTAACACGCCGCTTGCCGTAATAATCATTAAGTCCTCTTCGCCTTTTGTTGCTTTCACAGTTACTAACGGACCGTTGCTGTCAGTGATTTTACATGTTTTAAGGCCTTTTCCGCCCCGGCTTTGAACTCTGTATTCTGAAGCCGGTGTGCGTTTACCGTAGCCGTTTTCTGTCACTATGAGGACATGGGAGTCTTCTTCAAGAATCTCCATGCCTACAACGACATCATCGTCTGTCAGCGTGATGCCTTTAACACCCGCAGCTGTGCGTCCCATTTGTCTTACATCTTCTTCAGGGAAACGGATCAGCAAACCGTTCTTCGTTCCGATGATGATTTGTTTCTTGCCGTCAGTCAGGCGGACGGCCATCAGTTCATCGTCTTCCCGGAGACCTAGGGCGATCAGACCGTTATTCCGTATATTCGCAAACTGGGACAGTGCCGTACGTTTCGACACCCCTTGTTTGGTCGTAAAGAAGAGGTATTGCTCCTCATCAAACGTGCTGACCGGAATAATGGCATTAATCCATTCGCCTTTTTCAACTTCCAGAAGGTTAATAATCGGAATGCCTTTTGCCGTACGGCCGTATTCAGGGATTTCATATCCTTTAGAACGGTATACCTTCCCTTTATTAGAGAAGAACAGAATCGTATCGTGCGTTGATGTGGAAATTAAGTGTTCCACAAAGTCATCTTCATTCGTTCCCATTCCCTGTACGCCTTTTCCGCCCCGTTTTTGGCTGCGGTATGTGGACGCCGGGAGACGTTTAACATAGCCGTTATGGGTCAGTGTGATGACGATATTTTCTCTCTCGATAAGATCTTCATCTTCAATTGTTTCAAGACCGGACGTCACGATTTCAGTGCGTCTCTCATCATTGAAACGCTCTTTGATTTCATTAAGTTCTTCACGGATGATCTCAAGAACTCTTTCTTCATTGGCTAAAATATCTTTCAGCTCGGCGATAAGCGCAACAAGTGATTGATATTCCTCTTCAATCTTTTCGCGCTCCAGACCGGTTAATCGCTGAAGGCGCATATCCAGAATAGCTTGCGCTTGTTTTTCAGTCAGTGAGAATTGTTCGATCAAACCCGTTCTCGCAATTTCAGCCGTCTGGGAATTGCGGATAAGAGAAATAACGGCATCTAAATGATCGAGAGCAATTCTTAAACCTTCCAGAATGTGAGCTCTCGCTTCCGCTTTGCGGAGTTCGTAAGCCGTTCTGCGCCGGATCACAACCTTTTGGTGATCAAGATAATGCTCCAGACATTGTTTCAGGCTTAGTACCTTCGGCTGTCCGTCAACGAGCGCCAGCAGGTTGATTCCGAAAGACGTCTGCAGGGCCGTTTGTTTGTACAGGTTATTCAAAATGACGTGAGCATTGGCGTCACGGCGGATCTCAATGACGATTCTCATTCCGTTACGGTCGGATTCGTCTCGCAGATCGGTAATTCCTTCGATTTTTTTGTCCCGGACAAGATCCGCGATTTTTTCAATTAATCTCGCTTTGTTCACCTGATAAGGAAGTTCCGTGACAATAATTCTTTCTTTTCCCGATGAAGTCTCTTCGATTTCAGCCTTAGCCCGGATCGTGATTGATCCCCGTCCGGATTCATATGCCTTGCGGATGCCGCTCCGGCCCAAAATCTGACCTGCAGTCGGAAAATCCGGGCCCGGGATGTATTCCATCAGCTCCTGGTTTGTAATCTCAGGATTCTCACTTACGGCAAGCACGCCTTCAATGACTTCCCCAAGCTGATGCGGGGGAATGTTTGTCGCCATTCCGACCGCAATACCGGCAGCCCCGTTTACGAGCAGATTCGGAAATCTCGAAGGCATGACGGCAGGCTCTCTTTCTGAACCGTCATAGTTATCTTGATAGTCAATCGTGTCTTTCGTAATGTCACGCAGAATTTCCATTGCGATTTTTGACATTCTCGCTTCTGTGTAACGCATCGCGGCCGCTGAGTCGCCGTCAACCGAACCGAAGTTGCCGTGTCCGTCAACAAGCATGTAGCGGTAGTTAAAATCCTGCGCCATTCTGACCATTGATTCGTAAACCGCTGAGTCACCGTGCGGGTGGTACTTACCGATAACTTCACCGACGATACGGGCAGATTTTTTATATGGTTTGTCACTGGTCATGCCTAAATCATTCATTGCGTACAAAATCCGTCTGTGAACCGGCTTCAGACCGTCACGCACATCCGGAAGCGCCCGGGATACGATAACGCTCATTGCATAGTCCAGGAAGGATGTCCGCATTTCCTGACTGATATTGACTTCACGTACTTGTGGTGTGTTTTGTTCACTCATTAAAAAAACCTCCCTGAAGTATCACATGAAATAATGTGGGAGTAGATTGTCCATTATGATCTTCAATACGATTTCACTATTCTCCATTATATCAATAAACTTGTGTTTATACACATTAATTTAGTAGAATATACGGGTTTTGCGGGTTTTCAGAGGCTTTAGAAGCCGCTTTGAGAAAAAAGCCTTATTTCTTAACGAAAATAAGGCTTTCTTGGTTAAATATCAAGATTTTTCACGTATCTGGCGTTTGCTTCTATGAAGTTTCTCCGCGGTTCTACTTTGTCACCCATCAGCATTTCAAAAGTCTCGTCAGCGTCCATTGCATCTTCAAGATTGACTTGCAGAAGCGTTCTGGTCGCAGGGTCCATTGTTGTTTCCCAAAGCTGAGTCGCGTTCATTTCTCCAAGACCTTTATAACGCTGGAGGCCGGGCTTAGGTGATTGCGGAAGCTCTTTTAACAGCTCATCAAGCTGCTTATCGTTATAAGCGTATTCCACCCGTTTTCCCTGCTGCACTTTATAAAGCGGCGGCTGGGCAATGTAGACATAGCCGTTTTCGATGATTTCCCGCATGTATCTGTAGAAGAACGTTAATAAAAGCGTTCTGATATGGGCGCCGTCAACATCGGCATCCGTCATGATGACCACTTTATGATAACGCGCTTTTTCAAGATTAAAATCTTCTCCGATTCCTGTTCCGAGGGCCGTGATCATTGATCTGACCTCATTGTTTGAGAGAATCTTATCAAGTCTGGCTTTCTCAACGTTCAGAATCTTACCGCGCAGCGGCAGAATGGCTTGGAAATGACGGTCCCGTCCCTGTTTCGCTGATCCGCCCGCAGAGTCACCCTCTACGATATACAGCTCGGAAATGCTCGGATCTTTAGAAGAACAGTCCGCCAGTTTGCCCGGCAGATTGGAAATCTCAAGCGCACTTTTGCGCCGGGTCAATTCCCGGGCTTTTTTCGCCGCCATCCGCGCTCTTGCGGCCATTAAACCTTTTTCAACGATTTTGCGGGCTGAGTCCGGATTTTCAAGAAGGAATGTTTCCAGCGCAGAAGAAAACAGCGTATCAGTGATCGTTCTCGCTTCGGAGTTGCCGAGCTTGGTTTTCGTCTGCCCTTCGAATTGCGGATCAGGGTGCTTAATTGAAATAATGGCAGTCAGCCCTTCTCTCACATCATCCCCGCTTAAATTCGGATCATTTTCTTTGAAAATCCCTTTTCTTCTTGCATAGTCGTTTATGACACGGGTCAGACCGGTTTTAAATCCGGCCTCGTGCGTGCCGCCTTCGTATGTGTTGATATTATTTGTGAAAGAATAAATATTGCTTGTATAGCTGTCGTTGTATTGCAATGCAACTTCAACCGTTATGCCGTCTTTCTCGCCTTCGATATAAATCGGCTCTTCATGAACGACTTCTTTGGAACGGTTTAAGTACTCAACATAGCTTTTGATTCCGCCTTCGTAGTGGTACTCGTTTTTCCGTTCTTGTCCTTCACGTTTGTCTTCAATCGTGATGTTTACGCCTTTTGTCAGGAAGGCCAATTCCCGGACACGGTTTGAAAGCAGATCATAGTCATATACAGTTGTTTCTTTGAAAATTTCCGGGTCCGGAACGAAGTGCGTAATCGTTCCGGTCTTATCAGTTTCGCCGATCACTTCAAGATCGGCCACAGGTACACCGCGCTCGTACGCCTGATAATGGATTTTTCCGTCACGATGAACCGTAACGTCAAGAGTGGTCGACAAGGCGTTTACGACGGATGCCCCTACACCGTGAAGACCGCCGGATACTTTATATCCGCTTCCGTCAAATTTACCGCCGGCGTGGAGAACGGTCATGATGACTTCAACCGCAGGGCGGCCCATCTTCTCCTGGATACCGACCGGAATTCCGCGCCCGTTGTCCTTAACGGTAATGCTGTTATCTTTTTCAATCTCGATGTTAATATCTGTACAATAACCGGCCAGGGCTTCGTCAATACTGTTGTCGACGATTTCCCACACCAAATGGTGAAGGCCTTTGCTGTTAGTTGATCCGATGTACATCCCCGGTCTCTTTCGAACAGCTTCCAAACCTTCTAATACCTGTATCTGATTCTCATCATAACTATTTTGCTGCTGTTCCATAGCCATGCACATTCACCTACACTTTTCTTAAACGATAATATATTCATTGTAAAGATCCGCTAAGAATCTATTTCTAACATAAATTGCGCACGTTTCTTCAGTGTGCCGGAAGATAAGGGAGAGTAATATATATTCTCAGTCGTGACTACGATAGACTTTGGCGTGCCGTTTACGGACGGCACTACTTTTTCTTTCTGTCTGTCCAGAAATTCTTCAACGATCGGCGATACATTGACCTTGCAGTCAAAAATGCCGACGATATCGCGGGTTGAAACGACAAAGTCGTCACCTAAATGAATATACAATCGCTCACCTCATTTCTTCACTTCACTAACGCACCGTTTTCCACACGGAACATTCCTGCTTGATGTAAGGTATCGTGGTCAATGCCATCCACGCTCGTCGTGGTGACAAATGTCTGCACACGGCCTTGGATCGTATGAAGCAAATGGGACTGTCGGTAATCATCCAGCTCGCTTAGTACATCATCCAAAAGTAAAATGGGGTATTCTCCGATTTCTTCATGAATCAAATCTATTTCAGCCAGCTTCAGAGACAAAGCCGTCGTACGCTGCTGTCCCTGCGAACCGTAAGTCTGCACATCGCGTCCGTTCACATAAAAAAGGACATCATCCCGATGCGGTCCGAATAATGTGACGCCTCGTTCTATTTCTTTTTCTTTTAATTTCGAAAAAGACTCCTGGTAGCTGTTACCTATTTTCGACAAATCTTTGGGATCTGATACATCAAGCGCCGTGTGATACTTAAGCGTCAGTTCTTCAATTCCCCGGGAAATGCCGGAATGGATCGGCTGCGCCCATTTTTCAAGCTGCGCCGTAAACTGCAGACGTCTGGCGACAACTTTTGCGGCTGCCTCGATCAGCTGATCAGTGAGAACGTCAAGCATGGTCCGGTCAGTCTGTTTCCGGCTTTGCAGCTGTTTCAGAAAATGATTCCGCTGTGAAAGGATTTTTTGATAAAGAGATAAATCATACAGATAAACGGCAGAAACCTGCCCGATCTCCATATCGAGAAATCTTCTCCTCACCTGAGGGCTTCCTTTGACGAGATTTAAATCCTCAGGGGCAAACATAATGGTGTTCAGCGCTCCGACATACTGACTGAGTTTTTGCTGCTCTATATGATTGACCTTGCCCTTTTTACCTTTTTTGGAGATGACAAGCTGCATCGGGATGTCCCCGTTGCGCTTCATCACTCTTCCTTCTATTTTAGCATAGTCTTCGTCCCACCGTATAAGTTCTTTGTCATTTGAGGTGCGGTGTGATTTTGCCATCGAAAGGACATAGATGGCTTCCATCAGATTGGTTTTGCCCTGGGCATTTTCCCCGATGATCACATTCACCTTGTTTTCGAATTGAAGCTCAGCGCGCTCATAATTACGGTAGGATGTTAATTCTAAATTTTGGATATACAACCGCTGTCACCCGCTTTAATTGACGACTTGAAATGAACCAAATCCTTCAATCGCGACCACGTCTCCAACGTAAAGCTTTCTGCCGCGGCGATTGTCAGGTTCATTGTTGACAGTCACCTCATGCTCGCTCAGAAACCACTTCGCCATGCCGCCGGACTGAATCACATCGGCTAATTTTAAAAACTGGCCAAGCGTAATCATTTCTGTATCAATCGAAATCGGATTTGCCATAATATCGACCTCTTTCAAATATCACTAATATCTAATTGTACTAAAAAATCCTGAAATAAGGAAAGGGAAAACTTGAGGGAGCGGCTGATGAATAGAAAAGCTGCCGAACTAAGCCGGCAGCACATTCTGTTTGATTAATACGTTCTGACCGGAAGGATGAGCTGAACGATGGTCTCATCATTCGGCGTACGGATAAGAAACGGTCTCATCGCTCCCGTAAAGCTGATACGGATGTCCGCTCCTTCAAGTACTTTCAGTGCGTCCATCATATATTTTGGACTGAATGAAATATTTAATTCCTCGCCGTCAATCTTGTCTGCCAGCACAGCTTCGACCACTTTCCCGATTTCCGGAGAATTTGATGAAATCTCAAGCGAATCCGTCGGTTTGGCAGAAAGTTTTACAACGTTGTTGCGGCCTTCTCTCGCCAATAAAGAAGCACGGTCTATCGCCTGTAAAAATTCCTTCGTGTTCACGACGATTTCCGTTTTGCTTTCCTGCGGAATTAAGCTGGTCGTGTCCGGATAGTTTCCGTCAAGCAATCTTGAGAAGAACAATACGTTTTTCGCTTTGAACAGAACTTGGGTTTCTGTAATGACGATATCCACCAGCTCTTGGCTGTCATCAAGAATTTTGCTCAGCTCGGTTAAGCTTTTCCCGGGAATGACCACGTTATAAGAGCTGTCTTCCGGAATATCAAGCTTCGCCTTTCTTAAAGCGAGTCGGTGGCTATCCGTGGCAGTGCATAATAATTCACTGTTTTCAACTTTCCAGTTTACACCTGTCAAGATAGGGCGTGTTTCTGAGGCGGACACAGCGAACACGGTTTGGCGGATCAGGTTTTTCAAAAGATCCGTCGGAATCTGAATGGCGTGATGCTCTTCGATTTGCGGTAGATGCGGATATTCATCTGCATCAAGGCCGTTTAAATTAAATTCGGCTTTTCCGGAACGGATAATCGTTAAATATTGATTTTGAACTTCGATTTCAACAGTCGCCATCGGCAGTTTTTTAACGATTTCGCTGAAGAAACGCGCTTGCAGCACGATACTTCCCGGCTGATCGATCGTCACGATTTCTTTATCATCATCTTCTTTCGGAATGAATGACTCAATTGAAATATCAGAGTCACTTCCTGTGAAAGATACTCCTTCATCTGAGGCGACGATCTTAATACCGGTGAGAATGGGAATTGTGGTTCTGGATGAAACGGCTTTTAGAACGTCTTGTACACTTTCGACTAACCGATCTTTTTGAATCGTAAATTTCATGTTTATCCTCCTAACGGATAATATAATTAATATATTTTAAAAATAGCAGTAGTAATAGTAGGGCCTGTGGATTTGTGGATAAGTT